>NZ_JAVLFQ010000052.1:0-65449 GCF_046052765.1 Limnohabitans sp. | reverse complement strand
GCTCACATGTGCTGAGTAGTGCACATGGTCACAGCCCAGTTCAAGCGACTGGCCGCCCTTCAAAGACGCAATCATCTCCTGGGGCAATTCAAAGCGAAGGAAATGAACTGCGGATGTTTTTTCAGGGTTGTGACGCACCAAGTCTTCATCGGCAACAGCATAAATCCTCTCTTGGCCCCGAAGCTTAACAAACAAGCGCTCTTCAACTCCAAGAAGACTGGACAAAGCGCGTTTGCGCTCCAGGGGGTCCGGATACTGCAGCAACAAAGTGGCACTCCAGTTGTTGCCCTTGGGCACCAGGGGCTCATAGGCGTCGATCTGTGCTTGAACACCGATTTCATCAACAATCTTTTCTATTCTGAGCATCTCTTGAATTTGATATCGAAGGGTCAGTTCACTCTCAAACTGAACCGTCATGTGCTCTCCCAAAGAGATGCTTCTGAGCTGCCTGTGCGCCATGAGATCCGCACGGTGCTGCTGCCTGTACTTGGCATAAGCCTCTAGCGTCATCAAATTGTCAAGTCCAATGTATCCCAGTTTTTTCATGTGGCACGCCCTTTGATCACCATGCTTCATCGCCAGCGCCATGCAGCACCAAGGCAGACCCGTTTTTAAACTCAATCTTTGAACTCAAGCAAAGCCTTGGTGTAGCGCATCGCATGCGAGCGCTCTGCCTTGGCCAAAGTTTCAAACCAGTCTGCAATTTCATCAAAACCCTCTTGCCGAGCGGTCTTGGCCATGCCAGGGTACATGTCAGCGTACTCGTGCGTTTCTCCGGCCACGGCAGCGGCCAAATTGTCGCGCGTGGAGCCAAAGGGCAAGCCTGTCACAGGGTCTGAGCACTGCTCGAGCCACTCCAAGTGGCCGTGCGCATGTCCCGTCTCTCCTCCTGCGGTAGAGCGAAACAAGGCCGCAACATCTTGCTGCCCTTCAATGTCGGCTTTGTTTGCAAAGTACAAATATCGCCGATTGGCTTGGGACTCTTGCGAGAAAGCCTCTTTCAAATTGTTTTCGGTCTTGGAGCCCTTGAGTGTGGACATGATCTATTTTTCCTTGTAATGAACGCGCGACATGGGCACCGATTTCTATTTTTTTAGGACCCCCACTGAAAAGAGTCTCTCCTTGATCCAAGTCGATAGATTAACCCATCCAAGACAAGAAAACGATGCCCAAGCTTTATGTAAGTGTTTTATACTCATTTCTTGTGTTTTTTTACACCCTTAAAAGCTCAAGCCGACTTACACTTGCGTGACATGAATTTAACATTCGGAGACACCATGTCCTCTCAAACGGTCCCCTTCACACTGAGCACCCCGCATTTGGAGTCCTTACCAAAGGCGGCTGACATACAGCAATTGCATCAGTACGCTTATCGCGCCAGGGATGCAGAAGAGACGAGACATTTTTATGAAGACATTTTGGGTTTGCCTTTGTACCACATCATTCAAAGCGATCATGTGCCGAGCACTGGCGAGTATTGCCCCTACACGCATTTTTTCTTCAGACTGCTGGACGGCTCCTTCATCGCCTTTTTTGACTTGGGAGACGACCAAGCGGCGCTGCCCTCACCGAACACGCCAGCTTGGGTCAATCACATTGCGTTCAGGGTCAACACCATCGAGGAACTCGAGCGCGCCAAAGCGCGGCTGCAAGCCCATGGCATTGAGGTGTTGGGCGTGACCGATCACCATGTCTTTCAAAGCATTTACTTCTTTGACCCCAATGGCATCCGTCTTGAATTGACCGTTCAAACGGGCAGCAAAGAGACCATGCACAAAGAAAGCCTGGATGCCCACGAGAGGCTGAAACTTTGGACCCAAAGAAAAGAAATTTGGCGAGCCGAGAAAGCAAGCTCAGGCGTTCAAGGCAAGCTCAAACCTGAGAGAAACGACAGGCCTGAATTTTCTAAAAAGTAAGGTTCTGCGCAAAACCTTTGGCGAACCTGCGCCTTGGACCCACACCAAGGCCCATTCTCTGAGCGCTTCTTGAAGTGCATGAAGCACGGTTAAAATGACATGATCTTTTACAAAAAGAACCCCCATACGGTCCTTTTGTAGTTTTTGTACTTTTTGTACTTTTCTTTTTCCGCCTTCATGGGTCTTTATGAACTCTGCCTCCAAAGAATCGACTGCACCAGTTGCGCCCATCAACCAGCCCGCCTTACAGAGCCTGTCCAAATCCTTTGAACCCGCTGAAATTGAAGCCCACTGGGGCCCAGAATGGGAAGCCCGTGGCTACGGTGTGGCTGGCTTCAAAGGTACACACATAGCAAAGCCTGGTGCGCCTGGGTTTTGCATTCAACTCCCACCTCCCAATGTGACGGGTACTTTGCACATGGGGCACGCCTTCAATCAAACGATCATGGACAGCTTGACCCGCTATCACCGCATGTCTGGCGCCAACACCGCATGGATCCCAGGCACCGATCATGCGGGGATCGCCACTCAAATTGTGGTTGAGCGGCAACTCCAAGAGCAAGGCCTGTCCAAGCACACCCTTGGCCCCACAGAGCAGGTCTCCAGAAAAAACTTCATCGCTAAAGTTTGGGAATGGAAGGAGAAAAGTGGCAAAACCATCACCCAACAAATGCGCCGCATGGGTGACAGCGTGGACTGGAGTCGCGAGTACTTCACCATGGATGAGCCAAGAAGCGAGGTCGTGACCAAGGCTTTTGTCCAACTCTACAAGGAAGGCCTCATCTACCGGGGCAAACGCCTTGTTCACTGGGACCCCATCCTTAAAACAGCTGTCTCCGACTTGGAAGTGGAAAGCCAAGAAGAAAAAGGCTTCATGTGGCACATCGCCTATCCCATCGAGAACTCCAATGAACGCTTGGTGGTGGCGACCACCCGCCCAGAGACCATGCTGGGCGACGTGGCGGTCATGGTCAACCCCGAAGACGCCAGGTACCAACACTTGATCGGTCAACGGGTGCATTTGCCTTTGTGCGAGCGATTGATCCCCGTGATTGCCGATGCCTACGTGGACAAGGACTTTGGGACGGGCGTGGTCAAGGTCACCCCTGCACACGATGCCAATGACTTTGCCGTCGGTGTGCGTCACCAGTTGCCGCAAATCAATATTTTCAATTTGGATGCCAGTGTCAATGACCAAGCCCCCAAGGCCTATCAGGGACTGGACCGCTTTAAAGCACGCGAGCACATTGTGCAAGATTTGAAAGAAGCGGGTCTCTTGGTCGACGTCAAAGCCCACACCCTCATGGTCCCAAGATGTGAGAGAACCGGACAAATCATTGAGCCGATGCTGACCGATCAATGGTTTGTGGCCATGACTGAAAAAAGCCAGTTGGATCCCAAGGGACTGTCCATTGCAGAAAAGGCCATCCGAGCGGTTGAATTGGGTGAAGTTCGTTTTGTGCCAGAAAACTGGGTCAACACTTACAACCAGTGGATGAAGAACATTCAAGACTGGTGCATCAGCCGACAACTTTGGTGGGGGCACCAAATTCCCGCGTGGTACGACGAAGACGGTCACGTCTATGTGGCAGAAAGTTTGACTCAAGCTCAAGATGAAGCAGGCCCAGGTCGTCAACTCACCCAAGACGCCGATGTGTTGGACACCTGGTTCTCCTCCGCCTTGGTGCCTTTTTCAACATTGGGTTGGCCCAAAGAGACCGAGGACTTTCACTTGTACTTGCCCAGTTCCGTGTTGGTCACGGGCTATGACATCATCTTCTTTTGGGTGGCCCGGATGATCATGATGAGCACCCACTTCACAGGTAAAGTGCCCTTCAAAGATGTGTACATCCACGGCTTGGTGCGCGATGCACAAGGCAAGAAGATGTCCAAGTCTGAGGGCAACGTTCTTGACCCCGTCGACTTGATTGATGGCATTGAACTCGAACCCTTGCTTGCCAAAAGGACCACGGGGTTGCGCCGTCCCGAGACCGCACCCTTGGTCAAGAAAAACACAGAGAAAGAGTTTCCACTGGGCATCCCGTCGTACGGTGCTGACGCGTTGAGGTTCACCTTTGCAGCCTTGGCGTCCCTTGGGAGAAGCATCAATTTCGATACCAAGCGCTGCGAGGGCTACCGCAACTTTTGCAACAAGCTATGGAACGCCACACGTTTTGTCCTGATGAATTGCGAGGGGCAAGACTGTGGTCTGGAACAACACTCCAAAGAGCAATGCGCTCCTGGTGGACCCTTTCATGGTTACATGCAATTCAGTCAAGCCGACCGTTGGATGAGTTCCATGCTCCAACGCGTGGAAGCGCAAGTTGCGCAAGGCTTCAAAGACTATCGACTCGATCTGGTGGCCAACGCCATCTACGAATTTGTCTGGAATGAGTTCTGTGATTGGTACTTGGAGATTGCTAAAGTACAAATTCAACAAGGCAGCCCCGCGCAAGCACGTGCCACAAGGCGCACGTTGATTCGCACCCTTGAGGCCATCCTTCGCTTGAGTCACCCCTTGATCCCCTTCATCACGGAAGAATTGTGGCAAAAGGTCGCACCTGTTGCGGGACTTTGGCCCAAAGACCAAGACCGAGCATCTGTGAGCGTTTGCGACTATCCTGTCTCACAACCCGCCAAAATAGATCCTCTGGCCGAGCACGCCATTGCCCAGTTGAAGAACTGGGTCGAAGGTTGCCGCAACTTAAGAGGTCAGATGAACATCTCCCCCGCGACCAAGGTGCCTTTGTACATCTTGGTGGGCAACGCTGAGGAGAGCAGTTTCATTCAAAACATGGCGCCAGTTCTCAAAAGTTTGGCCAAACTCCAAGAGATCAAAACCTTTGAGGATGAAGGGGCGTGGCAAAGCGCCGCTCAAAATGCCCCGGTCGCCGTTTTGGGTCAGTCCAGGGTGTGCTTGTTCATCGAGATCGATCAGGCCGCTGAAACCGCTCGTCTTAGCAAAGAGGTCTTGAGATTAGAGACGGAACTCAGCAAAGCGCAGGCCAAACTCAGCAACGAGGCTTTTGTCGCCAAAGCACCGGCCAAAGTCATCGAGCAAGAGCAACTGAGGATTGAGGAATTCACATCGACTTTGGCCAAGGTCAAAGATCAACTCAAGCGCATATCAGCTGTATGAATCGCCTTGATGTATAGGCTTGATGAATAGCCTTGATGCGTCGCTTTGATGAATCAATTACTTTGGAGCAAAAACTTTGAACCCTTCCACCTTAACCAAAGCTGTGTTTCCCGTTGCAGGCTTGGGAACGCGATTCTTGCCTGCCACCAAAGCACAACCCAAAGAAATGCTGCCCATTGTTGACAAGCCCCTCATTCAATACGCGGTCGAAGAAGCGTATGAGGCGGGCATTCGGCACATGATCTTTGTCACCGGAAGAAGTAAGCGTGCCATTGAAGATCACTTTGACACGGCTTACGAATTGGAAAATGAACTTGAAATGGCCGGCAAAGCATCTCTCTTGTCCTTGATCAGAGACGTTCAACCCTCTGACATGCTTTGCTCTTACATCCGTCAACCCCGTGCGTTGGGTCTTGGACACGCTGTGCTTTGCGCAGAAAAGCTGGTGGGCCATGAGCCCTTTGCTGTTTTATTGGCCGATGACTTGATGATTGGGCTTGAGAACGGCAAAGGCATCTTGACCCAAATGGCAGAGGTCTTTTTTGAAACCCAGCAGTCCATTTTGGCTGTGCAAGAGGTTCCAAGTGAACAAGTGCACCGCTATGGCATCGTCTCTGGTGACGCGCTTGGCGAAGGCAAAACGCAAGTCAAACGCATCGTAGAGAAGCCCAGAGCCGAACAAACCGATTCACGACTGGCCGTGGCTGGGCGCTACATTTTGAGCCCGCATATCTTTGACCGGATCAAAACCGCAGGCAAAGGGGCGCTTGGAGAAATTCAACTGACCGATGGCATTTCTGAATTGTTAAAGCACGAGGGCGTGATTGCTTACAACTACCAAGGCAAGCGATTTGACTGTGGCTCTAAGTTAGGCTTTCTTCAAGCCACCGTGGAGTTGGCCTTGAAACACCCCGAGGTGGCTCAAGACTTCAAAGCATATTTGAATGCGTTCAAGACTTCTGTTTGAAGTCCAGGCTTGAGGCTCATTTTCTTTGCAAGACAAAGACAAACTCTTGACCACTCGCCGAATTCTCGAGAAGCACATGCCCCGTTTGCTTGGCAAAGGCCTGGAAATCTCTGCTCGCACCTGGGTCCGTTGAGCGCACCCTCAAAATCTCTCCACTTTGCATGCTGGAGAGGGCTTTTTTGGTTTTCAAAATAGGCAAAGGGCAATTGAGCCCAGATGTATCTAATTCTTGGTGAACGTGCATGATGATGATGTTTGGTTGGTCATTTCATTGAAGATGTGTTTCATTCGTTCTCGCTGCGATCTTCCCAGGCTTTAAAAACGGGCTCTATGCCTCTTTTCCTTTGCCAATCCGCAACAGCATAACCCGTGCCTGAGGGCCAACAAACGATCTCATGAGGCTCGTAGAGTTTGTACTCCAGCAACTCTTCACTGAGTTGAATCACACCTTGTGTGTGCGCATGATAAACGATCAGCACTTGATTTTTCTTTTGAAAGTCATAGACCCCAACCAAACTCAAATCTTGCACCTCTAGATGGGTCTCCTCCTTGATCTCCCTGGTGATACCGCCCTCGGGCGTCTCGTGGGCTTCCATGAAGCCCGTGATCAAAGCAAAGCGCCTTTGGGCCCAAGCGGCATTTCTTGCGAGCAAAATTTTCCCCTCCCACTGCACAATCGCCGCCAACACGGGCGTTGGATTGTTCCAATGGGTCCACTCACACGCTTTGCATCTGAGGCGCGTGACCGCCAGTCCATCCTCTTGCCGAGCGATCAGGGACAAGGCTTCTTTGCACATGGGACAGTAGGTGTAATCACTCATGCGGGAAAGACCCCCGTAGACAAGTAGCGATCTCCTCGATCACAGACGATGAAAACCACCGTGGCATGGTGAACTTTCTTTGCAATTTCCAGAGCAGCCCAGCACGCACCTGCGGCCGACACACCGGCAAACAAGCCCTCCTCCTTGGCCAGGCGTCTACACATCTGTTCAGCGTCGCTTTGGCTCACATACACCAACTCGTCCACGTGGCTTGGATCATAGATGGAGGGCACATACTCCTTGGACCATTTTCGAATCCCAGGAATTCTCGAGCCCTCAGAAGGTTGTACACCAATGATTTTTACTTGGGGATTTTGTTCTTTTAAATACCTTGAAACGCCTGTGATGGTGCCCGTCGTGCCCATGGCGCTCACAAAATGAGTGACCTCTCCATGCGTGTCTCTCCAGATCTCTGGCCCGGTTGTTTCATAATGGATCCTGGGGTTGTCAGGATTGCCAAATTGATCCAAAACCCTTCCCCGTCCCTCTGACTGCATCCTCAAAGCCAAATCCCTGGCGTGCTCCATGCCCCCTGTTTTAGGCGTCAAGATCAGTTGAGCCCCAAAAGCCTTCATGGTCTGTGCGCGTTCAATGGACAAGTCCTCAGGCATGATCAAAATCAAGTGGTAACCTTTGATGGCCGCGGCCATGGCCAAGGCGATACCCGTGTTACCCGATGTCGCCTCAATGAGTGTCTCGCCGGGTTGGATGTCTCCTCGCTCCTCGGCTCTTGCAATCATCGAAAGGGCGGGACGGTCTTTGACCGATCCGGCCGGATTGTTGCCTTCCAATTTACCCAAAACCACATTGGAATGGCGTAAAAGCGTTGCTTGCTCAACTCTTTGCAGCCGAACCAAGGGCGTGTTACCGATCGCGTCAGCCAAGGTCGGGAATTTTGTTCTTGAATATGTCATAATACAGGTCTTCAACACTTTAGCCGAAGTGGCGAAATAGGTAGACGCAGCAGATTCAAAATCTGCCGGTGCAAAACACCGTGCCGGTTCGATTCCGGCCTCCGGCACCAGATGATGGCAATGAAAATACGACCCCACAAGGGTCGTTTTTTTTATGTCTGTCTGTGATCACTTCTGGCTCGCTTTAAGATGGCGTTATTTGATTTACCCTTCACATTGCACTATGAGCCTTCTCTTCACCCCCATCACACTCCAATCTCCACGCGGCCCGTTGACATTACCCAACCGCATCGTGGTGGCACCCATGTGCCAATACGCTTGTCATTTGGACGGTAAGGCGAACGACTGGCATTTGATGCACTGGGCCAATTTGCTCAATAGCGGCGCTGGTGTGTTCATGATCGAAGCCACTGCAGTCACAGCACAAGGCCGCATCACACCGAATTGTTTGGGTATCTGGGACGATGCGACCGCTGATGCGCTTGCCGACACCTTGGCGCGCGCGCGCAAACTCGCGCCCCCCGTGCCTGTTTGCTTGCAAATTGCGCATGCTGGCCGCAAAGGCTCCAGCGCTCAACCTTGGAACGGCGGCATGCTGATAGACAAAGCGCATGGCGGTTGGGAAACCTTGGCACCCTCGCCCATCAACCTGTTGCCTGGCGAAGCGCCGCCGCATGAAATCGATGCCGCCGGTTTGCTAGCGATTGAACAAGCGTTTGTCAAAGCCGCGCAACGCGCCCAAGCCATGGGCTTGGAGATGCTGGAATTGCACGGTGCGCATGGTTATTTGTTGCACGAATTTTTATCGCCCATCGCCAACCAACGCAACGACAACTACGGCGGCAATTTCGCCAACCGCGCGCGCTTTCCTTTGCAAGTTTTCAATGCCGTTCGCAAAGTGTTTCACGGCGTACTCGGTATGCGTTTATCTGCCAGCGATTGGATAGAAGGCGGCTGGGATTTGGAGCAAACCACAGACTTCACCAAACAGTTAAAGCAAGCCGGTGCAGACTTTGTACACGTGTCTTCCGGTGGTATCTCTCCGCAGCAAAAAATCACCATCGGCCCTGGCTACCAAGTGCATTTCGCCAAACACATTAAGCAAGAAACTGGATTACCCACCATTGCTGTCGGTTTGATCACCGAACCACGACACGCAGAGGAAGTTTTGCAAGCTGGGGACGCAGACATGATTGCCTTAGGTCGCAGCTTTTTATACAAACCGCGTTGGGGTTGGGAAGCTGCCGCCGCGCTTGGCGGTCAGGTGCAAGCCACACAGCAATATTGGCGCAGCCTGCCGCGCGAAGTCACCGGCATATTTGGCGACGCCAAAATCGGCATGCGTTAAAAAACCGGCTTGCCCTGCAAGCCTTCGCGCACGGTGGGATAGCACAACTTCATGCGCAACTCGTTTTTCAAACGCTGGTTGTGCATACGTCTGGATTCGCTCATGAAACTCAATGTCATGGCAGGCAATGCGGTTTGCGCTTGCGCCCTGTTGATGCGCGGTGGGCGTGGCAACTGCCACAGGTCTGCGGCCATGTCCATGTAATCGCCCATCAACATATGGCTGTCATCGCTCACATGCAAAGGCCGCAAGGTGTTGCCGCGCCACACACACAGCACGGTCGCACGCGCCAGATCGTCGGCATGGATGTGGTTGGTATACACATCATCGCTGGCTTGCAGCACCGGCGTGCCACGGTGTAAGCGTTCGAGCGGTGTGCCGCCCTCTCGGTCCAGCGCATAAATACCGGGAATACGCAACACGCTGATACGCGGAAAACCCCGCGAGCCCCAGGCGTTCAACCAAGCCTCAGCATCGACACGTCTGTAAGCGCGATCTGTTTGCGGCTTCAATGGTTGTGTTTCATCTATCCATGCGCCGCCGCAGTCGCCATACACGCCACTGGTTGAGCCATACACCACTGCGTAGGGAGAAGAGCGCCGCATCATAGCTTGCACCAAGGCTTTACTGCGTTGATCGGTGATGCCTTGTGAAGGAGGAGGCGCCATGTGAATGATGTGCGTGGCTATACCTGCCAACCGTCGCAAACTGGCCGGTTCATCCAGATTGCCTTGCAAAGCCGTGATACCTTGCTGCTGCAAAATTGATATACGCGATGCGTTGCTGGTTAACGCATAAACACGGCTTGAACTCTTTAATAAATTGGCGGCACGCAAACCTACATCACCGCAACCAACGATCAATATGCGCGGTCTTTTAAAGCGCGATGGCAGTGCACCGAGAGGGTTTTGGTTTGAGGGCAAAATCCAGTCTTTCGTTGTTTATAAAAATCCAAGGATAGCAAGCATGACTTTTCAAGTTTCAGTGCAACCCAGTGGGCGGTCTTTCAGCGTAGATGAAAACGAAACGATTTTGTCATCTGCCATACGCCAAGGGGTGGGACTACCTTACGGTTGCAAAGACGGCGCCTGTGGTTCTTGCAAATGCTTGAAAGTCTCTGGTGAGATTCAAATGGGCAATTACCAGAGCAAAGCTTTGAGCGACGAAGAGTTGGCCAAAGGTATGGTGCTGACCTGCCGTGCAACCGCCTTAAGTGATGTGGTGCTCGAATCGCGCCAAGTCACCAGTGCTGACGCATTTCCTATTCGCAAAATGCCCGTGCGCATTGCATCATTGGAAAAATTGTCGCATGACGTGATGCGCATACAACTGCAATTACCTTCTACAGAAAACATGCAATTCCATGCCGGGCAATATGTGGAATTTTTATTGCGTGACGGTTCACGCCGTGCGTACTCTATCGCCAATGCACCGCACACCTTGGTGGCAGGTACCCCGGTGATTGAGTTACACATACGGCACATGCCGGGCGGCAAATTCACCGACCATGTGTTCGGTGCCATGAAAGAAAAAGAGATTCAACGTATTGAAGCTCCCTTTGGTGGTTTTTACCTGCGCGAAGACAGCAACAAGCCCATCGTATTGCTGGCGTCTGGCACCGGCTTTGCCCCGATCAAGGCATTGATAGAACATATGCAACATAAAAACACACAACGTCCTGCCTGTTTGTATTGGGGCGGTCGCCGTCCTTCAGATTTGTATATGAACGAATGGGTCATGGCGCAATTGACTCAGATGCCGAATCTGCAATACATACCCGTCGTGTCCGACGCATTGCCAGAAGATAACTGGACAGGCAGAACCGGTTTTGTGCATGCGGCTGTGCTGCAAGACAACGCCGATTTGTCTGGTCATCAGGTATATGCCTGCGGCGCACCGGTGGTGATTGACGCGGCTCAGCGTGATTACTTAGCGCATGGTTTAGCTGCCGATGAATTTTTCGCTGATTCGTTCACCAGCGAAGCAGACAAGCTTTAAGTTTTTGGGGCTTGTGTGTTTTTGTCACGCAACAGGCGCATTTTTTCAGCGATCTTGATTTCCATGCCGCGCTCAACCGGTTCATACAACACGGGTGGCTTCATGCCGTCAGGCCAGTAGTTTTCACCTGCGGCAAATGCATCGGGTTCATCATGCGCGTACCTGTACGCTTTCCCGTAGTCCAAGTCCTTCATCAATTGTGTCGGCGCATTGCGTAAATGCATGGGCACAGGCCTTGTACCGTCGGACTTGATGAGTTTGCGTACATGGTTATATGCTTTATAAACTGCATTCGATTTAGGTGCGATGGCCAGATACACCACGCATTCAGCCAAAGCGAGTTCACCCTCGGGTGAGCCCAAACGTTCGTAGACCTCAGCGGCATCCAAAGCCAAACGCAACGCACGCGGATCAGCCAGTCCAATGTCCTCGACAGCCATGCGAATCATGCGCCTCGCCATATATTTAGGTTCTGCGCCACCATCAAGCATGCGAACCAGCCAATACAAAGCGGCATCCGGATCGGAGCCACGCACTGATTTGTGTAGGGCACTGATGGTGTCGTAGAACTGTTCACCGCCTTTGTCATAACGACGCATGCCTTCACCCAACACTTTCATGAGCCACACATCGGTCACCCGTTGCAACTGCTCTCGCTGCGCCGCCACGGCCAATGTTTCCAAGGTATTGA
The DNA here is from genome assembly GCF_046052765.1 of Limnohabitans sp. GTDB lineage: Bacteria > Pseudomonadota > Gammaproteobacteria > Burkholderiales > Burkholderiaceae_C > Limnohabitans. The sequence continues at coordinate 53,655 of NZ_JAVLFQ010000052.1, read as the reverse complement.
GCAAACGTCTGGCGTCGCCGTCGGCATAAGCAATCAAGCGCTCCTGCGCTGCGTCTTCGAGTTCGGGCACAGCGTCGATGGCGCGCGCCTTCTCGACGATTTGCGTCAAGTCGGCATCAGACAAAGGTTGCAACACATATACCGCAGCGCGAGACAACAAGGCGGAGTTGACTTCAAACGACGGGTTCTCCGTGGTTGCCCCGATGAAGGTGAACAAGCCGGACTCCACATGCGGCAAAAAAGCATCCTGCTGGCTTTTGTTGAAACGGTGTACCTCGTCGACAAACACAATGGTTCGTCGTTGCTCTAAAGAGTCTCTGGCGGCTTGCGCCATCTCTACGGCTTCGCGTATTTCTTTGATACCGCCTAATACCGCGCTGATGGAGAGAAATTGCGCATCAAACGCATCCGCCATCAACCGTGCAATCGTGGTTTTGCCAACGCCTGGCGGCCCCCATAACAAGCAACTGTGTGGCTGCCCAGACTCAAACGCCACGCGCAGCGCCATACCTTCGCCCAAAATATGCTGCTGTCCCACGACCTCAGAAAGTTTGCGCGGGCGCAAGCGCTCGGCCAAAGGTGAATGAGGAATGGGAGTAGGTGTATGCATGGTCGTGTCTGAACTAGGGCGAACTTATCACAGACAAACCTGCTTGCATAAACACATCTCGCCAAGCTTTCAATTTGCGCTCAAACGACCAAGTCGCATTGGCCGGACTGCTGGAAGGTAAAAGGTAAACCGGCACACCCAAAGTTTGCGTGTGTTTGGCGTGCTTGAAACTCTCACCTCCATTGTGTGCAATGGCTTGTAATTGAGGACACGCCACTGATAACAAAGACAAATCGTTTGGCTGTGCATTGCGAATATGGCTGTCCAAACTGCCTTGACGTTCGCAGGCTGCATACACATCCCAAAAACCAATGCCGTGAGTCAGCAGCCAATCACAACGGCTTGCGTAATCCAAACTCATCACTGGTTCAGGATCAGTGGTCAATAGCTTAGCGCAAATTTTCCAAAAATGGTTACGCGAATGACCGTAATACTGCTGTTTTTCCAAAGAAGCCACGCCCGGAAAACTGCCTAATATCAGCAGCCTTGTTTGCTCAGCATACAGCGGTGCCAGGCCTTGCAGCACGTCAAGGTTTGATCAAGTCAACACCTTTGGGTGGCACGAAATTAAATTGCGCCAAAGTCAGGTTTTTCGGGTTGATTTCTGTACGCTCAAATTTAATCAATGAACGCGTACCAAAAGCGTCAAGAATATCCAGTTGCGCCAATTGAACTTGTTCACCATCTAGCCGCAAACCAATGCGCACGCGTTGCAAACTGCCGTCCTGCGTTTTAGGTATAGCAGCAATCCATTGCAAGCCTTCCGCCTCAGGCTGCGCTTGTAAAACAAATTCTTTTTCCAATGTAGCCACATCACTGGCTGAGGCAATCAGAGAAGCAGGTGTGGTTGAAAGTGCTTGTGCTTGTACGCGTTGGGTGACCTGATTCAAATCGACGTCATATAACCACAGGTGCTGGCCATCGGCAATGATGTTTTGTACAAACGGCTTGGCGTAATCGAAACGGAAAGCAGTAGGCCGGACAAATGCAAAAGTCCCTGACGAAGTCTTGGTTTTGGATGGCCGGTTTTCTTTGGCTGGCGTGGTCACAGACTGCACAAATTCGGCTCTCATGCTGTGGGCATTCTTCAAGAAAAGTGACAAACTGCTGATACTGTCCGCATGCGCGTTCATACATAAGGGCAAACACACCCACAATGCACAACGAAGAAAACTGTAGGCGAAGGCGCTGATACGTACCTTTGGATTGAAAAGTTTCATGAGCGACTCCTGCAATGTGTTTATCGAATATGTCAGCATCGGTGAAGGCTTGAGAATCAATCCTGACGTGTGGGCACCAGAATTTCACGCTGACCGTTACTGCTCATGGCGCTGACCATGCCTGCTTTTTCCATGTCCTCCACCAAGCGGGCGGCGCGGTTATAGCCAATTTTCAAATGGCGCTGCACCAAAGAAATACTGGCCTTGCGGTTTTTCAACACCACTTCAACGGCTTGGTCATACATCGGGTCTTTTTCACTTGGCGTTTCACCAAACAAGTCAGGCCCGTAGGCTTCGCCATCGACCGTACCGCCTTCGAGCAAGCCTTCGATGTAATTCGGTTCGCCTTGGGTTTTCAGGTAACTGACCACGCGGTGCACTTCTTCGTCACTGACAAATGCGCCGTGAACTCGAATGGGAAAACCGGTGCCGCTGGGCAAATACAACATGTCTCCCATGCCCAGCAAAGCCTCGGCACCCATCTGGTCTAGGATGGTGCGACTGTCAATTTTGCTGCTGACTTGAAAAGCGATACGCGTTGGAATATTGGCTTTGATCAAACCGGTGATCACATCGACACTCGGGCGTTGTGTCGCCAGTATCAGATGTATACCTGCAGCCCTTGCTTTTTGCGCTAACCGTGCAATCAACTCTTCGATTTTTTTGCCGACCACCATCATCAGGTCTGCCAATTCATCGATCACGACGACGATATGCGGCAAGCGTTCCAAAGGCTCTGGGTCATCGGGTGTGAGGCTGAACGGATTGGGCATGGAATGGCCTGCTTCCAGCGCCTCTTCAATCTTGTGGTTGTAGCCTGCCAAGTTGCGAACGCCCAACTTGCTCATCAACTTGTAACGGCGCTCCATTTCTCCCACACACCAATTCAAACCATGCGCGGCTTGCCGCATGTCGGTGACAACAGGCGCGAGTAAATGCGGAATGCCTTCGTAAACCGACATCTCCAGCATTTTCGGATCAATCATTAAAAGGCGTACATCGCGCGCCTCGGCTTTGTAGAGCAGGCTCAAAATCATGGCGTTGATGCCCACAGATTTACCTGAGCCAGTGGTACCCGCTACCAATACATGCGGCATTCTGGCTAAATCTGCCACCACCGGATGGCCGCCTATGTCCTTGCCCAAACCCATGGTCAACATGGACTTGGCTTCGTTATAAATCTCGGAACCCAGAATTTCACTCAAACGGATGGACTGACGCTTGGCATTCGGCAATTCCAGCGCCATGAAATTTTTACCAGGAATCGTTTCCACCACACGGATGGACACCATGCTGAGCGATCTTGCCAAGTCTTTGGCCAGATTGACAATTTGCGAACCTTTGACACCGGTGGCTGGTTCAATTTCATAACGGGTCACCACCGGACCTGGAGCCGCAGCCAACACCTTGACCTCGACACCGAAATCGCGTAATTTTTTCTCAATCAAACGGCTGGTGAATTCGATGGTTTCTGAATCGACCGGGTCCTGTCTGGCGTGAGACTCGTCCAGCAAGTCAACCTGTGGCAAGCGGGAATCAGGCATGTCATTGAACAAAGGCTTTTGCCTTTCACGCGCCATGCGTTCGCTTTTTGGCGCAGCCTGTGGTTCTGGATCGACCAATATTCGAACAGGGCGTGGCGCAGCGTCCTCCGTATCTACACGCTCAATATGCACATCCTCTGCCCGTTCACGGGCTGCCGCCTGACCCAATGCCAAGTCTTCGGCCATTTCACGTCGTTCGCGCCAGTTGATGAGGGCTTGATCCATACCTGCACCGATTTTTTCAGCCAGCTCCACCCATGAAAATCCAAAAGTCCATGACAGCCCAACCAACATGAACACAATAAACACCAAGGCTGAGCCGTTAAAGCCCAGCCATTTGTTTGCTGCTCCACCCACCAAAAACCCCAAAATACCGCCAGCATGGTGACCGGGCAATTGGGGGTCGAAACGGTAGAGACGGGTGAATTCAAGCCCGGTACTGGAGATCATCAACAACACCAACCCGCTCCAAAAAGCCCACCGGGTTAAACGCCAAATTTGTGCATGAGCCGCCGGGAGTTCCTCGCTTCGCAACCGATTCGCCAAAGCTTGCAACCAACTGGTAAATGCCGCCAGAAAACACCAAATGATGGAATAGCCCGCCACAAAAAAACCCAGATCGCTGATAGCCGCGCCTATGCGTCCGCCCCAGTTGCGCGGCACTGCGCTGGAGCCCGAAGTGGTCCAAGCCGGGTCTTGGGCAGAATGGCTGAGCATGGCCACCAGCCAGAACAATAAAAACACAAAGCCCAACGACAGTGCAATTTCCTGGACAAAGCGCTGCCAACCGCTGATTGCGGGCGGGTCTTCTTTGCGGTTGCTAAGCGTATTGAGTGAGTAAGTCATTGCCGGACGTAAGCTTAACAGCAGCGACAGGCTGACGGCTTGCAACGAAGGCCTAAAATACCTATCCCGAAGCGCAAAGACTGCCTTCTCTTTTTGCCTCATCAGAAAACATGACCTCCCCCAAACACAGCAAAGTCCTTATTCTTGGTTCCGGCCCGGCCGGCTACAGCGCCGCCGTCTATGCAGCGCGTGCCAATTTACAACCCACTTTGATCACCGGTATGGCGCAAGGTGGCCAGCTCATGACCACCACCGATGTGGACAACTGGCCTGCCGATGTGCATGGCGTACAAGGACCTGATTTGATGCAAAGGTTTCAGGAACACGCCGAGCGCTTCCAAACTAACATTATTTTTGACCATATCAACAAGGTTGACTTCAGCCAACGGCCTTTCACGTTGACAGGTGACAGCGGCACTTACACCTGTGACGCCCTCATTATTTCAACCGGCGCATCGGCCAAATACCTGGGCTTAGCCTCAGAGCAAAACTTCATGGGTCGCGGCGTCTCCGGATGCGCCACCTGTGACGGTTTTTTCTACCGAGACAAGGTGTGCTGTGTGGTCGGCGGCGGTAATACGGCAGTCGAAGAAGCTTTGTATTTGTCCAACATCGCCAGCAAAGTGCATTTGATCCACCGCCGCGATAAGTTCAAGGCCGAAGCCATCATGATTGACAAATTGATGGACAAGGTCAAAGCTGGCAAGATCGTGCTCGAACTCCACAGTGTGCTCGACGAGGTGCTGGGCGACGCCTCTGGTGTGACTGGCGTGCGATTGAAAAGCGTACAAGACCAGCAAACCCGTGAATTGGCGGTGCACGGTTGTTTCATTGCCATTGGTCACCAACCCAACACGGGTATTTTCGAAGGCCAGTTGACCATGAAAGACGGCTACATCGTCACGCAAAGCGGCTTACAAGGCATGGCCACGCAGACCAGTGTGCCGGGCGTATTTGCGGCTGGGGATGTGCAAGACCATGTGTACCGCCAAGCCATCACCAGTGCTGGCACGGGTTGTATGGCGGCTTTGGATGCCCAGAGGTTTTTAGAGCAATAAGTACTCCACGCCTGATTGGACTGCCCCATGTCCCAGCAAGCTATAATATCTGGCTGAGTTTGGACCCAGACTCAACCTTAGGTTGATCGGTTCCAGGGATACCGCCCCCTTCAAAGGCGAGGTCAAGTCGGAAGTACCGGCTGTTAACAAGGAGTGTCTGATGGCACGTGTATGTGAAGTAACGGGCAAAGCCCCGATGGTTGGCAACAACGTTTCCCATGCCAACAACAAAACCAAGCGCCGTTTCTTGCCCAATTTGCAACACCGCCGTTTTTGGGTGGAAAGCGAAAACCGCTGGGTGCGTTTACGTGTATCCAGCGCAGCATTGCGCTTGATCGACAAAAAAGGTATTGAAGTGGTGCTCGCAGACATGCGGGCACGCGGTCAAGCTTAATTTTTCACCGACTTTTAAAGGACTTTCACCATGGCTTCCAAAGGCGGACGCGAAAAAATCAAGCTGGAATCAACAGCTGGCACCGGTCATTTTTATACGACCAGCAAAAATAAAAAAACCATGCCCGAAAAAATGTCGATCATGAAGTTCGACCCCAAAGCTCGCAAGCATGTCGAATACAAGGAAATCAAACTCAAGTGAGTTTTCTTGTCGTTCAAAAAAAACCGCCTCACGGCGGTTTTTTTTCGTCCCGACATAAAGGCGTCAGTGTTTATTTGATCGCTGGCGTACTGGCAACTGCAGCAGGTGCTGCCTCTTTCTTAGACGCTTTGTGCGCTACTTTATGTTTTTTCACTTTATCAGCGGCAGGCTTGGCAGCAGGTGTTGCAGCCGTTGTTGTCGCTTTGGCCGCCGGTGCGGCAGTGGTAGCAGGCGCGGCGGCAGTGGCGGGAGCAGCTGCTGGGGTTGCCGCATAAGAACCGGCAGCAAACACAGTAGAAATTAACAGCGCAGACATTTTTTTCATGACGTACCTTTCAGTGGTTGAGGAAGAAAACCTCCAAAGCCTTGGAGTGATTCTTCAACGGCTACCGAATACAAGCTGTTGACTGAAATAAATATTTATCTTGGTCAACCGAACATGACATTTGTCGTTGATGGCGCTGACCAAGCTTGCGCTACAGAATTGCATTTAAAGGATTAATCAGCAAATGCCATGGTGCAAAAACTGGCACACACCGCCATTGCCTTGGCTGGCTGTCACTGGCTCACGCTCATAGTCGCACTGCCCTTAGTTGCATAGAAAAATCACGCAACGCAACCACACCGCTTTGCTCGGCACGCAAACACCATTGCTGTAATTCCAAGGCCAGTTGGGCGCGACTCGCGTTTGTATTCAGCCACATCTGACGCAGTTCTTCGCGCATACGCACCATGGTGTCCACATTCGGCAATGCGTCACGTGCCTGCTGGAGCAAGGCGTGAAATTGCACAGGCACCTGCACCTCGTCACGGTGCATCCAGCGCTTGGCCGCACTCACTACGGCGTCAGCGGGCAGTTTGGGCATGGCAGCAATTTCCTGCTTCAAAGCAGTTTGCAATTGACGCGCAAAGCCCGCCATGACTTCGTAACGGTTGGTGATCAGTGCTTCAAGCGTGCGTTCGTCTGCCATCGGTTGTCGATCAGCGTAATGAAGTTTGGGCGGTGTTTTTTTCACAGTCGCCAATCCGAATGTTTCCAAGATACGTATGTATAACCAGCCAATGTCAAATTCGTAGGGCTTGACAGATAACTTGGCTGACGTGGGATAGGTGTGATGGTTGTTGTGAAGCTCTTCGCCACCGATGATGATGCCCCAAGGCGAGATATTGGTGCTGGCGTCGGGCGCTTCAAAATTACGGTAACCCCAGTAGTGGCCAATGCCATTGATGACGCCCGCAGCGGTCACTGGAATCCACAGCATTTGTACCGCCCAAACTGTCAAACCGATGGCACCAAACAAAGCCAAGTCTATGACCAGCATCACACCTACACCTTGCCAAGGGAAATACGCATACACATGGTTTTCCAGCCAATCGTCGGGTGTGCCATGGCCGTACTTGCGCAAGGTTTCGGCGTTATTGGCTTCGCGGCGGTACAACTCGGCGCCTTGCCAGAAAACGGTTTGTATACCCATTACCTGCGGGCTGTGCGGGTCTTCTTCAGACTCGCATTTGGCGTGGTGTTTGCGGTGAATCGCCGCCCAAGCTTTGGTGGTCATGCCGGTAGTCAACCACAGCCAGAGTCGGAAAAAATGCGCAGGTAGCCAATGCAAATCCAGTGAACGGTGGGCCTGATGACGGTGCAGGTAAATCGTCACCGAGGCAATCGTGATGTGCGTCATCAACAAAGTGAATAAAACCAGTTGCCAAACGCTCAATTGCCATGAGCCATGTGCCAGCCAATTGAGCACCACATCCAACCAAGGCCATGCAGGTAAGACCATATGCATCCTTAAAAATTCAAAATCCGGTTGATTTTAAAACGGGCTTATGACAAAGACCAAGCCGCTGCAAAGAAACCATCGGTGGCGTGCAAATGCGGCCACAAACGCAAATACAAACCATCGGGCGTGCACAAAGTGTCTGCCTGCGCCACGTCGTGACCCGCCAGCAATGGGTTGACCGGCAGTGGCTTGAACTGGGGGTGCGCCGCGCTGAAAGCCTGAGCAATCAGTTCGTTTTCTTCGCGCAGCAAGCTGCAGGTGGCATAGACCAAGCGACCACCCGGTTTGAGCAGACGCGCAGCCGACGCCAAAATGGCTGTTTGCTTGACCACCAATTCGGCCACCGCTTGTGGCGTTTGTCGCCATTTCAAATCAGGGTTGCGTCGCAATGTGCCCAAACCCGTGCACGGCGCGTCGACCAGCACCCGATCCATCTTGCCGCGCAAGCGCTTGATGCGTTCGTCGCGTTCGTGCGCAATCGCAACCGGGTGTATGTTTGACAAACCGCTGCGTGCGAGGCGGGGTTTGAGCGCGTCCAACCGGTGCGCCGAGGTGTCAAACGCGTACAAGCGGCCGGTGTTGCGCATGCTCGCGCCCAAGGCCAGGGTTTTGCCGCCGGCACCGGCACAGAAGTCGGCCACCATCTCACCGCGCTTGGCATACACCAGCAGCGCCAGCAATTGCGAGCCTTCGTCTTGCACCTCGATATGCCCTTGCTCGAACAATGCCAGTTTGCTCAGATTGGGTTTGGCTGGCATGCGCAAGCCCCAAGGTGAAAACGGTGTGTCAAACGCTTGGATACCGGCGGCTTTCAACTGCGCCAACACATCGGCTCGCTTGGCCAGCAAGGTGTTGACCCTTACATCCAGCCCGGCGGTTTGCTGCAAGCTGTCGACCAAAGGCCAAAAATTCTCACCCAGTTGTGCTTCCAAGGCCTCGGCCAGCCAAGGCGGCAAATTGTGTTTGTGCGGGGCGAGGAAATCGTCTTCGGTGGCGGCATCGCAGTCGCTCAACCACTTGAACTCCATCTCGCTCATGGCGGCTTTCATGAAGCCACGGTCACCGTGTTTGAGTTGCGGCTGCTGTTGCCGCGCTTGTGCGTCAAGGTGCGCAGCCCAGCCCAAAATGGCCAGTCGCCGCTCGCGCACGCCAGTACCAGATTTGGCCAAATGCTCGAACCGCAGCTTTTGCCGCAACACGTTATAAACAGTTTCGGCCAACACACTGCGCTCGCGCGGGCCCAGGTCCATGGTCTTGCGTTGCTCGCGGAAATACTTGGACACCACGCTGTCAGCGGGGTGTTCAAAACGTAACAAGAGGCGGGTGAGTTCGGTACAGGCGTCGAGCAGGGCTTTAGGGTGCATTCGGCTATTGTCCCACCTTGATCATCTGACGCCATGGCGCAGACGTTGAACAACATATATTGACTGTTCTGTCTGCACCATCAAACAATCAATTAAGCAAACACGCCCGCCGTCTCCTGCATCTGCGCTGATACCTGCCCCAAGTGGTGCAGGCTATCGCCGAAGGTCATTTCCATTTGCGTCAGGCGCTTGAAGCAATGGCTGACGATGTATTCATCGGTCACACCAATACCGCCGTGCAATTGCACCGCTTCTTGACCCACATGGCGGGTAGATCTGCCCATTTGTAATTTGGCACGCGACAGCGCAACGCTGCGCTCGTCTGCGGACGCGTTCAGTTTCAAGCTGGCGTAATAGCTCATGGAGCGCCCCAACTCGAGTTGCATCTTCATGTCAGCGGCGCGGTGTTGCAACGCTTGAAAAGTGGCGATGGGCACGCCGAACTGCTTGCGGGTGTTCATGTAGTCCACGGTGATCGCCAGTGTTTTTTCCATCAAACCGACAGACTCGGCACACAGTGCGGCAATGCCCACATCTACGCCCAGTTGTAATGCAGCAAAGCCTTGCAATGACAGCAACTCAGCTGGTGCGTTGTTGAGCCGCAATTCGCTCATGCGGCTGCCGTCTTGAGCCAGGTAATGTTGGCGGGTATCGGTTGCGTCACTGCGCGGCACCAGCAACATGGCCAGTTGCCCTTGGTACATGGCCGGCACCACAAACGCATCAGCGTGGTCACCAGCGGCGACCAGGCTTTTGTGGCCGCTGACATGCCAAACACCGTTGTGCTCGCTGGCGCTAGTGTGGCATTTGTCCAAGTGGTAGCGCTGGCCCTGCTCATGATGCGCCAACACCACCAGTGCTTCACCGCCAGCGATGCGCGGCAACCATGCCTGCTTTAAATCTTCAGCTGCAAATCCTTGTAATACGGCACTGCTGATCCAGGCATGCGTCAGCGGTTCTAGCAACATGCCACGTCCTAACTCTTCCATCACCACCATGCCTTCGACCGGACCCATGGCCATACCGCCGTAGGCATCTTGCACATACAAACCGGTCAGGCCCAACTCTGCCAACGCTTGGTAGGTAGGTGCAGAAAATCCTCCATCGGCCACGGTGCGGCGGTGCTCGTCAAAGGTATATGCCTTGTCCACCCATTTGCGAACCGCGTCGCGCAGTTGCTCTTGTTCGTCAGAAAAATCGAAGTCCATGTCAATCCTTGTATAAATAGTCAGCCGAGCACGGTTTTAGCGATGATGTTGCGTTGCACCTCATTAGAGCCGCCGTAAATCGTGGTTTTGCGCAAATTGAAATAGGTGGAGGCCAATGGCGGGCAATGCGCTGCGCCCACATGGTCGCCTTGCCAGCCTGCATCCATGGCTTCTTGAATAAATGGCAAACTGAAAGGCCCAGCCGCCAACATCATCAGTTCGCTGTAGCGCTGCTGAATTTCCGAGCCGCGAATCTTCAGCAAACCGGCAATATCCATCGATTGTTTGCCTGATTTTTCGGCGCTGAGCACGCGCAACACCATCATCTCCAAAGCGATGATGTCCACCTCAAGTTTGGCGATCTCGTCACGGAATCGCATGTCGTCGTAAACACCTTCTGCCTTGGCGATGCGCTTCAAACGCTCGAGTTCGCGCTTGGCGCGGTTCACATCTGCGATATTGGTACGCTCGTGCGCCAGCAAATATTTGGCGTAATCCCAGCCTTTGTTTTCTTGACCAACCAGGTTTTCCGCAGGAACTTCCACATTGTCAAACCAGACTTCATTCACTTCGCATTCACCATCCAGCAGCTTGATAGGCCGCACACTGACGCCAGGAGATTTCATGTCTATCAATAAAAATGAAATACCTGTTTGCGGTTTCCCTTCTGTGCTGGTGCGCACCAAACAAAAAATCCATTCGCCAAACTGACCCAGTGTGGTCCAGGTTTTTTGACCGTTCACAATGTATTTGTCGCCAACGCGTTCAGCGCGGGTTTTCAATGACGCCAAATCTGAACCTGAACCGGGCTCGCTGTAACCTTGGCTCCACCAGACCTTGCCGCTGGCAATTCCAGGCAGAAATCGTTGTTGCTGCTCGGCGTTGCCAAAAGCCATGATGACAGGTGCCACCATCACCGGGCCAAATGGCACCACACGCGGCGCACCGGCCAGGGCACATTCTTCTTCGAACAAATGCTTTTGCACCGCGTTCCAACCTGGGCCACCAAACTGCTGCGGCCAACCATAACCCAGCCAACCTTTGCTGCCCAAAATTTGCGCCCAAGCTTGCATGTCTTCACGCGTGAGCCGCAACGCATGATGTACTTTATGGGAAATTGCTTGCGGCAAATGGGCTTTGACCCAACTGCGTATGTCTTCCCTGAAAGCCTGTTCTTCAGGCGTGAATGCCAGATCCATGTGAATTCTCCGTAGGCGCAATGACGTATCTTGTGAGACGAGGAACGTGTTTTAGCACGACCGTGCGATTTTGATGCAAACAAAGGTGACAAGCCAGTGTTTCGTCATAATTGCCACATGCGACATATAGTCATTCTGATTTCCGGCGGTGGCTCCAACATGGCCGCGATTGCCCGCGCCTGTGTTCTCAACCATTGGGAAGATAAATGGAATGCCCGCATCGCGGCAGTGATCAGTAACCGCCCACACGCGCGTGGATTGCAAATTGCAGCAGACATGGGTTTGGCCACGCAAGTGGTGGACCACACCGCATTCAACGACCGGTCAGATCCACGCACTGCGTTCGATGATGTGTTGCGACAAACCATTGACGCCTATGAACCGTCATTGGTGGTGTTGGCCGGTTTCATGCGCATACTGACGGCGGGTTTTGTGGTGCATTACGACGGACGCTTGCTGAATATCCACCCTTCACTGTTGCCTGCTTTTGCGGGACTTCACACACACCAACGCGCCCTTGATGCTGGTTGCCGTTTTGCCGGTGCCACAGTCCATCAAGTCACCACCGAGTTAGACCATGGCCCGATATTGGCGCAAGCCGTGGTTCCAGTTTTGCCAGATGACCATGCAGAAAGTTTGGCCGCACGCGTGTTGACCCAAGAGCATCTGATTTATCCGCAAGCGATTGAAGAGTATTTAAAGTCCCAATCGTCCATCGATTGAATTGAAGTTTTTTGTCAACCTTCCCATCAGATGGATACTCATACGATGTCTGATACCGATCTGCCACCATTGCCTACCCTGCCCGTTGGGCGATACCGCCATTACAAACAACTGGATTACGAGGTGATCGGTGTGGTGCGCCACAGCGAAACGCTAGAGCCGTTGGTTTTATACAGAGCGCTGTACGGCGAACAAGGCCTGTGGGTCAGGCCGTTTGCCATGTTCAACGAAGAAGTGTGGGTGGACGGGGTGAGTGTGCCCAGATTCAGAGAACTGAGCGATCCCGCTTGAACGCTTCACGGGCTGAAATGCTTATGCTGCCAACCTTGAATTGCGCGGCAAATGCGCCATCAAAAATTCCATTTGGTCGGCCAAGATGCGGCGGTTACGCAATATAAAGTCCTCCCACAACGTAGGCACATAAGGCGTGTACAGCAAGGGCATGCGGGCTTGCTCGGGCGTGCGGTTGGCTTTGCGGTGGTTACAACTCTGACACGCAGTGACCACGTTCATCCACGTGTCTTGCCCGTGTTGGCCAAACGGAATGATGTGTTCGCGGGTCAGGTCTGTTTCGTGAAAATCATCGCCGCAATAAGCGCACAGGTTGCGGTCGCGGGCAAACAATTTGCTGTTGGTCAGACCCGGTTTCAAATCAAAGGGGTTGATGCGAGGCACGCCTTTGGTACCGATGATGCTGTTGATAACAATTTTTGACTGTATGCCAGTGACAGCGTTGTAGCCGCCGCGGTAAACGGCGACTTCCACACCAGCTTCCCAGCGCACCTCGTCCGCCGCGTAATGGGTCACGGCTTGTTCGAGCGAAATCCAAGATTGCGGTAATCCTTGGGCAGACAGCTTCAAGACCTTCAACATTCACCTCCAGTGAGATAAGCGAGCACTGACGTCAATCCGTGACAATATAACCTGTTTCCAAGACAGCACTTTGACAAGACTGCGAATCACATGCAAATTTTCAGAGGTATTCATCACGGCGGCATTGCCCCAGCCTGTGCGCTAACTATCGGTAATTTCGATGGTGTGCACCGCGGTCACCAGGCGATGTTGGCTTTGTTGCACAACGAAGCACGACAGCGCGGGGTGCCGTCTTGCGTCATGACTTTCGAGCCGCATCCGCGCGATTTTTTTGCCAAGCTGTCTCATCAACCCTCGTTGGCGCCTGCGCGTATCGCCGGATTACGCGACAAATTGGCTGAACTGCAAGCCTGCGGTATTGCCCAATGCGTGGTGCTACCGTTTAACCAAGCATTGGCCTGTTTGAGTCCGGACGATTTTGTGCAACGTATGTTGGTGCATGGCTTGGGCGTGCGCTATGTGCTGGTCGGCGACGATTTTTGCTATGGCGCCAAACGCGCGGGAGACTACGCCTCTTTGTCGCGCAGTGGACTTCAACATGGCTTTGAAGTCGCTCGCATGAACAGTTATGAAATATCAGAACCGGCTTCAGCCAACAAACCAAGCGTGACCGGCGTGCGAGTCTCCAGCTCGGCAGTGCGTCAAGCATTGGCCGATGGGGATATGCGTCAGGCTGCGTTGCTGCTGGGTCGTCCGTATGCACTCTCGGGCCATGTGGTGCATGGGCGCAAGCTCGGACGTGAACTCAACTGCCCCACCTTGAATCTGCGATTCGCCCATGACAAGCCAGCAGCCAGCGGTATTTTTGTAGCGCAAGTCCATGGGCTGAGCGACAAGCCGCTGCCGGGTGTGGCGAATTTCGGCGTGCGCCCATCTCTGGACGCCAACGATGTGAACCGCGGTCAGGTATTGCTGGAAACGCATTGCCTGAACTGGCCTGCTGATCTGGGCCCGGAGGGGGGCTACGGTAAACTCATCAAGGTGGAACTGCTGCATAAATTACATGACGAATTGACATATGAAAGCTTGGATGCTTTGAACCAGGGCATACAGCGCGATTGCGAAGATGCGCGCGCCTGGCTGGCCGCCCGAATTTGACTGGGCCTGCATGACGCACCTTGCCCCGCGTCTCTTGATTCGACTGACCACTGCCACTGATGACGCAGTGTCAGACCTTCATCCGATGACATACATTGACCCTGAATTGACATGACCGAAGCGAACACCACCGATTACCGCGCCACCTTGAACCTGCCCGACACGCCTTTTCCTATGCGCGGCGATCTGCCCAAGCGCGAACCCGCTTGGGCCCAAAGCTGGACCGAGCAAGGCCTGTACAAACAACTGCGCATGGCACGCCACGGCCAACCTTTGTTTGTGTTGCATGACGGCCCTCCGTACGCCAACGGCAAACTGCACATCGGCCATGCACTGAACAAAGTGCTCAAAGACATGATCGTCAAAAGCCGCCAACTTGCCGGTTTTGACGCGCAGTACATCCCCGGTTGGGATTGCCACGGATTACCGATTGAAAACGCGATTGAAAAACTGCACGGCCGTAAGTTGTCACGTGACGACATGCAGGCCAAGAGCCGCGCGTTTGCTACCGAGCAAATCGATCAGCAACGCGAAGACTTCAAACGCTTAGGGGTCTTGGGCGACTGGGAGCGGCCTTACCGCACCATGGACTTTGCCAACGAAGCCGGTGAAATCCGTGCTTTCAAACGGGTGATCGAGCGTGGGTTTGTCTACCGTGGCTTGAAGCCTGTGTATTGGTGTTTCGATTGCGGCTCGTCCTTGGCTGAATTTGAAATTGAATACGCAGATAAAAAAAGTGACACGCTGGATGTGGCTTTTTTATGTGCCCAACCCGACAAACTGGCCCAAGCCTTTGGCCTGACAAAGCTCGACAAAGAAGCGTTTGCGGTCATCTGGACCACCACCGCTTGGACCATTCCCGCCAACCAAGCGCTCAACCTCAACCCCGAATTGACCTATGCCTTGGTGGATACCGAGCGAGGTTATTTCTTGTGCGCTGAATCACTGGTGGAAAAATGTTTAGAGCGCTGGCAACTCAGCGGTAAAGCCATAGCGACTTGCCAAGGCCAGTCGCTGGATTTGATTGAGTTTCACCACCCGCTGTCTCATGTGGATGCTGCATACAAGCGCACTGCGCCTGTGTACTTGGCGGACTACGCCACCGACGCTGACGGCACCGGTATTGTTCACAGCGCTCCTGCGTATGGCGTAGATGACTTCAATTCCTGCGTCGCACACGGCCTGCCTTATGACGACATCCTCAACCCGGTGCAAGGCAACGGCGCGTATGCCGCCGACTTTGCGTTGTTCGGCGGGCAGCACATTTGGAAAGCTGTGCAGAATATTTTGGAGACTTTGAAAAATGCCCATCGCTTGATGGCGACGCACGGTATCACGCACAGTTACCCTCATTGCTGGCGCCACAAGACGCCAGTGATTTACCGCGCGGCGGCCCAATGGTTTGTGCGCATGGACGAAGGCGAGGGTGTGTTCACCCAAGACAAAGCGTCAAAAACATTGCGACAGTTGGCGTTGGACGCGATTGAGCAAACCAAGTTCTATCCCGAAAACGGCAAAACCCGTTTGCGCGACATGATTGCCAACCGTCCCGACTGGTGTATTTCGCGCCAGCGCAGTTGGGGCGTGCCGGTGCCATTTTTGCTGCACAAAGACAGCGGCGAATTACATCCGGACACCATGGACATTTTGGACATTGCAGCCAGTATGGTGGAAGAAGGCGGCATTGAAGCCTGGAGCCGCGCGGATGTAAACCATATTCAAGCATTGCTGAATGCACATGGCAAAGGTGAAACCGCCCAAGCTGACGACTACAGCAAAAGCACCGATATTTTGGAGGTCTGGTTCGACTCGGGTTCTACGTTTGAACACGTACTTCGCGGCAGCCACAAAGATGCATACGACCGTCCACCTTTCCACCACAACGGCCCCGAGGCTGACCTGTATTTGGAAGGCCACGACCAGCACCGAGGCTGGTTTCACAGTTCGCTGTTGCTCGGTTGTGCGCTTTACGATCGCGCGCCTTACCGTGGTCTGTTGACGCACGGTTTTGCCACCGATGGCCAAGGCCGCAAGATGAGCAAAAGTCTGGGCAACACCGTGGTGCCGCAAGAAGTCACTGACAAACTAGGTGCTGAAATCGTGCGCCTGTGGGTGGCGTCTACCGACTACTCGGGCGACTTGAACATCGACGACAAAATTTTGGCACGCGTGGTCGACACTTACCGTCGGGTGCGCAACACGCTGAAGTTTTTGCTGGCCAACACCAGCGACTTTGATATCGCTACCCACGCGGTGCCATGGGCGCAGATGCTGGAAGTTGACCGCTACGCCATCAGCCGCGCTGCGCAACTGCAAACCGATATCGTCGGTCACTTCAACCCGCAGACCAAGGTGTTCGAAGGCGGCCATTTCGGGCGTTACGAGTTCCACCCCGTGGTCTCGAAACTGCAAATCTATTGCTCTGAGGACTTAGGCGCGTTTTACCTTGACGTCTTGAAGGACAGGCTCTACACCACCGCTGCCGCTTCGCATGCGCGACGCAGTGCACAAACCGCTTTGTGGCACATCACCCAAGCCATGCTGCGCTGGATGGCGCCGTTTTTGAGCTTCACCGCTGAAGAAGCTTGGGGTGTGCTCGGCTTGGGCAACACCATCTTCAAAGACACCTATGTGCAACTGCCTGCGCCAGACACCACATTGCTGGACAAATGGTCGCGCATACGTGAAATTCGCGAAGCCGTGAACAAAGAAATTGAAGTGGTGCGCGCGCAAGGCTTGGTCGGCTCGCCTCTGCAAGCACAAACTGTATTGACGCTCAATCCTGCCGATATGGCCTTGCTCCATAGCTTGGGCGATGACTTGAAATTTGTCTTCATCGTCTCCAGCATGGAACTCAAAACCGGCAGCGAACTCACAGTTGAAGTAGTACCCTCAGCACGTACCAAGTGTGAGCGTTGCTGGCATTACAGCGCCGACGTCGGCAGCATTGCCGCGCACCCAACGATTTGCGGACGTTGCGACAGCAACCTGCACGGTAGCGGTGAGCAGCGCATGTATGCCTAAAGCCTTGTTTGTGTCTCCATCTTTTCCTCCAAGCTCACCTGAAAATTTCTGACCATGGCACGCAACGCACAACGTTTTTTGTTTGTATGGCTAGGTATCGCCTTGACCATTTTGCTGGCCGATCAAATCACCAAGGTGTTGATCATCGGCAGTTTTCAGCTCGGTGACAGCCACACGGTGACGTCGTTTTTTAACCTGGTGCGGGTGCACAACAGCGGCGCAGCGTTTTCGTTTTTATCTTCCGCCTCCGGTTGGCAACGCTGGTTGTTCACTGGCATTGGTTTGGGTGCAGCGGGCTTCATCATTTGGTTGCTGCGCAGTCATCCAAACCAAAAATTGTTTTGTTTTGCGTTGTCACTGGTGCTGGGCGGTGCAGTGGGCAATGTGATCGACCGCGTGCTGTGGGGCTATGTGATTGATTTTTTAGATTTCCATTGGGATGGGTTGGCCCCGCTTTTTTACCAAGGCCATTTTCCTGCGTTTAACCTGGCAGACAGCGCCATCAGTGTGGGCACAGTGTGTTTGATACTCGATGAGTTACTGCGGGTCAGACGCGCTGCTTGAACGTCTGTTTGTTGCTGTGACCGATCACAAGTGCAGATAAACAGCCGACAAGCTTTTTGTCCGCGCCTCTGAGCATTCAGCACAGCTTCAGCGCGGCGAGACTTTGTATACGCTGAAACTCTCCAAAGCAGCACGGCCGGCAGCCAATTCAATTTGTCGGGGCAAGGTGCCCGTCTTGTGGTCTACCCAATCGCCCTGCTGCACCGCGGTCATTAAGCCTATGCGTTCTTTTAACTTGACCGCTTCAGCGGTACGGGTCAACAAAAAATAGTTATCACTTTGGGGCGGCAAGTCTTCAGGTTTATCAATGCGCAACACTGGCGCGGTTTGGCGGTAAAGACCGAGTTCATAGGTGACCGGAGGGTCAAGCCGGTACACCACCACCGGTACATTCTGCTCGTTTGCCATGGATGTCAAAACGTTATGGGGAATGCTGTAGCGCGTATGGGCTATCAAGGTCATGCCTTCGAGCACCAGATACAACAGGTTGACCGCCATCACCGGATACACCATCACACTCAAAGCGTGCCATTGTTTTTTTTGTAGACGTGCGTAAATCAACCAGACCAGCAGCCCCATGCCTGACAGCAATTGCAACGCGACATGCCCGATCTTGAGACTGAGCCACACGGCCAGCGTCAAAGTGAGCAAGCCCATGCCTAATTGCGCCCTGCGCACACCTTTCGCCGTCTTGTCGGCAAGGCTAGCCAAAAGCACAGGCGCAATCAAAATAGCGGCAAACGGGTAAACGATGACGGTGTAGTAATCCAATTGAAAACCAGTCAGACTGAACATCAAGAAGCTGATGAAAAAGCTGCTGAGTACATACACATGCTGTGAACGCGGTATGTCTTCTTGCGTACTGAAATGCTTTAGAACGCTTCCACAGGCCATCACAAACGCCGCCACCCAAGGTAAAAACGCCCACAGAAACACCAGCACGAAAAAAAGTTTGTTGCCGCCCGTGTTGGTGATCGGGCCAACGTTGAAAAAACGCCCGAACTGGCTGTCCCACAGAAAAAAGCGTATGCCTGACACGCCGGTTTGATTGAAAATGGTTTTTTCCGGATGCATATCGAACTGCCGGTACAAAGCCCATAACTCCGGCAATACGCACACCATGGTCAACAGCAAAGCCAACAGCCATTTCAAGCGTAGCAACTCGCGCCAGCGCCCTTGGTATACCCACATACACAGCAAACCACTGCTGATGGTGATCAAGGTAAACACACCTTTGGTCATCACAGCGATGCCGCTAAATATGGCACCAAGCAACAGATGTTTCAAGCCACTCTGTGCGTCATAGCGCAACCAGTGGTAACACGCGGCCATGATGCTGCCGGTCAAAAATGCCTCGGCTTTCAAGGCGGTGGTGGTGTACATCAAATGGTAGACCGAAACATACACCAACAAAGCGATCAGCCCGGTTTCTCGTGCGTGAAACAAACGCGCTATGCGGTAGGTGTAATAAGCGCCCAGCACATGAAACAGATAACCCGGCAACATGTAGGCAAACACACTGACACCGAGCAATTTGAACGACAAGGCCCCTATCCAAAACGGGAAATGCGGTTTGTCCAACCAGTCCCGCCCATCCAATACCAAGTCATTCCAGTTGCCAGTGCTGACCATATGTTGCGACAAGGCTGCATACAAAACCGAGTCACCTTCGTTCAGGATAGGCGTCAACAGTATCAGCGCATTGACAAGCAATGTCAGGCATATCCAAGCCAGCAGGTGCGGGCGCAATGAGGCGTCGATAAAGCTGTTGGAATGGCGATCCACAAATAGACCTGTTCAGTGTCAATACCGCCAGCTTTCACCGGCGGTGCTTGTTTGTGCCAGTTAGACAGTCAGCAAAGTACTGCCGGTGGTTTTGCGTGCTTCCAAGTCGCGGTGCGCTTGTGCTGCATCGGCCAACGCGTAGCGTTGTTCGATATGAATTTTCACCTTGCCGCTGCCGACCACATCAAACAAATCTTCGGCCATTTGCTGGTTGGTCTCGCGGGTGGCGATATGGGTGAACAAGGTTTGGCGTGTCACGTAAATCGAACCCTTGGCGCCGAGTGAGCCAGGTGCAAATGGTTCGACCGGGCCTGAGGCATTGCCGAAACTGGCCATCAAGCCAAAGGGTGACAAACAGTTGAGCGATTTGTCCCAGGTATCTTTGCCAACCGAGTCATACACCACTTTGACGCCTTTGCCGTTGGTGATGTCTTTGACGCGCGCTTCAAAGTCTTCCTTGTTGTAATTGATCACATGGGCGGCGCCATTGGCTTTGGCGAGTGCGCATTTTTCATCGCTGCCTGCAGTACCAATCAGTTGTAAACCCAAGGCCTTGGCCCACTGGCAGGCAATCAGACCCACGCCACCGGCAGCGGCGTGGAACAAAATCAAATCGCCTGCATGTAAACCGGCTTGCGGCAAGGTGCGCTTGAGCAAATACTGCACCGTCATGCCTTTGAGCATCATGCCAGCCGCTGTTTCAAACGAAATACTGTCCGGCAATTTGCACACGTTTTTGGCTGGCATGACACGCGCTTCGCAATAGCTTCCTGGCGGGGCGCTGGCGTATGCCGCGCGGTCGCCTGCTTGCAAGTGGGTGACGCCTTCGCCCACAGCTTCAATCACACCAGCGCCTTCCATGCCCAAACCGTGCGGCAGCGGCAAGGGGTACAAGCCAGTGCGGTGGTAAACGTCTATGTAATTCAAGCCGACCGCTTTGTGAGCGATCCGCACTTCGCCAGGGCCGGGGGCGCCAACGCTCACGTCAGCGAGTTGCAATACCTCGGGTCCACCGGTATGTTTGAATTGAATGGCTTTGCTCATGGCTGGCTCCTGTCTGGATAGTTGTAAATGGGCTGGCCAACTGCCAAGCCCCCATTGCGATTGTCCACGCAACTCGGTTAGAGTCCTTGTCATGTCTGAAACTTCCCCCTCTCCAGCCAAACCCAGCTTGGATTTAGCCACCGCCGGCTTGCTGTTGCTGCCTCCTTTGGTGTGGGCTGGTAACAGCGTATTGGGTCGTGTCGTGGCCGATATGGTGCCGCCGATTACCTTGAATTTTTTTCGCTGGCTGCTGGCGTTTGCTTTGTTATTGCCCTGGTCCTACCCAGTACTCAAACCCTCTAGTCCGATGTGGTCACATTGGCGGCGCTATGCCTTGATGAGTCTGCTTGGGGTGGGCTGCTACAACAGTTTCCAATATTTGGCTTTGCATACCTCCACGCCGATCAACGTGACCTTGGTGGGTGCGAGTGTGCCGGTGTTCATGCTGGCCATGGGCGCCGTTTTCTACAAACAATCCGTCACTTTGCGCCAGTTAATGGGCGCCTCTTTGTCCATTGCCGGCGTTTTGTGCGTGCTGGGGCGTGGCGATTGGGACACATTGATGCGGGTGCAACTGGTGGTTGGCGACATCTACATTCTGATCGCGGTGGTTTGCTGGGCCTGGTACAGCTGGTTGGTGTCCCTGCCCGTGGATGCGCCAGAAATCCGCGGCAATTGGACCTATTTTTTGACCGCGCAAATGGTGTTTGGATTGCTTTGGAGCGGTGCATTCACCGCTGCCGAGTGGCGTTTGAGCAACAACCCGCAGATTGTGTGGGGCTGGCCATTGGCCGCCAGTGTGGTGTATGTGGCGTTGGGACCGGCCTTGTTGGCCTACCGCAGTTGGGGCTTGGGCATACAACGCGTTGGTCCTAATATCGCTGGGTTTTTTGCCAACCTCACACCTTTATTCGCTGCTTTGATTTCTACCTTGGTGTTGGGCGAAACACCGCGTTTTTTCCACGGACTGGCGTTTGTATTGATCGTTGGCGGTATTTGGGTTTCCTCCCGCAAACCTTGAAACTGTCAGATATGTAAAGTTTCAACAAAATAGTATTGTTTTCTATTTAATTAGAATAATTAATATAGTTGAATAATTTGCCATATTTAAAACTAAAAGTTGATTTATTGGTATATAAAATATATTTTTGAAATAAATCTTCACCGTTCAATGCTTATTCATCCTATGAACTCGATCAAACATTGGCTGACTGTGTTTGCTTGCATTTGTTTTACTCTGACGGTGCTCGTGCCGTCGAAAGTAATGGCCAAAGAGCCCAAGCCCACCGACAAGGTGTTGCAAGTTTTCCAGCAGGCCGCCGACAAATCGCAAGCGCCCACATTGGTGATGGAGTTTGACATGGCGAGTCTGAAAAAATTACCACCACACACATTCACCACCCACACGCCTTGGCATCAAAGCGCTGTCGCGTTCACAGGCCCTTTGCTAAGAGATATTTTGAATGCAGCCAAGGTAAAAGGCCACAGCATCACTGCGATCGCCTTGGATGATTACAAAGACACACTGCCGTTCAGTGATGCGATGAATTTTGATGTCATCTTGGCCCACTCTTTAAATGGTGAACAAATAAGCATGAAAAACAAAGGCCCCTTGTTTGTGGTGTATCCCTATGACAGTAAAAAAGAATTGCAAAGCGTGCGGTACTACCAGCGTTCGGTTTGGCAACTCAAAGCCTTAATCATTGAATAACCGCACATCAATGTCGTTACGTCAACTGTCTGTTCCCTTCTGTATCCGGCTGTTCTTGGTCACCGCCGTGATTGCCTTGGTCATGGCGGCGTTGCTAGTGTTCGAACTGGCGCAACGCAAGTCCTTGCTTGAACAAAATGCGGTCAAAATTGACTCGCTGTCCGCGCCTGCTTTTATATTGGACAGTGAATTCCAACGCTTTCAACATGCGCTGCAATTGCATTTAGATTCGCGCCAGCCTGTGTCCAAGGCTGAATTACAAACACGGCTCGATTTACTGTCGAGCAAAGTAGATACCGTGCGCGATGCACCGGGCTCGGCCTACTTGTTTAAAAACCCAGAAAACGTTGCAACCTTCAACATCATGCAAACGTATGTGCAACGTGCACAACATGAATTAGACCAAGAACCCAGTAGCAACACCGAACTTCGTTTGCTGCTGGCAGACATGCAAAATTTCTTTAAGAACAACCGGACCCTTGGTAATTCAGCAGATTTAATTGCCTCCCTCTTAATGGAACAGCAAAATGCAGAATTGCTGTCACAAAACCAGCAAATCACTTGGTTGACTCTGGTGCAATTGGTGGTGTTAATGGCAACAGCCGCTGGTCTGTTGTACCGTCATCGGTCGCTGCAAAGAGAAAAAGCCGCCTTGACTGCGTTGAATGAGCAACTGCGTCAAGCACAACAAGATGCAGAGTCAGCCAGTCGCGGCAAAAGCCTGTTCTTGGCCAACATGAGCCATGAGTTGCGTACCCCTTTTAACGGTATCGTTGGTATGTTGGGCGTCTTAGCCAAAACCCCGCTGACCCAGGAACAGATCGACTTGGTTCACACCGTGAACGATTCAGCTGATCATTTTCTGAAGTTGCTCAATGACATTCTTGACATGTCTGCGCTCGAGTCAGGCAAGATGAGCTTACACACCGAAGCGGTTGACTTGGCATCGTTGATGCTGAATGTCGAGGCCATCATGCGGCCTCTGGCCGTACAAAAAAACCTGTCCATCTCGTTACACAACTTACCTGATGAGGCGTTCTGGGTGAAATCTGACGGCACACGGCTACGCCAGATATTGCTTAACCTGCTAAACAACGCCATCAAATTCACGCAGCAAGGTGAAGTTAGCCTGCACTTTCACCACTCAAGCGACGAAGGACAGGCGCGTTTTTTTGAATTTACCGTCAGCGATACGGGCATAGGTTTAGACAAAACTTCCATGAGCAAACTGTTTCAACTTTTCTACCAAGTTGACTCAGGTTTATCACGCAAATCCTCGGGCATTGGCCTGGGATTGGAAATCTCCATGGCGCTGGCGCGATTACTTGGCGGGGACATACACGTGCAAAGCCAGCCTGGACAAGGGTCTAGCTTCACGTTTCGTATGCCATGGGTGCCAATGCCTGCGCCTGTCGTTGAAGACACGGGAACTGAGCAAGTCATTGGCATCAAAGAGAATGAAACACTGCGTGTATTGGTCGCCGAAGACCATCCGGTTAACCAAAAGTTTTTGGCGTTTCTATTGCAGCAGCTTGGCCACCACGCCACCTTTTGTGAAAACGGCGAACTGGCGTTGCAAGCACTGGATCAACAGGATTTCGATGTGGTGCTGATGGACATACACATGCCGGTGATGGACGGCTTGACAGCTACGCGAGCGATCAGGTCGATGGCTTGTCAAAAAGCACAGATTCCAGTGATTGCATTGACGGCTGATGTGTTCAAAGAAACCCGCGAAAACGCCGTCTCTGCCGGTATCAATGCGTTCATAGCTAAACCGGTGCAGTTGAAAGAATTGCAAAAGGCATTGGTTGTGCATGTGTATCAACAACAAACGCAGACCACCCTAACACCAGCCAACGCCTCTTAGTCCACATCCCACTACTTTAGTAAGCCCTTGGCTACTAAACCCAAGGTTAGTAAGCCCCCGGGTAAGCACCGCCGTCGATCAATATGTTTTGACCATTGATAAAACCTGCATGCTGGCTGCACAAAAATGCACAGGTGTTACCGAACTCCTCAGGCGTACCAAACCGGTTGGCAGGGGCACTGGCACGGCGTGCTTGCGCAAGCTCTTCCACGCTCTTGCCGGTTTTTTCGGCTGTCGTTTGCAAAATACCTTTGAGCCTGTCAGTGTCAAACGCACCTGGCAGCAAATTATTGATGGTGACATTGTGCTTGGCAATAGAAGGGTTGCGAGACAAACCGGCAACGAATCCGCTCAGACCGCTGCGCGCGCCATTGGACAAACCCAAAATATCGATGGGTGCTTTGACCGCACTAGAGGTGATGTTGACTATGCGCCCAAAGCCACGTGCTGCCATGCCATCAATGGTGGCTTTCATCAGTTCGATCGGGGTCAGCATATTGGCATCCACGGCCTTGATCCAAGCGTCCCGGTCCCATTCGCGAAAGTCGCCGCTGGGCGGGCCACCGGCGTTGGTCACCACGATATCAAAGTTATTTGCTGGTCCCCCAGCCACTGACCAAATGGCTGCACGTCCAGCTTCGGAGGTGATGTCCTCAGCCACCGTCAAAACCGTCACACCGTGTTGACGCAGCCCTGCTGCGGCAGCCTCCAACACAGCAGCGCCGCGCGACACCATCACCAAATTGACGCCAGCTTGCGCCAGCGCACTGGCACACCCCCAGCCCAAACCCTTGCTCGCGCCGCCCACCAGCGCCCATTTACCTTTGATGCCTAAGTCCATGTTTTTTCTCCTGATTGCGAAGCCATATACACACCAGCGAGCACCAGCAAAGTGCCCATGCCAATCCAGCCGTTGACCGGCTCACCCAACACCCACACACCCAATGTCAGGGTGGATATGGGGCCCACCATGCCAACCTGCGACGTCAACGCAGCGCCGATACGCTCTATCGCCATCATGATGCACACGACAGGCGCTACCGTGCAAACCGTTGCATTCATCAAGGCCAAGGTCAGCACCTGCGGCTGCACCCACACAGCCGACCAAGGCCTGAGTATGACAAATTGCAGCAAACAACAGACACAGGCCACGATGGAAGCCATGCCGACCAAGCGCAATGCGCCTATGCGTTTGACCATTTGGCCACTGAACATCAAATACAGCGCGTATGACAAAGCACTGGTGAAGACAAAGGCCGAACCCACCACCACGCCGTTACCGCTGAAGCTAACCTCGTGTCCGAACACCACCAACACACCGGCATAGCTGATGGCCATGGCCCAGGCTCGTCGCGCGAGTATGCGGTGTTGGTAAAGCAAAGCACTGAGCAACATGACCAAGGTCGGGTTCAAATACAAGATCAACCGCTCTAAGCTCGCTGTGATGGTTTGCAATCCCAGAAAATCCAGAAAGCTGGCCAAGTAGTAACCCAAAAAACCCAGACCGGCAATCGCCAGCAGATCGCGTCGGTCCAACGGATGTGCTCGTGCGTGGGGTTGTTGTGAAGCCCACCAAGTCATGGCGATAAAAAACGGCAGGGCAAACAACATGCGGTACATGATGACCGTGACGGCATCAACGCCGTAACGGTAAGACAGTTTGACAATAATGGCTTTGCCGCTGAATGCAATCGCCCCAGACAAGGCCAACAAAATGCCTAAGGTGTAGGGCGACAAACGCCCCAAACGCATACCCAGTGCATCGAACATTTAAAAACCAGCGACCAATCCATCGCGGCGTGAATCGCTGGCCGCCACATAGCCTTGCACCTTGGGGTCGCCCATGCGCCAAATGAATTGACCAGAACCGAAGTCCTGGTAACTGTCGTTGATGACTTCCATGGCGTGCCCACGCTGCTGTAAACCTTGCACGGTGTGCGCATCCATACCGGCTTCCACATTGATCACCAAGCCTTCGTTGTAGCGCCAACGCGGTGCGTCACACGCGGCTTGCGGGTTTTGCGCGTAATCCAACATACGCACCAAGGTTTGCACATGGC
The DNA here is from genome assembly GCF_046052765.1 of Limnohabitans sp. GTDB lineage: Bacteria > Pseudomonadota > Gammaproteobacteria > Burkholderiales > Burkholderiaceae_C > Limnohabitans. The sequence continues at coordinate 27,475 of NZ_JAVLFQ010000052.1, read as the reverse complement.
CTTGCGGTTGCATGTTCGCACCCATCACGCCATAGCTCATCACGGGTTGGCCGTCTTGGGTGAGAAACGCCGGAATGATGGTGTGAAACGGTCGTTTGCCCGGCGCCACCAGATTGGCCGGGTTCAAACCACCAGAGCGCACAGCGAACGCATGGCCACGGTTTTGCAAACTCACGCCGAATGTCGGTTCAACGCACCCTGAACCAAAACCCATGTAATTGCTTTGGATAAAACTGACCATCATGCCGTTTTCATCGGCTGCCGTCAGGTAGATGGTGCCGCCTTTGGCTGGATTACCGGCTTTAAAGTCTTGTGCACGTTGCATATCAATCAACTTGGCACGCTCTTTCAAATAGGACTTGTCCAGCATTTGTGCGGCGGTGACTTCCATGCTGCTTTCTTCTGCCACATAACGGTAAACATCGGCAAACGCGAGTTTCATGGCTTCGATTTGCACGTGTTGAGAATCCACGCCATCGCGCTGCAACGCCGCCAGATCAAAGTTATCCAATATGCCCAAGGCAATCAGCGCAGCAATGCCTTGCCCATTGGGTGGTATTTCGTGCAGCGTATGACCGCGGTAATCCATGGCAATCGGCTTGACCCATTCGGCTTGGTAAGCGGCAAAGTCAGAGGCTTTCAACGAACCGCCATGCGTATTCGAAAAACGCTCTAGAGCTTCGGCGATTTCGCCGCCGTAAAACGCTTGGCCTTTGGTTTTTCCAATGGCTCGCAGTCCCTGGGCTGCCGCGGCGAATTGAAACAATTCGCCGACCTCAGGGGCGCGCCCACGCGGCAAAAAAGCTTGGGCAAAACCGGGCTGGCCTTTAAGTTCTTCCACTGGCGCCGCCCATTTTTCCTGCACCACCACGCTCAATAAAAAACCGCGCTCGGCTGTCTCAATCGCAGGTTGCATTAACTCTTCAAAAGGCAATTTGCCAAAGCGCTCGCTCAATGCCACCCAACCAGCGACCGCGCCAGGCACGGTCACCGAGTCGATGCCGCGCTTAGGTGGTTGCATGGCGTTGTCACCGTATTTGCGCTGGAAATACGCCGGTGTCCAAGCCTGCGGTGCGCGCCCGGAAGCATTCAAGCCGTGTAGCTGCTGACCATCCCACAAAATACAAAATGCGTCTGAACCCAGACCGCAGCTGACCGGCTCCACAATGGTCAGTACCGCAGCCGCTGCAATGGCAGCGTCGACCGCATTGCCGCCGCGCCACAGCATGCGCAAACCAGCCTGCGCTGCCAACGGGTGCGAAGTAGAAACAATATTGCGGGCAAAAACAGGAAGGCGTGTGCTGCTGTAAGGATTATTGAAATTGAAATGCATGGTTGACTTTGAGGGATAACAAAAGGGTGACACTGCCCGAGGTAAAAATGTCAAGTGTCAGTGCGTAACACCTTGAAATGCAAATGCCGCGTGATACGCCAAACCACCAAGGCAATCACAGGCACCGCCATGGCGGTGACAAAGCTCGGGTCATTGATCCAACCTTTGGCCTGCAATCCCTCAGCCACATAGTGCATCAAACCTGCGATGTAATAAGTGATGGCAGCGACCGACAAACCTTCCACCGTGGTTTGCAGTTTCAATTGCATGCCTTGGCGTTGGTTCATCGCTGTCAGCAGAGCTTGACTGCTTTGCTCCTGTTGGAAATCGACCCGGGTGCGCAATAAATTGCTCATGCGCGAAACGCGTTCGGACAATGCGGTTTGGCGCTTGGCCACCCAGTCACAAGTGCTGCGTGCAGGCGACAAACGCCTGTCCATGAATTCACCGATAGATTGAAAGCCTGGTAGGCGTGTTTCACGGATATCTTGGATGCGTCTGTCCACCAATTCAAAATACGCCTTGCTGGCAGAAAAGCGTGAATGTTGTGATGCATATTGGCCTTCGACTTGGCCAGCCAGACGGGTCAATCGCTCAAGCAAATCTGCTTCTTCGTCATGGTGTGCGCTGCGTATGGCTTGAGCCAAATCCGCCAATTCCTGCTCGGCCTGCGCCAGTGCGGGAGCGGCAGTGCGAGCCACCGGCAAACCCAACAATGCCATCATGCGGTAGGTTTCAATCTCTAACAATCGCTGCACCAAACGACCCAATCTTCGCTGCGATAACTGAGCGACACGCAACAACATGCGAGAAAAACCATTCGGGTCAATTTGAAAATCGGTGTGCAAGGTGGCAGAACCTTCAGCAAGTTGACAGACCACCAAACTGTCTTCACGAAACTGCTGATGCAGTTCCTCGCGGTCAGCGAGATTGTCTGTTTGCTTGGCCCATAAATGAATACGCGATAAACATTCGCCAGGCAAGGCCTCCAACCATTGTTGAGGAATGGCGTGTAAAGCCAAACCGTAATCTTCTTGCTTGGGCAAACCGGCAGTGCCATCCACCATAAAGGTCCAGGTGACAAACTCGGTGTGCAGCTCCCAGCGCAATCGCCAACGACCCAGATCGATTCGCAAATGGTTGGCCTGCGCATCGGGCACCGGCAAATGGTGATCCCGCAGCAAGGCCAGCAAATGTTCTCGGCTGGCTTCGCGGGCAGAGGCATCGGCCAGCATCACCACATGGGTGATGGCCAGCGGCGCGCGCATAGGCTCAGGCGGACGGGCATGCACTTCGTTGTGCAGTGCACGGCGTAAAACATGTTCTTTCATGCGCCAATCTCAATCTTCAACAAATGCTTCTTCTCTTTTGGACTTGATGGCCGGCAGCAATACCAGCAACAACAAGGCCACCGCCAGCGCCAGCAAAGCCGCAGACAAGGGACGGGTAATGAACACCGACCAGTCCCCGCGTGACAACTTCAAGGCGCGTTTCAAATACTCTTCCATCATCGGACCCAGTATGAAGCCGAGCAACAAAGGCGCGGGTTCACAGCCGAGCTTGGTGAACACATACCCAGCTAATCCAAACAAGGCCACCAACCAAATATCAAACGTGGCATTGTTGGTGGTGTAGACGCCAATCGCACAAAACAACACAATGGCCGGAAACAAATAGTGGTAGGGCACGGTCAGCAGTTTGATCCAAATACCAATCATTGGCAGATTCAAAATGATGAGCATCAAGTTGCCAATCCACATCGACACGATCAAACCCCAGAACAACTCGGGATTGACCGTCATCACTTGCGGGCCAGGTTGTATGTTGTGTATGGTCATGGCGCCGACCATCAAAGCCATGACCGCATTGGGCGGTATCCCCAAAGTGAGCAAAGGAATGAATGAAGTTTGGGCGCCTGCGTTGTTGGCCGATTCGGGCGACGCCACGCCTCGGATATTGCCCTGACCCAGTGGCACTTCGCCTGCCTTGAGCTTGATTTTTTTCTCCAAGGTATAAGCAGCAAACGATGCCAGTACCGCGCCTCCGCCCGGCAGTACGCCCAGCACCGAGCCCAGCGCCGTGCCGCGCAATACGGCGGGCATCATTTGTTTGACATCCTCGCGGGTCGGGAACAAGCCCTGCACTTTGGCAGTGAATACTTCACGCTCGTTTTCACTTTTGGCCAGATTGGTGATGATTTCGCCATAGCCAAACATGCCCATGGCCACTGCTACAAAACCGATGCCGTCAGCAAGCTCAGGGATGTCCATACTGAAACGTGCCACACCCGAATTCAAATCAGTACCAACCAGCCCCAGCAACAGCCCCAAGATGATCATGGCAATGGCTTTGAGCAAAGAACCTGAGGCCAGCACCACGGCACCTACCAGACCAACGACCATCAACGCACAATACTCAGCAGGACCGAAAGCAAAAGCCACGGTGGTCAAAGGCGCCGCAAACGCAGCCAGCAACAAGGTGCCAACGCATCCTGCAAAAAAAGAACCCAACCCAGCTGCTGCCAACGCAGGTCCTGCCCGCCCTTGACGCGCCATTTGGTAACCATCGAGTGTGGTGACCACCGACGAAGATTCGCCAGGCAAGTTAACCAAAATGGCGGTGGTCGAACCACCATACTGCGCACCATAGTAAATCCCTGCGAGCATGATCAATGCTGACACCGGCGGCAAGGCGTAGGTGGCGGGCAGCAGCATGGCAATCGTGGCGACTGGCCCTATACCAGGCAGTACGCCGATGAGCGTGCCCAATAAACAGCCAATCAGCGCATACAACAAATTGATGGGCGTGCCTGCAACAGCAAATCCGGTGGCGAGGTTAGCGAGCAAATCCATAGGTATCCGATCAATTCTGGTTGATGAATACAGGCCATAACGGCAATGGCAGTTTCAACAGGTAAATAAACACCAGATAACTGCCTACGGCCAGCACACTGGCCAGCACCAACCATCGTTTGAAAGTGAAACTGGAGGCATCAGCTAGCAAGGCCAAGCCGCATAAACCATAGATGGCGGCAATCAAACCCAAAGAGGGAAATCCAAGCATCGGCAGCCCCCCGAGAAAAACACCAAACACCAAATTGGCACCCAAAATACAAACCAGCGGTCGCCATGCCACGCTACCCATCACGCCTCCATCGGGTGTTTCCACCACCAATGAAAAAAACATGATGAAGCCGCCCAGCAGCACCAGCAACAAACCCAGTACCAAGGGGAAATAACCTGGCCCCATTTGACTGGCAGCGCCCACGCTGAAATCAGTGGCCGAACTCCAAGCGAATGCCGCACCCGTCAAAGTGAACAGTGCGCCTGAAGTGAAATCTTTTTGGCTCTTGATCGACAAGTCGAAACTCCTGAATTGCGTTGAAGTGTGATTGTCACCTATGCCAATACCGGCTTGAACATTCGCAACCACTGAGGCGCCGGCAAGCGCCAGCGTCTTTGAATCTCCGTGGCCCGTGCTTGCAAAACTTCATCACTTGGATGTTGCGGGTTGCGCAACGCCAACACCACGGTATTTCCTTCCCGCGTCGGCTTGAACGCCCACACCGCATCAGCACCGAAAGCTTGGGTGATATGTCCCAGACTGCGCTCAAAGCTGGACGAACGCCCGAACAGATTCACCAATAAGCAACCTCGCGAGGTCAACAGCTGTCGGCAATCGGCATAAAACCCGGCATCATCCAACACAGGTGCGGCGGCTTCATCGTCGTACAAATCCACATGCAGCACATCGACCTGCTGCTGCCAGTGCTCGTGCGCCGCGACCTCGGCCGCGTCACCCAACACCACACTCAGTCGTTCATCGTCCGCAGCCAATTCAAACCAAGTGCGGCAAGCAGCAATAACCTGTGGGTTGAGTTCGATAGCAGTGGTGCGCATCTTCAGCACCTGGTGGCAATTTTTGGTCAAAGCCGCAGCGCCCAGACCGAATTGCATGGCGTGCATGCCATCGACCTCGTCAGCCTCATGAAACAACAGCCAGGCCTGCATGCGTTGCACATAGTCGAGCTCAATGTCGTTGGGTTTGTTCAGCATCATCGAGCCCTGAATCCACACGGTACCCAAGTGCAAATAACGCACCTTGCCATGCTCGGATACATTGACTGGCGGGAGTTTGAGGGGAGTAGCTGTCATGGTGGGATTGTCTTCAAATCACAAACCCAACACCTGCCGCACATTTTCAGTCGTTGCTTGCTGCACTTCCTCAACTGACACACCCCGTAATTCAGCCAGCACTTGCGCGATGCGCGGCACCTGCTCGGGCGTGTTGCGGCCTTGCGCCACACCCGCCTCGCGCTGCTGCGCCGTCACATACAACCAGTGCGGCGGGATATCTGGCGAGTCGGTCTCCAGCACCAGCGCATTCAGCGGCAACTCAATCGCCAAGCGGCGCAATTGCAAGGCCCGGTCATAGGTGAGCGCACCGCCAAAACCGAGTTTGAAGCCCATGTCTATGAATTGCTGCGCCTGCTGCAAACTGCCGTTGAACGCATGGGCGATACCGCCTTTGACGGGCGTCTGACGCAGACCTTGCAGCAGCAAGTCTGCGCTGCGCCGCACATGCAAGATGACGGGCAAGTCGTGTTGTTGCGCCAATCTCAGTTGGGCTTTGTAAAACAGTTGCTGACGCGCCATGTCCAAGCCCTGCACAAAGCCATCAAGACCGATTTCACCCACAGCCACCAAACGCGGGTCGCTGCGGTGCTGATGCAATTGCGCGTCAAGCGTTGGCAAGTCGGCCTCAGTTGCTTGCGGCGTGTACATGGGGTGTATGCCGAGGGCATACACGTCACCATATTGATGCGCCAGCAGGCGTACTGTGTCGAAATTGGACGCTTGAACCGCTGGAATCACACAGGTAAGCACTTTTACCGCGCGTGCAGCCAAGCGCACCGCGTCGCGCTCTGCGGCAAATTCCTCGGCGTCCAAATGGCAATGGCTGTCAATCCAATTCATGCATAGATTGTGACAAGATGGCGTGGTGAAGGGCTTTGCCAGCCAGGCTCAACCTCTGACACGATCAGGCTTGGCTCTGATCACTTATATTCAGCCACAGTGTGGATTGCATTGCTCTATCCGCTTTGTTGCCAAGGACGTCATCTATGAAAACCATTCACGCTGCTTTATCGCTCAGTGTTGTTGCCGCTGTCATGTCCGGTTGCGCCACGGAAACCTCGCAAGCGCTTTCTACACCGCAAGTCGCCAGCGCAGGCAGCGCTTACAACGGGCCTCGTTACGCTTTGGTGATTGGCAAGTTCGAAAACCGTTCAAGCTTTTTGCGCGGGTTGTTTTCTGATGGAGTCGATCGATTGGGCAACCAGTCCAAAACCATTTTGATCGCACATCTGCAACAAGCCAATCGCTTTTCAGTGATGGACCGTGACAACCTGGGCGAAGCCAAATTTGAAAAGGAAATCGAAGGTAAGACGCAAACGCTCAAGAGCGCTGAGTTTTTGATCACCGGTGACATCACCGAATTCGGTCGCAAGGAAGTCGGCGACCAGCAGTTATTCGGTTTACTGGGTCGCGGTAAAACACAGATAGCCTATGCCAAGGTCACGCTCAATGTGGTGAACGCAGCCAATGCTGAAGTGGTCTATTCAGTGCAAGGCGCAGGTGAATTTGCGCTATCAAACCGCGAGGTCATCGGGTTTGGCGGCACGGCAAGTTATGACGCCACCTTGACGGGCAAGGTGCTGGATCTGGCCATCCGTGAAGGCGTGAATAAATTGGTCACAGGCGTTGAGCTAGGACAGTGGAAGCGCGGCTCATGAACTGCCGTTGGCTAGGGTGCGCGACCGCATTGCTGCTGCTTAACGCTTGTGCCACCCAAGACCACGCGCTCTACCACTGGGGCGCTTACCAAGACACCTTGTACGAAGGCTTTCGCGTAGAAAACGGCAACACTTCCCCTGAAAAGCAATTGCAGCAATTGCAGCAGGAACAACAAAAAGCCGCATCCCATGGCAAGGCCTTGCCTCCGGGTTTTCAAGCGCACATGGGGTATTTGTTTTTCCAAACCGGTCAATCGGACCAAGCTGTCGTGGCTTTTGAAAATGAAAAAAAACAATTCCCTGAGTCATCCGTTTACATGGACTTTGTCATCGGTAAATTGAAAAAGCCATGAAACTGCACTTACTCACCCAAGTGTCAAAGACAGCTGTTTGGCTGGCGCTGGTGATTCTGGTCGGTTGCGCTGCGCCTTCTCAACCTGACCAATCCGCGTTCAGAAACAGCCGGCCGACATCCATTCTGGTTTTGCCGCCTGTCAACCTATCCACCGACATCCGTGGCAGCCTGAGCTTTTTAGCCACTGTCACCCAACCGCTGTCTGAGGCCGGTTATTACGTCTTCCCGGTGGCCATGGTCGAGGCTACGTTCAAAGAAAACGGTTTGCCATTGCCAGACCAGATCCATGAAGCGCCGTTGTCCAAATTGCAAAGTATTTTTGGTGCTGATGCAGTGCTCTACATCACTTTGGAGAAATACGGTAGCAGCTATGTGGTGTTAGACAGCCAAACCGTGGTCACCGCCCAAGCCCGTCTGGTGGACGCACGTACTGGTACCGTTTTATGGCAAGCTCGGGCCAGCGCTTCTGACGCGGAGGGACGGGATAACAACAATGGTTTGGTCGGAGTGTTGCTGACCTCTGTGATTCACCAATTGGCCAGCAACATCGGCAACCCCGGCTACCGCTTATCCAAACTGACCAGCGCCCGCTTACTCACACCGCACTCGGGCGGCATGTTGTACGGGCCCCGATCGCCCAACCACGGCAAGGATTGAAGCGGCGGCTTATTCAGTCTTGCAAGCGCCCGGCAACCAGTCGCAAATGACGGTCGCAACGGGCGGCCAATGTATCGTCATGCGTGACCAACACAAAAGCGGTGCCTTGGTGTCGCGCCAACTGCATCATCAACTCAAACACCTTGTCCGCCGTGCTGCGGTCCAGGTTGCCGGTGGGTTCATCGGCGAGCACGCAAGCCGGTTGCGTGACCAAGGCGCGTGCAATCGCTACCCGTTGGCGTTCGCCGCCGGACAGCTCTGACGGGGTGTGATGTATGCGCTCGCCCAGTCCCACCGCTTTGAGCATGTCGTGGGCTTGGGTCGCGGCCTGATCGCGCGGCATGCGTCGTATCCACAAGGGCATGGCGACGTTGTCCAGCGCACTGAACTCGGGCAGTAAATGGTGAAACTGGTAGACGAAGCCCAGGTGTTTGTTACGCAATCGACCCAAGGTCGTCGGGTCCAGACCGGCCAGCGCCTGACCGAGCAAATGCACAGATCCGGTAGTGGGCGTGTCCAAGCCGCCCAGCAAATGCAACAAGGTACTTTTGCCTGAACCTGACGCACCAACCACTGCCAGTGTTTCACCGGCGTGAATATGCAAATCCACATTCTGTAAGACCGTCACATCGATTTCACCATCGTGAAATCGTCGCCCCAATCCCCGCGCTTGCAATATGTTTTCATTCATGACGCAATGCCTCCGCCGGATCGATGCGGCTGGCACGCCAGCTGGGGTAAAGCGTTGCAGCCAAAGCCATGACCAGTGCAATGATGACCACCGGTCCTATGTCTGCCCATTGCGGATCGCTGGGCATGCGGCTGATCAGGTACACATCCTTGGGTAAAAAACTGGCACCCAAAGCACGCTCGATGGCCGGCACGATACTGCCAATATTGAAAGCCACCAACAGACCCATGACCAAGCCAGACAAGGTGCCTATGACGCCTACCAGCGCTCCCTGCACCACAAATATGCCCATGATGCTGGCTGGGCTCGCACCCAGTGTGCGCAATATGGCAATGTCGCCCCGTTTGTCCGTCACCGTCATCACCAAGGTGCTGACCAGATTGAAAGCCGCCACCGCCACGATCAAGGTGAGGATGATGAACATCATGCGCTTTTCAATTTGAACCGCTGTAAACCAAGTGCGGTTGGCGCGCGTCCAATCGCGCACCAGCACATCGTTACCAAGCCAAGGCGCCACCTCGGCAGCGACTTCGCGCGCCTGCTGTGCGTTCTTCAATTTCACTCGGATGCCGTTGGGTCCTTCGAGCCTGAAAATACGCTCGGCATCCTGGATATTGAGCAAGGCCAAACTGGCGTCGTATTCGAAATGACCGGTGTCGAGCACGCCAAGCACGTGCAATTGCTTCAACCTAGGCACCACACCGACGGGAGTCACCTGACCACCAGGCGCTACCAATGTCACCTGATCGCCGGCTTTGACACCCAGCGTTCGTGCCAACTCAGCCCCCAACACCACGGCATAGGAGTCGGGTTTCAGTTGTGCGAGTAACGCAGACGGCATGCCCGCTACCACTTCTGTCACCGACACTTCCTGCGCCGGATCGATGCCTCGCACCACCGCACCACGCATGTCCTCGCCTTGTGCCAGCAGCACCTGTGACAACACAAAGGGCGCACTGGCCAAGACCTGCGGGTGTTGCTTTAATTGCTGCTGAATGCCAGTGACGTCCTGTAATGAAGAACTGGTGTAAGCCAGCACCTCCATGTGCGACAACACGCCGAGCATGCGGTCACGCACCTCCTTTTGAAAACCATTCATCACGCTTAACACGATGATGAGCGCAGCCACCCCCAGTGCAATGCCCAACATGGACACCGAAGAAATAAAAGAGATGAAACGGTTGCGACGGGCGGCACGACCTGCCCGCGTGTAGCGCCAGCCGATCAACCACTCAAAAGGCCATTTGGAATGTGTCATTGGCCGTGATTGTGGCATCACGGCACAATCCCTTGTATGACATTCACCGATTCAGCAACTGTGCACGTGGTTGCCTATGCCTTGTGGCCTCCCGACATAAGCGGTACCGCCACGCATCAAAGCGCCACAGCTTGGCAAGACGCGTTGCAAGCCCGACCCCATTCGCCAGCGCTTGCAAGCGTGGCCAACACCCGCATCACAGACCAACTTGTGGCGGACATGGACAGCGCTTGTTTGGCGCATGAATCGGTGGTGGCGCAAGCCCGAGGCTGGCCCATGGCCTGCGATGTACTGCCTGAAGCAGCGTTGCTAGCGGCGCAATTGAACATGCATTGTCCCGTTGACCACGGATGGGCCTTCATCGATTTGGTCCATGGGCAGTTTGACCAAGGGCAGATAAGGGTCAGTTTGCCCCCAGATTTGACCGCACAAGAATCCGAAACCCTGTGCCAAGCCATGCTGCCTTTTTTCACAGAAGACGGTATCAGCTTGCATACGGTTTCACCCGGCCGGTTTTTGGCACATGCCACTGTTTTTAAGCAGTTGCCTTGTGTCAGTCTGGAGCGGGTTTGTTTGCGCGGCATGCATGCGCTGACAGAGACCCATCAGGTGACGGCGCAAACTGCCGCACAACGCCTGCTTAGACGTTTGCAAAATGAAATGCAAATGCTGCTCTATACCCATGCGCTAAACGATGAACGCGATATCACCATCAATTCATTCTGGGTCAGTGGTTGCGGTGACTTGCCCACCTTGCCGCATCGCTCAGTGGTATTGCATCAGGAATTACGTGAGCCTTGGATGCATGCCGATCCTGCGGCATGGGCACTGGCTTGGCAAGCATTGGCAGAAAAAATCATGCAGCCTGCGCTGCAACAAGGTTGGCCACTGGTACTGTGCAGTCCCGACCATGCACTTTATCTGCAAGCTCTACCAGACCATGCGCTGCAGCGTTTTATTCGCTGGTTCAAACCCGTGTCTTTGGTGCGTCATTTGTCATGAAGTTCATCGCCCGAGATATACCGCCACGCGCCGTCTGGACCTTAGAACAATCTGGTGTACATCCGTTGTTGGCTCGCTTGTACGCAGGGCGCGGTATCAGCGATGCCAAAGACATGGACACCTCTTTGACGCACCTACTGCCGCCTGACAGCATGAAAGGCATGACGGATGCGGCTTGCCTGTTGGCCAACGCCATATCTCAGCAAAAAAAGTTGTGCATCGTTGCTGACTACGACTGCGATGGCGCCACTGCCTGCGCCGTGGCTTTGCGCGGACTGCGCTTACTGGGGGCGCAGCAGGTGGACTTCATCGTGCCCGACCGCGTGGTCGATGGCTATGGCCTCACACCTTCGATTTCTGAACGCGTGCATGCCAGCGGCGCACAACTGTTGATCACCGTAGACAACGGCATTGCCAGCGTAGAGGGTGTTGCCGAGGCACAGCGACTGGGTTTGCAAGTGCTGGTCACTGATCACCATTTGCCAGGGCCCGAGATTCCCGCCGCCGATGCCTTGGTCAACCCCAACCAACCGGGCTGCCACTTTGAGAGCAAAAGCATTGCCGGTGTAGGTGTGATGTTTTACGTGCTGCTAGCGCTGCGCGCCGAGTTGCGCCAACGCGGTGTGTTCAACAAAGACACCGAACCGCGCCTCGATGGTTTGTTGCCGCTGGTAGCACTGGGCACGGTAGCCGATGTGGTGAAACTTGATGCGAACAACCGCCGTTTGGTGGCGCAAGGCTTGCAGCGTATGCGCCGCGGCCAATTGCCTGTTGGAATGGCAGCGCTGTTTCAAGTCGCCGGACGCGAAACGTCACAAGCCATTAGCCAAGACATGGGGTTTGCGTTGGGCCCGCGCATCAATGCCGCCGGCCGGTTGTCAGATATGCGTCTGGGCATTGAATGTCTGCGCACCGATGACGCCGCACTGGCTTTGCATCTCGCCCAGCAACTCGATGCCATCAACCGCGAACGCCGCACGCTGGAAAGCGGCATGCGCGAACAAGCTTTGTTGATCGCCGAATCGCTGATGGACAGTGAAGACGCGCCGCCGCCAGCATTGTGCGTCTATGACGAAGAGTTCCACGAAGGGGTGGTGGGCATCGTCGCTGGACGCTTAAAGGATTTGCATTACCGGCCCTGCTTTGTGTTTGCCGCCAGCGAGTCCGAAGGCCAAGCAGTCTTGAAAGGCTCGGGTCGCTCGATTCCCGGTTTTCACTTACGCGATGCCTTGGACGCGGTGGTCAAACTGCACCCCGGGTTGTTGCTGCGTTTTGGCGGCCACGCCATGGCAGCCGGTTGCACTTTGCGGGAAGACGATCTGGCCACATTTGAAGCCTCACTGCAACACATCGCCGCACAATGGCTGGACGCGGCCACCCTGGCGCAATCGCTGGCCACGGACGGGCCGCTGGCCAAGGAGTATTTGCGACCCGATGTGGCAACGGAATTGCAAAACCAGGTCTGGGGCCAGGGTTTTGCCGAGCCTGTATTCCAAGACAAAGTTGAAGTGCTCAGTCAGCGCATCGTCGCTGACAAGCATTTGTCGCTCAAGCTCAAACTGCATGGTCAAGCGATTGACGGCATCTGGTTTGGTCATACACAGGCGCTACCCAACTATGCCGAACTCGCCTACCGGTTGGTGCTAGACAGTTGGCAAGGCCAACGCAAACTTAAACTGCATGTGGAAAACATGCGCTCCGCCTAGAATCGAATGGTGAACATTCTTAACGCCGATTTGCATTGCCACTCCGTCATCTCTGACGGTACCCTCACGCCCGAAGCACTGGCTGCCCGTGCGCATGCCAACGGGGTTGAACTTTGGTCACTCACCGACCATGACGAAATTGGTGGCCAACGCCGCGCCGCCGCCGCCGCCAAGGCTTTAGGCATGGGCTATTTAAGCGGCACCGAAATTTCTGTTTCTTTCGCAGGCCACACCGTGCATATTGTCGGCCTGGGTTTTGATACCGAAGACCCGCGCTTGGTTGAAGGCCTGAAAACCACGCGCGGTGGCCGACATGAACGTGCCAAAGACATGGCCGCAGGACTGGCCAAGGTCGGCATACACGGCGGCTTTGAAGGCGCACTGACCTACGCCGGTAACCCGGATTTGATTTCACGCACCCACTTCGCACGCTTTTTGGTGGAAACCGGCGTCTGTAAAGACACGCACGAAGTGTTTCGGCGTTTTCTCACCGAGGGCAAACCTGGTTTTGTGCCTCACCGCTGGGCCTCTCTTGGAGACGCGATCCGTTGGATTCGCGAATGCCAAGGCGTTGCCGTCATTGCCCATCCGGCACGTTATGGCTTTACGCCGACCGAAGAATTTGCCTTGTTCACCGAATTCAAAAACCATGGGGGTCAGGCGGTCGAAGTGGTGACTGGTAGCCATTCGGCGCAAGAAGCCATCGTCTACGCAGACATGGCGCGTGAATTTGACTTGGCTGCGTCGCGTGGCAGCGATTTCCACAGCCCAAATGAAAGCCACACTGACCTCGGCTCTCTGCCATGGCTACCCGGAGATTTGACCCCCGTGTGGGAATTGCTGGCAGACCGTATCCAATAACCGCGGCATTGTGCGTTTTTATCCATGGCCCAATGGCTGCAAGTTCATCCTGACAATCCGCAACCGCGTTTGCTGAAACAGGCCGTGGCCTTGCTCAGTCAAGGCCGTGTGCTGGCAGTGCCCACCGATTCCAGCTACGCCTTGGTTTGCCATTTGGACGATAAAACCGCTATCGATCACATGCGCCGCATTCGCGGGGTAGACGACAAACACCATCTCACTCTGCTGTGTCGCGACCTGAGTGAATTGGCTTTGTATGCCAAGGTGGACAACCGCCAATTTCGTTTGCTCAAAGCGGCCACCCCCGGCGCCTACACTTTTATTTTGGAAGCGACCAAGGAAGTGCCAAGGCGCGTGGCCCACCCACAGCGAAAAACCATAGGCTTGCGGGTGCCTGAGCACCTGTGCTTGCTGCAATTGCTCGAATTGCACGGTGCGCCGCTGTTGGCCACCACCTTGATTCCCCCTGATGACACTGAACCGATGAACGATGCCTTGGAAATACGCCAACGGTTTGAACACCAACTTGCCGCCGTCATCGATGCTGGCGCTTGCGCTATGCAGGCCACCAGCGTGGTCGATTTGACAAACATGGGAGCAGGAGGCGACCCGGTATTGGTACGGTTGGGCGCAGGCGATGTAAGCCTTTTGGGACTTTAATCCTTGCAAGGGTTGTCTTTATAAGGCAAGTACATTCCCAGCTTATATTAAAAATATTACAGATATTTGTTATTTCGATATTATTTGTCTCAGGTTTAATGAGAGAATCAAACAGTGACTTTCAATGAAATAGTTCAAACAATCACCACCCATGCATTGCCGGTATTACTGGCAATTACCTTGCATGAGGCGGCGCACGGGCTTGTCGCCAAGCTTTTTGGCGACAACACGGCTTGGGCTTTGGGGCGCGTGACCATCAACCCGTTTCCACACATAGACCCCATCGGCACCATCGTTATGCCGCTTCTTTTGTACGTTGCCACTAGCGGCAGTTTTTTGTTTGGTTATGCCAAGCCTGTGCCGGTTGATTTTTCCAGATTGCGTCATCCCAAACGCGACATGGTCTGGGTCGCTTTGGCAGGTCCCGCATCCAATTTGATCCAGGCCTTGGTATGGGCAATTGCCATCTACGTCTTAAATGGGTTTGGCGCGGAAGAGCGTTTTTTCTTTGACATGGCGCAGGCTGGTGTATTGACCAATTTGGTCATGTTTGCTTTCAATCTGTTTCCTGTGCCACCTATGGACGGCGGTCGAATTGTGGTTGGCTTGCTGCCCTTGCGCTTAGCCATTAGCTACTCCAGGGTAGAGCGGTACGGGTTTTTCATCGTCATGGGTTTGGTATTGATGGGTATTGTCAATACCTTGTGGATGCTGCCGATCATGACGGCTTCCATGGTGTCTATCCAATGGCTGCTGCAGCCCTTGGCAAATTATTTGCAATTGCCTACCCCATGACCGATCGCGTACTCTCTGGCATGCGTCCCACCGGCGCGCTTCATCTGGGCCACTACCACGGCGCCCTGAAAAACTGGGTGCGCTTGCAATCCGACATGGATTGTTTTTACTTTGTTGCCGATTGGCATGCGCTCACCACGCACTACCAAAGCCGCGAAGTGATAGAGAAAAATGTGTATGAAATGGTGATCGACTGGCTGGCCGCCGGACTCGATCCCAACAAATGCACCCTGTTTTTACAAAGCCGCATTCCCGAGCATGCCGAGTTGTTCACCCTGCTGGCCATGGGCACGCCTATCAGTTGGTTGGAGCGTGTCCCGACCTACAAAGACCAACAAGAAAAGCTCAAGGACAAAGACCTGACCACCTATGGTTTTCTGGGCTATCCCCTGTTGCAAGCGGCGGATATATTGATTTACAAAGCCAAGCATGTGCCTGTCGGCGAAGACCAGGCCAGCCATGTCGAACTCACACGCGAAGCAGCACGCCGCTTTAACCATTTGTATGGCCGCGAACCAGATTTCGACTCTTTGGTGCAGGTCTGTCTGGCCAAACTGCCAAAAGACAGCGTCAAACGCTTGGAAAAGTCCCGCAAGCAGTTCCAAGAAACAGGCGACGCCAAGGCACTCGAAGGTGCCATGGGTTATTTGCACACCGCACCTGAATTGACAGACAAAGACCGCGAACGCTTGGAAGGCTATTTCAAAGGAACCGGGAAATCGGTGTTGACAGAACCGCATGCCCTATTGACCGAGGCCAGCAAACTGCCCGGTTTGGATGGCGCCAAAATGAGCAAAAGCTATCACAACACCATTGCCATGCGCGAAGACAAGGCCAGCATAGAGACCAAAATCAAACGCATGCCGACCGACCCGGCACGGGTCAAAAGGACTGACGCAGGCAACCCTGAGCGTTGTCCGGTCTGGCAATTCCACTTGGTGTATTCACCGGAAAACACCCGTCAATGGGTGAAAACCGAATGCACCAGCGCAGGTATTGGTTGTTTGGAATGCAAGCAACCGATCATCGAGGCCATCATCGCTGAGCAGCAACCCATGCTGGAGCGGGCTGAGCCTTTTGTTTCCAACCCCCGCCTTGTTCGTGATATCGTTGATGCTGGAACGCAGCATGCTCGTGCCACTGCGCAAGACACCATGCGCGATGTGCGCGAGGCCATGGGCCTGAACTATTGACACCCGGAGAATAACTATGAGCTTATACGTGATTGATGACCACCCGATGGTTCGCCAGATGATTGGTATGTTGCTGCGCAGACTTCGCCCCGCCTCCAAGGTGGTGGAGTTGGAAAAATTCAGCGAGTTACAAGCCGCACTCATCAAAAATGGTGAACCCGAATTGTTTGTATTGGATTTGCTGTTGCCTGGCGTCAAAGGTGCGACAGCCATCTCCGATGTGAAAAAAATGTATCCCGATGTGCCGTTGGTCGTGTTGTCTGCCATGCCATCTGGCGAAGCACGTGACGCTTGTCTGGAGGCCGGCGCCGACCTGTATATTGAGAAATCCACCGATACCTCTGAAATATCAACCGCCATCCAAGATATTTTGAAGTCTGATGATGATGATGTGGATGCGGATGCCGTGGTTATTGGTGACATCAAATTGTCCAAGCGCCAAAAGCAACTCATTCTCATGCTTGACCGCGGTTTATCCAACCGAGACATAGCCGCAGAGCTCAACATCAGCGAGCACACCGTCAAGGTGCACCTGTGGCGCCTGTTCCGCCGCCTAGGTGTGAAAAGCCGTACACAAACCTTGCACTTTGCACGCACACACGGTTTGTTGATGGGTTGATCTTTTTCACCTGCAGCTCCCCCAAAAAGACCGGCCTAGGCCGGTTTTTTTGACTTTCAAACGGTCTTCACCGCGGGTGTGGTTTTCATCAAGCGCTGTTGTCGCAACAGTCCTATGAAAAGGTGCTCACGGTGTCAAGGCTTTAGAAATCGTTAACTGCAATTTGTCCGGGCTGCCCGGCGTGACCGGGCCGACGCTGGCGCCGAAGTCACCGGCTTGCGGCATGGCGTTACCAGTTTTGGAGATGCGGGCGCGCACCATCACCGACTTGACCTGCGAGAGTTTCATTTGCGGGTTCATAGCCAAGCTGTCGTCGAGCACAAAGTCATAGGGCAATTTGTCGACCGTGGTGCGGATGATGGCCAAAGGCATGCGTGGGCCGTCGGCTGCATTGGCATAAATAAACACGGTGTCCTTGGGTGACACTTGCGCTGCCAACTCGGGCGCCATTGCCACCTGACCACTCAAACGCTCGGTGCCGTCGGATGCAGATTTGGCCATGACACCTGCGCTTGCCGGGGCGTTGGCGGTGGATAAAGGCGCAAGCGGCGGCAAGCCCAAATGCTCACGTGCTTTGTCAATCGCCTCTGCGAGTGCGGGTAAATCAGGCGAAGACGCAGGCAACAGACCACGCACTTTTTCCCAATAGGCCAGTGCGTCTTTGAAACGAGCTTCAGAGAACGCTGCACTGCCAGCAAGCAACAAGGCATTGCCGTTTTGCGGATCGGCTTTGAGCACCCCGTTGATGATGGCCCATGGTTCGCCTTTGAAACTGCCCTCGTTTTTTTGCGCCAGCACTTCGGCGCGTTCAATCAAAATATCGTCGTTGCGCTCCAGTGCCAGCGCTTTTTGCAGCGCTGCATCTGCTTGGTCGTAACGCGCCAACGCCCGTTGTATGCGGCCCAACATGACCCAGCCTTCTGCGTTTTGGGGTTCCTTCTCCAGACGTTGGCTAAGTTGTACTGCCATGGCTTCGAGTTTTTGTGGCGTCATTTGCTCATCGCCATTGGCTTGTGCAATCAAAGCAGGGTCCAGCGCAACCGGCGTACCGACGAAGAAATACACGCCAAGCGCAGCCAATGGCAGCAGCAGCGCCATCAAGGCAATCAACCAGCGCACACGAGGTACGGGCTTGGTCTCTGGGGCCGAGTCGTTGGCAGGCGCGTCTTCCATCAAGCGTTGGGTCAACTCTTGGTGAGACAAATCAAACCCTGCTTGGTCCAAGCTGCCTTGGTGGAGTTCACGTTCAAGTTCAGCAAGTTGCTCGCGATACACGGTGATGTGCGACATCACGTGGTCGCGCTCTTGCCCAATGGCGATGGCTTTGGCGGCGCGGTGGGCCGACCAGCCTAGAACCAGCGCCACCAGCAAGCTCATGGCCAGTGCCAACAAAAGAAATAGCTGTGCGTTGTTCATTCAATCCTTGGCGCGCGTATCAACAATCGGTTCGTGTTGCGGTTCGGCTTGTGCAAGCAATGCGTTTTTACGCAACTGCAAATAACGCCACAAACCCCATACAGCCAACAGCAACATCAAAAAAGGACCAAACCATAACGGCCAGGTCAGCGGTTTGACCTGCGGCCGGTACAACACAAAGTCACCGTAACGATCAACCAGGTAAGTTTTGATTTCAGCATCGGATTTGTCCTCACGGATGAGCTTGCGCACTTCGCGTCGCAAATCTTCGGCCAGCTCGGCGTGGGAAGAAGCCAGCGATTCATTCTGACAAACCAGACAACGCAATTCCTCGGCTATCACCACCAAGCGTGCTTCGACCTGCGGGTCCTCTGCCATGGGCGGGGCATCGCCCGCCCGAACAACGCAGGCCATCAGCATGGCGAACCCCAACATCCACTTCATGAAGCTTCCCATTTCTGTATCAGAGGTAACAAGGTGTCTTGCAATATTTGTGGAGTGAGTGGGCCGACGCGTTTGTAACGGATGACGCCTTGCTTGTCGATGAGATAAGTTTCCGGCACACCATACACCCCGTAGTCAATGCCTACTCGGCCATCAAGGTCTAGCACTGACAAACTGTAGGGGTTACCTTGGCGCTGTAAAAAACGCAGACTGCGTTCTCGCGCCAACTGCAATTTTTCGGCGTCTTTCATGGGGCCGTTGGCCATGTCCTGTGGTTGAATTTCCTTGTAGCTCAAACCCACCACCGGCACTTTGCTGTTTTTAGAAAATTCCACCAGCAAAGGGTGTTCTTCGCGGCATGCGACACACCAAGTCGCCCAGACGTTGAACAACCAGACTTTGCCGTTCATGTCCGCCGGACTGAAAGGCTTGTCGCCTGCCAGCACCGGCAGGCTGAAATCAGGCGCAGGTTTACCTACCAAAGGCGATGGGATTTCACGCGGGTCTCGCGTGAGACCGACCGCCAGAAAAACCACCAGCGCAGCAAACAAGCCCAAAGGGATGAGGAATTTTTTGTTCATGGCATCAAGACGCAGAAGACAAGGCCTCACCCGCCGTTTGTAACGGTGACACGCTGCCACGGCGGTAACGCCGGTCCAGTGCAGCCAGCACACCACCGAGCACCATCATCAACACACCGGCCCATAACCAAGGCACAAAAGGTTTGTAATACACACGCATGCTCCAACTGGGCGTGTCACCCGGCAAGGGGTCGCCCAAGGAAACATACAAATCGCGCAGCACGCCTGAATCAATGGCAGCTTCGGTCATTGGCATAGCGCTGGAGAAATAACGCCGTTTTTCTGGGTACAAAACTTCAATCACTTGATCGTTCTTTAAAACTTCCACATGGGCTTGCATGGCTTTGTAATTTGGTCCCTTCACATCCACCATATCAGCCAAACGGAAGGTGTAGGGTGCAATCGTGACGGTGTCGCCCAAGGCCATGCGCACATCACGCTCAACCTCAAACGACTTGACACCGGTGATACCCAGCACCAGCACCGCCATGCCGAAATGCGCCAAGTGCATGCCCCAGAAAGAGCCGCCTATGCGTCCGGGTTTGCGTATGCGTTCAACCACATGCTGCAAACTGCCCAAAGCCACCCACATGCCGAGAAATACACCTAACGCAGTTCCAGCAGACCATTCACCGAACAAGAACGGCAAACCGATAGCCAACAAAAAAGCAGCCAAGGCGATCCAACGCAAGCGCAGCACCATGTCATTCAAACGGGCTTCACGCCAATGCGCCACAGTGCCCGGCACCAGCACAAACAACAAGGGCACCATGAGAGGCGCAAACACCAAATTGAAATAAGGCGGCCCGACGGATAACTTGCCTAGGTTGAGTGCGTCAATGATCAATGGATACAAGGTGCCCAGCAAGACAGCACCAGTGGCGACCACCAGCAACACGCTATTGAGCAGCAAAAATGATTCGCGCGACACCAAACCCATGCTGCCGCCCAGCGTGACAGCAGGCGCGCGCCAAGCAAACAAAGTGAGAGATGCGCCGATGACTATGGCGAGAAAACACAACACGAAAATGCCTCGCGCAGGGTCGGTTGCAAACGCATGCACTGATGTGAGCACGCCCGAGCGAACCAAAAATGTGCCCAGCAGCGACAAGGAAAAAGCAGCGATGGCCAGCAACACAGTCCACGCCTTGAAGCTGCCGCGTTTTTCACTCACCATCAAGGAATGAATGAGAGCGGTACCGACCAACCAAGGCATGAGGGAGGCGTTTTCCACCGGGTCCCAAAACCACCAACCGCCCCAACCCAATTCGTAATAAGCCCACCATGAACCCAGCCCGATACCAAACGTGAGAAAGGACCACGCAATGACAGTCCAGGGACGCGACCAACGCGCCCAGGCGGCATCCAAGCGACCAGATATCAGCGCGGCAATCGCGAAAGCAAACGCCACTGACATACCCACATAACCCATGTACAGCATGGGGGGATGCATCACCAAACCCGGGTCCTGCAACAAGGGATTCAGGTCACGGCCATCAGCCGGAATCGGAAACAAGCGGTCAAACGGGTTGGAGGTGATCAAGATGAAAGCCATGAAACCCACAGCCACCAAACCCAGTACGCCGAGCACACGCGCCACCATGTTCAAAGGCAGGCTTTGCGAGAACAAAGCCACGGCGGCGGTCCAACCCGTCAGCATCAACACCCATAACAACAACGAACCTTCGTGACCGCCCCATACTGCAGCAAACTGGTATGCGCGTGGTAATAAACGGTTGGAATGTTCAGCCACATACTTGACCGAAAAATCATTGCTCAAAAAAGAGGCTGCCAAACAAGCAAACGACAACACCACCAGCGCGAACTGCAAAAACGCAGCCGGACGCGCCAGCGATTGCCATACGATGTTGCGATTGACCGCACCCCACAAAGGCAATATGCCCAGCAACAGCGCCAGCATGGTGGCGAGAATCAACGCAAATTGACCGAGTTCAGGAATCATTCCGACTTTGCTTTCAAGGTTTGACAGATTGGGCGGCACGCGCCTGGGCCGCCTTGTCCAGCGCGTGCTGGGCTTCGGGCGGCATGTAATTTTCGTCGTGTTTGGCCAGTACTTCGCTGGCGGTCATCACACCTTGTTCATCCAACTTGCCTTGGGCGACCACGCCCTTGCCTTCTTTGAACAAATCAGGCAACAAGCCACTGTAATGCACCTTCATATCGTGCATGGTGTCGGTGACAACAAATGACACCAGGGTGCCGTCGCGTTGCAAACTGCCGGCCTTGACCATACCGCCGATGCGAAAGGTTTTGTTGCGCGGCGCTTCACCATTGAGCACTTGGGTGGGCGTGAAGAAAAACACCAAGTTGCTGTTGAACGCATTCAGCACAAAAGCAGCGGCTATTGACAACACCAGCACTCCGGCAGCGATCAATCCCAAGCGTTTTTGACGCGGACTCCAATTCATGAAGGCTCCTGCACTTCAGCACGGGCCAGCGCCAATGCGCTCAAATGCGCTTGTCTGGCCTGCCAGATTTCAAGCAGTATGAACACGGCCGTCACGCCCATGCTGCCCCAGACATACAGGCCGTAGCCGCCCATGTCCCAAAACTGTGACCAGCTTTCCCACCTCATGCTTTGACTCCAGAGACTTCAGGCAAAGCCTGTACCCATTCGGTGTGGCGTTCGCGCTCGATGATCAGACTGCGAACCCGGTAACAAACAATGGCCAAGGTGTAAGCCCAAAAAGACAAGGCCATGAGCAACATACCCCACAACATCAACTGCGCCATGCTGGGTGAACGCGTGAGCGACACCGATGCACCTTGGTGCAAGGTATTCCACCACTTGACCGAAAAATAAATGATGGGCACATTGATGGCGCCCACAATCGCGATCAACGCACCCGCGCGGTCGGCGCGGCGTACATCGTCAATCGCAGATGTTAAAGCCATGTAACCGAGGTAGAGAAAAAACAATATCAACTCAGACGTGAGCCGTGCATCCCAGACCCACCAAGTGCCCCACATGGGCTTGCCCCACAAGGCGCCAGTCCACAATGACAAAAAGGCAAACATCGCTCCAGTGGGTGCCAGTGCGCGGGTCATCATGCCGGATAAACGGGTGTTGAATGTCAGGCCCAGCACGCTCCAAAAAGCCATGGCCAGATAAATCACCATGGACATCCAAGAAGCAGGCACATGAACAAAAATAATGCGGTAACCCTCGCCTTGTTGCGCGTCAGTCGGGGCCAGCGCAAACCCTATCCACAATCCCGCCACACCCAAAGCCGCGGCCAGCATGGCTAACCAAGGCCATAAACGGGCTGCCAGCGCGTAAAAAGTTGGCGGTGCAGCGTAATAAAACCAGCGAATAGCCATTCATTCATTCCAAGGCGATGCGCAAACCTGCACTGCAAGCCCAAGGGCTGAAAAACAGTGCAGGCAGCAGCATGGCCAGCAAAATCGACACATGGGCTTGCGCACCCACACCAGACTCAAGCGCTTGCACAGCACCTGCACCAAACACCAGCACCGGTACAAACAAGGGCAACACCAGCAGGGAAATCAAGATACCGCCGCCGCGCACACCGAGCGTCAATGCAGCACCAATGGCACCGACACAGGACAACACAGGTGTGCCAAGCAGCAAAGACAAGGACAACATCCAGAGTGCTTCTTCACTGAGGTCAAACTGCA
Source organism: Limnohabitans sp. (assembly GCF_046052765.1). GTDB lineage: Bacteria > Pseudomonadota > Gammaproteobacteria > Burkholderiales > Burkholderiaceae_C > Limnohabitans. The sequence goes on along the minus strand of NZ_JAVLFQ010000052.1, from coordinate 4,450 downwards.
AACCCAGTACAGGCGCCAATATTACCAAGGGCACCCCGCACAGCAGCCAATGGGCGGTGATTTTCCCAAGGACCATAAGCCCTAAGGAATGAGGGGACAACAGCATGTGCTCAAGGCTGCCGTCACGGTAATCGCCTTCAAACATGCGGCTCAAGCCCAGCATGGTGGCCAGCAAAGCTCCGACCCATAACACGCCAGGTCCGATTTGCCGCAGCATGGCGGGCTCGGGGCCGATAGCCAGTGGAAACAAAGTGGCGACCACCACAAAGAAAAACACGCTGTTCAACACCTCGGCTTTGCGCCGCATGGCTAAACGAAGATCGCGTTGCACCAAGGTGAAAAAAATGTTCATGGCTGCAACCTCAACACCTGCATCGCGTTGCCCACATCCAATGACTGGTGGCTGGTGAACAACAACATGCCGCCTTGTTGGATATGCGTTTGAAGCAGCGCGGTCAAAGCGTGTTGCGCCGCAGCGTCCAGCGCCACCAACGGCTCATCTAACACCCATAAACGCGCGGTTGATACTTGTAAACGGGCCAACGCCACTCGCCGCTTTTGCCCTTGTGACAGCACGCGCAATGGCAAATGCATACGCCCGCCCAAACCTTGCTCGCCCAAGGCTTGCCCGGCATCGCTGGCACTCAAGGATTGGCCCGCAAGGGCAGCGCATAGCTGCAAATTTTCTAAAGCACTGAGCTCGTCTTTCAAACCCAGCGCATGACCCAGGTAAAAAACGTCGCGCCAAAAAACTTCACGCACCAGTGACACGGGTTGACCCAACCAAAGCAACTGTCCTTGAGAAAGCGAGGATAAACCGCACAAGCTGCGCAGTAAGCTTGTTTTACCGGCGCCGTTATCGCCTTGCAAATGCATGGCCTGACCGGCAAGCAAGGTGAAACTCACCGGTGCGAACAAGGCACGCCCCCCGCGTTCACATGTCGCATTCAATACTTGCAGAACGACATCGCTCATAACAAGTAACTGCCAGCCAGCTGTATCACCTTACCACCAGTGGCCATTTTGAAACGTGCGATACCTGCACTGCGCTGCGTATTGACGCCACCTAAATCAAGACTGCGCACACCGCGTTCGCGCAATGCTTCGATGGCACGCCACAGCATCAGATTGTGTGCATGCAAATCGCGTCCGACGTCAGACGTCCAGCCCACTTGATAAGTAGCGGCTTCGCCGTGGATCAAAAACATCATGCCTGCCACGCGATCACGTCCGACATCGGCGCGCAAAGACAACAAATTGCGCGAAGGTTGTTTGCGGGACTCGGCATAACGCTCGAACCAGATCAGGGGCAAGCCTTCCAGGCCACGGTCTGCACGTTGCTGCATTTCAGCGTCCAACAGCCAACGGTATTGGCCTGGGTTGGTGCCCATGCGTTGCACATTGAGCTCTGATTTTTCTGCGCCACCCAAGCGGTGGCGCCAGCGTTTATCGAGTTGTGCGCGAAGTACATCCATGGGTTGACTGATGTCGAGCATCACAGTGCTGTAACCCGACATGATGCGTCGCAGCGCAGGCAAGCCGAGCTTGTCATCCAGCGCTTCGTTGGGGGTGACCATCATGAAGCGCAAGCCATCCAAGGGAAGTGTTTGGCGCATTTCTTTATAGGCGGCGGCCTTGTCCTTGGCACTCACTTCTTGCAGCCATAAGGGTCCGCGTGTACACAAAGCCAGCGACACATATTTTGCAAATTTACGCACAATGAATTGCGCCTGAGCCACCGCGACGCCATCAGCCTCGATGCGGGCCCGCCATACGCGCGCACCCACAGACACCATGGTGGAGCCATACGCCCAATCCTGCTGCAACGGTGCTGCGGCAGTTGCGTGTGCCTGGTCCCAAGCCGTCATGTCTTGCGTGCCCCAATCGACTTTCACGCCAGCCATCCTGTTTTGGTTACCATGCAGGTATGTGGAAAAAATTGTTCAAGCGCCACCCGGTGCAAACCGTGATGGGATACCGCATTCCAGAACCACGTTTGACCGGCATGGCGGTGTGGTGGGCACTGATTTACCTTGGCTTGCCCCTGTTGGCCATCGGCATGTTGATGGATGGCCTGATACAACTGGCTACCGGTGTGTGTACCGGTGTGTGGTGTTATTTTTAATGTCTTGCTGTTCATCGAGTAAGCATCTTAGCTTGTACGTGTTTCCCTTCTCTCAGAACCCATGAACCCTGTGACCTCCTCTCCCCAATCCCTGTCGGGTCTGCTGCCGTTTGTCAGACCTTACAAAGGCCGCATTGCGCTGGCCGGTTTGTTTTTGCTGCTGGCCGCTGGGGCCACGCTGGCGTTTCCTTGGGCGCTGCGCCAATTGATTGACCAAGGCCTGACCGGGCCGGGCAGCGCCGAACGCCTTGCCGGTCAATTCATGCAACTGTTTGGTGTGGCGGCGTCGCTGGCCTTGTTTTCAGCAGCGCGTTTTTACACCGTCACTTGGCTGGGTGAGCGCATCACTGCCGATGTTCGCAATGCTGTTTACGGCCATGTGCTGCAACAAAGTCCGGCGTTTTTCGAAACCACACAAACCGGCGAAGTCTTGTCACGTTTGTCCAATGACACCACGCTCGTGCAAACCGTGGTCGGCTCGTCGCTGTCCATGGGCTTGCGCAATTTGGTGATGGGTACTGGTGCCTTGTTGATGCTGGTGTGGAACCACCCGATGTTGATGGTGCAAGTCATTGGCTTGCTGGTGTTGGTGGTTTGGCCAAGTGTGACTTTGGGTCGACGCGTGCGCCGCCTGTCACGCGCCAGCCAAGACCGTGTGGCAGACGCGAGTGCGCTGGCTGCCGAAGTGTTGAACGCGATTCCTGTGGTGCAAAGCTATACCGCCGAACAACGCGAAGCGACGCGCTTTGTCGATTCCACTGAACAAGCCGTGAAAACTTCGCTACGCCGCGCTTTAGCGCGTTCGGTGCTGGTCGGCTTCATTATTCTGGCCAGCAGCGCGGCTTTGTTGTGGGGCTTGTACCAAGGGACCATGGCGGTACGCGACGGCAGCATGAGCGCCGGTGAACTCGGCCAAACGGTGGTCTATGTGATTTTGCTGGCCAGTGCATTTGCCGTACTTGGCGAGGTATATGGCGATTTGCTGCGCGCCGCAGGTGCCACCGAGCGCTTGATGGAGTTGCTCAACACACGCTCTGTGGTCAGTTCCCCCGAAAACCCTTTGCAAGCAGTCTGGCCGCAACAAGGCTCGTCGTTGTCATTGCAAACGCTGGATTTTCATTACCCGTCAAGGCCGCAAACCTTGGCGCTGGCTGGTCTAAGTGGTGAGATTCAGCCTGGTCAAACCGTGGCCGTGGTCGGGCCCAGCGGCGCGGGGAAAACCACTTTGTTCGGTTTGCTGCTGCGTTTTTACGACCCGCAAGCCGGGCGTATTGTGCTCGACGGCGTGGCCATCAATGAGATGAGCTTGCACGACTTGCGCGAACGCATAGGCATCGTGCCGCAAGAGCCGGTGATTTTTTCGGGCAGTGCCATGGACAATATCCGTTATGGCAATCCAGGTGCGAGCGACGACGAGGTTTTAGCTGCTGCCAAAGCCGCGTTTGCCGATGAATTCATCGTGCAATTGCCGCAAGGCTACGGTACGTTTTTAGGTGAAAAAGGCGTGCGTTTATCGGGTGGCCAACGCCAACGTATTGCGATAGCACGCGCCATGTTGAAAAACCCGCCGCTGTTGTTGTTGGACGAAGCCACCAGCGCGTTGGACGCGCACAGCGAACGCATGGTGCAAGCAGCTTTGGAAAAAGCCATGCAAGGCCGTACCACCTTGGTCATCGCACACCGACTGGCTACCGTGCAACAAGCCGATGTGATTTGGGTGTTGGACCACGGGACTTTGGTTGAGCAAGGCACGCACGCAGAGTTGGTCGCCAAAGGCGGTTTGTATGCCAGTTTGGCGGCCTTGCAGTTCAATCAGAGTTGATTCTTTTCAACCCACCCTGAGCATGGAATGACTGTCACTTACGCCAAAGCAGACGACATCGATTCACGCAAAGCCGCGTGGCGGCTCTTAACCACCTTGTTGTTGATGCTGCTGGGTAACAGCGGCATGTACGCCGTGTCGGTGGTGTTGCCAGCTGTGCAAACCGAGTTCGGCATCAGCCGCGCAGATGCATCCATTCCCTATACCTTGTGCATGTTGGGCTTTGGTTTCGGCGGCATGTGGCTGGGGCGTTGGGCAGATCGCTTCGGCATTGCCCGCGTGTTGGCGGTGGGCGCAGCCGGTGTGGCAGGTGGATTTGTGTGGGCCGGGTTGTCGGGCGGCATCGTCGGATTTGCGTTGGCACAAGGACTTCTCGGTTTGCTCGGTATTGCGTCCACGTTTGCGCCGCTGCTGGCCGACACCGGTCAATGGTGGAACAAGCGTCGCGGCATTGCCGTGGCGGTGTGTGCGAGTGGCAATTACTTGGCTGGCACCTTGTGGCC
>NZ_JAVLFQ010000051.1:0-45973 GCF_046052765.1 Limnohabitans sp. | reverse complement strand
CGCAATATATTGCAAGGCATTTTTTATTTCCAACTCGCCAGACGCAAACCGCTGTTCTTTAAAAATTATTTGATCAGCATGGTGAAGAAAGCCCTGGGCCGCGATTTTGATGTGAAGACGCATTTCACGCCACGCTACCAGCCATGGGATCAGCGCGTGTGCGCTGTGCCCGACGGTGATTTGTTTAAAGAGATTCGCCAAGGCAAAGTGAGTGTGGCGACCGGGCAAATTGCGCGGTTTGAAGCGGATGGCATCAGCTTGCAAGACGGCAGTTCTTTGAAAGCAGACATTGTTGTGGTCGCCACCGGTTTGCAACTCAATGTATTGGCCGATGTAGCTGTGCGTGTAGACGGACAAGCGTTTGTGCCAGGGGAAGCGCTGGCCTACAAAGGCATGATGCTCTCGGGCTTGCCGAATATGTTTGTGGCCTTCGGTTACACGAATGCGTCATGGACCTTGAAAGCCGACTTGACCGCCAGTTATGTATGCAGGCTGTTCAAGTACATGGACAAACGCGGTTACCGGTGTGTCAACCCGCAGCACGATCCGGCACAAACCACGCAAGCTTTTTTAGATTTCACATCAGGCTATGTGCAACGCGCCAGCGCCATGTTGCCCAAGCAAGGCGCGGCATCTCCATGGCGGGTGCATCAAAACTATGTGATGGATCTGCTGGCGTTGCGGTTTGGTGGTTTTGATGATGGGGTGTTGAGGTTTGAGCGCTGACATGGTCTTAACCTGTTAAATGCAAATATTGATTTTTTTACATATGAAGTTTATTCAGCGAACAATTCTTGCAATGTTTTTAAAACAGTTCCCAAAGTCTTAGCTGACACTTGCCCTGATTTCTTAACCAATCGCTGCTTGTCTACTGAGCGAAGTTGATCTAACACAATCAGTCCCTTGGTGCCCGCATGCGTGACCGGCACGCGAAAAGGAGCTGCAAAGCCTTTTGAAGTCATGGGTGCCATCATCACGGTTCGAAGATATTGGTTCAATTCGGGTGGTGACACGATGACACACGGGCGTGTCTTTTTGATTTCAGAACCTATCGTGGGGTCAAGGTTGACCAGCCAAATCTCGCCGCGCTTCACCAGCGCAACTCCGCATCATCTGCATTGCCAAATTCACCCATCAGTAAGTCGTCCTCACCTTGTGCAGAGACTACAGCCGCAGCCTCGGCCCAACCGGCACGCAGTGGTTTACTTGATTTGGAAAGGACGATAGAGCCGTTCTCGATCTGAACCAACGCGGTGGACTCTCCTTCCAATCCCGCTTGGGCAAGCAATGGCTTGGGAAGCACTACCCCTTTGCTATTGCCTATGTTGCGAATTGCAATTTCCATTTCTGCTCCTGTTACAACAATGTTAAATTCAACTTGGTTATTCGTCAATGGTCAGGTTCTCATTTATTCAACGTGACCAATGACGTGACAATGCGAGAGGAAAATACGGCTTTTGTCGGCGCGAACTTTTACTTGCCTGCCGGGCAAGCATTTACTCAAGCTTGAAACTATTTCCACAAGTCCTAAACTCTAACCAAACAGCTCCTCGTACGCCATGCTCCACTACGAAACCATCCCCGTCACCGCCTTCCAACAAAACTGTTCTTTGGTCTGGGAGGACGAGGGCATGACCGCTGCCGTCATCGACCCGGGCGGCGATGTAGACATGTTGCTCTCCGCTTGCAAGCAGTTGGGCATCACTCTGAAATACATCTGGATCACCCACGCGCACTTAGACCATGCGGGTGCCACGGCTGATCTGGCCGAGCAGTTGCATTTGCCCATCATCGGGCCGCACCCGGGCGATCAGTTTTGGATAGACGGTTTGCCCTTGGCCGCGTCCACTTACGGTTTTCCGCCTGCACGTCCTTTCAAGCCCACGCGCTGGCTGGCCGATGGCGACACGGTCACGCTGGGTAAACACAGCTTGTCGGTGCGGCATTGCCCAGGACACACGCCAGGCCATGTGGTGTTTTATTCGGCGGAGATGAACCGCGCATTCGTCGGCGATGTGCTGTTCGCAGGCAGTATTGGCCGCACCGATTTCCCTCAAGGCAATCACCAGCATTTGATAGACAGCATCACGCAGCGCCTGTGGCCCATGGGCGACGACACAGTGTTCATTCCCGGACACGGCCCGGAGAGCACGTTCGGGCGCGAGCGCCGCAGCAACCCCTATGTCGGCGGCACCTGAGATGCAAGAAGAGTTGCACATTCACGCCAACGGCGTCGACTTTGTGTGCCTCGCCCAAGGCAGCGGTCCCTTGCTGTTGCTGGTGCACGGCTTTCCGGACATTCCGCAGTCATGGTGGGCGCAAATAGAGGCGCTCACGCAGGCGGGCTACCGGGTCATCGCGCCTTACTTGCCCGGCTACTTGCCCTCGCGCGTGGCCGAGAACGCCTACTTTGACAAAGCCAGTCTGGTGCATGGCTTCTCGGGTTTGATTGAAGCCATAACACCCGGCGAGAAACTGCATTACATCGGCCAAGACTGGGGCGCCATCATCGGCTATGCGCTGTGTGCCGCCCGCCCCGATTTGTTGCACAGCGCGGTGTTGATGGCGGTGCCGCATCCGCACATCGTCAACAACTATTTGTTGGTGCCCAAACATATTCAGCGTTCATTCCACTGGTGGTTTTTTCAGCAAGCGGCATTGCCCGAGCAGGCTTTGCTTGAGAACGACATGGCGTTCATTGACTACCTGTGGCAGTACTGGTCGGCACCGGGTTATGAGGACGGCGAACACATTGCACAGGTCAAACAATGCCTGCGTCAACCGGGCGTGTTGACCACCGCGATGGCCTATTACCGCGCCATGTTCGACCCAGCCAAAGCCGACCCGGCCTTGCACACACTGCGCGCGGCCATGCAGCACGCCATCACGGTTCCAACCTTGGCTTTGTGCGGCGCGGAAGATATGCGTGCCGAGCTGATGCGCGAGCAAGCGGCTTGTTTTGGCGGGCCTTATGAATACCGCGAAGTACCGAACGCGGGACACTTTTTACAGCGCGAACAAAGCGCGGCGGTGAACGCTTTGCTGCTCGATTGGCTGGGGCGTTTTAACTAAGGCGTCGAGTGCTTTTATTTCACTGTGACGCGAATCGTCTTGCGGTAGGCCTCACCGTAGGAGCGGTGTGCACCATCTGCAAATTGCAGACTCAAAACGTGTTCGCCGGGCGGCAAAGTCAACTCGGTTTCGGTTTGGCCTTTACCGAAATGCTTGTGTTGCGCGTCCATCGCAATGACTTGGTTTTCCGGCACCGCATCGGTGTCGATCAACACATGGTGATGCCCGGTGCCAGGTTTGATTTCACCGGCGGGCGACACCTCCATGCCTTTGACCGCAAACTTCAGCATGAACGGGGAAGTTACGGTGTCGCCGTCTTTGGGCGTGACGAAGTCGATGTTTTGTGCGTTGGCGTTCAAACCAAGCGCCGCCAAGCACCAGGCCAGCAATGTGTGTTTCATGTGATTCCTTGAGATCATGTGTGCGCCCTATAAAGGCTGTTTGAATAACTATGGTTTGGCTTGCGCTGATTTTTCATACAAGGGCATGACCTTGGGCAGATTGGTTTCGATTTCTTTGATGCGGGTGGCGCCCGATGGGTGGGTACTCAGCCATTGCGGCGGCGCACCCTTGTTGGCCGCACTCATTTTTTGCCAAAGCGTGACGCCCGAGCGCGGGTCGTAGCCAGCTCGCGCAGCCAACTCCATGCCGACCAAGTCTGCTTCGGTTTCGTCTTCACGGCTGAATTTCAAGGTCAGTAAATTCGCCCCTTGTTTGGCCACGGCGTCGGTCAGGTTGGGATCGACTTTGAAATACGCAGAGGCCAAAGCGCTGCCAATCGTCGCCAATACATTGGTGGCTTCGCTCTTGCCCATGCGCTCGCGTGCGTGTTCGCGCAATGCGTGTGCGATTTCATGGCCCATGACCATGGCCACTTCATCATCTGAGAGTTGCAGTTTGTCCAAGATGCCATGGAAAAAAGCGATCTTGCCGCCCGGCATGCAAAACGCATTGATTTGTGCCGAGCCGATCAGGTTGATTTCCCACTTCCAGTCTTTGGCGCGGGGGTTCCACTCGTAGCTGAAGGGAATCAGCTTTTGCGCGATCGCACGCAAGCGGAGCACTTCGGGATGGTCATCAGGTGCGAGTGCGTTTTTGTCCTTGGCTTGCTTGAGGAGTTGCGCATATTGCTGGGTGGCAGAGCCTTCGACTTGGGCGGCGGGAACCAGCTTGGTGAAGCCCGAGGTGTTGCCAACCTCTACGCCTTCGCGCGCCAGCAAGGAAGTCGCTGACAAGCCCAGCGCACAGCCTGCACAGTGGTAGATGAATTGTCGTTTAGAGAGCATGGGTTCTGAATTTGAGAGTCGCATCACAATACAAGGTATGAACGATACCTCAACTGTCAAGCCTTCGCCATTGCGCTGGGTGGATTCCATGCTGATTTACCTCAGTCCCCACAGCTTGCGCATGCTGGCGCTGGGTTTTGCCGCTGGTTTGCCCTTGTTGCTGGTGCTGGGCACGCTGAGTTTTAGGTTGCGAGAAGCCGGTATTGACCGCGCCACCATCGGTTTTTTAAGTTGGGTGGGTTTGGCCTATGGATTCAAATGGGCTTGGGCGCCATGGGTAGACCGCATGCCTTTGCCGGTATTGACGGCCTTGTTGGGGCGTCGCCGCAGTTGGTTGCTGCTGGCGCAATGCTGCGTGGTAGCAGGATTGTCAGGCATGGCGTTGAGCAATCCGCAAGTCTCTTTGACACCTTTGGTGGGTTTTGCGTTGTTGACCGCTTTCGGTTCAGCCACGCAAGATATTGCGCTGGACGCGTTTCGCATCGAGTCCGCGCAGGCGCGGTTGCAAGCGGTGCTGGCTGCCAGCTACCAAACCGGTTACCGTTTGGCCATGATTTGGGCGGGTGCCGGTGTGTTTTGGATTGCGGCACGCGCTGAAAGCGGCGGCTTGCCAGCAGGAACCTACCAAGACCAAGCGTGGGCCGTGGCCTATGCCGCTATGGCTGTGTCTATGGCTGTCGGCATGGTCACCGTGTTGTTTTCCAAAGAGCCGGCGCACGTGGATTTGCCGCCGGCGCACAGTTTGCGCGAATGGTTGCAAGTCGCGGTGATCGCGCCGTTTGCCGAATTTGTGAAGCGCTACCGCTGGCATGCGGTGTTGCTACTGGCTTTGATAGGCACTTACCGTATCAGCGACATTGTCATGGGCATCATGGCCAACCCGTTTTATGTAGACATGGGTTACACCAAGGAAGAAGTAGCGACTGTCACCAAACTGTATGGCGTGGTGATGACGCTGGTGGGCGCGTTCATTGGCGGCGCCATGGTGCTGCGCTGGGGTGTGATGAAGGTGTTGATGATCGGTGCGGTGTTGAGTGCCGCGACCAACCTGCTGTTTGCTTGGCTGGCATTACACGGACATGATGTGTATGCTTTGATTGCGGTGGTGTCTGCTGACAATTTGGGCAGTGGCATCGCGTCTGCGGCTTTCATCGCCTATTTGTCATCTCTCACCAACGTACAGTACTCGGCCACGCAGTATGCTTTGTTCAGTTCGTTGATGCTGCTCGGACCGAAATTTTTAGCCGGTTTTTCGGGCGTGGCGGTGGACGCTGCAGGTTATGCCTGGTTTTTCACCGGCACCGCTTTATTGGGTGTGCCGGTGTTGTTGCTGGTGTGGTTGGCCAGTCGTTTTCATGCTTCAGGAGATTGACCGTGTTTGATGTGAACCCCTTTTGCCGCGCTGTGTTGTCTCGTTCAGCCGCCACCTCGGATAAAGCTGCGCCCGCGTGGCGCCTATGGTCGCTGCTAGGTGTAGCTGCATTGCTTCATGCCGGGCTCTCATGGTCGCAAGCCTTGCCGGTGGCCAGCCCCGAATCGGTCGGCATGTCCAGCCAGCGCCTAGACAAAATCCATACCGCCATGCAAGCCGAAATCGACAGCAAGCGTCTGCCCGGTGCGGTGGTGATGGTGGCGCGCAAAGGCAAACTGGTGTTTAGCAAAGCCTATGGCGGTTTGAACAACGCGGCCAATGCGCCTATGCAAACCGATTCGGTGTTTCGCATTTATTCGATGACCAAGCCCATGGTGTCGGTGGCCTTGATGATGCTGGTCGAAGACGGCAAGGTGCAACTCACCGACCCCGTGTCTAAATATTTACCTTCATTCAAAAATCCCATGGTGAGTGTGGCCACACTGGAGCAGCCATACAACGGTGTGAATTTCAAACTGGTGCCTGCCCACAAAGAACCGACCATCCATGACTTGCTGCGTCACACTTCCGGTCTGGCTTATGGTGAATTGACCAAAAACACCTTGGTGAAACAGGCTTACACAGATGCTGGTATTTACAGCACTGCACGCGACTTTGATGCGCGCAACATCAGCGGCGCCGACATGGCCGAGCGCATTGGCAAAGCACCGCTGGCACAACAACCCGGCACCACTTGGGAATACAGCATGTCAGTAGATATCCAAGGGCGCGTGATAGAAGCGGTCACTGGTCAACGTTTGAACGAGTTCATGCAGCAACGTTTGTTCAAACCCTTGAAGATGAACGATACCGGCTTTGATGTACCGGCGTCCAAAGCTTCACGCGTCGCTGAAGCGTTTGCCAATGACCCGATGACTGGCTTGGCCAATAAATTGATCGATATCAGCCAGCCACCCGGCAATGACTCAGGCGGCGCTGGCGGTGTCAGCACCGCAGCCGACTATTTGCGGTTTTGTGAGGCGCTATTGAATGGCGGTCAACTCGATGGTGCACGGATTCTGTCGCGCTCCACGGTGCAATTGATGACGGCAGACCATTTGGGGTCAGCCATTGCCACGCCCATCAACCCCGGTCAGTTGCTGCTCGGCTCGCCAGGCTATACCTTTGGTCTGGGTTTTCTGGTGCGGCAAGCAGATGGCATGGCGCCGGTGCACGGCAGCGCGGGTGAATTCATGTGGGCAGGTTATGCGGGCACGTATTTCTGGGCCGATCCGAAAGAACACATTTGCACGGTGTACATGACCCAGTCACCCAGTCCGTTGCGGGCGCATTACCGGCGCATGCTCAAAGCGTTGGTGGCGCAGGCTTTGGTGGATTGAACACTCGGTGTTTACGCCCACCAATCGACCACTGATTATTTTTTGATGCAAACACGTTTCACGACTGCTTTCAAGCTCACCACACCTATTGCGCTTGCACCCATGGCACTTGCAACAGGCGGTGCACTGTCGGCCACATGTGCCCGCGCTGGCGCTTTGGGTTTGCTAGGCGGTGGTTATGGCGAATTGAGTTGGCTGCAAACAGAGCATTCACTTGCTATCCAACATTTGCAGGAGGATGAAGATGCTTTAGCCCGTCTGGGCTGCGGATTCATTGCATGGAAATTGGACGAGGATACGAGCGCATTGGACTGGTTGCTTGATCAGCCACACCAGCCCGCTGCATTGATGCTGTCATTCGGCGACCCGCGTCCCTTTGCGGCGCGAATAGCCAAACGCGGCATACCTTTGATTTGTCAAATTCAACGGCTAGAGCAATTGCCGGTTTGTTTAGAAGCCGGCGCGGCGATGATCGTGGCACAAGGTGCGGAAGCCGGTGGACACGGCATGAACAGCTTACAAGCGCGCGCAACCTTCACGCTGGTGCCTGAAATAGCAGATGCGCTGGCTCGCGAATCCGCTTCAACATTGCTGCTGGCGGCAGGAGGCATTGCCGACGGGCGCGGTCTTGCTGCTTCTTTGATGCTGGGTGCTGACGGTGTATTGATGGGCACGCGGCTGTGGGCGAGTGCCGAAAGCCTGGCAACGGCTGGCGCCGTGACGGCGGCATTGACTGCGAACGGGGACGATACCGCACGCTCTTCAGTGTTTGATGTATTGAGGCGAAAAAACTGGCCGCCCGAGTTTGACTTTCGCGCTTTGCGTAACCGTTTACACCGGCAATGGGAGTCGCGCACGGATGCATTGCGTGCTGCGCCAGAGGCTGCCCGCGCAGACTACGAAGCAGGTGTGGCAGCGCAGGACTTTGAACGCGCCCATGTGACGGTGGGCGAGGCCGTGGGTTTGTTGCATGATGCACCGTCCGCAGCAGTGTTGATTGAGCGGATCACGCAGCAGGCTGAAGCATTGATGAGTTAATTGGGGTCAGTTACCCATTACTGCCGGATAGGTCAGCCTAGGCAACAGTGACAGGCACTCTCGCCGCCAATGCACACATCAGTTCATAACCCACCGTGCCTGCCGCCTTCGCCACTTCATCGATACACAGTACCTGTCCGCTGGAAGCACTGCCCCACAATGTCACATCGGTTCCAAAGCCAGCGGCCGGCACATCTGTCACGTCGACACACAACATGTCCATGCTGACCCGCCCGAGTGTGCGGGTTCGCATCCCGTCGACCAACACCGGCGTACCCGTAGGTGCATGGCGCGGATACCCATCTGCGTACCCGCAAGCGACAACACCCACCGTCATGTCGTGCGGCGCGGTAAACACACCGCCATAACCCACCGTCTCACCCGCTTTGAGTGGCTGCACACTGACGAGTTGACTGCGCAAACTCATGGCCGGTTGTAAACCCCAATGCGCTGCATCATGCAAACCATGGTCTGGCGAACTGCCGTACAGCGCAATGCCTGTGCGTACCCAATCGGCAGTCACGTCGTCTCGTGCGCCATGGCGCAATACCGCCGCGCTGTTGGCAAGGCTGCGCTCACCCGGCAAGTCCCCGCTGTGCTGTTGAAACACTTGCAGCTGCTGATCCACACCAAGCACCTCGTCGGCGTGAGCGAAGTGCGTCATGAGCGAGATTTCATCGACTTGCGGTAATGCATTCAAACGCACCCATGCCGAACGGAAGGCCTGCGGCATGAAACCCAGACGGTTCATGCCAGAATTCATTTTTAAGAATACGCGTTGCGGCACTTGGGTCTTGTGTTTGCTGAGCATGTCAATCTGTGCTTCATGGTGCACCACATGCCACAAATCCAGCCGTGAACAGGTTTCCAGATCGCGTTGTTCGAACACGCCCTCGAGCAGCAATATCGGACCTCGCCAACCTAGTTCGCGCAGGCATTGCGCCTCATTCAAGTCAAGCAACGCAAAGCCGTCAGCGCCACGCAGGCCTTCAAACACATGCGCCAGACCGTGGCCATAGGCGTTGGCCTTGACCACCGCCCATACGCGCGCATCTGCACACGATTGACGCAAGCGCAGCAGGTTGTGGCGCAGCGCATCGGTGTGAATGTAGGCATGGATGGGACGTGGCATGCGGGAGATTGTCGCAGGGCTGACAGGCCCTCTATCGGCGTGATATAACCCACGGGCTACAAGGCCTGCATCTTGAATATTGACAACTTTGTGACTCTCTTCTACCGCTTATTTAACTGGCCTTTTCATTCATGAAACGCGGTTTTTACACCATCATGGCGGCGCAGTTTTTCAGCTCGCTGGCAGACAACGCCTTGTTTGTCGCAGCGGTTGAATTGCTCAAAGCCTCGGGCGGTGCCGAGTGGCAACGCGCCGCACTGGTGCCTATGTTCGCTTTGTTTTATGTGGTGCTGGCACCGTTTGTGGGCGCATTTGCCGATTCGCGCCCCAAGGGGCAGGTCATGTTTGTGAGCAACGGCATCAAGGTTGTGGGTTGTTTGATGATGTTGTTTGGCTCGCACCCGTTGATCTCTTACGCGATTGTGGGTCTGGGTGCGGCCGCCTACTCGCCCGCCAAGTACGGCATCCTCACCGAACTGTTGCCGCCTTCCATGTTGGTCAAAGCCAATGGCTGGATCGAAGGGCTGACGATAGGCTCCATCATCTTGGGGGTGCTGATCGGCGGCCAATTGGTCGGGCCCATGGTCTCTGGTCTGTTACTCAGTGTGGATGTACCCTTCATCGACACAGGCATAGACACCCCGCCCGAAGCCGCCATCAGTCTGATTGTTTTTTTGTACGTGCTGGCGGCCTGGTTCAATACCCGCATACCCGAAACCGGCGTGACCTTGGTTCCTTTGCACAGCCAAAAAGAACACGGTCTGGTCTTCAACCTGTTGGCGCTGGTGCCCGACTTCTGGCGCTGCAACAAGCTGTTGTGGACCGACAAACTGGGTCAAATTTCTTTGGCCACCACCACTTTGTTTTGGGGCGCCAGTGGCAATTTGCGCTACATCGTGCTGGCCTGGAGCGCAGTGGCATTGGGCTACTCCACCACCCAAGCCTCTTCACTGGTGGGGGTGGTCGCCATCGGCACCGCGGCAGGTGCTGTGATTGCATCGGTTCGCATGAAACTGGTGGACGCACCTCGCGTCATGACACTGGGTATCGCCATGGGCTTGTTGATTTTGGTGATGAATTTCATCAGCAACGTCTGGATTGCAGCGCCTTTCTTCATACTGTTGGGTGGTCTGGGCGGGTTTTTGGTGGTTCCTATGAATGCCTTATTGCAGCATCGCGGGCACAATTTGATGGGTGCCGGGCGTTCGATTGCGGTACAAAATTTCAATGAGCAAGCCTGCATACTCGCTTTGGGTGGACTTTACGCGCTGGCCACAGGCATGGGGCTGAGCGCTTTTGCTGCCATCGTCTGCTTTGGCTTGTTTGTCGCCGGCAATATGTGGCTGATACAACGTTGGCATGCCAGCAACTGCTTACATCACGCGCAGGAAGTCGCTCGCTTGATGGAGATTGCCCGCCAGGATCCTGGGCACTGATGCATGACGAAGTCCACCCTAGGTCCGGTGTTGGGCTTGGTGGCCAATGCCTTGGTGTTTGGTGTGTGCTGGTGGCCATTGCGCGAAATGCAATGGCGGGGATTACATCCCCTGTGGGCCACCTCTTTGATGTATGGCTTGTCATTTGCCTTCATTTGCATGCTGCGCCCGCAATGGTTTCGCAGCCTGCGTCAGCACCCGCAACTCTGGTGGTTATTTCTAGGCTCCGGCCTGACCAACTTGGGCTTTAATTGGGCGGTCACGCAGGGTGATGTGGTGCGGGTGGTGCTGCTGTTCTACACCATGCCTGCATGGTCGGTATTGTTTGCCTGGTGGCTCTTAGATGAAAAACCCCATCGCATGGCGATGCTGCGTCTGCTGCTGGCGCTGTGCGGCGTGGCCTTGGTGCTCAAGACGCCAGAGACACCTTGGCCATGGCCCAGCGGCGCCATGGATTACTTGGCCTTGTTGGGCGGCGCCAGCTTTGCGCTGAACAACGCCATGTTGCGCAAATTGGCCTATTTGCCCGAGAGCGATCGCATGGCTGCGATGTTTGGCGGCGGTATGTGCATCACGGCAGTGGCAGCGGCAGCTTTGGCGCCCCTTGGTCTGGTGAGCCTGCCAACCGATGTCAGTTGGTGGCCATTTGCCCTGGGTTTGTCCTTGTGCCTGCTATTTTCCAACCTCAGTTTGCAATACGGCGCAGCCCGATTGCCAGCTCACACCACCGCCTTGGTCATGTTGTCAGAGATTGTGTTTGCCACGGCTTCGTCTGTGTTCATGGGCGTGTCTGAGTTGAGCTTACGCAAACTCATGGGTGGGTTAATGATTGTTTTTGCTGCTATTTTGGCGACAATGCAAGCTCACACCAAGGAGTCCGAATGAACGCCGCTTCCCTTTACGATTTTCAAGCCAATGACATCAACGGCCAGACAGTGCATCTGTCTGACCATCGGGGCAAGGTGCTGTTGATCATCAACACCGCCAGCGCTTGTGGTTTCACACCCCAGTTCAGCGGGCTGGAGCAATTGCACCAAACCTATGCCGATAAAGGCCTGGTGGTGCTGGGCTTTCCGTGCAACCAGTTCGGCGCACAAGACCCGGGCAGCAATGCCGAGATCGGTGCGTTTTGTCAAAAAAACTATGGCGTGAGCTTTGCCATGATGGAGAAGATTGACGTCAATGGCAACCAGGCCCACCCCTTGTTTCAATGGCTGAAACAACAAGCACCAGGCGTGTTGGGCAGCGAAGGCATCAAATGGAATTTCACCAAATTTCTGGTCGGACGTGATGGTCAAGTCATTAAACGTTTCGCTTCACTGGACAAACCTGCGGCATTGGCATCCGACATAGAACAAGCACTGACCTTGTCTTAACCATGTCCGCCACCACCAGACTTCGCAGCCGCCTATTAAGGTTGTTTGGGGCTGGCTGGAACATGGCGTTTAACCAGCTTGAGAGTGTTTTTGTCCTGTTTTTTTTCGTCATTTTGGCCAATTTGGTGGTGTTTTTATTGCTGTCTGAACCGTTTGCGTTCAAACATGCGTTCTGGTTAGCTTTGACTGGGGTTTGCCTGAGCGGACTGGCTTATCGTGTTTTTCACTGGTCAATGAAACTGGCCACTCACATGTTGTTGATCCAGTCTTACCTGCTGGTGATGTATTGCGTGTGGGTCTCTGGCGGCTTGTTCTCTTCATCCATCATCTGGCTCATGATTCTGCCGGTGCCCGCCATGTTTTTACTGGGCTGGCGCGATTCATTGGTGTGGATCGGGGTGGTTCAATTGTCGTTACTGATCCTGGTGCCGTTGACAGAAAACGGTTGGCTGCCCGTCAGCTATGTGTATAGCCAGAAACATCTATGGTGGTCGCTGGGTAATTACGTGTTCACTGCCATCAGTTTGTTTGGTGGATTGATGGTGTACCTGCGTATTTACAACCACCAGTTAAGTGAAATCACCCAGCGCAACATCGAGTTGAGCGCCAACCGAACCGCCCTGTTGCAAGCAGAGTCCTACAAAGACCAATTTCTGGCTTCGGTCGGTCACGAGTTGCGCACGCCCATGAATGCCATTCTGGGCTTCAATGACGTGATTCGTGCCGAATTAACCGCCGAGAAAAAAAGTCTGCAAACACTGGACTTGATTCGCTCGTCTACCGAGCGCTTGCTCACACTGGTGAATCAAATTCTGGATTTTTCTCAAATCCAGGCGGGTCGCCTGCCATTGAAATTAACGCCCACCTACTTTCCCGACGCGTTCACTCAGTGTATGGAAAAGTACAAGCGACCGGCCAACGACCCCGTGCGTTTTCATGCCAGTCTGAGCCCTGAATTGCCCGCATGGTTGATGACCGATGCCTTGCGAATCAAGGATGTGCTGTGTCATTTGATTGATAACGCGTTCAAATTTACCCAGAACGGCGAAGTCCGGCTGCAAGTGAGTAAGGATCAGGACCATGTGTTGTTTGAAGTGATCGATACCGGCGTAGGTATTGCACCAGAGTTGCAATCTTTCATCTTCAACCGCTTCGAACACGCTGACCAACAAACCCATATCGAATTCGGTGGTGCAGGCTTGGGCCTGGCCATTTGCAAGGGCTTGATTGATTTGTTTGGTGGACAGATTGGCTTGCGCAGTCAGCCGGGACATGGCGCCTATTTTTGGTTTCGCATCCCCTTGCTGGTTTGTGATGCACCTGCGCACAACGCAGCCGTCACTGACCGCGGCATTGCGCTGCAAAAGCAACCGCTGTCGCTGTTGCTGGTGGATGACAACGCCATGAACTTAAAAGTAGCCAGTCTGATGTGCGCTCAATTGTGGCCGCAGGCTTCGTTGCATTGTGTCTCCAGCGCTCAATCATGTCTGATGTATGTGGAAAACCACAAGGTGGATGCCATATTGATGGATTTGATGATGCCGCAGATGAATGGCTTGCAAGCCACACGCACCATTCGCGCCATGCAGAACCCTGTTCTGGAGAAGCTGGTCGTGATTGGCTTGACCGCCAGCAGCCACCCACATGACCATGATGAATGCCTGGCGGCAGGAATGAACGATGTGTTGGTTAAACCCCTGAGCAAAGCTTTGCTGCAAACGTCGGTCGAGCGGTTGGTGCATGACGCAAGGAGCTTGCATGGCTGAAACAAACAAGACCCTGTGGCAATCGTATCGATCGCACGTGATGTCGCGTTGGCATGACACCAAATCACAGTTTTATATAGGCTTTACTTTTTGTCTGGCCTTGATGAATTTCATCATTGCCAGCCAGACACCCGACCCGGTCGGCCAATTCAACACCTATGTGTTGGGTCTGGTCATTTGCCTATTTATGTTTATGTTTGTGTTGGGTTTGCCGTTGCACTGGACGCTCAATGCCGCCATCGGCTACGGCGTTTTTCACTTGCTACGCGAAGCCATCTTGACCGGCGGCATGTTTTCCAATGCCCTCAATTGGCTGGTCATGGCGCCCTTGATTCCCTTGGTTTTGCTCAGCGTGCGTGCGGGTATTTTCTGGATGACGGTGTATTTGCTTTGCTTGGGTGGTTTAGCGCTCAGCAGTTGGCAAGCTTGGATTTCGCCTTTTTATGTGGCGCCGCCTCAGTTACTGCGACTCAACGCTTGGAACAATGTGGCCATCAGTATTTTTCTTTTGTCCTTGCCATTGATCTACGAACGCCTGTATGTGCGCACGCTGCGCCTGAGTGCGAAACGACAAGCCAATTTGTTGCAGTCGCGTACCGAACTGATGCGCGCTCAAGTGGTCAAAAATAATTTCATTGCCTTGCTGAGCCATGAATTGCGCACACCGATGAACGCCATCATCGGCTTTAGCGATTTGCTGAGACAAGATGTCAAAGACCTGCCAAGGGCGCTGGAATTGGCCGAGTTGGTGAAGCAGTCCAGCGACCATTTAATGACCGTCATCAATGATGTACTGGATTTTTCATTGCTGCAAAGCGGGCAATTGAAAGTGCAACATGAGCCGTTTGAATTGATGGTCACCGTTCGCGCTGCATTCAATTTGTTTTTGCAACGGGTCAACAGCATGAATATCCTCTACACGCTGCAGACCGGCCCCAACCTACCGGTTTTTGTTCAATCAGACCGGCACCGTTTGATGCAAATTCTGGTTAATTTATTGGGTAACGCCATCAAATTCACCCACCAGGGGACGGTCAGCTTAAGCGTTGAATGCCAAGACAATCAGTTGTTGTTTTCTGTCACAGACACTGGCATCGGTATCCCCAGCGAAAGAATTGACAAAATTTTCGAACGCTTTGAACAGGCGAGCAACGACACAGCAAGCGTTTATGGCGGCAATGGATTGGGCTTGTCCATCAGTCGCCATTTGGTTCAGTTGTTGGGCGGACAAATCGGCGTGCAAAGCCAGCAGGGCCAAGGCTCGCGGTTCTGGTTTGCGCTGCCAATGGTCAGCGCAGAACAGACTTCACCGTCTATCGAGGATGACACCGGCATCACCCGTCTTCAATCATTCAACGTCCGTTTTCTGGTGGTCGACGACAGCGCGGTCAACCGTTTATTGGCTTGCCAAGTGGTGAACTCTCACTGGCCCCATGCCTTTTTGCAACAGGCTGGCAATGGCCAAGAGGCGTTGGACGCATTGAGCAAACAAAGCTTTGATCTCGTACTGATGGACATGCTGATGCCGGTGATGGATGGTATTGAGGCCACACGACGTTTGCGCACGCAATGGCCTGTGCCACAACGTGACGTACCTGTGCTGGCACTCACCGCCAACGTGAATGCCGATGACCATCAACGCTGTCTGGATGTGGGCGTCAATGCCATGGTGCTCAAACCGTTTGAGCGCCCCAAACTGTGTGCCCTTATCGAAGAGCAATTGCTGCTGTCCCCGGCATTTATGCAACGGTTGAATGCGCCGCAGCCGTAAACATCGCTTCATCCACTATTTCTACCCAGTGCCTGACCGGCACTTGCGTGCCACTTTGTAAATGCGTGATGCAACCTATGTTGGCACTCAGAATGGCTTGCGGACGCATCTCCTGAAGGTTGCCGAGCTTGCGGTCGCGCAGCTGGGTGGCCATGGCCGGTTGCAGCACGCTGTAAGTGCCAGCCGAGCCGCAGCACAAATGCGCTTCGTTGGAGGCGACTTGCAGTTTGAACCCAAGCGCGTTCAAATGGCTTTCCACGCCGCCTTTGAGTTGCTGTCCGTGTTGTAGCGTACAGGGCGGGTGAAACGCCATCAGCCCTAATGATTGGGCAGACTGCGCTGGCATACGCTGTTTCAATGCAGGCACCAAATCCGGGAGCAGTTCGCTCAGGTCTTTGGTCAATGCACTGATGCGTTTGGCCTTGTCTGCGTAAGCTGCATCGTTGCGCAAAATATGGCCATAGTCTTTGACGGTAACGCCGCAGCCTGAGGCGTTCATCACAATCGCCTCCACGCCCTGGCTGACATGTGGCCACCAGGCATCGATGTTGTTTTTCATTTGCACCAAGGCGCCGTCTTGGTCGTTCAAATGAAATTTGACGCCGCCACAGCAACCAGCCAGCGGCTCAACCAAGGTTTGAATGCCGCAAGCGTCCAGCACCCGCGCAGTCGCACTGTTGATGTTTGGGCTCATAGACGGTTGCACACACCCAGCCAGCATCAAGACTTGCCGTGCATGGTTTTGCGTCGGCCAAAGACCTGCGCTACGCGCTTCGGGTACCTTGGCTTTGAGGGAACCAGGCAACAAACCGCGCACGGCTTGACCCAACTTCATGGCCGGCGCAAACAGCGGTGAATTCAAACCCTCTTTCAAAGCCCAACGTACCGCTTGTTCGCTGGCAGGGCGCGGCACTTTGTCATCGACCAGCTTGCGACCGATGTCCACCAGGTGGCCATATTGAACGCCGCTGGGACAAGTCGTTTCGCAGTTGCGGCAGGTCAAACAGCGGTCTAAGTGCAACTGTGTATCGCGTGTCGGCGTTGCACCTTCAAGCACTTGTTTGATCAGGTAAATGCGTCCTCGCGGGCCATCTAGCTCGTCACCGAGAAGTTGGTAGGTCGGACAAGTCGCGGTACAAAATCCGCAATGCACACATTTGCGCAATATGGCTTCAGCTTCTAGGCCATCGGCGGTGTGCTGGTATTCGGGGGAGAGTTGGGTTTGCATCAATTAAATACCAAGTCGTGCCGTGTTAAACACAGCGTGTGGATCAAACTGTTTTTGTAAATCGCGCTGAATACGCAGTTGTACCGCGGGCAATTCCGTGAATACAGGCACATCATCACCAACGCCCAAGCCTCGTCGGAACAAGGTGGTATGACCGCCAGCCTGGCGAGCGGCCTGACGCAACTGTGACGCCGCAGACACAGGCGCCCAGCACCAGCGCAAACCGCCGTGCCATTCGATATACATGGCGTAGGGCAGATCCAGCACCGGCGTGGTCGGCGGCACACTCAAACGCCACAAACAGTGTTCAGATGATGCTGCCTTGAAAAAAGAATGGGTTTGTTCTCGCCCAGCCTGCCAATCCTCTGCCGCTGGAAGTTGTTCCATGCGTCTGGCCTGACCACCCAAGGCCTGCACCTCGGCGATCATGCGCGGACAAGCGGCTTCGACGGCAGCAACCGCGCCGCGCAATCGCACGAACAACACACCGTTGTTGGCCGTGTCGGTGAGGTCATTCAACCAAGTGCTTGCATTCAGCGGCAGCGCCTGCGCGCCCCAACGATGCAATTGGTTCAAAGCGTCAAGCTGCGACAGTTGACAGGCCAGCGTGGCTTCCGCTGGTGCGCTTGGTAACACTTTGAGCGACACCTCAGTGATCACCCCCAAGGTGCCCATGCTTCCTGCAAGCAAACGCGACACGTCATAGCCAGCGACGTTTTTCATGACCTGACCGCCAAAGGTCAGTTCTTCGCCTAAGCCGTTGATCATCTTGACGCCCAGCACATGGTCACGCACACCACCGACAGTGGCGCGCGACGGTCCGGCCAGCCCAGAGGCCACCATGCCGCCGACGGTCGCAGCTGCGCCAAAATGTGGCGGCTCATAAGCCAGACATTGACCTTGGGTAGACAGCAGTTGCTCAAGTTCTGCCAGTGGTGTTGCGCATCGCGCTGTCACCACCAACTCGCTGGGCTCGTAACTGACCACGCCAGTGTAGGCGCGTGTGTCCAGCACGGCATGGGAAGGGTTGTGCTCACCGTAAAAATGCTTGGTGCCGCCGCCTTGTATGCGTAAGACTAATCCATCAGCAGCGGCTTGACGGATATGCGCTTTGAAATTTGAAATCACTGAATCCATGGATGGATGTTAGCCTTTGATGTCACGCTGTCAGTTCACTTGGCACGCATCACCACACGCGCCAACAAAAAACGCCCCGCAGGGCGCTTGGGTGATGAGATTGACCTGATTACTTGGCAATCACGCGCACCATTTCTAAGCACTTGTTGGAGTAACCCCATTCGTTGTCATACCAGCTGACCACTTTGACGAAGGTGCTGTCCAAAGCAATGCCTGCGTCTGCGTCAAACACACTGGTGCAAGGCTCGCCGCGGAAATCCGTGGCCACGACTTTGTCCTCGGTGTAGCCCAGCACGCCTTTCAATGCGCCCTGACTTTGTGCTTTCATTTCAGCGCAAATCTCGGCATAGCTGGCGGGGTTTTCCAACTCCACCGTCAAATCGACCACGGACACATCGGAGGTCGGCACACGAAAGGACATACCAGTGAGTTTTTTGTTCAATGCCGGAATCACCACGCCAACCGCTTTGGCTGCGCCAGTGCTGGAAGGAATGATGTTTTCCAACATACCGCGGCCACCGCGCCAAGCGTTGTTCGATGGACCGTCCACGGTTTTTTGTGTGGCCGTGGCGGCATGCACCGTGGTCATCAGACCACGCTTGATGCCCCATTTGTCATTCAACACTTTGGCCACAGGTGCCAAGCAGTTGGTGGTGCAAGAGGCGTTAGAGACGATGGTTTGTCCGGCGTAGGTGTGGTGATTCACGCCGTAAACAAACATGGGCGTGTCGTCTTTTGAGGGTGCTGACAACAACACTTTTTTGGCGCCAGCCGCCAGGTGTTTTTCGGCGGTGGGTTTGTCCAAAAACAAACCCGTGGCTTCAATCACGGTATCAGCGCCGACCTCGTTCCATTTCAATGCAGCCGGGTCACGCTCTTGTGTGAGACGAATTTTTTTGCCATTGACCACCAGCACGCCGTTGTCAACCGACACCTCACCTTTGAAGCGGCCATGGACGCTGTCGTACGTCAACATGTATGCGAGGTAATCTGGCTCCAACAAATCGTTGATGGCAACGATTTCAATGTCGTTGAAGTTTTGAATAGCGGCACGAAATACCATGCGACCGATGCGACCGAATCCGTTGATACCTACTTTGATAGCCATGGCTGATCTTTCTCTGTAGACAAGTTAAACAATATAAAACCTACGCAGCCTGCATCCATCAGGCTGCGTTGAAACATCAACCGCGTTGCAACACTTTGCGCACGGTGTCAGCGACGTTTTCAGGCGTGAAGCCGAAATGCTTGAACAACACGGGCGCGGGCGCACTCTCGCCGTAAGTGTCTATACCTACGACTGCCGACACGCCGTATTTCCACCAACCGTCGGTGCTGCCCATTTCGACCGCAATGCGCGGCACTCCGGCTGGCAATACTGCCGTTTTGTACGCCACGCTTTGGCGGTCAAACGTGGTGGTGCTGGGCATAGACACCACGCGTACAGCAATTTTGTGTTCAACCAGCAAAGCCTGCGCTTTGAGTGCAAGCTGTACTTCAGAGCCGGTGGCGATGATGACGGCTTGCGCTTTTTTATTCATGCCAACTTCGGAGGGCTCGGCCAGCACATAAGCGCCTTTGTTGATCGCGTCCAGACCGCTGGCGTCTTTGGCCTTGCTGTCGCCTTTGGGCAAATATGGCAGGTTTTGGCGGCTGAGCAGCAAGGCGGTCGGGCGGTGTGCGTTTTGCAATGCCACTGCCCATGCGACGGTTGTCTCTGCGGTATCCGCCGGACGCCACACATCCAGTCCAGGGATCAAGCGCAAAGAAGCTGCGTGTTCTATCGATTGGTGGGTTGGGCCGTCTTCGCCCAAACCGATGGAGTCGTGGGTGAACACATGCACCACGCGCTGCTTCATCAATGCCGCCATGCGGATGGCATTGCGTGAATAGTCGGAGAAAGTGAGGAATGTGCCGCCGTAAGGGATGAAGCCGCCGTGCAGCGTGATGCCATTCATGATGGCAGCCATGCCGAACTCTCGCACACCGTAATTGATATGACGACCGCCGTGGCCATGCTCGTCCTTGACGACGCGGCCCGCCAGATCGACACGCATATTCGGTGTGGACTTGGTGTTGGTCAGGTTAGAGCCGGTCAAGTCGGCACTGCCGCCGAGCAGCTCGGGAATGGCCGCGGTCAAGGCTTCAAGCGCCAGTTGACTGGCTTTGCGGCTGGCCACAGTTTCTGCTTTGGTATTGGCTGCGACCACGGCATCGACCACGGTTTGGTGGAAATTGGAAGGTAACTCCCCTGCCATGCGGCGTTTGTATTCAGCAGCCAGTGCGGGGTGTGCGGTTGCATACGCTTGGAACAACTGCTTCCAATGCTGTTCTTGCTGCGTGCCTTTGGACTTGCCGTCCCAATCGGCGTACACATCAGCAGGCACATGAAACGGCTCATGCGGCCAATGGATGGCGGCTCGGGTCAGCGCGATTTCGTCTGCGCCCAAAGGCTCTCCATGTGCTTTGGCGGTGTCGACCCGATTGGGGCTGCCTTGGCCAATGTGTGTTTTACAAGCGATGAGGGTGGGCTTGTCTGCGCTGTGTTTAGCGTTGGCAATGGCTTGAGACACCGCATTCACATCATGGCCATCGACCGTGATGACGTTCCAGCCGTAGGCCTTGAAACGCGCGGGTGTGTCGTCGATGAACCAAGGCGTGACCTTGCCGTCGATGGAAATGCCGTTGTCGTCATAAAGCGCAATCAACTTGTTGAGCTTCCAGGCACCTGCCAAAGCGCAAGCTTCGTGGCTGATGCCTTCCATCATGCAGCCGTCGCCCAAGAAGACATAGGTGTGATGGTCAACGATATCGTGGTCGGGGCGGTTGAATTCGGCAGCCAGCAGTTTTTCTGCCAGCGCCATGCCCACCGCGTTGGTGATGCCTTGGCCGAGCGGGCCGGTGGTGGTTTCCACGCCGGGGGTGATACCGACCTCGGGGTGACCAGCGGTTTTGCTGTGCAACTGGCGGAAGTTTTTCAACTCGCTCATCGGCAAGTCATAGCCAGTAAGGTGCAGCAACGCATATATCAACATTGAGCCATGTCCGTTGGACAGCACGAAGCGGTCTCGGTTGGCCCAATGCGGATTGGTTGGGTTGTGTTTGAGGTGTTCGCCCCAGAGTGCAACTGCGATATCCGCCATGCCCATGGGCGCGCCGGGATGACCGGAATTTGCAAGTTGTACCGCGTCCATTGCCAATGCACGAATTGCACTGGCCATTTGTTGGTGGTTCGCCATGAAAGGCTCCGTAAAAGGGGTGTGAATAGGGGAACCTATTATTTTAACCAAACCGGCTGGGTGCGGCTGTGTGGCCCGTAGCAGCGGTTTTGACCAGCGGTTAGCACAGGCAACAGTCATTCAAACCGATTCGCTGGCTGCAGCAACGGCGTGGCTGGCTACACTCGCAGCACTGTGACTTTGAACACGCACGCAAACATTTTTACAGGTTCGGCCCAGGCCATGGTCTTGGCCGCTGGTCGCGGCGAGCGCATGCGCCCGCTCACCGACACCTGCCCTAAACCACTGCTTCAAGTGCATGGATTGCCGTTGCTTCAGTATCCGTTGCGTGCTTTGGCACGCGCCGGAGTTTCATCGGTGGTGATCAATACTGGCTGGCTAGGCGATCAGATTGAACCGGCTTTCGGGTCTTACTTGGTTTCATATTCATCGGCTTTTGCGCCTGTTGCAACTACCGCTTCGACCCACCCTATGCGCCTGCTTTACTCGCACGAAGGACGCGGTGCAGGTGAAGCACTTGAAACTGCGGGCGGCATTGTGCGTGCCCTGCCTTTGTTGAAAGACGTTTTTTGGGTGGCGGCAGGCGATGTGTTTGCGCCTGGGTTTGATTTTTCTACGGAGGTTTACGACAATTTCAAAGCGAGCAATGCATTGGCGCATCTTTGGCTGGTGCCCAATCCGGCACACAACCCGGCTGGCGACTTTGGTTTGTCCGCCGAGGGATTGGCTTTGAACCTGCCGTGCCCCACAACAACGACCCAGCACATTGCGGATGCAAATACTGGTTCATTGACTGGTGCGGGTGCATCCTCTGCTTCAGATGAATCACCGCGTTACACCTTCAGCACCATTGCACTGTACAAAAAAACATTTTTCAGCGAAGCCCGGTGTGGCATTCCCGCAGGCAACCCGCAATCCGTCAAAGCGCCGCTGGCTCCCTTACTGCGTCGTGCCATGGACGAGGGTTGGGTGACCGCGTCGTTGTACAGCGGCCTATGGGTGGATGTGGGAACGCCGGAGCGATTGGCGCAGTTGAACGTTTCCTCATAAAGCGCCTCCTCTTGCGATACGCCCCGCGCGGCGCCATTTTGGGTAATCACCAAGGGCACGCGGTATGCGGCGATGTGTGCCAGCAGTTGCGCCGAGTAGGTTTTCAAATAGCTGATGGGTTTGATTGAGTGAGCGAAATGCGTCGACTGAATACAGTCTTTTAAAGGTTTTATAGCAACCACAAAGACAATCGCCAAAACCGACTTCTACAATGGCTCTATGACTTCCATTTACTCCACCCGCCGCGCTGCTTTAGCCGCCCAATTAGGCGCTGGCGGCATCGCTTTGATTCCGACTGCGCCTGAGCGCGTGCGCAACCGCGACGCGGATTTTCCGTTTCGCCACGACAGCTATTTTTATTACCTCACCGGATTTTCCGAACCACATGCATGGTTGGTGATAGAGGCCAACGGACGCAGCACTTTGTTTTGCCAGCCCAAAGATTTGGAACGTGAAATTTGGGACGGCATTCGCTTAGGTCCTGAAGCCGCGCCAGCCGCGCTAGGGGTGAACCAAGCGTTTTCTGTGGCCGATTTGGACGCGCAATTGCCCCAGCTGCTGGAAAACCAGGCCTCGGTCTGGTACCCGTTTGCCACGCACGATGGAATGTCTGCCCAAGTCGATGGTTGGTTAAACAAAGTTCGCGCCCGTGTTCGCTTGGGCGTGTCCTGTCCCTCGGTTCAACAAGATGTGTGCGTGTTGCTGGATGACATGCGTTTGGTCAAAGACGCGCACGAACAAGACGCCATGCGCCGCGCCGCGCAAATCAGCGCCGCTGCCCATGTACGCGCCATGCAATTGAGCGCACGCATGCTGCGCGACGGGCAGGATGTGCGCGAATACCACCTTGACGCTGAAATGCTGCACGAGTTCCGCCGCCACGGCTCGCAATTCCCTGCTTACACGTCCATCGTTGCCGCCGGTGCCAATGCCTGTGTGCTGCATTACCGCGCCGATGCCGCACCCGTGCATGACGGCGAACTGGTGTTGATTGACGCCGGTTGCGAACTCGACGGCTATGCGTCTGACATCACCCGAACGTTCCCTGCGAATGGCAAATTCACTGCTCCTCAACGCAGGCTCTACGACATTGTGCTGGCCGCGCAATACGCTGCAGCAGACGCTACCCGCGCTGGCGCACGTTTTAACGACCCACACAACGCAGCACTGAAAGTCTTAGCCCAAGGCTTGCTGGATGTGGGCCTGTTGTCGCACGACAAACACGGCTCGCTGGACGATGTGCTGGAGAAGAAAGCCTATTTCCCGTTTTACATGCACCGCACCAGCCACTGGCTGGGTATGGATGTTCACGATTGCGGTAGTTATGTCGAGCCCGGCGAAAAGAATACCGAGGCCGCCAAAGCCGATCCGTTGACCGGCCTGATGGTGCAACCGCGCCCGAGCAGGGTTTTGCATCCCGGTATGGTGCTGACCTTGGAGCCAGGCTTGTACGTGCGCCCAGGCAAGGACGTGCCTGAAGAGTTTTGGAACATCGGCATACGCATTGAAGACGATGCCATCGTCACGGCCAGCGGCTGCGAGTTGATCAGCCGCGCGGTGCCTGTGGACGCGGATGAAATTGAAGCTTTGATGCGAGGCTGAAGCCGTCCTCCTCTCACATCATAGAGGCTATCAATCAATTAGCTTATATCAATTGGCTTTATTTATCGAAAGCCTCTATCATTCTTCCTGTACCGATTCATTTCATCAATCACAGGAGTCTTTATGAGCAACAACCAACGCCCCGAGATCAAGACCATGGCCAATCTTGAAGCCGCTTTTGCTGGCGAGTCCATGGCGCACACCAAATACCGTTATTTCGCCCGCATTGCACGCGCCATGGGGGATGAAGAAACCGCCCGCACGTTTGAGGAAACCGCCGAGCAGGAGCTGCACCACGCTTTCGGTCATTTGGATTTGCTCTACCCCAAAGCGGATATGACACCAGCTAAGGCCTTACAAGTCGCCATCGATGGCGAAACCTACGAGTACACAGAGATGTACCCCTCGTTCAGACAAGCTGCCGAGGCCGAGGGCAACGCGGCAGCAGTAGCCGAGATGAACGAGCAGATCGAAGAGTCCCGTGTTCACGCGGCACAGTTCAAAGCGACATTGTTAAAAGCTCAAAAACGCTTTGCGGCTTTGGCCACCGTGGAAGAACGGCACGCCAACCACTACAAAGCACGTCTGGCCTTGGTCACAGCCTGAGCACAGGATTTAGCGATACTCACCCTTAATCATTAACGAATCACGCAGGAGTTTTCATGAGCAACACCCACCGAACCTATGTTTGTATTGTTTGCGGCTTTACCTATGACGAAGCCACCGGTCGACCCGAAGACGGTATTGCAGCTGGCACGCTGTGGGCCGATGTGCCAGCCGATTGGACATGCCCCGATTGCGGCGTGTCAAAGTCTGACTTTGAAATGGTTGAGGTCTAAGCCATGAGCAACGCACCCGTGTTGGTGCTGGGCAGCGGCCTGGCCGGTTGGACGGTCATCAAGGAGTTTCGAAAGCATGACACGCAGACGCCGCTGATGCTGTTGACCGCTGATGCAGGGGATGCCTACCCGAAACCCGCGTTGTCAACAGCATTTGCGCAAAACAAATTGCCTGCACAGTTGCGTAACGGCTTGGCCAGCGAATTGGCAGCTCCCTTGAACCTGCAATTGCAAACCCACACACGCGCCTTGACCCTAGACCTCACCAAGCAAGAATTGCACACTGACCAAGGTGTGTTCGCTTACAGCCGCTTGGTACTGGCCAACGGCGCAGACCCGATTCGCATCCCGCTAGAGGGTGACGCCGCCGATTCCGTTTTGTCGGTGAATCAACTTGCCGACTACGCACGGCTGCGTGAACGCTTACACCCGGGCATGCGCGTGCTCATCATGGGTGCAGGCTTGATCGGTTGCGAGTTCGCCAATGACCTCGGCCGCGCGGGTTTCAAGGTTCAGGTCGCCGATCCTGCTTCTCGCGCACTGTCCGCCTTGCTTCCTGAGCAAGCCAGTTTGCAATTGCAGCAAGCGCTGACGGCCTTGGGTGTGGCTTGGTATTTTGGTGACAGCGTGATCGGTCTGAATAAACACAGCGGCGCCTTGCAAGCCACATTGAAAAGCGGCGCAACCATCGATACAGACTTGGTGCTGAGTGCCATCGGACTTCGACCCCAAATCAGTTGGTTGAAAGACGCGGGTCTGCAATGCGACAAAGGCGTGCTGGTCAACCCTTTTTTGCAAACCAGCGATCCGCACGTCTACGCGCTGGGCGATGTGGCGCAGTACGCTTCGGCAAATAACCGCTTGCTTCCCTATGTGATGCCCATCATGACGGCTGCACGCGCACTCGGCGCCAGCTTGGCCGGGACCCAGACCGAGGTTGTATTTCCTGTCATGCCGGTGGCAGTCAAAACACCTGATTTGCCGTTGCTGCTGGCGCCGCCCGCACCGGGCGTCACCGGAGAATGGCAACTGCTGGAGGAGGGCGTATGGAAATTCATGGCTGTGACCGCAGAGTGCCAAGGTTTTGTATTGGCTGGCAAACAAACCTCGCAGCGCAGCAAGGCTTTGCAATGGCTGGTACCGTGAGCCCATGCTTTCTTATGGGATCAAAAATCTGTGGATTTGTTCGTTGTATGCTCTGAGCAATGCATTGCTTTAGCTCACCCTTTTCTTTCTCCTGCCTCCACAGCCTATGGGCTTGCCTGCTGGCAGGCCTGGTGAGTGGCAACGTGCAAGCAGAAGTCACGCTGTGGGGCGGGCGCCCGGCATTGGGTATGGCGTATGAATACGAAAAAATGTCCGATCAAATCAGCCGCGCCCAATCCATCACCTTGATGCCCGGATTAAGTTTCAAAGACGCTGGGGTTCACCGCATCGATTTGCTGGTCAATGTAGAGCGGGATAAAACCACAAATGGCAACACCTCGTCTTACAGTCATGTGCAAAGGTTGGCGCTGCGGGCGCTGAAAAATGTTCCCTTACAAGGCGAGCTAAGCATGAGTTTTCGCGCTCTGGCCGGTCGGGTTCACGGCAGCAGTGACAAGTATTTTTACGGCTACAGCGAGGCTGCATTGCACTACGATCACAATGCGTTGGGTATTTCATCGGGTCTGCGTGTGCAAAGAGCTTTAGATAACAGCAGCGGCCATGATCTCAACAAAATATGGGTCGGTCCCCGTATTGACATAGCTGAACAACATGCGCTCGAATTGCGTTGGGAAAGAGCTTGGGTTGCGCGTACCAATGTCCGTGACAGCGACGCTTATATTGTTGAATACAGCTACAAATTTTGAACCCGCATTGATCGAAAGAAAAGCATGAGTGATCAGAAAGCGCCAGCGGCCGACCACACCAGCCCGCAAGCCCGCGCCGAATTGCGCCGCGCAGCACTCGAATACCACGAGTTCCCTTCACCTGGCAAAGTCGCTATCCAAGCCACGAAACAACTCGTCAACCAACATGACTTGTCTTTGGCTTACTCGCCTGGGGTAGCCGCGCCTTGTGAAGAGATCGTCAAAGACCCGAACAACGCTTACAAATACACCAGCCGAGGCAACTTGGTTGCGGTCATCACCAACGGCACGGCTGTGCTGGGCTTGGGCGACATTGGCCCACTCGCCGCCAAGCCGGTGATGGAAGGCAAAGGCGTATTGTTCAAAAAGTTTGCCGGCATCGACGTGTTTGATATTGAGATCAACGAAAAAGACCCCGACAAACTGGTGGACATCATTGCGGCTTTAGAGCCCACTTTCGGCGGCATCAACCTGGAAGACATCAAAGCGCCAGATTGTTTTTATGTCGAGCGCCAATTGCGAAAACGCATGAAGATTCCGGTGTTTCATGACGATCAGCACGGCACCGCTATCGTGGTCGGCGCCGCCATATTGAACGGATTGAAAGTCGTCGGCAAAGATATTTCCAAGGTCAAACTGGTGGCGTCCGGCGCTGGCGCGGCAGCACTGGCCTGTCTGGGCATGCTGGTGAAACTGGGCATGCCACGCCAAAATATTTGGGTCACTGATTTGGCTGGCGTGGTCTACGAAGGTCGCAGCGAATTGATGGACGAAGACAAAATCGCGTTTGTTCAACCCACCTCGGCTCGCACACTCGGCGAAGTCATTGCAAACGCCGATGTGTTTTTGGGCTTGTCTGCCGGCGGTGTGCTCAAACCGGAGATGGTGAAAGCTATGTCTGCGCGGCCACTGATTCTGGCGCTGGCCAATCCAACACCGGAAATCCTACCCGAAGAGGTGTTGAAGGTGCGTGACGACGCCATCATGGCCACAGGGCGCACCGACTACCCGAACCAAGTCAACAACGTTCTGTGCTTTCCCTATATTTTTCGCGGCGCACTCGATGCAGGCGCATCCACCATCACATCTGAAATGGAAATAGCGGCAGTTCACGCGATCGCCGAACTGGCGCAAGCAGAACAAAGTGAAGTGGTTGCCGCTGCTTACGCAGGCGAAAACCTGGCATTCGGCCCCGAATACCTGATTCCCAAGCCATTTGACCCGCGCTTGATGATGAAGATTGCGCCTGCTGTGGTGCAAGCGGCGATTGCCAGCGGCGTGGCGCAACGTCCCATCGCCGACATGGACGCTTACCGCGAAAAATTGCAATCGCTGGTTTATGCCTCTGGCGCCGCCATGAAGCCGGTATTCAGTGCGGCCAAGCGCGGCAGTAAAAAACGCATTTGTTATGCCGAAGGTGAGGACGAGCGCGTGTTACGCGCCTCGCAAATTGTGCTCGACGAAGGACTCGCCAAACCTATTTTGATCGGCCGCCCGTCAGTCATCAGCCAACGCATCGAGCGCTTTGGCCTGCGCCTGACCGAGGGGGTTGATTACCAAGTCGTGAATGTAGAGGACGATCACCGCTACCGGGACTTTTGGCAAAGTTACCACCGCATGACCGAGCGCAAAGGCGTCACCCAACAACTGGCCAAGATAGATATGCGTCGTCGCCTGACATTGATCGGTTGCATGATGGTACACAAGGGTGAAGCCGACGGCCTGATTTGCGGCACCTGGTCAACGACGGATTCCCATTTGTACTACGTAGATCAGGTGATCGGTCTACGTCCTGGCGTCACTACCTACGCTTGCATGAACGCATTGTTGCTGCCCGAACGCCAGCTGTTTTTGGTTGACACGCACATCAATTACGACCCCAGCGCCGAACAATTG
The DNA here is from genome assembly GCF_046052765.1 of Limnohabitans sp. Lineage (GTDB taxonomy): Bacteria > Pseudomonadota > Gammaproteobacteria > Burkholderiales > Burkholderiaceae_C > Limnohabitans. The sequence goes on along the minus strand of NZ_JAVLFQ010000051.1, from coordinate 17,501 downwards.
GCCGAAATCACCATCATGGCAGCAGAGGAAATGAAGCGCTTCGGTGTAGAGCCCAAGGCGGCCTTGTTGTCGCATTCGAATTTCGGCAGTAGCAACCATCCGACTGCCTTGAAAATGCGCCGCACACTGTCATTGGTGCAGCAACGCGCCCCTTGGCTAGAGATTGACGGCGAAATGCATGGCGATGTGGCCATAGACACAGCCGCCAGACAAGTGTTGATGCCAAATGGCACTTTGCATTCAGATGCCAATTTGCTGGTCTTACCCAACTTGGATGCAGCCAATATCACCTACAACCTGCTGAAAACCGCGGCAGGCGGCAATATTGCGATCGGCCCGGTCTTGCTAGGGGCAGCCAAGCAAGTGCAAATCCTGACCGCCAGCACCACGGTCAGACGGATTGTGAACATGACTGCCATTGCTGTGGCCGATATAAACTCAGTTCGATAAAGCACTGGCGGCAAGCGAGCACTTGCCAACTTAGACAAATAGACACTGTTTTGGACGCTGGTTAAGCAGCCTATCCTTGCATATTTAACGAGTTTGCCGGATAATTGCTGAATCGAATTTTCGGGTTAACCCGAGTTTGAACACTGAATGCAGTGCTGCCAAGTGGCATTGTTGACGGCATTTACACCGCTAAACAGTGTTTCAAACTCCAATTTTGCAGGAATACCATGGCGATGGACATGCCTCTTCGTACAGTCAAAACAAATATCGTGCAATCCATACGCGCATTTCGCGTGGCCGATTTGCAAACTGCTGCATCGCAATTAGGTTATCACTTTTTGTATGCCAATTTGGCGCTGGCCCAAAGCAAGCAAGATATTTTGGACATGACAGCTCAGCAATTCACGTTTCCACAGCAAGTCGGCAAAAATTTCGATACTTTGTTTGACTGCTTAAGCGATGCGCTTTACAAATCAGGTCAGCAACCCGGTTTCATTTTGGTGCTTGAACACATTCCAGCGCACGCCAAATTCGACAAAGAAGCACGCGAACAGCTGTTGGACGTGTTCCGTGAAGCCGCCGAGTTTTGGGCCGAGCGCAAAGTGTCATTCCGCTGCTTTTATTCTTTTTCAGTAGCACGGGCTACAGCGGCTGAGCGCACAGACGGCATTGAACCCACAGGCATTGAAATCGGTGACGGTGAAAAAATGCCGACCGACAAACTGGTCGATGTGTCTCCGCTGGCATTGCGCATGAGCAGCCCATTCAACGCAGGTTATTGGCTGACTGCAGCTTAAAACTGCGTCTGATGTCAGTTTACAAAACCCCGCCTCGCGGGGTTTTGTCATTTAAAGAATGACGCCGCCGCCCAAACATACCTCGCCGTCATACAACACTGCCGACTGCCCGGGCGTCACCGCCCACTGCGCTTCGGGAAATGACAATTCATAAGCGCCTGCAGAGGGTGAGTAAAAAGAGCAAGCAGCATCGGTTTGGCGGTATCTGGTTTTGGCAAAACAATCTGTCAATACAGGTGCAGATCCCGTTGCCCAACTCGCGTCCTCAAACTGCAAGCGCCCCGACAACAACCATGGATGGTCATGGCCTTGCACCACCCATAAGGTGTTGGTTTGCATGTCCTTGCGTGCGACAAACCAAGGCGCGTGATCGCCACCGCCGCGCTGCACACCTTTTTCTTTGATGCCGCCTATACCCAAGCCTTGACGCTGTCCCAGTGTGTAAAAACTCAGCCCTTGGTGTTCTCCGATTTTTCTACCCAGATCGTTTTTGATAGGCCCTGGTGTTTTGGCGATATAGCGGTTTAAAAACTCTCGAAACGGTCGTTCGCCGATAAAGCAAATACCGGTGGAATCTTTCTTACGCGCATTCGGCAAACCGGCTTCATCGGCGATGCGGCGCACTTCGGTTTTTTGCAACTCGCCCACAGGAAATAAAGATTGCGACAACTGCGACTGGGTGAGTCGGTGCAGAAAATAACTTTGGTCTTTGCTGTTGTCCAACCCCTTGAGCAATTCATACAAACCAGTGCGCGGGTTGAGGCGCACCCGGGCGTAATGACCGGTCGCCATTTTGTCCGCCCCTAGCGCAAACGCATGGTCGAGAAATGCTTTGAATTTGATTTCTGCGTTACACAAAATATCTGGATTAGGTGTGCGCCCGGCCTGGTATTCGCGCAAAAATTCGGCGAACACGCGGTCTTTATAGTCAGCAGCAAAGTTGATGTGCTCGATCTCTATGCCGATCACATCAGCGACGGCGGCGGCGTCTATGAAGTCCTGGTTGGATGAACAATATTCATCGCTGTCGTCGTCTTCCCAGTTTTTCATGAAGATGCCTACCACTTCATGACCTTGACGTTTCAACATCAATGCCGTGACCGCCGAGTCGACGCCGCCACTCAATCCCACCACGATACGCTGCTTCTTGCTCATGCGCTGATTATCGGCGGCAAGGACAATGCCGCCTTGTTCTGGTTATCAATGCATCCTCTTCATTTACAAAAGAAACATTAACGGTGATGGCTGTGCCAACGATCAAGTCTGCTTAATTGGCAAACGCCGCAATGCCGGTGATGGCGCGGCCCAAAATCAAGGCGTGAATATCGTGCGTGCCTTCATAGGTATTGACCACCTCCAAGTTCACCAAGTGGCGAGCCACCCCGAACTCGTCGCTGATGCCATTGCCGCCCATCATATCGCGCGCCATGCGAGCTATATCCAAGGCCTTACCGCAAGAATTGCGTTTCAATATGGACGTGATTTCCACCGACGCCGTGCCTTCGTCTTTCATGCGACCCAAACGCAAACAGGCTTGCAAGCCAAGTGCGATCTCGGTTTGCATATCGGCCATTTTTTTCTGAATGAGCTGATTGGCGGCCAGCGGCCTGCCGAACTGTTGTCGGTCTAAGGTGTACTGCCGCGCGCGGTGAAAACAATCTTCTGCTGCACCCAAGGCACCCCACGCAATGCCGTAACGTGCGCTGTTCAAACACGTGAACGGGCCTTTCAAACCTTGTACTTCGGGAAAGGCGTTGTCTTCGGGCACAAACACGCCATCCATGATGATTTCTCCTGTGATGGAGGCACGCAAACCCACTTTGCTGTGGATGGCGGGCGCGCTCAAACCCGCCATGCCTTTTTCCAATACAAAGCCACGAATCGGCCCGACCACGCCAGCCTCGGTCACTTCTTTGGCCCAGACCACAAACACATCGGCAATCGGTGAGTTGGAGATCCACATTTTGTTGCCACTGAGTGTGTAACCACCCTTGACCTTGTGCGCGCGACTGGCCATGCTGGCTGGGTCAGAGCCGTGGTCGGGCTCGGTCAAACCGAAGCAACCTATCCATTCGCCGCTGGCGAGTTTAGGCAAGTATTTTTGGCGCTGGCCTTCGGTGCCAAATTCAAAAATCGGCAACATCACCAAGGAAGATTGCACGCTCATCATCGAGCGGTAGCCGGAGTCCACGCGTTCGACCTCGCGCGCGATCAAACCGTAAGCCACATAGTTCAATTCCGGTCCGCCGTATTGCGCGGGGATGGTGGGGCCAAGCAAACCAAGTTCGCCCATTTCGCGGAATATCGCGACATCGGTTTTTTCATGCCGGAAAGCTTCGGTCACGCGCGGCAGCAATTTGTCCTGGCAATACGCATTCGCGGCGTCGCGAATCATGCGCTCGTCTTCGCTCAGTTGCTGGTCCAGCAACAAAGGATCGTCCCAGTGGAATGCGGTCTTGGCCATGAATGCTCCGGTTGTCCGTGTGTGTGATTGTCTGATGTTAAACCCGGGCATAAGATTTTATGGTTTTGTAATTGGGGCCATGTAATTGGGGTCAGATACCAATTACATGGCCCCAATTACCAACCAGCTTTAGCCTACCCCCGCCAAATGCCTCTTCGCTAATTCGATATACCAATCCAAACAAGCAGGATTAGCCATGGCGTCCCGGTTCAACACTTTTTCCACCGGCTGACCGAGCATCAGCTTTTTAATCGGCAATTCTTGTTTTTTGCCTGACAAGGTGCGCGGAATTTCCGCCACCTGGAAGATGTCGTTGGGCACAAAACGCGGGCTCAGTGCGGTACGTATCGCGCCGTTCAACCGTGCACGCAATCCCTCGTCCAGCGCCAAGCCCGGGCGCAACACCACAAACAAAGGCATATAACTTTCTTTACCCAGGTATTCCAAATCCACCACCATGCTGTCTAACACCTCGGGCAAGGACTCAATGGCTCTGTACAACTCGCTGGTACCCATACGCAAACCATAGCGGTTGATAGTGGCGTCGCTGCGTCCGTATATGACGGCGCGGCCTTCAGAGGTGATTTTTAACCAGTCGCCGTGTCGCCAGACCGCACCCGCGTCTGCGCCAAGGTCGCCGCCGCCAGGTTGTCTGCCTTGGCCGGCAGGAAAAGTATCGAAATAACTGCCCAAATAGCGTTGGTTGTCTGTGTCGCCCCAGAAAAACGGCGGCATGCATGGCAGCGGTTGCGTCACCACCAGTTCTCCCACCTCGTCTATCACCGGTTTGCCTTGCTCATTCCACGCCTCCACACTGACACCTAAAAAACGGCATTGCATTTCTCCAGCCACCATAGGCAATTCACGGTGCCCGCCGACATACGCACCGGCATCCGTACCGCCTGAAATATTGCACCACCAAATGTCAGGTCGTTTGACACCAGCGTTGGCATACACCTGCTTGAATTGGTCACTGCCCCATTGCTGCACCTCGGCACTCAATGGCGACCCTGTGGTGCCCAAAGCGCGTACCGTGTGCAAGCCTGGCGTGTGACCGAGTTGCACATCTGCTTTCATGCAATTGGCAAAAAACGCAGCGCCGCCGCCAAAAAACGTCACGCCTTCAGCTGCGGCATAACGCCACAACACGCTCCAATCGGGTTTGTCTTTGGAGCCGCCCGGGTTACCGTCGTAAATCACGCAGGTGGTGCCGCTGAGCAAGCCGCTGAGTTGCGCGTTCCACATGATCCAACCGGTGGACGAATACCAGAGAAAACGTTCGCCCCAAGAGTTAGGCTCGTAACTACAGGCCACGTCGTAATGCAGGTTTTTATGTGTCAAACCATTGAGCATAGTGCCGCCATGGTCATGTACCAAGGGCTTGGGCAAACCGGTGGTACCGCTGGAATAGACGATCCACAAGGGATGATTGAAAGCTAACCACAGCGGAGTGAAAGCTTTGACCGCATCGTCATCGCGCTGCATGATGTGCGCCCAGTCTGCGCTGTCAGCAATGACCGGTTGATCGCCAAGGTTGCGGTAAATCACCACATGCTCGACGCTGGGCAAAGCGGCACGCAGTTCACTGACCACCGTGTGTCGCTCTAGGTCTTTGCCGCCATAGGTGACACCATCGACGGCGATCAACACCTTGGGGGTGATTTGCTTGAACCGGTCAACGACAGCGTTTGTGCCCATGTCAGGTGCGCACACGCTCCAAATGCCGCCTACGCTGACCACCGCTAAAAAAGCAATCATGGTTTCTGGAATATTCGGCATATATGCCGCCACGCGATCGCCGGGCTGCACGCCCTGCGCTTGCAAATGGAGCGACAAAGCAGCGGCCTGGCGTTTCAATTCGGGCCAACTCAGTTCGCGCCGCGCTCCATGCTCGTTGTTGCTGATGATGGCCGGCATGCAAGCGGCATGCGCAGGCTCCGCATGGCGCAACACTTGTTGCGCGTAGTTCACCTGTGCGCCTGGAAACCAACGCGCGCCCGGCATGGTGTTGCGCTCGAGCACCGCCGTGTGCTTGGTGGGCGACTGCAAATCCAGATAGTCCCATGCCGTTTGCCAAAAGCTTTCTATCTCTAAGACAGACCAGCGCCACATGGCTTGGTAATCTGCAAAATGCAATTGGCGATGCTCGGCCAGCCACTGCTGATACAAACGGATTTGCGGGACAAATGGAGGTGGAGCAGTTGCGGTGGTGTTCATAGGACGAGAGGTTATCAGCTACAGGTGATTTGGCGTTGTCGCCAAGGCCACTAAGATGAAGCATTGTTTTGAAAGAGTTTGATTGTCATGGCGATTTGGACCAAACCCATCAGTACTGAAATATTAACCTCCACCCACGTCGACACCGCAGCCGAACGCTTGGGCATTGAGTTCATGGAGATCGGCGCCGACTTCATCCGTGGACGCATCCCGGTAGATAAACGCACGCGTCAGCCCTACGGCGTGATTCATGGCGGCTCCAGTGTCATGTTGGCTGAGACATTAGGTTCATGCGGCGCTGATTATTCGACGCCCGTCGGGCACCGCATCGTTGGCCTTGACATCAACGCCAACCATATCCGAGGCGTTGCTGAAGGTTGGGTCAACGGCATCGCACGACCTGTACACATGGGTCGCAGCACACACGTCTGGCAAATCGATATGACCGATGACCAAGGGCGCACCAGTTGCGTGTCGCGCCTGACCTTGTCCGTGCTGGCGCCAAGGGTTTGAGGCTCGTGGTGTTTGAAGCACTCTCAGGCCAACCTATCTGCTTGATATTGTCATTTCTTCTCTCGAAGCGTTAAGTCACGCTTGGGCCCACCCATCCGTTAGAGGTTGGCGTTTCTGCATTTGAAGGCACGCTCCTACCATTTGAAAACTCGCTTTGGCCGACCCGTCCGGCGTGCTTTCTTTCTTCGCTTTCGCTCGAAAAAACGCCTCCGCCTGTTCGGCCTTCAGTGAATTTTTGGTTAAAGCGGGATTTCTATAACCGCAGAAATACTGTCTGAGAAATACTTCGAATGGACAAACGACATGGCGGGCGGGCCGACGCGAACGTTACCGCAGGCGGTGTGTGGCGACCGAGCCGGCATGGCGTGAATATGTCGCTCAATTAATTGGTATCTGACCCCAATTAAAAATTACTTGGAAGAAGCCGGCTTATCCCCTTCTGTCGAAGACTTGCTTTGCGCCGGCTGTTCCAGTCCACAAGTGCCTTTGAAAAACGCCCATTCCTCGCACACCACACCTGACGGCAAGGTACACATGCCTTGTTCGCCTTTGTCGGTATAGATTTTGGTCAGCTTTCCGCCCGCCTCCTGACAAGCCACAGCCGCCGGATTCGCCATGGCATACAAGCCCCTGTCTGCTGCAATCGCCACAGTCGATGAGCAGCACCCTAGCAACGCCACATTCAGCCAGATACGATGCCATTGGAGGCTTACCTGTCCTGGTTGCACTACCTGGCTTTGTTGACACCGATCCTGCTTCATACGTCTGAGGTTTTCATGCGTTCACTTTTCCAATACACATCATCTCCACCGTTCATGCGGTTGAGCACGCGCGCCAATACAAACATCAAATCACTCAAGCGGTTCAGGTATTGGCGCGGTGTGGGGTTCAAGGCTTCTTCGGCACCCAACGCCACCACGGCACGCTCTGCACGTCGCGCCACGGTACGGCACACATGGGCGAGCGCTGCGGCACGAGTGCCTGCTGGCAATATGAATTCCTGCAACTTAGGCAGCGCATCGTTATGGTCTGCCAAGGCGTTGTCCAACAACAGCAAGGCGTCTTTTTTCAGCAATTCGAAACCGGGAATACTGAGCTCACCCCCGACATTGAACAATTGATGCTGGACTTCGACCAGCAGCTCGCGCAAGGCAGGCGGCATGTCTTCACACAGCAACACGCCTATGTGTGAATTGAGTTCATCGACCTCACCCATGGCATGCACACGCAAACTGTTTTTGCTGACCCTGCGGTTGTCGCCGAGACCGGTGGTGCCATCGTCTCCGGTGCGGGTGGCTATTTGTGTGAGTCGGTTTCCCATGGTCGATGTCCTTTTGCTTGCTGACATTGTCTCAGTTGAACCAGAAGTCGGCTACGCTTGGGGTTTTATGAAAGTTTCAGCATGAGCGCGGCAATCAAAGCAGGTGTGATCGGTCTGGGGGCCATGGGCCGCGGTATGGCAGGCAGCCTGCGGCGCGCCGGCTATGAGGTTTATGTGTGTGATGCACGCCCCGGCGCGGCCGCAGCGTTTGCGAACGAAGGCGGGGTGGCATGTGAATCGCCTGCGGATGTGGCTGCTGCGTGTTCGGTGGTCGTCAGCGTGGTGGTCAATGCGGCACAAACCGAATCGGTTTTGTTCGGTGAGAAAGGCGCAGCCGCCGCCATGCAAGCCGGCAGCGTGTTCGTCATGTGCTCCACTGTCGACCCCAACTGGTCCATGGCGCTGGAAGCGCGTTTACATACTCTGGGTTTGCTTTACTTGGACGCGCCCATATCCGGCGGCGCAGCCAAAGCGGCCAGCGGTCAAATGACCATGATGACCTCAGGATCGCCTGCCGCTTATGCCCTATGCGAACCCATGCTCAATGCCATGGCTGCCTCTGTGTACAAACTGGGCGATCGCGCGGGCGCGGGCAGCAAGGTCAAAATCATTAACCAATTGCTGGCCGGCGTTCATATTGCGGCTGCGGCAGAAGCCATGGCGCTCGGACTGCGCGAAGGGGTAGATCCTGCCGCCTTGTACGAAGTGATCACCCACAGTGCGGGCAACAGTTGGATGTTTGAAAACCGCATGGCCCATGTACTGGCAGCAGACTACACCCCTTTGTCTGCGGTAGATATCTTTGTCAAGGACCTGGGACTGGTGCTGGACATGGCACGCGCCACTCAATTTCCGTTGCCGCTGTCCTCTACCGCTCACCAAATGTTCATGCAAGCCAGCACCGCTGGTTTTGCCAAGGAAGACGACAGCGCTGTCATCAAAATCTTTCCTGGTATCTCATTACCAGAAAAGCCCTGATTGTTTCCATCGCCGAGGCTTTGTGCTTGCTGACACTGGCTTGTTCATACAGCCTTTTTACGCGCGGGTTTACGCCTTGTGTTGACAAGGCTTGCTCTGCTTAAAATGTCACACCATAGGAGCAATTTGCCATGAACGCACCGACCACCGCCCAACATTTAATGCCCGTCATTGCCCTGCGCGATGTGCCGCAGGTCTTGATTGACTTACTCAAGGCGCATTTCGGCGATCGATGTTCCACTGCTTTGTCTGTGCGTGAACATCACGGTCGTGACGAATCCGCTTACACCACGGTGCCGCCGCCGGCCGCTGTAGTGTTTGCCGAAAGTACGGCTGATGTGGCATTTGCAGTGAAAAACGCCAGTGATTATTCGGTTCCCGTCATTCCCTTTGGCATTGGCTCATCTCTTGAAGGCCATTTGCTGGCTGTCCAAGGCGGCATTAGCATTGATGTCTCGCGCATGAAAAAAGTGCTCAGTATCAACCCTGAAGATTTGACTGTCACAGTGCAGCCAGGCGTGACCCGCAAACAATTGAACGAGGAAATCAAAAGCACCGGCCTGTTTTTTCCGATTGACCCGGGCGCAGACGCCAGCATCGGCGGCATGAGCGCCACCCGCGCCAGCGGCACCAATGCTGTTCGCTACGGCACCATGCGCGAAAACGTGCTTGGCTTGGAAGTGGTGACAGCCAGCGGTGAAGTCATTCGCACGGGCACGCGTGCACGCAAATCCTCCGCCGGCTACGACCTCACGCGCTTGATGGTCGGCAGCGAAGGCACACTGGGCGTCATCACGGAAATCACTTTAAAACTGTTTCCATTGCCTGAAGCTGTTTCTGCTGCCACCTGCTCTTTTCCTTCCATTGAAGCAGCGGTCCATACGACGATTCAAATCATTCAAATGGGCATTCCTATTGCGCGGGTTGAATTGATTGACACCAATGCGGTCCGCATGGTGAACGCGTATTCCAAAGTCAATCTGCCAGTTCAACCGATGTTGCTGATGGAGTTTCACGGCTCGCCTGCCAGCGTCAAGGAACAAGCCGAAACCGTGCAAGAGGTGTCTTCTGAATTCGGCGGCCAAGCTTTCGAATGGGCGACCACACCTGAAGACAGAACCCGTTTGTGGACCGCCAGACACAACACCTATTTCGCCGGCCTCACCAGCCGCCCAGGTTGTCGTGTGATCAGCACAGATACCTGTGTGCCGATCTCACGCTTGGCCGATTGCTTGTTAGATTCAATCGCCGAGGTAGATGCTTCCGGCATCCCTTATTTTTTGGTTGGCCATGTGGGCGATGGCAATTTCCATTTCGGCTACCTGATCGACCCGAACAGCGCCGAGGAGCGCGCCCAGGCAGAAACCCTGAACAACCAACTGGTCGCTCGTGCATTGTCCTTGGACGGCACTTGTACCGGCGAGCACGGCATAGGACTGCACAAAATGGAGTTTTTGGTGAACGAGGCAGGTGTGGGCGCTGTGTCCATGATGCGCACCATCAAACAAGCACTGGACCCGAAAAATATCATGAACCCAGGTAAGATTTTTTTAGACTAACGGTACTGGGTTTCTATATATTCAGGCTTGTGGCATAGGATCCGCTTACGCACACATCATGTGAGAAATGATGATCGTCAGATTGAGGCGTTTGCGCCGCGCTCAATCACCACGCTTGCGTCCAGCAAGCCGCTGGAGTGGTTCAAATCTGATTGTGAAATCAACACGGATAATTCACTTCCCTTGAGCTTGGAGATGACCTCGGAGAGTCTCATAGACAGTGCGGGTGCCACGCCTTCAAAGGGCTCATCCAACAGCAGCAAGCGCGTCCCCACCGCCAATGCCCGACCGAGTGCCACCAATTTTTGCTGGCCGCCCGACAACAGCAATGCGCGTCGTTGTGCCATTTCTTTGAGTTCAGGCAATACGTGGTAAACAAAGCCTAAGCGGTCTTCTAACTTCAAGCTTTTATGGACCCACAACGGAATCAATATGTTTTCCTCCACCGTCAACTCTGGCACCAGTCCTCTGTCCTCGGGCATATAGCCTATGCCCAATGCGGCTCGCGCATGTGCAGGCATTGTGCACAGGTCCTGAGCGTCAAATTGAATACCGCCTTCGCGCAGCGGCAAATGCCCCATGATGCTTCTTAAGGTACTGGTTTTTCCTGCGCCATTGCGTCCAACCAGCCCCACCATCTGCCCTTGTTGTACCGTCAAGGAAAAGCCGCGCAGCACTTGGGCTGAAGCAATATCTACATGGAGGTTTTTCAACTCAAGCATGTGCGGCCCCGATGGTTGTGTTGATTTCTCCTGTGACATACCGACGCACATCGGCATTGGCCAAAGCCACTGAGGGCGCGTCGTCTGCAATGATGCGTCCGCTGTAAAAAGCGATCACCCGGTCGCAATAACGGCTGACGATATCCATGTCATGTTCTACAAACAATGTGGTCAAGGCTTGTCCGTCCAGCGCCTGCATGACCGTGTCCATCATCGGAAACTTTTCTTCAGCCGCCACGCCGCTGGTAGGTTCGTCGAGTAATAACAAGCTTGGTTGGCCTGTCATCGCAAGTGCAATATCGAGCAATTTGCGCATACCGCCTGGCAACTCGGCCACCAAACGATGACGTTGATCCTGCAATCGAAAACGGGTCAACACCTGCTCTGCGCGCGCAATGGCTTGCGTTGTGCGTGCCGTTCGCCACAGCGATAAACGGTCATCGTGGCAGGCTTGTGCAACCAACACATTGTCCAGCACACTCAAGCTGGCATACAACTGCGGTATTTGAAACGAACGAGCCACGCCAAGACGCGTGATTTGCCGCGGAGTCATGGCTGTGATGGGCTGACCGGTAAATTCAATGTCCCCACTGTCTGGTTTGACGTAACCAGTGATCATGTTCACAAAGGTGGTTTTACCGGCACCGTTGCTGCCAATCAAACTCACACGCTCGCCAGAACGAACACTGACATGGATATCTTGGGCGGCGACAACGGCGCCAAATTGCTTGTTCAAGCCCTTGGCTTGCAATACAAAGGCTTCGCTGCTCATGCCGCATCCTTTTTATTCGGCCACAGCGACCCCAAGCCCATGGGTAAGAAGCGTATGACCAACAATAAAAACACGCCCAATGCCAACTGCCAGGTGCTGGGAAAATACGAACTTGAAAATGAACGTACCACTTCAAGCAAGACCGACGACAACATCACAGCCATCACACTTTGTGTGCCTGCCAGTATGGCAACGAACACAAATTCCCCTGAAGTGGTCCAGTAGCTGAAGTTGGGGTCAATATGACCGAGCGCCATCACCGCCAATGCGCCGCCGGTGCCGCCAAGAAAAGAGGCGAGCCAGAAATTGATCGCCATGTTGTGGCTGACAGAGCCGCCCATGTATTCGACCCGCAATTCGTTATCGCGTATGGCTTGAGTCACCAAACCCCTGGTGGATGAGAAATACACCTTGGCCGCCGTTGAAGCACAGACACTAAAAACCAAGGTAACCACGAACAACACGTAGCTGACCTGCTGATCTGGCAACGCTTGTCCGAGCAAACTGACCCGTCCCATATTGAAACCATCCGAACCGCCTAGGCTGTCGGTTTTCACCAAAATGCCATAGCCGACCATGGACATAGCCAAGGTCAACATGGAAAAGAAAATCCCTCGGTATCTGGCCAGCAAAGGACCAAAAGGTGCGGTTAACAAACAAGCGGCAATGCCACCGAGCATGGGTAACAACAAAGCGTCCTGCCAACCCCAATGGATGAACGCCAACGCCGCCGCATATCCACCGATGGCAGACATCAATCCCTGACCAAATGCCACCACACCGCCGCGCATCAACAACACAATACCTAAAGACACCAAACCATTGGCCATGGCCATGGTCAACATGAATTGCAACCAAGGGGGAAGCAACAAACCAACGCCGCCACCAACGATCAATATGCCGCACACGGTAATGAGTATGTTTTGCATCGATTTAAATTTTTCGCGCTTGTATGCGCTGAAACAAACCCTGAGGCCTGAACACCAACACCAAGGCCATCACCAAGTACACCGAAAATAATTCAGCCACAGGCACTAGATGCACGGCAAACGCACGCGCCAAACCGACAATCAAAGCACCGATGGCCGCACCCTCTATGCTGCCGAGTCCACCAATGATGACCACGGCAAAGGAAATAATGATGACACCCACAGACACGCCAGGTTGGACCGAAATCATGGGCGCAGTAAACGCGCCTCCCAGCGCTGCAAGAAAAATTCCTGCCGTGAAAGCGAGCATATAAACGCGTGAAACTTGTATGCCCATGCTGGCGGCTATTTCTGGACTGTGAATCACCGCTGTCACTATTTTTCCCGTACGGGTTCGGTTCAAACCCCACCAGAGTAGCAAGCCCACTGTCAGCGCCAACAGCACCAAAAACAAGTCATAGCCGACATAGCTTTGCTGTCCAATTTCTATATTGCCAAACAATGCATAGGGCTCAGAGACATAGTAAGGATTGGCACCCCAAATGAGTTTGGTGATGTCCTCGAGCATTAAAAACATCGCATAAGTGACCAAGACCAACAACACCTCATCTCGACCATAAAAAAATCTCAACACGCTTCGCTCTGTCACTGGGGCAACGCACATGGCCACCACCACCGCGGCGAACAGCATGGCCAACAAAGACCACTGCGGTTGGGAAGTAACGCCGTTCATCCACGCCACCGCCGAGGCTGCTGCATACGCACCCAGCGCATAAAAACTCCCATGCGCAATGTTCAATATCTTTAACACACCAAACACCAATGTCAGGCCCAGCGCGACAATGAAAAGCCAGGAGGCATAACTGATGCCATCAACCAGAATAGTCAATGCGAGTTGCATAAGTTCAGCAATCAGAATTCATGTTTTATTTCACTGCTTTTTTTGCTTTGTTGTTGGTGTCGGTAGCGGTAGTTGGTTTTTGATCGCATTTGGCACCCGCAAACCCCGACTTGAGCCATTCTTCGGATTTGATGTTCAAGGGCGGGTTGACGCATTCCGCGTCAAATCGCTGAATGTCTTCAAGCAATACCATCTTTTTCTCCTCACTCCATTGGGTGCGGCCGATGGCAGTGTCCTGAATAGCCTGCTGCCCATTGGACAATGCCATGCGAATCTTGCCTGCTGGCGACATCCATTCACTGCCACGCAATGAAGCTGCCAACACCTCGGTGGATGGTTTTTTTCCGTTGTTGGCTGCCATGGCTTTTTCTGCGGCCAGTTTCAAGCCCATGAGCGCCTGTGCCATGCGATAAGGCGCCTGCACCGGATACACATTATTGGCTTTGCTGTACAACTCCCACCACCAAGTATTCAACGGTGAAGGCGGCGCCATCAAACCATATGCGCCTCGCGCACCGATGATGGTGCCATCGGGCATTTTGTTTCCTAATGCAGGCAGCACATGGTCTGCTGCCGTCAACACGACTTGCGTCTTTTTAAACATGCCGCGTGGCGCTGACTGCAAAATAAAGGCTTGCAAATCGCCGCCCCACAAACTCGAATGAATCAGGTCCACCGGTTGAGACATGAGCGCAGAAATTTCAGTGCCATATTGACCCGCCCCAAATTTTGGCAATTGATCTACTGCTGGTTTGGCTTCAGGGTAAAGATTATTCATTGACAGAATAAAGTCTTTGCGCGAGTCTTGTCCCCAAGCGTAATCTTGGTTGATCAAGCTGAATGTTTTGACGGGTATTTTTCGCTCTTTCAAATACCTGGCCATGGCGACGTTGTCCATGGTGGCGTGCGCAGCGGTTCTGAACACATACCTGAAGGTGTTATCTTCAAAAATGCGCGGCGTGCCGCAGTCATACAAAATCAAAAATTTCTTCAATTCCTCTGCAACTGGCGCAACAGCCAAGCAATCTCCCGAGCCGACATATCCCACCACCACATCGACTTTCTCTCGCTCGTACAAATTGCGAAGCTCCTGCACTTGCTTGGTCGCGCCACCCGCTTCGTCCACATAAATCGCCTCGATGGGCATACCGCCGATTCCGGGTTTGTTGTACGGGGCAGGGGCTTGGCCTTTGTTGAAAGCATCCACCAAAACTTTGGCCCCGTTGACAGCAGGTATGCCAAAGCTTTCTGCTGCTTGGCCCGAAAGAAAGCTGACGATACCGATCTTGAACGTTTCCTGTGCAAAGCTATGTGTTGCAATCGCCAGCGTAAAAGCGGCAGTGCAGCAGCGCAATGCTGTCAGAGTATGGGGGATTGGCATGGGTTGTCTCCACAGTGAGTCATTGATAAAAACATGTTTTTTTCGCCTGTCCATCAAGCATACACTTTGACTGAATATACAGTCACGCGTTACGCCTTATTTGGGTTGCAATTTTTCAATCAAACCATTGAGGGATTCGATAGAGCCAAATGCTATCGAGAGTTCGCCTGCTTGATCGATTTTTCCGTTACTTTTGGTTTGTTTTTTGATGCGTATTTCCACTTGCGCCGTCAATAAGTCAGACAACTCTTCTTCCAGTCGCTTGATATCTCGTGATTTTTCTTTTGTCGGTTTTTGCGTCACCAGGGAGAAATCTGCGCCAATTTTTTTCACCAAGTTTTCAGCTTCTCGGACGGATAATTTTTTGGCATTGATCTGGTTCGCGGCAGTGATTTGTGCCGCTTTGTCCAAGCTCAGCAATGCGCGCGCGTGGCCCATGTCAATATCGCCTGCCACCAACATGGTTTGAACGGGCTCAGCCAAATTCAACAGGCGCAGCAAATTGCTCGCGGCACTGCGTGAACGTCCGACCGCTTGCGCGGCTTGCTCATGGGTGAGTCCAAACTCCTTGATCAAGCGTTGTATGCCAATGGCTTCTTCCAATGGATTGAGATCTTCGCGTTGCATGTTTTCTATCAACGCCATGGCCGCGGCATTTTGATCACTGACATCGCGGACCAATACCGGTACTTGTGTCAAACCAGCCAGTCTGGCCGCGCGAAAACGTCTTTCACCGGCAATGATTTCATATCCACCGCTGGCTATTTTTCTGACCAAAATAGGTTGCATGATGCCTTGCGATTTGATGCTTTCTGCCAACTCATACAACGCGCCTTCGTCCATGCGCTTGCGCGGTTGGTATACACCGGCCACCATCTGATCCAAATTCAATACGGTAGGCGTTGCATCAGCGCCGGCATGGGGCACTATTTCGCTGGCCGTAGGACCCAATAAGGCTTCCAGTCCACGCCCTAATCCTTTAATTTTTTTGGTAACCATTTTTTCTTTGTATTTAAAAAATCAAACCTGCTGAAAACGTTGCACCAGTTCTTTGGCGAAATCGATAAAGGCCAGACTGCCTTTGGCGGCGGGATCAAACACCACGCCCGGCAAACCATAACTCGGCGCTTCAGCCAGTCGCACATTGCGGGGGATCAATGTATTGAATACCTTGTCTGCAAAATGCGCCTTCAATTGGTCGCTGACTTGCTGTTGCAAAGTGATTCTCGGGTCAAACATGACGCGCAATAAACCGATGATCTTCAAGTCTTTGTTTAAATTGGCGTGAACCTGTTTGATCGTGTTGACCAAATCTGTCAAGCCCTCAAGGGCAAAATATTCGCACTGCATGGGAACAATGACACCATGGGCCGCACATAAACCGTTGAGGGTCAGCAATGAAAGTGACGGCGGGCAATCAATCAGCACGATGTCATAGTCATGCACGACTTCGGCAATCGCATTTTTCAACCGTTTTTCCCTGTGTTCTAGATTCACCAACTCTACCTCTGCGCCTGCTAGATCACGGTTTGAACCGAGTACATGGTAGGTGGGCATATTCGGTTTGGCAGCCGCTTCTCCCCATACGCTAGAGACCCGCGCCTGAGCCAGCGCGGTTTCGCCCAACAACACCTCATACACCGATTGCTGTAGTTGACGCTTGTCTACACCCGAGCCCATGGTGGCATTGCCTTGCGGGTCAAGGTCAATCATCAATACGCGCTGCCCTATCAGTGCAAGCGCGGCCGCGAGGTTGACGGTGGTAGTTGTTTTGCCAACCCCGCCTTTTTGATTTGCAATGCAAAAAATATGAGCCATGTGATGTTTATTTCTGTAAAACCAAACGCAAACCAAAACCCAACAAAACCAGACCTGCCATTTTTTGCAAGTATTGTCCTAAGCGCGGATGACGGCGCATAGAACCAGACAATTTCGAAGCAAGCAAGGTCAGCCCCACACCATATAAAAATGTCAATGCAGCGACAGTGACCGCCATGACCGCAAAAGTCAGCAATCCAGGCTGCTGAAGCGGGTCTAGAAACAAAGGCAAAAATGCCATATAAAAAATAATAGCCTTGGGGTTTAACAGCGTGATCCAGAGGGTTTGTCTGAAAAACCGTCCCGATGACATGTCTAAGATTGGCGCATCAGAAGGAGAAGATTTGATCATTTGCCATCCTAAATAGGCCAAATATATTGCCCCGAGCCATTGCAAAAGACCAAACCAAAGCGCAGAAGCTTTCAAAATTGCAGCCAGACCGGCCACAGCAGCCCACATCAAGACTTGATCGCCTGCGATCACACCTAAGGTAGCACTGATACCGCCGCGCTTACCTCCTGTCGCCGTGGAAGTCAGTAATGCCAAATTACCCGGGCCAGGAATAGCCAAAAAAATGATCACTGCACCAACAAACGCTGGATAATCCAAAATACCAAACATTAACTGTAGCCTTGAACCAGGTTTTGGGATGTAGAGTGTAACCGCCATACAGGCAGA
>NZ_JAVLFQ010000050.1:0-6298 GCF_046052765.1 Limnohabitans sp. | reverse complement strand
CTCGGCAACTGATTGCAGCACAGTCTCGATCTTGACCACGTCGTAGCCAGCATCAACGATCTCTGCAGAGATGGCCTTGGCGTCGAGCACTTGGCCGTCCTTTGCTTCCACTGCAACAGTTTTCTTCTTTAAGTCCACGAAGACTTCCTTTGTTGCGCCCATTTTGGCAAGACTTTTTTCGATACCTTGCGCGCAGAAAGAGCAAACCATTCCGTTAACGGTGAATTTCATACTGGTAGCGGCCATGGATGAAATTGCAGTTATGCCCATTGCTAAGGCGATGACAATTTTCTTCATCGAGATACTCCTGTTAAAAAATATACATAAAGTTCATTCGAGCTTGGGATGCGTTATTCACCCCAAGCTCCACGAAATAGCGGTTATGAATCAGTCGCAGCATGGGCGTGACTTCGGTCTTATCCGTAAGCCCTTGCATGCGCCTGACCTCTAAGATGAACCAAGGTTGCGTTTGGTCGTAGTCCACCTCGTAAAAAGAGAATCCGGCTCGTACCGAACCAAAGTCGTGGTTGAGTCCCTGGGCTCGGTAGAGTCTGGCTGTAGCCGAAGCATAGATGCGGGTGGTCTCATAATCGACTTGTATTCCCGGCGAGATCAGTATCTTTGAGCCAGAAAAATCGTTGCCTGTGATATTCCCGATACCCCCGATGAACCAAATGTTGGCCTGGGACTCAGGCATATTCCAGCGCCTGGCCAGTCTCGTGTAGATGGCTTCCGTGAATTGGCGCGTCTTGGTGCCGTCGTCTGAGCGCATGACCAATGCTGAGGCTCCTGCGCCGTCTCGTGCAGTGAGAGCATAGTTAACAAAGACCTCCTGCCAGTTTGGACTGATGTCCCCCATAGACATCCAACTGTCTTTGAATCCCATCGGTCCACTCAATGCAGAAAGCGAGCTCAAAGCACCAAGCGCACCGATGACGATCTTGACAGGAAGGTTTAGCCTCATCAATCAGCCTGTATGAACTACTTGGCCAATTGCATGCCAGTGACAACAAAGGCGCCGTCTAATTTTTCTGCAGAAAACTTAACCTTATCGCCTGCGTTGAATGCTTCCAACAAAGCGGCATCGCGAATTTGAAAAACCATGGTCATGCCAGGCATGTCCAAACTTTTGATATCGCCGTGTTTGATCGTCATCTTTTTGTTATCACGATCAATCTTTTTGATCTCGCCATCGGCCATGTTTTCAGCAGACACCGTACCCACCGCCGAGTGGGCTTTGTCTTGGGCATAGACTGTTGGAAAGCAAAAAGAAGAAAAAACCAGTAAGGCTACGTAAAGATATTTAGAAAATTTCATAAAGTATTCCTAAAAAGAATTAAAAAAATCAATGGTTGTGATCAGATTCATGGCCATGGGTATTGCCCTTGGCTTTGCTAACTGTCACGCTACCAGCCATGCCTGCGTCGTAGTGGCCTGGTTGCAAGCATGCAAAATTAACTTTACCCGCTTTTGTAAACTGCCAAACGATCTGACCAGATTTCCCCGGTTGCACCGTTACTTGGTTCTCATCGGCATGCTCCATTTCAGGATTTTTTTTCATTATCTCAGCGTGTTCTTTCAGTTCATTTTCCGTACCCATAACCATTTCGTGCTTCACCTTGCCTGAATTTTTAACAATCAGTTTGATCGTTTCACCTTGTTTGACCATGATGCTGTCGGGTGCGAACCGCATGGTGTCAAGCATTTCTACTGTGACAGTACGCTTGACATTGACGGCTTTACCGGGTTTACCGATAGCCTCTGAGTCCGAGTGCCCGCCTGCGTGATTGCCATTGGCAAAACTCAAAGGGGCGATTGATGAAAGCAAAAATGCCGATACGGTTGCAACGATAAATTTAAATTTCATGGAGTTTCCTTTACTGAGGATTAAAAAGAGGATCAATGACCAGCGTGGCCAGAGGGTTTGCGTATTTGTACTTCAATATCCTTTTTGGATGGTGTTGTAAACGGCATTGATTGACCGCTTTCAGCTTTAAAGCGTGCAGGCTCAACCAACTCGCCGGTCCACTCAAAAGCCACACTGCCGGAGGGATGCTTGTACCAATCGGGATTTTCATAATTCCCCGGTTTTTGCTCTTTGCGCACCTTCAACACGGAGAACATGCCGCCCATCTCAACGCCACCAAAAGGACCTTGGCCCGTCATCATGGGAACCGTGTTGTCAGGAATTGGCATCTCCATCTCGCCCATATCTGCCATACCGCGTTCGCCCATCACCATGT
Organism: Limnohabitans sp.; assembly: GCF_046052765.1. Lineage (GTDB taxonomy): Bacteria > Pseudomonadota > Gammaproteobacteria > Burkholderiales > Burkholderiaceae_C > Limnohabitans. Next base: position 4,055 of record NZ_JAVLFQ010000050.1, on the reverse strand, counting down.
AGTCGGGTATTAAATTAGCGATTTTTTTCGCTACCCCCCTGTGGTCTAAGCCAATCATGGTGGGTACATCGTGGCCCATGGCGTTCATGGTGTGATGGCTTTTATGGCAGTGAAATGCCCAGTCCCCTTCTTCATCAGCCACAAACTCAATTTGACGCATTTGCCCGACGGCCACATCGGTGGTGACTTCAGGCCAGCGTGCACTTTTGGGTATGGGACCGCCATCCGTGCCAGTGACCTGAAACTCATGGCCATGCAAATGGATCGGATGATTGGTCATGGTGAGGTTGCCGAATCGAATGCGTACCTTGTCGTTCAAGCGAACGTTCAAACTGTCAATGCCCGGAAAAATACGGCTGTTCCATGACCATAAATTAAAGTCCAGCATGGTCATGATTTTGGGTGTGTAGCTGCCCGGGTCAATGTCGTAGGCGCTGAGCAGAAAACAAAAATCACGCTGAACCTCATCAATAAGAGGATTCTTCTCTTTAGGGTGAGTGACCCAAAAACCCATCATCCCCATAGCCATCTGAGTCATCTCGTCAGCGTGCGGGTGGTACATAAAAGTTCCGGGACGTCGCGCTATGAATTCGTAAACAAAGGTCTTGCCTGGTTGAATAGATTTTTGTGTCAGACCAGACACACCATCCATACCATTAGGCACTCGTTGACCATGCCAATGCACGCTGGTGTGCTCAGGAAGTTTATTGGTTACAAAAACACGAATACGGTCACCTTCAACAACCTCAATGGTTGGTCCCGGGCTTTGACCGTTGTAGCCCCATAGATGGGCTTTCATGCCGGGGGCCATTTCGCGCACCACAGGCTCTGCTACCAAATGAAACTCTTTGACGCCTTGGTTCATGCGCCAAGGCAGTGTCCAACCATTGAGTGTGACCACGGGGTTGTAAGGTCGACCCGTGTTGGGGACCAATGGCGGCATAGTGTCGGGCTTCGTTTGAAGGACGGGCTCTGGCAGAGCGGCCATGGCCACTCGACTCACCGCAGCCGCTGCGATCGCACTACCAGCAATACCGGCAGTTTTAAAAAAATCTCGTCTTGAATTCATGTCTTTCCCCATTCAGTGGCCAGCAGCCGTATTGCTTGTTGTGCTGCTGATCTCAGACACCCCAATAGATGTTGGACGCCCAATGAGCGTGGCTTGCAACGCCGCATCTGCTAACCAGAACTGTTGCTCTGCTGCAATAGCGGCGGTCACTGCGCCGATCTGGTCACGCGAATCAGCCAGTAACTCAAATACGCCAATGAGCATGCCGTTGTACCGAAGTACGTTTTCGTCTGAAATGACCTTGCGCAGCGGAATCACCTCATCTTTGTAATGCACAGAGATGTCGTACGCAGTTCTGTAAGCAGCATAGTTTTCACGCAAAGAAGATCCAGCCGAAAGAATCGTGGATTCAAGTAAGTTGGCGGCAGCCAAAGTTTGTGCGTTCATGACGTCCCGCTGCATATCGCCCCAATCGAAGATGGGTAATTTCACGCCAACCTCATAGCCACGCCTTGAACTAAAGGAAGAAGTGCTGCTGTCCGCTACGCTGCCACGCCTCACAGAAAGCTCTATGTCCGTCAAACTCGTTACCTTGTTCAAGCCCTGCGCTTTGGCCGCAGCATTCAGGGCAGCTTTTGCCTGCTGTATGTCGAGTCGCTCTTGACTTACTTGTTTAGCAACATCCTCTGGTGTCATCGGTTGCTTTGGAAGGTTGGGCAACCTCTCAGGAAGAGACATTTGTTTTGCTTGTGCCTCGTCCAAACCCAGTAATCTCACTAACTCCTCTTTACGTGAAACAGCCACTTGTTTGGCTGTTGCCATTTGAGTAGCCGCGTCTGCATAAAAAACCTGATGCCTGGCGCGGGTCAGTTTGTTGAAGTTGCCGACCGATTCCATTCGTCTGGCCAGTTCAGCACTCACCTCTGCGCTGGCTAGCACTTGATCTGCGTATTTGTAAGACTGCTCTGCTGCAACTGCCTGAACCCACGCTTGACGTACAAGAGTGACTTGATCCACCACCTCGGCGGTCATACGGATCTGAGCCTGTTCAACTCGGTCTTTTGCTATCGCCGAGCGTTGAGGCAAAGTAATCAGGTCCAGCAAGCCAAATCTGAAGAAACGATTCAACTCGGTCTCACTGCCTGTCACAACACTTTCAAAAGCGAACGTCGGATTTGAAATACGACCCGACTGCGCTGCACTTGCCGCCTCGGCCCAGTTTTGTGCCAGCAATGCTTGGAACGCAGGACTGTTTGCCAATAGCAATTGGACAGCTTCTTTTTGACCCACAGGCTGGGCTAAAAGCTGAGTCGTTGCAGCAAGACGCCTATCACGCTCTTCCTTGTTCTTTGCAAGATTCAGCTCGTTTTGCGCGAAGCCATTAGCGTCTCGGTTCACCCTGCCTAAACCCTGGGTCAAGTCATAACTGGTACAGCCTGACAACCCAATAACCGCTGTGACAAACACCAATGTTTTGATCTTTTTGAATTTGAAGTTCATCAATGAGCTCCATTAGAAGGATTGGCAGAAGAAGGCTTAGTGTCCGTGTCCTTTGCTATTTCTTTTGCGTACTCGCGCCAACCACCAATATCTTTCACTGTGTCATTGGCCTGTTTCCAAGTTTGTATGTCGGAAGCGGAGTAGCGCTGGTAGTTTTGAAAAGAAGACTGATAAACCAATTCGATAGGCTTTTCAGCTCTAAATACTTCAGGTTTTATTTCAGACTGAGTAAAGGCATTGCCTGAATAAAAGCAGGTAAGCAATACAACATAAGCCAGTTGACATGACTTGGGAGATTTGATAAACATAAATTCCTCGTTAACCATGAATAAAACGTCTCGTGATGTCTACGCATCACAAGAACGAATGCAATTCACGCAGCCGATAGGCTGCTCAATTGCTTAGGCAAGGAATGAACGTGGAGGTCGTTCTAAATTGAAGGGGGAAATCACCCCTGAGAGCATATTGTTAGTCGCAATAAAGGTGCTAACTGCTTGATTAAAGACCAGGATCAACGGAGCAGGCAACAAGGCGGTTCCAAAACAGCATTGTGCGCAGGTGCTGCATTTTTGGCTCTTGCTTTTTGCAACCTCTGCTTTGGATGTTTGATGATCCGACGATTTGGATCGATCGTGATGATGATCCGCTACTTGGTGGTTTGAATGATCAGCAGTTTCATAACTAACCGTAGAAACCGTACCACTACCGTGACAGAACATTTGATTGGCTACAGCCATGCCTTGCAACGGAATTGCAAGAAAAAGCAGAAACATAACTAATAATTTAGCAACTTTCACAACTTAATCCTATCAGGATTAGTGTTTTGCGTAAAATCCCCTAACTGTCACACACGCCGCAAAAATACAGTCTTTGTTACGGTTAAGCCATTTGGGGGGATACGTAGCGCTGAAAGTATCACCCGCCTTGGTTATGAATTTAATCTGCTAACGGTTAACACGGACAGCCGTGCCAGCACAACAGGTTCGATAGCGCAAATGTTTCGTGTCACTCAGCAGGGGTTTCGGGATGGGTTTTGATGGCACAGGTGCTGAAGCCAAACAAGGTGTAAGGCATGCAAATGCCCACGACACCGGTGGCCAAGACGATCACGCCCAGCCACGCCCATGGCCCCAGCATGCCAGTAGCCGCCAAGATGATCAGCGCCAATCCGGCGATGATGCGGAGAGTGCGGTCCATGCCGCCAACGTTTTGAGTCATGATGATTCCTTGAAAGGTTGTGGGTCTGGTTAAGCCTTGACCAAGGAACGCAGACCCAACGCGCCAAATCGGGGGCTGACATCGCCTCAGGCTGCCGGCCAATATCTCATAGGGAATTTCTAGTTGAATTGATTTAGATCAAATCTAGGAGACATTGAGATCAGTTATCGATCAAACAGACTTTTTATTTCGCCAATTGCCCATACCCTCTAGTGTTGCAAGCATTTCGTTTGCGACTACAAGAGGATCACAATGACACGTCTTTTAATTTCTCGAATTTCGAGTTTCACATTGTTAGCAAGTGCGTTTTTATTTGTCGCGGGTCCTG
>NZ_JAVLFQ010000049.1:0-5714 GCF_046052765.1 Limnohabitans sp. | reverse complement strand
CCTAAGGCTACGACCTGATCTGTCGTCAACGACGCCATCTGCGCTGTGGTCAGTGCTGTGATTTGTGCAGACGTGACCGCTGCGAAGTCAGTGGTCTCCATCGCCGCGATCTGCGCGGTCGTCATAGACGCCAACTGCGACGTGGTCAAAGTGCTGACCTGCGTCGTACCCAATGCCACCACTTGCGCTGTCGTCAGAGACGCCATTTGCGCTGTGGTCAAGGCAGTGATTTGTGCTGACGTGACCGCCGCCAAATCGGCTGTTTCCATGGCAGCCATTTGTGCAGTTGTCATCGCCGCCAATTGCTTGGTCGTCAATGTGCTGACCTGTGTCGTACCCAGACCCACTACTTGCGCGGTTGTCAACGACGCCATTTGCGCTGTGGTCAAGGCAGTGATTTGTGCAGACGTGACCGCTGCGAAGTCAGTGGTCTCCATCGCCGCGATCTGCGCGGTCGTCATAGACGCCAACTGCGCGGTGGTCAAGGTGCTGACCTGGGCTGTGCCCAAGGCCACCACTTGCGCTGTCGTCAACGACGCCATTTGCGCTGTGGTCAAGGCAGTGATGCTGGCAGAGGTAATAGCCGCCAAGTCTGCCGTCTCCATCGCCGCTATCTGTGCTGTCGTCATCGACGCCAACTGCGACGTGGTCAAGGTGCTGACCTGGGCTGTACCCATTCCAGCCACTTGCGCTGTGGTCAATCCACTGATGCTGGCCGAACTGATGACCACCAAGTCAGCAGTCTCCATGGCCGCGATCTGCGCGGTCGTCATCGCCGCCAGTTGCTTGGTTGTCAAAGTGCTGACCTGCGTGGTACCCAAGGCGACTACTTGCGCTGTCGTCAACGACGCCATCTGCGCTGTGGTCAAGGCAGTGATTTGTGCTGACGTGACCGCTGCCAAATCAGTGGTCTCCATCGCCGCGATCTGCTCTGTCGTCAGCGCCGCCAATTGCTTGGTCGTCAAAGTGCTGACCTGCGTCGTACCCAAGGCCACCACTTGCGCTGTTGTCAACGATGCCATCTGCGCTGTCGTTATCCCAGTGATCTGTGCAGAGGTGACTGTCACTAAATCTGCGGTCTCCATGGCCGCGATCTGTGCTGTTGTCATTGCCGCCAACTGCGATGTAGTCAAGGTACTGACTTGAACTGTGCCTAGACCCACCACTTGCGCTGTCGTCAGCGCCGCCATTTGCGCAGTGGTTACTGCTGTGATACTCGCAGAGGTAACTGCTGCCAAGTCAGCAGTCTCCATGGCCGCGATCTGCGCTGTCGTCAGCGACGCCAGTTGCTTGGTCGTCAAGGTGCTGACCTGCAACGTACCCAGACCTACCACCTGATCAGTTGACAAAGCCACCATTTGCGCTGTGGTCAAGGCAGTGATGCTGGCCGATGTGATGGCCGCCAAGTCGGCGGTCTCTATGGCTGCGATCTGTGCAGTCGTCATCGCAGCCAATTGTTTGGTTGTCAGATTGCTGACCTGTCCGGTGCCCAAAGCCACCACTTGTGCAGTGGTCAATCCAGTGATTTGTGCAGAGGTGATGGCCGCCAAATCGGTCGTCTCAAGCGCAGCAACTTGTGAGGTGATCAAGGCAGCCAATTGCGCTGTCGTCAAGCTGCTGACTTGTGCCGTACCCAAAGCCACAACCTGATCTGTGGTCAATGCCACTGCTTGCGCCGTGGTCAGCGCCACCGCCTGCGCAGTCGTCAATGCGGCCACTTGTGCAGTAGTCATGGCCGCCAAGTCGGTTGTCTCTATGGCAGCGACTTGTGAAGTTTTCAGGGACACCACCTGTGTTGTCTGCAAGGCGGCAATTTGAGAAGTAATCAATCCAAAGATTTGATCAACAGACAAACTGCTGATGGTCGTAGTGCTCAAACTGGCAATACCGTCGGTATTGATGGCGGCAACCTGCAGCGTGGACATCACGGCCACTTGCGCACTGGTTAGCCCAGACATCTCTGCCGTTGTAGTTACAGCAATATCTGCAGTCGACCACGCACTGACTGTTGTGGTTGAAGCACTTGAAAGACTTGTGATTGCTGTAGCCATGGATAATTCCTGTCCGCCCGGAAAATACCAGGCCGTCAGTGCTTATCGACAGCAAGTTGAAAAACTTTAGTAAAAAAGAAAATTAACTCAAATAATGCTTATAAAGAATTAATTTGATTGGCATTCATCACCGAAAGTTGCTCATCACTGAAAGCAGCAATTTGTGATGTGGTCATCGCCGACAGTTGTGCCGTTGTCAACGCAGGTATCTGGTCGGTAGTGACAGAGGCCACATCACTTGTTTCCATGGCAACAATTTGTGTTGTCGTCAAAGAAGCCACCTGAGCTGTTGACATAGCGGCCACTTGTTCGTTTGACAAAGCCACGATTTGTAACGTTGTGAATGCTACCACTTGCGTGGTGCTCAAGCCAGCGACTTGATCGGATCCCATGGAAGCAATTTGCGAAGTCGTCAAAGATGAAATTTGTGTCGTCGTCAATCCTTTAAGTTGCGTGGTTGTCAATGCATACAAATCATCGGTTGCAATGGATTTAACTTGAGCTGTTGTCAACGCAGCCAATTGCGAGGATTTCAAACTGAGCGCTTGATCAGATGTGAAGGCCACTATTTGTGCTGTGGTTAAAGCAGCCACTTGCAGTGAGGACAAAGCGGATACCTGTGCGGTTGACATGGCCTGTATGTTGTCAGTTGTGATCGCCACCACTTGTGCGGTGGTTAAACCAACCATTTGCACAGTGCTTAAATTACTGATTTGATCTGAGCTTAATGCGGCCACTTGCGTCGCTACCATTGACGATATTTGTTCAGTACTGAGGCCTGCCAACTGGTCTGTGCTCATGGCGACCCATTGAGACGTCGCCAATGATGCAATCGATGAGGTGGTGAAGCCTTTGAGTTGCGCCGTTGTGAGCGCATACAGATCGCCGGTCTCAATGGCTATGACTTGATCGGTGCTCAATACGGCCAATTGTGAGGACTTCAAGCTCACCGCCTGGTCAGAAGTCAAGGCTGCAATCTGTGCTGTGCGCATAGCCACGACCTGAGCAGTAGTCAAAGAAGCGACCTGCGCAGTAACCATGGCCTGCCAATCATCTGTCGTGATCGCCTTGAGTTGATCGGTTGTCAAACCGATCATTTGAGAGGTCGTCAGGTTAGCCATTTGATCTGATGTGAGTGATGCTATTTGCCCTGTTGCAAGTGCGGCAATTTGCACAGTGCTCATACCTGCCAACTGGTCTGTGCTCATGGCGACCAGTTGCGATGTCGCTAAAGAAACAATACCTGCAGTAGTCAATCCTTTGAGTTGAGTTGTTGTCAAGGTATACAAATCTTCAGTTTCAATTGACCGAACTTGGGCGGTAGTCAATACTGCCAATTGAGACGATTTCAAACTTGCGACTTGCGCAGTTGTCAGAGCTGCTATGTTTGCAGTAGCTATCACGGGCATCTGAGTGGTGGTGATCGAAGCCACTTGTGCAGTGGTCATAGCCAGAACATCATCTGTAGTGATGACTGCCAACTGTGCCGATGTCAATGACGCAATTTGAGCAGTAGTCAATTCTGCGAACTGATCTGATGTCAAAGACAGTATTTGCGCTGTTGTCAAACTTGCAACTGCAGCGGTTTTGATACTTATCAATTGATCGGCATCTAAATTCGACAACTGGGCAGTTGTCATTGCCATGACTTGATCTGATGTCAAGACCGCCATTTGTTTTGTCATCAGTGAGCTGGTATCTACCGATTCCATCGCGGCAACTTGCTTGGTCGTCAATGCAACAACTTGCGATGTGGTGAGGCTACTTATCTGCGATGTCGTCAGTGCAACCAATTGCGCAGTCGTGATCGCGGCAATTTGCGATGTTTTTAAATTACTTAACTGGGCGGTACTGAGACTGCTCAGTTGTTCGGTGGTCATTGCAGCTACAAGGCTGGTTGACATGGCAACCAATTGTGCAGAACTTAACTCAGCCAGATCTGAGACTTCGATGACGGCGACTTGTTTGCTGGTCATTCCAGAAATTTGTACGGTGGTCAAACTTCCAGCTTGTAATGTCGTCAAGGAAGCAATCTGATTAGTGGTCATGGCCGCCACCTGGGCGCTGGTGAACGCCACCAGTTGCGCCGTGGACAACACTTGCTCGTCCTCAGTTTCCATCGCGGCCACCTGTTTAGAGGTTAAGGCAGTCAGTTGTTTGGTGGCCAAATTACTGACCTGGTAAGTGCTGAGTGCCACCACTTGTGCAGTCGTCATGGCAGCAATTTGTGTGGTCTTCAAATTACTCAATTGATCTGTGCTTAAACTGACCCATTGATCGGTGGTGAATGCCGCGATCTGAGTGCTTGTCATGGCCACGAATTGATCAGTGGTCAGTTTTTGTAGATCTGTGATTTCCATCGCTGCCACTTGGGTAGCGCTCAGCGCAGCTAATTGAGATGTTTTGAGATTGCCGATCTGGTAGGTGGTAAGCGCCACCACCTGGTCTGTGGTCAACGCCGCCACTTGGGTGCTGGTAAACGCCACCAGTTGCGACGTGGACAACACTTGCTCATCTTCAGTTTCCATCGCAGCCACCTGCTTGGTGGTCATCGCAGCCAACTGCGCAGTCGTCAAATTGCCGACCTGGTAAGTGCTGAGTGCCACCACTTGTGCAGTCGTCATGGCAGCAATTTGCGTGGTCTTTAAATTACTCAATTGATCTGTGCTTAAACTGGCCCATTGATCGGTGGTGAATGCCGCGATCTGAGTGCTTGTCAAGGCCACCCATTGATCGGTGGTCAAGTTTTGTAGATCTGTGATTTCCATCGCTGCCACTTGGGTAGCGCTCAGCGCAGCTAATTGAGATGTTTTGAGATTGCCAATCTGGTAGGTGGTGAGTGCCACCATTTGGTCTGTGGTCAACGCCGCCATTTGTGCGGTTGTCAATGCAGTCAACTGATCAGTACTCAGGGACTGTTCATCCACTGTTTCCATCGCAGCCACTTGTTTGGTGGTCATCGCTGCCAACTGCGCAGTCAACAGACTGGTAATCTGACCAGTCGTCAATGCCACCACCTGCGCTGTCGTCATCGCTGCCAGTTGTGCGGTCGTCATCGCTGTCAACTGGTCAGTGGTCAAAGATTGTTCGTCATCCGTTGCCATGGCAACCACCTGCTTGGTGGTCATGGCAACGAGTTGTTTGGTGGTCAAGTTACTGACCTGGTAAGTGCTGAGCGCCACCACTTGTGCTGTTGTCAGTGCAGCCACTTGCGATGTGGTCAGACTGCTGGTTTGGGTGGTAGCCAAGGCCACCACCTGGTCTGTGGTCAACGCCGCCACTTGGGTACTGGTGAACGCCACCAGTTGCGCTGTGGTCAGCACTTGTTGGTCATCGGTCTGCATCGCCGCCACTTGCTTGCTGGTCATCGCAGCCAACTGCGCAGTCGTCAAGTTGCCCACCTGGTCTGTCTTCAATTCCACCACCTGCGCTGTCGTCCTCGCAGACAGTTGTGCTGTCGTCATCGCTGTCAACTGGTCAGTGGTCAAAGATTGTTCATCATCTGTTGCCATGGCAACCACCTGCTTGGTGGTCATGGCAACAAGTTGTTTGGTGGTCAAGTTACTGACCTGGTAAGTGCTGAGCGCCACCACTTGTGCTGTTGTCAGTGCAGCCACTTGCGATGTGGTCAGACTGCTGGTTTGGGTGGTAGCCAAGGCCACC
>NZ_JAVLFQ010000048.1:0-127093 GCF_046052765.1 Limnohabitans sp. | reverse complement strand
AATTTCGGAGTCTGACCCCAATTTCCCAATTTCGGAGTCTGACCCCAATTTCCCAATTTCCCAATTTCGGAGTCTGACCCCAATTTCCCAATTTCCCAATTACCCCAACCAAGCTCTAGGGATAGTTCAACCCAAGCAAGTCTTCATCAAAACTAAGTGAAGCGAATCAACAATTGACGTTGTGCCACTTGCGAGCTTTCAGTAACCAGCACTTGCTCAATCACACCCTCACGCGGCGCATGCAAATGGTGTTCCATTTTCATCGCCTCCATCACCAGCAACAACTGCCCAGCAGCGACAGATTCGCCAGTCGCTACATGCAATCGCACCACACGGCCATGCATAGGTGCATGAACCTCGTTAGCGCGTAGAGATTTTGCGCCAGCAGCAGGCGTGTGCCGCTCATCTTTTACACAAACTGTATCGCCTCTGTGTTGTAGCCATAAGCTGTCTGCAGACCAGACATAAAAAAACTGCATGGGTTCGCCATTGATCACGGCATAAAGTTGACCCTTTTCCGCGTGAATCACCCCCTCATCAACATGGCGTGGTCTTTGGTCTTTTTCGCGTACATTCAATTTCAAACCACTGACGATGAATGACGCATCCGCATGAGAGGCTGTCCATTGTTCACCGCATTGCTGCACATGCCAGCTCTGTGGCTGTGCGTTTATCGTCATTGGCACTCGCATTTCCCTGTCATCACTGCTGAGCCAATTCCACCAATGGGCGGGAGGAACGGCATCAGATGAACGAGGTAAACAAGCCATGGCTACAGCAGCCAAGGCTTGTAATTTCTTTGATCCTGTATCCAAGGCCAATTCGCTCAGATCATCTTTCAATACCGCCGTACTGAAATCGCCACTGCCAAACACATGGCTTTTCAACACTTGGGCCAGAAAACGCCTGTTGGTGTTCAAACCCAAGCACACGGTGCGTTCCAAGCCGTCCGCCAGTTGCGCGATGGCCAACTCGCGTGTCGGTGCGTGTGCGATCAATTTACCCAGCATGGAGTCGTAAAAAGGGCTGATAACCATGCCCGATGTCAACGCTGCATCACATCGCAATTCAGCTGGTGATTGCCAGTAAAGCAGATGGCCGCTTTGCGGCATGTGTTGCTTGGTAGGATCTTCAGCGCACAGACGAACTTCGATGGCATGCCCGCCTTGCTCAAACTGATGCAGGATCTGTTCTTGGTCGAGTGCCAAATGCTCTCTATTGGCAATACGCAGTTGCCAATCCACCAAGTCTTGTTTGACCAAGGCCTCGGTGACTGGATGTTCAACTTGCAAGCGTGTATTCATCTCCATGAAATAGAACGCGTCTTCTTGCCCGGGCGCTGTATCGAGCAAAAACTCGACCGTGCCTGCGCCACTGTATTGCACGGCTTGTGCCACTTTCACTGCTGCGTCACCCAGGCGGCGTCTTAGTGCCGAATTGACTGCAGGCGAGGGCGCTTCTTCAATCAGTTTTTGGTGACGACGTTGCACCGTACAGTCGCGTTCGCCGAGGTGAATCACGTGGCCGTATGTATCGGCAAGCAATTGCACTTCGACATGGCGCGGCGCCAGTAACGCGCGTTCCAACAGCAGTCTGCCGTCACCGAATGCCGCCTGAGCTTCATTGAATGCGCTCTGCAATGCGTCATCCAGCGCACTTGCCTCAAGTACCAAACGCATGCCTCTGCCGCCACCGCCAGCACTGGCCTTGATCATCAACGGATAACCTAGCGTGAGTGCATCGGCTTTCAATACAGAAAAATCAGTGCTGGCTTGCAAACTTCCAGGCAGTACAGGTATACCTGCATCTTGCATGTACTTGCGCGACTGCGCTTTGTCGCCCATGGCCTGCATGGCGTCGGGCGAAGGGCCCACCCAAATCAGCCCGGCAGAGATGACGGCTTGAGCAAACGCCGCGTTCTCAGATAAAAACCCGTAACCAGGGTGTATGGCTTGCGCACCACTCAAATGGGCGGCGTGTAATAGTTTGTCGAAGGACAAATAGCTGTCAGCTGGTCGTTCACCCCCTATGCCAATAGCCGTATCACAGCTATGCAAGTAGGGAGCATGGCGATCTGCGTCGGAGTAAACCGCAATGGTTTGAATGCCCATGGCACGCGCGGTGCGTGCCACACGGCTGACGATCTCGCCTCGGTTCGCAATCAGCAACTTGTGTATGGCGGCTGACTTCATATTCAGTCCAGTTCCCAAAAGGGTTGGCGTTTTTCGCTGCGTGCTGTGATACCTTCAAGCGCTGTTCCACTGCGAAAACTCTTGGCAAATTGCTTGGAGGCGAAATCCAAAACAGCCCCGAGCTCTTCTCGGGCCTGAACTTTTCGCAATATGTGCACGGTAGAGCGCAATGACGCGGGCTCGGCCTGTTGCCAATACTTTTGCCACTGGGCAAACGCAGTTTCAATATCGCTCACGTGCTCATCCACCAAACCGATTTGCTTGGCTTCAAGCGCGTTTATTTTTCGGGTACTAACCAGCAGTTGCATGGCCTTGGCAGTTCCCAAGCGCTGTTGCACAAAGGGCGTAATTTGTGCAGGCGGTAAACCCAGACTCAATTCGGGGGTAGCAAATACCGCAGTGTCGTCTGCGATCACCAGATCACAAGCGGCAGCCAGACCACAGCCTCCACCCATGGCATAGCCTTGCACCAGTGCCAAGGTCATGACTTCACAATCTTTCAATTGTTGCAACAGCATGCCAAAGTCTCGGTTGTGAACAGCCACAGGGTCAGGTTCATGGGGCGGCGGCGGTGTGGCAATCCATTCTTTGAAACTCGCGAAGTCCCCGCCAGAACAAAAATGCTGGTTCGCACCTCGCAAAACCAGCGCTCTCAATTGGGAATGCAATTTGACATGTTGCAACGCATCTTTCATCGCTTGAACCATTTCAGCGCTGATGGCGTTTCGGGTTTGAGGTGCATCCAACCAAAGAACCCAATGTGTTGGATGTTTTTCTAGTCGAATCACGGGTCAATTTCCTGAGAAGAGGTGCGCAGAGACAGCCAACGCATGGGCTATGTTCAATGACGCAGAGGAAGGGTATGCATGTATTTGCTGATGATGCCCAGCATGACTTCATCGGCGCCGCCGCCTATAGAAGCCAGCCTGCCGTCGCGGTACATCCGTGACACCGGGTTGTCCCAGGTGTAGCCCATGCCTCCCCAAAATTGCAAGCAACCATCAGGTACGCTGCGCAGCAGTCGACCTGCTTTGAGCTTGGCCATGGAAGCCCATTCGGTCACGTCCTTACCTTCGATGTAGTGTTGCGTGGCAAGGTAGGTGAGGGCGCGCAGGCTTTCGACTTCGGTCTTTAACTCAGCCAATGCGAAATGCACGACTTGGTTGTCTAATATGGATTTACCAAAAGCTTGGCGTTCACGTGTATAGGCAATAGTTTGTTCTATGCAATTGGTCAAGCCTTGAATGGCGTTGGCAGCTGCCCATAACCGTTCTTCTTGAAATTGCATCATCTGGTAGGTAAAGCCCATGCCTTCTTCACCGATGCGGTTGCGCTGCGGCACGCGCACATCATCAAAATGGATCAGACCTGTGTCACTTGCCATCATGCCTATCTTGCGGATTTTTTTAGCGCGTGTCACCCCAGGGGTGTTCATGGGCACGATGATCAGACTTTTGTTTTTGTGGGCAGCACCTTCGCTGGTATTGGCCAGCACACACATCCAGTCTGCTTGCAAACTGTTGGTGATCCACATCTTGCCGCCATTGATGATGTAATCATCCCCGTCTTTGCGGGCAGTGGTTTTGATGGCCGATACATCGGACCCCGCATGTGGCTCGGACACGCCGATGCAGGCCACAGCTTTGCCGCTGATAGCGGGTACTAAAAATTCTTCGCACAAAGACTGCGAGCCAAAACGTGCCAAAGCAGGGGTGGCCATGTCCGTTTGTACGCCGATGGCCATGGGCAAAGCGCCACAACTGATGTGACCCAGTGCTTCAGCCATGATGACGCTGTATGAATAGTCAAGGCCGCTGCCGCCGTAGGCTTCGGGTTTGGTGAGGCCAAGATAGCCGAGTTGACCCAGTTTGCCAAAGACTTCATGCGCAGGAAAAATTTCTGCAGCCTCCCATTCATCCACATGCGGGTTGATTTCTTCAACAATGAATCGCTTGAGGTTGCGTTTGAGTTCTTCGTGTTCATGGGTCAGGTTCATGGCTGGGACTCCGGAAATGGGGGATCAAGCGCGCGAGACGCCGTATTGCATGGGGCGTAATTGACGGTCTTGCGCTTCGCGGCAAAGCGTGAGGGTCAGAGCCAGCACACGACGGGTATCGCGCGGGTCGATGACGCCGTCATCTAGCAACAATCCCGAGGTGTAAAACGCGCTCATTTGACGTTCAAAGGTTTGAATGATGTTGTCTTTCATGGCATCACGTTTTTCTGTGTCAACAGCAATGCCTTTGCGCTGGGCAGCGTCTTCCATGACGATGCCCATGGTGTCCGCCGCTTGCTGTGGCCCCATCACGGCGGTGCGAGCATTGGGCCAGCTAAACACAAATCTGGGCCCAAAAGCACGTCCGCACATGCCGTAATTGCCTGCGCCAAAAGAAGCGCCGCAAAGCAGCGTGATTTGCGGCACGCGTGCATTAGATAAGGCTTGTATTTGTTTGGAGCCGTGCTTGATCATGCCTGCATGTTCAGCCTCGCGCCCGACCATGAAGCCGGTGGTGTTGTGCAGCCAAATCAGAGGCAAACCGGTCTGATCGCAGGACTGGATGAAATGGGTGATCTTGTTGCTGCCCGCAGGGTCCAAGGGGCCGTTGTTGGTGATGATGCCCACACGATGTCCTTCGATGCTGGCGTGCACACAAACGGTAGCTGGGCCAAAGTCTGCTTGAAATGGCAGAAACTGCGAACCATCTGCGATATGTTCAATCACACGACACATATCGACCGGTTGCTTGCTGTGACCAGAAAAAATGTCTAGCAAACCGTCCTGGGTAAGAGCCGGCGCTTTTCCCTGCGGCCACGCTGGCGTGGATGCTTGCCAACCCCAGCTGTCAATGACTTGCCGAGCCAAGCCAATGGCATGTGCATCGTCTTCTGCCACATAGTCGGCCAGTCCTGATACGCTGGCATGTACATCAGCGCCACCTAGACTTTCATCATCGGCAATCTCACCGGTGGCAGCTTTGAGCAATGGCGGTCCGGCCAAAAAAGCTCTTCCTCTGCCTCGCACCATGATGACTTGGTCCGACAAGCCTGTCATGTAGGCCCCGCCAGCGGTGGAGGGCCCGTGCACCACCGCCAGCACTGGAATACCTGCTGCGGATAAACGGGCGAGGCCATGGAAATTGCCGCCACCGAGCACAAATTGTTCGACCTTGTATTTCAATAAATTGGCACCTGCCGATTCAACCAAATGCACAAAAGGCAATTTGTTTTGCAGCGCAATCGCTTGTGCCCGTTGGAATTTTTCTATGCCTTGGGGTTGCAGTGCACCTGCATCAATGCCAGAGTCATCAGCCACCAGCATGACACGCGTTCCAGAGACCATGGCGATACCCACAATTGCACCGCCGCCTGGCACTGAAGCATTTTCATCTGTGGTGTCTTGTAACCAGCCAGCCAAGGTAGACAGCTCTAAAAAAGGCGTACCTGGATCGAGCAGTCGCGCCACCCTTTCGCGTGGCAGTAATTGGCCACGCTTGGCAAACAAAGGGGCGGCTTGTGCACTGCGCTGTCTGGTGCGTGCTTCGATGGCACGCAACGCGTGGATCAGACCCAGTTGGTATTCGCGTGCAGACACTTCTTCGCTCATGTCTTGCCTTTGCTGAGAACTTGGGGGGATTGCGCCAAATGGAAACCATTGAATGCCATATTACTTTTACCGGTGCCCACTTGTGGCCAGATGCGCTTTGCATTTGGCGCACCGCCATCGATTCGCAAACAAGCGCCTGAGATAAATGCCGCCGCCGGTGACAGCAAAAACACAATCGCTGCTGCCACTTCACTCTCCGTGCCTATGCGTTGCAAGGGCACCAATTGGTGCATGTGTTGAATCATGGCGGTCATCTCGGGCGGGTAGTTGTCCATGCCACTAGAGGCAATCCAACCAGGTGCCACGGCGTTTGAGCGAACAGGTCCCCATTCGAGTGCCGCAGTTTCAGTGAAATTGAGCATGCCTGCGCGAGCCGCGCCTGAGTGCCCCATGCCTGGCATGCCCATCCACATATCAGCGATGACGTTGACGATACTTCCGCCGTGTTGTTGCATCCATTGTGTATAGCATTCGCGTGCCATGAGAAAACCGCCTGTGAGGTTGTTGCGCACCACAGCGTCCCAGCCCTTGGCTTTGATTTGCGACAGTGGTGCTGGAAATTGTCCACCTGCGTTGTTGACCAGGCCATCGATGCGGCCATGCTGTTTCAAAATACCAGTGATGGTTTGAGTCACCAAGGGTTCTTCACGGATGTCACACACATGCACAGAAGCGGTGCCGCCCACTTCAGAAATTTCGGCCGCAACAGCGTGCAGCTTGTCAATGTTTCTGCCTAGCAATGCAAGCCGGGCGCCTAAAGCAGACAACTCATGCGCTGTGCATCTGCCGATACCAGATCCGCCACCCGTGACGATGACCACTTGCTCATTGAATAAGCCAGGGCGAAATATGGATTGGTATGTCATGAAATGGGCAATAAATTTATGTAGTCAAGAAAGCAGGTTTATTTAAGCATGAAAGTAATGACCAGTTTAGTTTGCATATAAACTGCATGTCAATCAAGTTTTACCCCTTAAACATACCCATTCCCTCTGGAGAATTTCATGACCTACGCCATGATTTACGACGCGATCAGAACACCTCGCGGCAAAGGAAAAAAAGACGGCAGTTTGCACTCCATCAAACCGGTAGATTTACTCGGTGGTCTGCTCAACCAATTGCAAGCACGCCATGGTTTTGACACCGCTGAAGTTGACGATGTGGTGATGGGCTGTGTCAGCCCTGTCGGCGAACAAGGGTCAGTGTTACCCAAGACCGCGTTGCTGAAAGCGGGTTGGAATGTGCAAGTCTCAGGTGTGCAAATCAACCGTTTTTGTGCCTCAGGCTTAGAGGCCGTCAACATGGCTGCGCAAAAAGTGGCCAGCGGTTGGGAAGATCTGGTCGTAGCAGGTGGGGTCGAAAGTATGTCGCGAGTGGCCATGGGTTCAGACGGCGGTGCTTGGGCGCAAGACCCAGCCACCAACGCAGCCACTGGCTTCACGCCACAAGGCATTGGCGCTGATTTGATTGCCACGATGTCGGGTTGGGGTCGCGAGGATGTGGACCGTTTTGCCCTGACTTCACAGCAGCGGGCAGCTGCTGCACAAGCCGAGGGTCGGTTCGACCGTTCGGTGATGCCTGTGCTTGATGAAATCGGCATTGCATTGTTGGAGCGTGATGAATTCATCAAGCCACGCACCACCATGGAAGGATTGGCCGCTTTGAAAACCAGTTTTACCGATATGGGAAAAATGGGCTTTGACGCGGTGGCACTGTCGCGTTATCCGCAAGTTGAACGCATTGATCATGTGCATACCGCTGGCAACTCCTCCGGCATCGTAGATGGTGCAGCAGCTGTCTTGATCGGTAGCGAAGCCAAAGGCAAGGCCTTGGGATTGACGCCACGTGGTCGCATAGTGGCGACTGCGCTCAGCGGTGCAGACCCGACCATCATGTTGACCGGACCGATGCCAGCGTCTCGCAAAGCATTGGCCAAAGCCGGACTGACCGTCGACGACATCGATTTGTTTGAGGTGAATGAAGCCTTTGCCGCTGTGCCCATGCGGTTCATGTGGGAGATGAACGTGCCACACGAAAAAGTCAATGTGAATGGCGGTGCGATTGCCATGGGGCATCCGCTGGGTGCCACTGGCGCCATGTTGGTCGGAACATTGCTTGACGAATTGGAGCGTCGCCAACTCAAACGCGGCCTGATCACTTTGTGCGTAGGCGGCGGCATGGGTATCGCCACCATCATTGAACGGGTATGAGCATGACTTTTTCAACTGTGAACTATTCGTTGGATGAAGATGGCATTGCCCATGTGATCTTTGATGAGCCAGGTTCGCCCGTCAACACCATGAAACCCGAATGGCAAGCCGATATGTTGGCTTTGGCTGACCAGTTGCATACAGATAACGACAGGCTCAAGGGCGTGATTTTTTCTTCTGCCAAAACCACTTTTTTTGCAGGCGCTGATCTCAAAGGGGTATCCAAACTCAAGGAGCAGGATGCAGCGCTTGCATTTCACTCATTGGAAAAGTTAAAGCATGCGTTTCGCCGCATAGAAACATTGGGCAAACCAGTGGTGGCCATTCTCAATGGCGCAGCACTGGGCGGCGGGTGGGAATTGGCATTGGTAGCGCATGCACGATTTGCGCTCCATCATCCCAACATACTTTTCGGTTTGCCAGAGGTCACATTGGGCTTGATTCCTGGCGCCACCGGCATCACCAAGATGACACGTCTCTTGGGCTTGATGGCGGCCCAACCTTATTTGATGGAAGGCAAATTATTCAACCCTCAGCAAGCGCTTGCTTTGGGTCTGGTGCAAGGTTTAGGAACAACCATAGACGAACTCCGCACATTGGCCTTGGACTTCATACGCAGCCATCCCCAAGCCTCTCAAGCTTGGGATGTCAAAGGTTTCAAAATGCCTGGCGGCAGTGTCAACAGTCCTGCGTTGGCTGCGGGATTGGCGGTTGCACCCGCCATGCTGTTCCATAAAGCCCATGGTTTGTACCCTGCCGCACAAGCTATTTTGGAGACGATGGTCGAAGGTGCACAAGTGGACTACGACACGGCCACACGCATTGAAACCCGAAAACTTGCACGCGTCATGGTGGGACAAACCACCAAGAACATGGTGAACGCATTTTTCTTCAATTTGAATGCCATCAAGTCTGGCAAGTCTCGTCCAACTGGCTTTGCACCTTGGAAGCCCGCACGTGTCGGTATTTTGGGCGCAGGCATGATGGGTGCTGGCATTGCTTATGCCAACGCTATCAAAGGAATTCCTTGCGTTTTAAAAGACGTCCATTTGCAAAAAGCTGAACAAGGCCGCTCGTATACCCAACAACTGACCGATAAACGGGTCCACGCCCAACGGATGCAAGCTTCTGAGCAATTGAAGACCATGGCGTTGATTCAAGCCACTGACAGGGTAGATGATTTGAAAGAATGCGATCTCATCATCGAAGCTGTGTTTGAAAGTCGCGCTTTAAAAGCACAAGTCACGCAAGAGGCAGAGCCCATGCTGGCGGCCAATGGGGTGTTTGCATCCAATACGTCTACATTGCCTATCAGCGGTCTGGCTCAAGCCAGTGCAAAACCAGAAAAATTCGTGGGACTGCATTTTTTCTCGCCGGTTGACAAGATGAAATTGGTTGAAATCATCAAGGGTCATCGCACCGATGATGAGACCTTGGCGCGTGCCTATGACTACGTTTTGGCCATCGGTAAAACACCTATTGTTGTCAACGATTCACGCGGATTTTTCACCAGTCGCGTGTTTGGCACTTATGTGATGGAAGGTGCTGCCATGCTTGCTGAAGGCATGCCCGCGCCCTTGATAGAACACGCCGCAGTGATGGCAGGTATGCCAGTGGGTCCGCTTGAGGTATTGGACGCTACAGCCTTGTCTTTATCCGTGCATGTGCTTGATCAGACTCGGTCGGATTTTGCGCAAGAGGGAAAAACATACGAGGCAACAAGCGGCGAGTTGCTGGTCGAACGCATGGTCAAAGAGTTCCAACGTCAAGGCCGGGCAGCTGGCGGCGGTTACTACGATTACCCCTCGCAAGGTCCTAAGCGCCTATGGTCAGGTTTGAAAACACATTTTGAGAAGCCGTTTCATGCCGACCCCTTACAGACACAGGAAGCCATCAAGCAGCGTTTGCTTTACCGGCAAGCGGTGGAGACAGCGCGTTGTTTACAAGAAAACGTATTGACCTCCAGTCATGATGCCAACATTGGTTCAATTTTTGGCATCGGTTTTCCTGCATGGACTGGCGGTGCTTTGCAGTTTGTGTACGCTGAGGGATTGGAAAACTTCATATCGCATTGCGCTGTGCTGGCCAGCAAACACGGACAGGGTTTTGCATTGACGGATGCGGTTATTCATACATTGCATCAACACCAAAATCAGTCATAAGTTTGTCATGTTAATTAACGAAACTGTCACTTTCCATTTGTTGAGTCACTGTTTTGAAAAAACACCACGCCGAAAAACTGGCCTTCGCCTTGGTTTTTATTTTTAAGTCTTTAATGCCCGTGTTGCCAGTCGCTATGGCATTGTTGTTCTGGAAAAAAGAGTACTTGCTCCATTACAAGCAAACATTAAAGAAACTGAGAATTCACGTGAACGCGATCAGCCAAGGGCCGATACAGCATTATTTCGAGGATATTCTGCGTTTTAATCACGAGGTCAGCGAACCGGTGCAAGGCCATTGTTCACAATGCGGCAATTGCTGTTTGAACCGCCAATGTGTGTTTCTGGAGCAGTCAGGTACCGATCAATACATTTGCGGTATCTACCGTTCGCCATTACGCAGATTTTCCAATTGCGGATCATTTCCCATCAATGGCAATGACATTGAGCGTTACCAGTGCCCCACTTACCAAGTCATACGTCCTTACCCCGTGCAATACAT
The DNA here is from genome assembly GCF_046052765.1 of Limnohabitans sp. Taxonomy (GTDB): domain Bacteria; phylum Pseudomonadota; class Gammaproteobacteria; order Burkholderiales; family Burkholderiaceae_C; genus Limnohabitans. The sequence continues at coordinate 116,426 of NZ_JAVLFQ010000048.1, read as the reverse complement.
GCAGCAGATGTAGTCTTTTGACGCAGCTATATGTTGAGGCAGTATTCTGTGGACGCAGCGTCAGCTGTGGATATTTCTGAGTCTTAAAAAAAAAGCAAAGTCACTGCCGTAAGACATCACCGCCAAAGTAGCTGTGAGGTAAAAAAGTACTCATTGGTTTTTTAATAAAAATTTAATTTTTGATATTGAATTTGTCATAGTAGTTACCCTAGGTCTTGCTATTCTCTCCACATTGACTGACTTGTAATCAAAGCAGTTTTAAAGAGTCAACTTAACAAGGAGTTTCAGCATGATCTATAAATTTGTATTACTGACGGGTTTGGTTTTAAGCAGCACAGTTTTTGCCAGCGAAACAAGTTCTGTTCACAACCGTTTGATCATCGCAGCCATTCACGACCAAAAAGGATTTTTCAACGTTCGTGAATTGCATGACATGGGTGACAGTGGTGTCCAGCAAATTGACTACATTGTCAACTGTATAAACCATACGCTTGCATTGACAGATTTTGCGGTCGTCACTGAAAAAGGTCGTTTGGTATCCAACGAGCCTGCTATCAAATCTATGTCGCTGTCTTTTTACAGACCCTTGATCGAACACGATCAAAAGATAGCGCAAAGCGTGTGCCATAAGCTGGTGACCATGAACAGTCATCAATGATTCACATGAATTCGATACAACATGGTTTAAACAGCAGGAGCCCCACAATGGAACACCCATCTCAAGAGAACTTTTCAGAACTGGTTGACGAATACCAAGAAGAATTTGAAACACCTGGTGAATTGCACAGAATGGCTGCTTATCACTTGATGCAAGCGTCAAAACAGCATGAACTGGCCGCAGAAGCCTTTGAGAATGACGATCAAATAACCTGCGATATTCATGCCCTTCGTGCATATAAACATGAACTCAATGCGAGACAGTATTCTGAAATGGCCATGATGGATGCCAATGACATTGATGACATAGGGTCCTCAGAGTAAGCTATTCACGCATTTCATCAAACGCTCTGACAAATTGAGTTGAATGCCATGTAAATTAGTATTTCTATGCAACCATATTAGCTGGGCATCTTCAAACAAATTCAACGCAATCCATAGATGTATTTGTGTGGTTTACTTATTTGGATCAGATGTCGTTAAATAACTTTTGACCCAAAAATAAATACCAAGAACAATAACCAACAAACCCATAAATATTTCAGTCAGTAACAGGCCGTCCTCGCTTTTAAGAAACGGAAAATGTTCAAAGTTCATACCGAAAAAACCGGTGATGAGGTTCAGCGGTAAAAAGATAGCAGTTAACGCCGTTAGCGTTCTCATCACATCGTTGTTATGGTTGCTTTGGATATTGAAATGCATTTGAACTGCTGTTTCGGCACTTTGCTCTAGTCTATTGACATGGTGAACCACTCGCTCAATGTGTTCAAGCACATCCCGGCTGCGAACTTTCACCAATTCCAAATCTTTGTTTGACAGCGAATCGGTTTCCAGCCATGAATCCAAGGCCTCAATCCATTCCTGAATAGCAGCACGTTGGTCTTCACAAATTTCATCTAAATAATGCAATGTCAAACGTGAATCTAATAAGGCGCTCCAATTGTTAAATCGTGCTCTGGGGTTGATGAGTTCACTTTGCCAATGATCCAACTGGCGGGTCAGTTCTTTGCGTAAATCCAAATACCCGTCAACGACTAAACCAATCATCCTGAGCATCAAATCTACGGGGTTATTGGGCAATCGACTGGTTGAGTGAATAGTATGTGAAATCGTTGCTGTATTTAACAATCGGTTGGCAAACAGGTCTCTTACTGCGCAATCTGCTGGATGAACTGAAATAATTAGCTTATCGAAAACCAACAAACTGATGGGGCTGGTGTCAATTCGTTTCAATATGGGTGGGCCGCCCTTGTCACTGGATGCATGCAATATTTCTCCAGGGCTGGAAAGATCAGATTCAGTGCGACCTCGTGCCAAACGTCTGAAAATGATGATGTCGTATTCAGAGGTGTAGTCGTAATGGGAAGGCAACTGGTTGTTCAACATATCCGAAATATGCAAGTCAAGCACTTGAACACGGTAAAGCTTATCCAACATTGACTGAATATCTACAAGATTGACTTCAAATTCACGTCGGGTAAAGCTCAGCCAATGAAAGCCTTGAGGAGTCTGTTCTTGAACCAGTGATTCAGTTTCTGTAATGACACTGTTGTTGATATATAAATTACGCATGGGTATTGTCTAAAACCAAAAATGAATTGTTTTCACAGAAGCAGATAGAGTTTAAACATTCGGATAATCGTCATTTTCTGGGCGCTCGGTTTATTTGCATACAGTTGGCGTAATAAGTGGTGGTGGCTGGCCAATCTGAAAAAAGACCCATGATGCCAACATCTTGCGCCAAGACATGCAATGCTTCGTAAATATCTCCCTCGTTATGAACAACTGAATTGACAGTTTGGTAATACCAGCCGCCTTTCTCAATGGCCATGACGCCTGACCTCTCAAGAGACCAGGTGATGATGTCCAGGCCTGCTTGCTTGGCGTCCTTGGCGTAGCGAGAGGGCACCATGTGGTCGTCTTTGACATCTAAAAGTGCAAAGATCGGTGGCGCTACGATACGAACACCTTGCTTTTTATATTGTTTAAGTTTTTCAAGATCGGGTAAGTCTTGAGGCTTTTCAGCCGCATCTAAAAATACCGCTTGTCTTGCAAATGCTGGCTCGTGCTGAATCCAATACATGATGTCAGCATGGTGGAAAGACTGAGGAAAAACAACGGTTGGTTTGATAGCCAGAGCTTTGTACTCGTCAATCATTTTTTGCGCATAGTCTTCCTGCGTGAAACCATTGAAGGGCATTGGCACCACTGCTTCCTTTAGCTCAGGTGTCATTTTGACGCCCAGCTTTTTGAATAAAGTAATTGATTCTTGGTGTGTCATCAGCGTTCCGCTGCTCGGTCCGCTGTATAAATCAGTTCTCCAGTTGGGAGTGCCTTTCACAAATTCTTCAACAGTTAAAGCTTGCGGATTGAAAGCATCCATCTTGCCGCGCAATGATTTGAATTCTTCAAGCGTGATATCGCTGGTTCTGCACTCTGCTGTGGCAGGTGTTTTGCTAATTGGATCATACGGTTTGAAAGGAGCTGTGCATCTAGAAGCCAAGGGTGTGAGCAATATATTGGTGGTGGTGTGTAGGTCATTTTGTGCATGCCGGCAGACCAAGGCTTTATCCTTTGTAAAGGTCACATCACATTCAATGACGCCTGCACCCATTCTTGCTGCAGCTTGGTAGGACTCTAAAGTGTGTTCAGGAAACATCAACGCAGCCCCTCGGTGTCCTATGGAAAAAGGGGTTTTGTGCATTTGTTTGTTTGAACAACTCTGCAGTTTGGTTTTCAAAGCAGATGGCTTCATTTGTGAAATGAGAAAGTAAGGTCTAGGGCCCACTTGCACGTTGAAATTTTCAGCACAGCTAATGAAGGGTAGCATGCACAAATAAATGAAAAGCAGTCTTTGTTTCATGGTGATGGTTCTTTTCAAATTCTTAGATCATTAATCAATTTACCATACCAATATACATACCATCATTAAAGCGTCATCCATTCCTTTGTAAGAAACACAATCATTGGAGGCTGTTTGTCTTGGTGATAGACATACACCTGCCACAAATTAAGTTTCTAATACAGATTGTTTGATCTCAAAGTTTTCCCATGTCAGTCGAGTCAGTCCGTTCAGAATTCCATTTCATCAAAGAAGGTGAAATGAATCGCAAAATTGCGTATTCATGTATGGGTCATATTGATGCAAAGCATATTTTTCTATGTTTACCAGGGCTATTAGAGACGCGTGATAGCTTTCATCACCTGCTAAGTATGCTTGAATCTTTCGCTGACTGCTGTTGGATCAGTATCGACTATTGCGGTAGAGGTGAATCAGATCCATTGCCGCTAAATACCAAATATTCATTCTCTCAATACCTTGCTGATACAGAGGATGTGATGGCGTCTTTGATTCTGCCCCAGCGAACACATACCAACCGAAAATTCCATTTGATTGGAACCAGTATGGGTGGAATACTGGCAATGCATTTAGCTCATCGTTTTCAACATAGGGTTGACAGCGTGGTGCTTAACGATATTGGTTTATTCCTTCATTGGTCATCTCTGATGAATTTGTACCAGAATATCCAAGAATCAGATACTCACTTAAGTAAGTTGCGAGTGGATGCTCGTGTGGTCGACGCTGTGCTTAGCAGGTCGCACTTTGATTTGCCCTATGAGTTCGATTTATTTGGCATGCGATTTTCATCATTGCTTGATAACTTCCATGGCAAAGTGCTATTGCTGCACAACTCGGAAAGTCCCATATGCCCATCAAACATAGCGAATCAATCTAAAACAAAATACGCTAACCTAAAAATTTGGTCTTTAGATCAACAAGGGCATCCAGCCAAGTGGGATGACAGTGCGGTGATGAAACTTGCTCAATTAATGAGACTCAAGCCCAAATCAGTTGATCATGCGCATCAAAACCTGACGGTAAATTTACCCGAAATAGCTCAAGAAGAAAATATATTCAATTTCAACTTCATTCACGCATTTCTTAAAACCAGTCAAACCTATTTAGAGTCAAGCACAGATGCTCCAAGACACTGGTTGAGTCGCATGGTCAGCAGATTCAAGTTTTGGAAGCGATCCTATTCTTGACACTTAATGGTTTTTACCCTAAATTCAAACCGATGTTCAAAGATTTATAAGGCAAGCCATATGAAGATAGCTTCATTCGTTGGTCAAAAGGGTGGGGTAGGTAAAAGTACGCTTGCCAGGGTACTTGCCGTGGCTGCCGCCCGTCAAGATTACAAAGTTTTGCTCGGCGATTTTGATCTTGAGCAACTTTCTTGTATCGAATGGAGTGCCACCCGTTTGCGAAACGGTATTGAACCCGATATCGAAGCACGTGCTTTTAAAAGTCTTAAAAAACTCCGCAAATCCGTAGAAGGTTTTGATTTAGTGGTAGTTGACACGCGCGGTTTGGCCGATGAGCTCACCACAGATGTCAGCCAGGAAAGCGATGTTGTCTTTCTTCCAACGGGCACCTCCATGGATGACCTGCGGCCCACACTTGCCTTGGCTCGAAGGCTTTCCAAAACTCGCAAAGTGGGTAACAAAATTGTATTGATTCTGTCTAAGGTTGGCCGTTCTGAGCGATTATTGGAAATCGCTAAAGAAACTATTGCAGATGCCGGTTTTGAGATGCTTGACAGCATTTGGCCAGAGAGAGACGGTTTTCAAGCAGACCTAGATATTGGCAAAGCAGGTAGCGAATCCCATAACCCCTATTTACGAGAAGCCGCAGAGGCGATTGAAGCAGATCTGTTGGCGCTGTCGCTGTTCTCCAAATAAACGCAAAAGAGACGATGTAAGTTCACTGCGTTGAATTCAGACAATTGAACGCCTCAATACATCAAGAAATATTTGTCGCGTGGGTAGCGGTATCAAATGCTTTGGCTTTGCCGATGTAGAAGCGATCAATGCGCCAATCTTTGAGTAACTCGATGGCCAATTCAAATTCCTGAGCGTTGAGTTTGTAAAGATCTGTGACTGGGAAATCATGACCTGATTCCAAAGCAAGTATCACCTTGGCAAAGGTCAGACCTTCAAAAGAATGTGGAGCATCCTCGATGAATCTTTTGACTTTTTTAATAGCACGCACAAAATTCCTTTGCAGTTAAACAAGGGTAAATGATACTGGTTTTATTAGCAGTTAAATATGACAATTTCGTGTCAATTTATTGAGTCTGGGGTCTTGATGGACCCCATGACAAGGCCTCAAGCTCTATTCAATCGCCTGATACACCAGTTGCTTGACCATGCGGCGGTAATACTGACGTTGAGGACCAGGTGTTTGCGCCATCAATAAACCGATGACTTGTTCTTTGGGATCGATCCAAAAAAATGTGCCTCCCGCGCCAGCCCAGGCGTAATCGCCTTCAGATCCCGGAACGCTTGCCATCCCTTGGCCTTGACGCACCATGAAACCCAGGCCGAAGGTGTAACCTTGTACACCCATGAGCAATTCCCCAGGTTGTAAGGGCGTTGCTACTTTGGGGCCGAGTTGATCGGAGGTCATCAATGCAACCGTTGTACGACTCAGATACCGTTTGCCTTCCAAAGTGCCGCCGTTCAGCAACATTTGGCAAAACCGCAGGTAGTCGTCGGCGGTAGTTGCCAAACCCGCACCGCCTGAATCATTGCCTTGCGCCTTGGTGATATCCAGCATGGGCGGAAACGGTTTTTGAGTCAAAGGATCTATCGCCAAGGGCTCTGCTATGCGATGGACCTTGCTTGCAGGAACCACAAACGATGTGTCTTTCATGCCCAGCGGTTTGATCAATCGTTCCTCGAGCATCACACCCAGCGGTTTTTTGCCTACGGCCTCGAGCACACGACCCAACAAATCGGTAGACAAACTGTATTCCCATGTGCTGCCAGGTTGCCACTGCAATGGCGCTTTGGCAAAGGCCTCCACTTGTTCATCAGGTGTCAGCGTGATCCATTTGGCGCCGTTTTCAAGTGAGAACAATCCCGCATCTATGTAGGCTTGTTTCATGGCGGCGGACCGGGTGAATTCCGCATAGGTCAAACCGGAGGTATGGCGCAGCAAGTCTTGGACTGTGGTGCCACGCGCCGCAGGCACCGTGCTGCTGCTGCCATCCAAGGGGTTGGCTAATACAGTTTGCTTTGCCAATGCAGGCAGGAATTTAGCCACAGGATCAGCCAGCTGCAATTGGCCTTCCTCCACCATCATCATGGCAAGCACAGACACCATGGGTTTGGTCATAGAGTAAGCACGAAAAATCGCATCATGTTTGACGCCGATGTCATCGCTAAACACCACCGCCCCTTTGCGCAATACCATCACAATCGCACCCGGCATTTGCTTGTTGTCAATTTCTTTTTGAATCACGGGCCGAATGCGCTTGAGCCTTTCCGCTGACATGCCAACCGAGCCAGGCGTTGCAGTGGGTATATCTGCCGTAGCCAAGCCGGCGAACGACAGCAATGCACACACTAGCAAATTTCTACGTTGCAGAGAAAGTTTCATGGCATACCTTTAAAAAAAATCATGGAAGTTGAACAGCTTTGCGTAAAACAGCCGCATAACTCGCAGTGAGTTCCATGTGCGGCCCTAGTCCTTGTTGGATCAGCAGGCGATGCGCCTTTTTGAGTTTCCAGCAGGGTACAAAGGTGAATAAATGGTGCTCTAGGTGGTAATTCACCCAGTAGGGCGCCACAAAAAAACGCTCGAATAAATTGGCAAAAGTCGTGCGTGTGTTGCGCAATCGGTTGTATCTGTCGCCAGTGACCGCATGCTCGGCAATATTGCGTATGCGGCTGAACAGTTGAAACCAAGTCAGCAGTGGCACCAGCCACATCCACACATACAACATGGGCTCACCACAGGCCCACAAGATGCCAAACACTATCAAGTTGCTGAGGAAAAAGGCCTTTTCATGCCGCAGTAATTTCTTCAGTCTCAACATGGGCGAACCCTTATCACCCAGACCAGAGAGCAGTTGCTCTGAGCGTTGTTTCAAACCGGTTCTGCCGCTTAAGTCACGCCATACTTTGCGCCATAAGCTGCTGGCTGACACAGGGAAAGGACGAGACAACACCAAATCGGGATCTTCATCGAGTTGGGTGTGGCGATGGTGGGTCAGATGGTAAGGCCGGTAGCTGTACATGTGTGCTCCTACGGCCCCGCCAGCCAACCAGTGACCGATGAAATCATTCCACTTGGGATGATGCATCAGCACGCGGTGGGCCGCGTCGTGCATCAATATGCTCAAGCCCAGTTGCCGACCACCGATCACTGCACTGCAAATCAAAAACGTCAAAGGATGAGGCCAAAGTGCAAACACAGCCATGCCAATGGCAATCACTAGCCATGCATGAACCACCAGCAGTGCGCCGAACAAGTTAGACCGTTGACGCAATTGAACGTTCTCAGCCTCACTGAGTTTCACGTCCACGTCTGAGATAGTTGCTTCATTCATGGTTAAGTCACAGTGTATGCAGTTTGGCAGTGGTTCAAGTGCCGGTAAAACGAGGATTGCGTTTTTCAATGAATGAGCGCACACCTTCTGCCGCGTCTTGACTGCGGGACAGTCGCTGCTGGGTGGCTTCAAACTTAGTGACCGCCGCCGCAGTACCTTCTTCAATGCACTCAAGCACAGATTGACGGGTAGCAATCACTGCCAGTTGCGCTTGTTCAGCGATCAAATTGGCAATGCGTATGGCTTCTTTCAACTCTTCCCCTGTAGGAACAACTTTTTGCACAAAATTCAAGCGCAAGGCTTCGGCTGAATCGAATTCGTCACCAGTCAGCAAATGCAGCATGGCGTTACCCGCCCCAGCGCGTTGCGACATGCGAAGCGTCGCGCCGCCAGTGGCCATGATGCCTCGCTTGACCTCAAGCTGTGAGAAGCGACAGTTATCTGCTGCGATCACCACATCAGCAGCCAGCATCAATTCAATACCCAAGGTATAGGTGATTCCCTTGACCGCCATCACCAAGGGTTTGACACGTCGACGATAGCCTGTCATGCCAAGGTCAAAAGGATCGACCAGACCATCTTCAATGGCACGCTCACCGCGTTGCATCAAGCCGGCAAACGTGGGTAAGTCCAGGCCGCCAGTGAAATGCTCTCCTTGGGCGCAAACCACACCCACCCGCAGTTCAGGGTCGTCATCTAACAGGCTATAAGCCTGGGCCAGCTGGTTCATCATGGCAGGTGTGAAGCCATTTCGCTTAGCTGGTCGGTTGATGCGAATCATCAGCAAACTATCCTGTATCTCGTGCTCAATGCTTCCAGTTGCAGTGTGTTCTGTGTGTGACATGGTTCTCAATGGATCAAAAGCTGACAGACAAACCCGCCATGCGCTGGGCAATGGCGTGGAATTGAGAGACTGTGTCGTCAATGATGGTTTGCACGCTTTTCACCTCATGGACCAAGCCTGCAGATTGGCCCGCCAGTGCAGGTGCGGCGTTCATATTGCCACCGAAATAAACATCTTGTATGCCGGTAAATGCATCAGGGCCCATTAAACCAGCTTCGTGAATTTGGGCAGTGAAATCGGCTTTCAATGCGCGTATGCAAGGGGAGGATTTGGTGTTGAGCATATAGGTACCCGTGGCAGTTGCGTTCACAATCGCTTGCTTGTAGTTGTCGTGCACAGGACTCTCCCTGCTGGCGACAAAGCGCGTCCCCATTTGTATGGCTTCTGCGCCCAGTGCGAACGCCGCCGCCATGCCTCTGCCGTCGACAATGCCGCCAGCCGCAATCAGCGGGAGCTCTGTTCTTTCCCGGATGGATTGCAGCAGCACCAAGGTGCTGACCTCTTCAGGATTTTTGAATCCACCACCCTCAGAACCCTCTACCACCAGGCCGTCTACGCCCGCATCCACGCATTTCATGGCCGCATCAAGCGTGGGCACCGCATGGTAAACAACGATGCCAGCTGCTTTGAGCGGCGCCATGAACTTGGCTGGGCTACCCGCAGAAGTGGTGACAAAACGGATGCCGGACTCGCATACATAGCGCAGCATGGCCTCGTCTTTCAAAAAACGTATCGGCAGGTTCACGCCAAAGGGCAGTCCGCTGTCGAGCATGATTTGTATTTCCCGTTGACAGTTAGCGGTTTCGCCCGATGAGGTTTCAATGATGCCTAAGGCGCCCGCACGTGACACCGCGCCGGCGAGTTGACTACGGGCTATCCAGCCCATGGGCGCTTGAACGATGGGAAAACGTGCGCCAGTGTGTGCAAGTACGCGATTCATGAAGTGATTCCTAGGGTGGGTTGTGCGAGCTCAACGCGGCCATCAGCATGCTTGGCAAAACGTCCGGCTTCACGCGGGTGAACCGGGTCATTCGAGGACCAAGGCCAACCGCCGAACTCGGTACGCCTGTAATCGGCAAATGCCTGGTGAATTTCTGCTTGGGTGTTCATGACAAAGGGGCCGTATTGCGCCACGGGTTCGCCTATGGGTCGGGCTTGCAACATCAGGACTTCGCTGTCTTGATCGCCATTGACCAGCAGCAAGTCCGTTTGTGTGTTTACCTCGGCGACGTGGCGGTTGGCCACCAGTTGTCCGCCGATATCCACCCCCTTGCCTTGAAACACATACAACTGTCTGCGTGTATCTGCATGTTGTGCGCTGGGTAGCGTCCAGCTGGCACCCGCTTGAAGGTGAACAGTGAAGATAGCCAAGTCAGCATCAGGTTGGCTGGCCCACGAGTGAGGCGGCGGAGGCAGCCCTTTCGCCCCTTCCAGCGTACCCGCTACGACCATGACATCGGTGTGCAAACCCTTGTTATCGGTATGCCGTACTTTTTGAATCTGTTCGTTCCACAGCATGGTGAAGTGGGGTTCAGCCATTTTGTCCTTTGCAGGCAAGTTCAACCAAATTTGAAACAGCTCGCAGGGATTCGGTTGATCGCGATGGCGCAGTGGAAACATTTCACAGTGAACAATGCCTTTGCCGGCAGTCAGCCATTGCACATCGCCGGGCCCGAAACGCGCTGTCGCACCCAAAGAATCTGAATGGTCAATATGTCCTTGACGAACGATGGTGACCGTTTCAAACCCTCGGTGCGGGTGCGAAGGAAAACCTGGAATCGTTTGCCCGTGGTACATGCTCCAGCCGTCTTTGTTAGCGAAATCGCTGCCGATTTGCCGCCCTGTCAGCGAGGCGGCTGGTCCCATGTGTTCGTTTCCAGCAGGGTAGTGGTCCACATGGTGCACGCAAAACAAAAACGGATCCAGCGTTTGCCAAGGAAAAGACAAGGGGGCAGATTGCAAAACAGATGGGTTTTTCATAGCTGACAAGGTTATCAGACTACTTAACGTTGCGTTAAATACACAAAATTAACAAATTCATAGGTTAATTTGTTTAAAAAACTAAAAAAATAGAAAAAAAGTAACTAATTAAGTACCGGTATCAAATATGATTGAGACCAATTTAACTCTTTTATGAAACCGGAGGTATACCGTGGAATCAACCGAAACAGAAGATCAAAAGTGGTGGTCACTGGTTAGCAGCATGGCTGAACTGCATCAATGGGAGTTGGAAAACCATCCCATGTTGTTGTCATTGACTGGCAGGCACTTGTACTACCGGTTGGCCGAGGAGTCTGTGAAAAACGATCAGTCAATGACCCGTGCACTCAAGGATTTCTTCGGTGGCATGCATTTCACAGAAAAAGCATTGCGCACACGGATTCGGCAAATGGAAGCAGATGGCTTGATTCAAGCAGTCACCAGCCAAGAGGACGCACGCTCCAAGCATTTGGTGCCAACAGAAAAATTTAATGCACTCATCACCGCACACGCAGAACAGGTCAAAAAGATTTTTGACAAGCACTTTTTGTTAATTGAGAAATAAGTCACGCCGTGAATTTGTAGACAACTGGATTGAATAGGTCATGACATGAAAGACAAATCTTCATTCAACGTGAACCAAAGCGCACAGCCAATGTCTGTCGTTTGTGAGCGTGGCAACCTTGACGGAATAGCCTATGTTTAACCGTTCCTTGCGCTTTGCATTGCTGGCATCTTTATGGGGTGTCTGTGTCATGGTGTGTTCGACTAGCCTGAACGCACAAACCGCGGTGCCGCAGCCCCATATGCCTTCAAAAGAAGGCCCACAGGCGGAATCACCCGCAGCGCCAATCAAAACCCAAGCGAGCTTGTCATTAGAGTCCGTCTCTAACCCATTGACATTGATAGAGTTGTTGAATGCAGCCTCGGTTTCTTACCCGATGTTGGTGGCTGCCAGAACCGAAGCCAAAGCCACGTTACAAGACGTTAAGGCGGTGGAGCGCTCGCGTTGGCCCAATGTGTCTGCCACTGTCGAATCCAATACGGGCAATTTACGCTCAACGCCCAGTCAGGCGCTTCAAGTAGAACAAACTATTTGGGATGCGGGACGAAGTTCTGCTCGCATCAACGAAAGCAAAGTCTTGGCGGACATCAGTTTGCTCAAAGTGTACTTACAGCAACAAGACGTTTACCTACAAATCGCTAATGCTTGGCAGAGCGCGATTGCATCGCGCGAACGATTGGCGGTGGCTGAACGTACGTTGTTGCGCTTGCGAAGCTATCAAACTCAAATGCGTCGTCGCGTGCAAGCAGAAGTCTCTCCAGTGATTGACCTTGAGCTGGTGGATTCGCGGATATTACAAACGGAGGTAGAAGAAAGCGCAGCCAAAATGTCATTGCAAGTGGCGCTGGCCCGTTTAGAGCAGTTCTCGGGCAAGAACAATTTAGCCGATCGCACAAGCCAAATGGCCTATCCCGCCAAGCTGTCAGACACCTTGGCTTTTAACCAGTTGCTAGACCAGATGGATTGGCTGCAAATCGCGAGCAACCACCCGTCGGTAGCCAAAGCCCGTTTGGAAGTTACCCAGGCCAAGCACAAACTGTCAGCCAAGGAGTCTGAGGTCTATCCGCAGGTGTTTGCGCGTGTTTACAAACCGTTCAATTCATTGCCTGGCAATCCTGATACATCCTTAACAGCGTTTGTGGGTTTGAGATACACACCAGGTGCAGGATTTGCCAATATTGTTGAAGCACAAGCGATCAACACCCGAATTTTAAGTACCGAGCAATCGGTTGAAGCCGTGCTTCGCGAAACGCTTCAATCCATGCAAAACGACCGAGAAGAATTCACCAATGCGCGGGTTCGGCTTGCTTCTTTGGATCAATCGGTCAAAGGCTCAGACAAGGTGCTTGAGTCTTACCAACGACAGTTTCAAGCAGGACGTAAATCCTGGTTGGATTTGCTCAATGCAGTCCGTGAGTTGGCGCAAAACCAGTATGCATTGGCTGACGCCAAGGCCAGCATGGCAGCTGCCATGCTCAGGTTGCAAATTCGCATGGGCCAAGACCCTCAATAAACCATCAGTCCCTCACCATGAATTCCAATCCGCAAAACGCACAATTTATCTGGGCCATGCAACGCTTAGCACAAATGCAAGGCGGAAGCATTGACATGCTGAACCTGCGCTCAGCCAGTTTGTTATTGGATTTCACAGACAAGCCCCTGCAAGCCTTGTCTGAGATTTGCCAACAGCTGACCTTGCCAAAACCCAAAATTCTTAAATACCCTGACCGTGTGCATTTGCCATTGATTTGCTACAGCGAGGAATGGGGCTGGGGCTTGCTTATCGATCGCAATCCACAAAACTTGTGGGTGCTGGTCACTCCGCAAGGCCAGCATACCCTTGGGTTGGAAAAACTCTCAGGCAATACCGCTTTGTTGCGAATCGCAGAGCCGATTCAACTTGGATTTGGTCTGTCTTTTTTAGGTGCACAAGTTCCTGATAACAGTTTCAGTTCGCTGGTCTCTCAAGGTCTCAAACAGAACCAAATGACGCTCTTAGAGGCTTGTCTGGCGTCTGGCTTCATTGGTATTTTGTCGCTGGCCACCTCTTTGTTTTCTATGCAAGTCTATGACCGGGTCATTCCTGTTCGCAGCGACTACACATTGATTATTTTGGGCGTTGGCGTGCTGATTACTATCTTGATTGAGTTGGGCATGAAATACGCCCGTTCGCACGTGATGGATCACCTTATCGTCAGCTTGGATCAGCGTTTTTCCCGAGAGATATTTCAACGCTTATTGCAATTGCGGGTAGACCAAATGCCTGCTTCGGTAGGCAGCTTGTCTGGGCAATTAAGAGGTTATGAACAGGTGCGTGGTTTTTTCACGGCAACCACATTATTTACATTGATTGACTTGCCGCTGGCCTTGGTGTTTTTACTTGTCATCATGGTGATTGCCAGTCCGTGGGTATCTGCGGTTCCATTGGTGTTCTCAGTGATTGCCTTGTTGATGGGATTTTCTATTCGCAAACAAATCATGTTGCGTGCCAAAGAAGGTGCCGCCATGTCAAACATGAAAACCGGTTTGCTGGTGGAGGCGGTCGAAGGTATAGAAACTATCAAAGCAGGTTCGGGAGGATGGAAGTTTTTGTCACGTTGGATCAACGTCACCGGAATGACGATTCAAAATGATTTGAAAATGCGCAGTGCCACAGAAAACGTCGGGTATTTGTCGGCGACGATTCAGCAAGTGAGCTACGCTTTGCTGGTGGCTGTGGGTGCATTGTTGGTGATGCAAGGGCAAATGACCATGGGCTCATTGATTGCCAGTTCCATCCTCAGTGGTCGCATACTCGCGCCAGTCATGGCCATACCCGGATTGCTGGTGCAACATGCGCATGCGCAAGCTGCGTTACAAGGCTTAGAGCGAATTTTTCAGCTAAAGACTGACAACCATGGAACCCAAAGTCCGCTGGCACCTGCTCATATAGAGGGTCACTTCACCATGGAAGAAGTGAAATTCGCTTATGGAGAAAATCCACCGGCGTTGAATGTGCCCAAGCTTGATATTCAACCCCATGAACGCATTGCCATTTTGGGGCCGATTGGTGCGGGTAAATCCACTTTGTTGCGCCTGTTCAGCGGCATGTATGTACCCATGTCTGGCAGGGTGTTGTTAGACCACCTCGATTTAGCGCATATCAACAGGCAAGTCATCAGTCAGCACATAGGCTATTTACAGCAAGACCACCGATTGTTTCAAGGCAGTTTGCGTGAAAACCTGTTGATTGGATTGCCTGATCCGGGTGATGAACTCTTGTTGCAGGCGATGCGGCAAACCGGTATGGATCGTTTCGTGGCCAGCCATCCCAGAGGCTTGGACAGGCAAATTTCCGAGGGTGGTAAAGGATTAAGCGGCGGACAAAAACAATTGGTGGCGTTCACCCGCTTGGTACTGTGCAACCCCAGTGTCTGGTTGCTAGACGAACCGACCGCCAGCATGGACGACGAGCAAGAACGTCGTTGCTTGCATGTGTTGTCGCAACAAGCGCAACAAGGCAAGACCCTATTGATCGTCACCCACAAATCCAGCGTATTGCCTTTGGTCAATCGCATCATTGTGGTTTCTGGTAACAGCATCGTCATGGATGGGCCACGAGACGCAGTCCTGAATGAACTGCAATTGCGGCACTCGCAAACTACTGCTGAAATCACTCCTCAACCTACTTTTGTACCTGCCGTATGAACGAAATCTCAACGCACATTCACCGCGATGCAATCAACCCATCGGCTGCACCCCGTTTTGCCAGATACAGTTTGTGGGTATTCATGTTCGGCTTGATTGCGCTGGTGATCTGGGCCTACTATGGCCGAATTGATCAAGTAACCCGTGCACCCGCTCAACTGATTGCACAAGGACGAACCCAGTTGGTGCAATCCTCGGACGGGGGCGTGCTGACACAGTTGCATGTCAAAGAGGGGGACACTGTCAAAGCTGGGCAACTGTTGGCCACTTTGCAAAAGGAACGAGCCGCCGCGGCTGTATCAGACAGCAGCGCCAAATTGGCTGCATTGCGCATCACGCTGGCGCGTTTACAAGCCGAGGTGTACAACACACCTTTGAAATTTGAGCCCTTGTTGTTGGTCTATAAAGATTACATACGAAACCAGACTGATCTGTATAACAAGCGACAAACCGCATTCAAGGACGACATAGCTGCTTTGGAAAATATCTTGAAGTTTGCAGATGATGAATTGCGCATAAATACCCAACTTGAAGCCTCGGGTGACGTCAGCAGGGCAGAAATTTTGCGGTTGCAACGAAGCGTAGCCGATATCAAAGCGCAAATATCAAGTAAGCGCAATAAGTATTTTCAGGATGCGCAGGCAGAAATGACCAAAGCACAGGAAGAATTAAGTAGCCAGACTGAGCAACTCAAAGACCGATCGCAGGTGCTAGAACATACCGAATTGACCGCGCCAGTCGATGCCATCGTCAACAACATCAGAATCAATACCTTAGGTGGTGTCGTACGTGCAGGCGAAACGGTGATGGAGTTATTGCCCGCTGGGGACCACTTGATTGTCGAAGCCAAAATACCGCCTTCAGACATTGCATTTGTCGCGCTGGGTCAGCCTACCAGCATCAAATTGGATGCTTACGACTCGTCCATTTATGGTTCGATGAGAGGAGAAGTGACATACATCAGCCCTGATGTGTTGGTTGAAGAAACAAGACAGGGAACAGCCAGTTTTTACCGCGTGCGTGTGACTGTGACGGGCAAGGAATTCAGTGGTAGCAAAGCTGATGCCATACGTTTGCGCCCTGGCTTGACTGCCACCGTGGAGATCAAGGCGCTTGACAGAACTGTATTGAGCTATTTGACCAAACCGATCACCAAAACCTTGACCCAGTCTTTAGGCGAAAGATAAAGCGTCTGAGAACTGACTCTGATCAGTTCCCTGTGGCTGTGTTGGTGTCGCGGGCTTGTTTGGGTGTGGGGGAATTGAAAGTCGAATTAGGCGCCCTGTTGTTGAAAGCGTTGTCAACCGGATTGGGGGGTTGAAGAGCAGGCGCTCTTTCGTTGCTTGTTCTTTGTGGTGGCGCTTGCATGCGTGCGGGGGCATTGTCCATCAATGCCAATTGGTTGCGGTTGAGCCCGCTCAATTGCTGGGGATTCAATAGCGTCACCACATTGTTCAATTGTGCGGGTGTGAATTGCGCAACTTGTTCAGGGGTAAATGATTGCAACTGTTTGTTACTGAACGACCATAACAATCGCGGTGGAATGGCGTTGAGTTGCAATGGCGTCAAGGCTTGCAATTGATTGGTAGACAGGGCGCCGATTTGGGGCGGGGTCATATTGGCCACCTGAATGATGGTCAATGACTGAACTTGCGGTATGCCCATGACGGCAATGGATTGAGGCGGCAGCGCCACAAATTGGTTCAAGCCCATATTTTGCAAATGACTGGCTTGAATATTAACGAAGGCGGTCGGTGTTATCGCATTGATTTGGTTGGGTGACAATGCCCTGAATTGTTCTGCTGTCAATGCATTCCATTGGGCTGGACTCCATACAGCCACTTGAGTGTCGGTCAGCGCTTGCAGTTGTGCCGGTTTGAGCGCAGCTATTTGCCCAGGTGTGATCGCAGCCAATTGTGAAGGTGACAAGGCTTGCCATTGCTCAGAACTCAAAGCGTTGAGTTGCTTAGGATTCAAACTCTGCAAATTGGCCGTTTGCACATTCTTAATCTGGTCAACGGTCAATGCTTTCATTTGAACATCGTTGAGTTGATTTAACTGTTCAGGCGAAAGTGAGGCAATTTGGGCAGGACTCAGCTTTTGCACTTGTGTTGCATTCCATGCGGCCCATTGTTGCGGGCTCAATGTTTGTAATTGGGCGGCAGTGAGTGCAGCCACCTGTTCTCTGTCCAAGGCGTTGATTTGCTGAGGATTCAATAGGCGTAATTGCTCCGCTGTGAGTTTGCTCAATAGTGTGGGTGGAATGACATTCAATTGAGCAGGTGTCAGGTTTTGCCATTGAAGGTTGGTGAGCGCTGTCAATTGCGTGGGACTGAGATTTTTCAACACTGCAGGTTCAATATTTTTCCAGGCGTCAGGAGAAATGGCGCTGATTTGTGCAGGTGAGAGTAACTGCCATTGCGCAGGACTCAAACTCGTCAATTGCGTTTTGTTCAAACCGGCCAGTTGTTGCGGTGTCAGCAATCGGATTTGCTGGGGCAACAACACAGGAATTTTTTGTGGCGTGAATTGATCGGCTGCTAATTGCTGAAAGTCTTTGTCCAATACAGTATCGGTGGCGGTTTTAGGTTTGGGCAGTAGCAGTGGATTGGTGAAAGCCTGTAATTGCTGGGGATTGAGTTGAGTTAATTGCTCTGGCAGCAATGCCTGTTGTTGTTTGAGTGAGAACGCAGCAAATTGCTCGGGTTGCAAAGCCGCCATTTGCTCTTTGCTCAAGGCATTCAATTGGCTGGGCGACAGTGTCGTCAGTTGCTCAGGTGTTAAACGCTTGAGCTGTGCCGATTGTAAATTTTGAATTTGCAGCGGTAACCATTCACGCCATTGGTTTTTGCCTATTTGGGCAATCACATCGGGAGAGATTTGGCTGATTTGTTCAGGCAAGAGCGCCTGTATTTGCATGGGCTTGAGTGCCGCTAAATCAGTGAATTTGACCGCTGCCAATTGCGCAGGTGTCAGCGCCTGTATTTGTTCTGGCGTCATGGACTTCAACATCAACCGCACAAAAGCATCATTCAGGGTGGGCATTTGTTCAGGCAAAAGGTGCTGAACTTGTTGAGCATTGATTCTTTGTAACTGGTTTGGCGCCAGCGATTGCAATTGCTGGCTGTTCAAGGCCTGCCATTGCTCACGGTTGAGTTCGGGGGCTTGGTTTTTGATCAAAATCTGCAACTGCTCGGGAGAGAGTGATGCAAGTTGTGCGGCAGACATGCAGTCTGGTTTTTTCTTCACCAGATCTTTAAAAACACCCAAGGGCAAGCTCGCCATTTGCTGGGGCTTGAGTGACTTGAGTTGGTTGCAAGTCAAGCAGCCCAACTGGGTTTTATTCAATGCCAAAAAAATGTCTGTGGACAGCGCATTGAGTTGAGCAGGTGTGAGTGACTGCAATTGAGATTCTTGAAATTTTGCAAATGCTTTGGGTGGAATGACATTCAATTGCAAGGTCGACAGCGAGCTTAATTGATTTTCGGTGAGTGAAGCCAATTGTTCAGGTGTCAAGGCGCTCAACTGTGCATCGCTGAACACGGTCAACTGTGCGGGCGTTAAGTTTGCCAATTGGTCGTTGTTCAGCGCCTTGAGCTGCTGAGTACTTAGATTGCTCAATTGTGTTGTGCTCAGTCCTTTGATTTGCGATGGGCTCACAAAAGAGAGTTGCTGCGGCGAAAGATTGGCTATTTGTTCTGCATTCAAATATTGAATGCCTTTGATGTCCTTGTCTGACAAGGCATTGAAGACTGTATTTTTCCTGTTCAGCCAGTCATCCGTGATAGGCGCTTTGTAGCTGATTTTGTTTTCGTTACTGAGTTGAACGTTACCAGATGCGGTCACTCCATCCTTGCCGCTTGTAGCGTTTGAAGAAGCAGAAGCAGTGGTTGTGCTGCTGGTGGAGGAAGTGGTTGATGTCGACGATGATCCAGAAGATGAGGTTGGCGTGGTGATGGTCGGTGTGATGGCCCAAGTAACTGCTGTGGAGTCCGAGAGTAAGGTCAAGCCAGATGCACTGAGACCACTGGCATAGGTGAGTTTGTAAATACCGGCACTTGAACTGTTGCTGAGCGAGGTGCCTGCCACTGTTGTTCCGCCTTTGGTGATGGCATTGGCTGCCGTACCGGAGGGTGTCAAACCAGTGACTTGGTTACCGCTGTCGTCATAAACAGCATATGAAATAACAGGAGTGTTGCCCACGACACTTGAACCGCTGATGGGTCGGCCGTAGAGTTTGCTGGCACCAAGCTCAGGATAGCCGCTGCTGCTGGTTCGCCACACGCTCAGGTCCCATCCTGCAGCCAAAAGTGCGCTGGTGGATTGCATTTGTGCAGTGGACAAACCGCTTAACCCACTGATACCTGAAGCACTGGAAATACCAGATGTGGTGGTGTTCCAAAAACTGTTGCTGACCGTGCCACCATCGTCAGACCCGAGGAATCCGCTCACCGAACCGGCGGTGCTGCTGACTGCGCCCATAGAGTAGGTATTGCTGAGTGCACTGCCGCTGCCGTTCACGCCAGTGAAGCCAGCCACATTGCTGGCTCTACCCGCTATGCTGATAGAACCGTTCGCATAGCTTTTGGACACCGATCCCCCAAACAGGTCTCCGCTAAAGCCGCCAATGCTGGTTCCTGTCTTACTGCTGTCAGACAGTGTGACCGAACCTGTGGCATATGAACCAGTCACAGTGCTTGTTTTGCCGTAGCCCATCAAACCACCTATGCGTGTGCCATTGCCTGAAACCACTGTGATGTTGCCAGTCGCGTAGGAATTACTGACGGTGGCGTTCTCGGCAAATCCTATGAGACCGCCAAATCCGGATGCATCGCCAGTGGTCGTCAATGATCCTGTGGCGTAGGAGTCGCTGACTGTGCCAGACGAATACCCTAGCAACCCACCGACGCCTTTGTACGTTTCAACGTTACCCCCAGAGTTTGCGCCTGCAGTGATATCGCCTGTGGCATAGGAAGATGACACAGTACCCGAATTCGAGCCAATCAATCCGCCAACGGCTTGGGTGGCAGCGCTGCCAGAGATTCTGGCTGTTGAATAGGAGTTGCTCACTTTGCCGGTTTCGTAATTAAACCCAACCAGGCCGCCTATGCCTATGCCAATGGCACTGGCACCTGTGGTGGTGATACTGCCAGTGACATAACTTTGGTCTACAGTACCCTCGTTTTCTCCGGCAATACCACCGATGTATTTTGAGTAGTTGCTGTCGGTTATTGCGTCAATGGATAAATTTGTCAAACCCAGGTTGGAAACCTTGGCCGTAGAACTCAGCTTTGTGAATAATCCCAAGCTGGTGTTGTTGACCCCATTGATGGTCAAGCTGTCAATGGTATGACCCAAACCATTGAATACCCCTGTAAAAGAAGTACTGGCGCCAATCGGTACGAACCCTTTGTTGCTGTTCCAACCAGCGGTTGCTGAAGCATCTATGTTGCTGCCCAAGGCGTAGTAACCAGCGAGGTCGTTTTTCATACCTTGTAAGTCGCTGGTGCTGGTACTGTCCCAACTGCCCACACTGTTAATCACTTTATACATATTTCCACCGATACTGAGTGATGGATTGGATCCAGACAGCGTGATGGATTTGCCGTTCTGCAATTTCATGGAGCCTAAAGATCCATAGATCACGGCCAAACCAGCGGTGTTACCCGTGGCATTGATGTTGGCATTGATATAAACATTGTTAATTGCGTTGAGCGTCAATGTCGTATTTGCCGACCAACTGATCCCACTTTTGATGTATATGTCCCCCAATCCGGTACTGGCTCCGCTTACTGTGCTTGTTGCATCTAAGGAATCAGAAACAGGTAATTTACGCGTTGTTATTTTGGAGTTGTCAGAATAGTTTTGTATGGTTACATTGGATGTTCCAAGAATATATTGCAAACGTATATTGCTGATGTCCCCGTCTTTGAACGCCACCACAAAATCCACGGGATCGATCAAATAACTGCCTGACTTACCGTACTTTGCGTAAGCCGTGATTTCCGCGCTGTCTGCAATCGTGACCTTGGCTGCGGAAGTTTCAATGGCACCACCATTTCCGCCGTTCGGTGCGCTGGCATCCAGTTTGCCGTCGACCAGAGTTGTGCCTGATGTCATGTCGCCCATCAACATGATGCGACCGTTTTTATTCGCAATGGTTTGGGCTTGCACAGTTCCGCTGTTTTTCACCAGACTGCCCATCAAAGCATTGGCGCTGCGTGCAGTCATCAACACCAAGCCACCGTCTGCCATCAACATGTGTTTGTTGTCAACCAAGGCGTTGACAATGCCTTGGTCTACTTCGATGGATGTCAAACTGCTGCCGCTGAAAACCAAGGTCGCTTTATTGCCGGCTGCCAATGAAATATTGCCTTGCTGTGCAATGATGATGCCTTCGTTACGCACTTCAGGCGCAAGCAAAGCGACAAAACCGCCAATAGCCGCTTGCAGTTTGCCTTGGTTCACCACGCTGGCATGGCTGCTGTTGCCAGAAAAACTGCTTTTACCCGACATAAAGTCATCGTTGCTGATGCCCATGGTGGTCACTAACAGACCACCGACATCAATTTGTGATTGGGGTCCAAAAATAACCCCGCCAGGATTGACTAAAAAAACGTGCCCTGTCGCATTGATGCGCCCCATGATTTGGCTAGGGTCACCACCGACCACTCGGTTGAGCGTGACCGATGCTGCAGAGGGTTGGATGAAGTTGACGCGGGCATCACTGCCCACATTGAATTGGTTCCACTCAATGGCTGCGCGGTTGCTGGTTTGGTTGATGTTTAAGGTATTACCGCTGTTATTGATGGTCGCGCTGCCGCCTACCAATTTACTTCCACTGGGTAATTGATTGGCGTTCACAGGGGTTTGTGCCTGCACAGCAGTCAGGCTCAGGCACGCAACGGTCAGCACCGCTGTGTGTTTGAAGCTGAATGGCTGACTGGATGGCATGGTTAAAACACCTGACTGGCACTGAGCCAAAAACGATTCAAATAGTAGGTGCCATCTGAATCATTGCCGTTGCTGGCACCTGGGTTGCTGCCTATTCTGCGGGCCCAAGTGACACGCCATTGTGACTGACCCCATTTGTTCGGATAGGAAGCGCCCAACCACAGCCCCAAGCCTTGCAATGCGTAACTGCTGGAATTTTTTTCTTTGGTCACATTCCCAAGGTCATAAAAAGCGCTGAATTTATAGGCTTGGTTGTTCCAATCTAAGTCGCGCTGAAGTTCGATGGTCATCAAACTGGCTTGTGTACCGTTGGCTTCACCCGAAGGGTAGGCGCGTACCGCACCAGAACCACCGATATTGAATTTTTCAGAACTGTCCAAGGTTCTGTTAGCCCATTGGCGTTGGTAGGAGGTCAGCAACATGTATTGGGTATCTACTTTTTGTTTGCGATTGAGATTCAACCGCCATTTGGTGTAATACCCTTCGGTGCTGACGCCTGCCGTTTCGTTGTTGACGAAGCCACGCGCAACCTGCACATTGGTATTGTTCTCACCCCCGCCCATCCACAAGTCTTGGTGGGTGGCTTGCCAACTCGCTGACAGCGAATCGAGTTGGTATCGGGTGGTTGCAATGCTGCTATGGTTGGTGAACTTTTTATGGTCACCATTCAATACCAAATCACTGCTGAAATTGCGTACACGTACCAAGGGTTGGCTGACATAAGCATTCACACCAGTAGAAGGCCCGTGTAAATCCAAGGCGTCATAAGTGCTGTTGATCACGGTGTATTTCGTGAACTCTGTACCTAGTCCCCAACGCGCTCCGCCATAACCCATGGGTTCGCTGTAGCCCAATCGCAAGTAATCCAAGCCTTCACTGTGCAGGTATTGTGCGTTGGTCGCATCCCCTCGGCCAAGCAGTCCGTAATGGTTGTATTGAGAGCTGAACCTGTAAACACCGGTGTAAGTGGAACCTGTGTTGTCAACAGAGACTTGTCCATCGTAGGTTTTTTTATCTTGCACTTGAATCAACGCCAGGGTTTCTCCTTCGTCTGTACCGGTGCTTAACCGAACACTGGCTTGCACTCCGGGTATTTCCTTGAGCAACATGGTTGCTTTGTCCATCTGGGGTAAACGCACTGGCGTATTTTTGGGCTGGACAGTGTCAACCAGTTTCACCAAAAAATCGTGTGGGAGTTTGGTGCTTTCAGGCGTTTCCATGCGGGACCCAGCAAACCGTCCTTCGGTGATTGTCATGGTGACCACACCTTCGGTCAGGTCTTGCGGCAATAAGTCAACCCTGGCCAGCACGCCATCGTCCTGGTAAAGATTGGCTACCGCTTCGGCGGCTTGTTGCAGGTCGTTCAAGTCTTTGATCGAGGAAAATTTTCGAGTCAGCATTTTGCTCAAGGTGGTGCTGCTGTAAATCGTGTTTCCTTCAAAATGGAATCGCTTGAATTTGAACTGGTTGCTGCTGTCGCCCACAGGTGAATCAGCAGGTAAATTTTTTCCGTCTGTTTTTTCAACCGTCTGAGCTTTCTCAGGTGGTGAAGGTTTTTGGGGTGTTGCTGCAGTCGGCGTTGAGGGAGTTTTATCCTGTTGGCCAGACTGTTCTGTTTGATCAAGGGGTTTTTCTACAGGTTTGCTGGCCTTTGCTTTGGGTGCAGGTAGGGCTGGAAATTGAACCCAATCAGAGGCATTGTTGGGTTCTGGCCGTGGCTGGGGTTTGCTTGGGGTTTGTTCGTTGGTGTTGGTTGCTGCAGGTGATTCGCGGTTGTCCAATGCCTTTATCGGGCGTGCAGGAAAACGAATCCAATCGTCTTTGGGAAAAGCTGCGGCAGTGTTTTCTAGTTTAGAAGCCGTGAGGGGGCTGACTTGCGCATACGCTTGCATGAGGCAGGCGCTCGCAAGGTAAGCACTGATCCATGCAACTAGCCGCACGAAGTGGTGTACCTTTTTTGTTTTTTGAATACTTTTGCAATCTAAAACCATTTAGATTTTCCCGTCTAGCCCAAACCATTTCACATTCAAGGTATCGGCACGGGTAGGTTTAAATTAAATTTATATGCTCATCGTTATGAATTCCAAGACATTCGCGTCATTACATCGATGGCATCGATGCGGTAAACGCATGGGCTATGCAGGTCAGTGCGTCAATGCTGCGTACACCAGGTTACTGATCTCATTGAGTCTTTGCGAATGCCAAGGTTCAGGCACACGCGAGTTGGTCAAGTAAGCAAACGAGATACCACTGTGGGGGTCAGCCCAGCAATAAGAGGTTCCTACTCCTCCATGTCCGAAAGCATTGGATGGGGCTTTGCTACCCAGTCCGCGAATCTCCTTGGTCGTTCCCCGCAAATGGGGTCCCAGTCCTCTGTGCATGGGCATGCCCATGAACTCGTCGACCCGCTCAGCCGTATGGTTTTGAATCGCATAGGCCAGCGTGTTTGAAGACAATAATTGCACCCCGTTTAAAGCGCCATGACCCAGCATCATTTGATACAAAGCCGCCATGCCGCGTGCGGTTCCGTAAGCACCGCCACCGGGCACACCTGCGATCTGCCAATGACGGTTGGTGCTTTCGTCGCGCAAGCGCTGTCCCAACGGGGCATTCACATCAGGCTCATACAGATAAGCCAAACGGTGCAGTTGCGCCTCAGGCAGGCCCATGAACAAATCGTCCGCCAAACCCAATGGCTCAATCACCAGCTGTTGAACCACTTCTCGAAAATCCTTGCCAGTGATAGCCTCTGCCACCATCGCCAATACCCAATGGGCGCTCAGTCCGTGGTAATGCACACGCGACCCTGGTTCCCATTGCAAATGAAAATCACATACGGCTTGCAGAATGCGTACATGGTCTTGCCACACAGCCGCAGGAACCTCTGCGTCCGGAAAACCCGCTTGGTGCGTGATGAGTTGAAGCAGCGTGATGTCTTGTTTGCCATGCGCGGCAAACCCTGGCAGATGATCAGCCACGCGGTCGCTGAAACGCAATAAGCCTTGGTCATTCAATACCCACAACGCGGTGGCCATCAGTATTTTGGTGTTCGAGTACAGCAACCAGACATGCCGGTTGTCAGCTGCTATTGCCTGCTCGTCCAAGGGCTGACCGCAACCTGTGCGAGACAAACCAAAGCTATGGTTCACCAGCAATTGGCCGCGCCAAGCCAATGCGATTTGGCAACCGGGATACCGTTGATCATCGATATGCGACTTGATCAGCGAAAAAAGTGGTTCAAGTCTGTCGGGATCGATGGGGCCGGTTTGTGTAGGTGCCTGTGTGAGCGGAAATGACATGGTCTGTCTCCATGAAATGACATGCAGTTTTGATGTGAATGGGAATAGGCCCAATGACTGAGTGATGTCATGCGGCCTTGGCTTGGGCTTTCAAAACCAAACCTCTGTAAACCGCAGAATGCGCCGGCGTGGGTACACCTAGTTGTAAACCCAACTGGTGCATACGTCCTGACAACCAAGGCAACTCCAATGGTTTGCCACGTTCCAGATCTTCCGACATGGAAGAGCGAAAAGACGGCGGTGCTGCTTGCAAAGTTTGCATGTATTCCTGTGCAATACCGGGGCGAACTGATTGACCGTGCGCCAATGCAACAGCAACAGATTCATCTATTAACTGTTGCATGAATGCCGTGGATTCTGGGTGACTGAAGATTTCGCCAACGCGCGCTCGCAACAAACTGGTACATCCTGAAAACGCAGCCAATCCCATGAATTTTTCCCAGATGATGGTTTCAATGTCATCAATCAAAGAGATATCCAGCCCCGTGCAACGCGTACCCCAATCGCCGAACTCTTGCATCACTGGGTCGTTGTTTGACTTGTCTGCTACGACACGGTGAAAGCCGCCCGGACTCTTGATCACACCTGGACTGTCTATGACAGCAGATACGTAAATCACACCGCCTAAGACTTTGGCTGTGGGCAATTCATGCTTGATCATGGCCACACTGTCGATGCCGTTTTGCAATGTCAACACGCGGGTGTGGTCAGTCACGACCGAACGCAAGGCTTGCGCGGCAGTCGCCGTGTCTGTGAGTTTGACAGCAAACACCACCAAATCCATACCGCCAATGGAGGAGGGATCATCGGTCGCCTTGATCTTTGTCAATGCCAAGTCTTTGCCAGGCATCTGAATATGAAGACCTTGTTGTTGCATGGCGACTAAATGTGCGCCCCGTGCGATGAATGTGACATCTGCGCCGGCAGCTTGCAATCTTGCACCGACATATGCGCCTACCGCCCCCGAACCCATGATGGCTATCTTCATTGTTATCTCCTTGGCTCATATCTTAGCCAGCCAACACGGAACACTTGATGGACGGTCAGTTTTGTTGACCAGGATCAACCCCAGCGACATGCTCTTAAACGGTACATTGCCATCCTGACTTATCATGTCATGGTTTTCCGGTGCCCGCCATGAAACAGGGAGTCTAATTGTGAAGAAGTTGTTGTTAAGCCTGTTGTCCGCAGTGATAGCTGTCGCCCCCTTGTCTGCGGTGACCAAGGACGTGCCTGCGGCACCTGAAGTTCTTCCGCAAGAGGTCTATAAACAGCCAGTTGCTGGCCTTTCCGCCAAGGAAATGCAAAAATTTTTGAAAGGCGAAAAGGTATTCACCAATTTTTGGATGGCCGTGAACAACCCGGTTATTCCTTTGGTTTGGGATTTATCGCAAACCGGCCCAGCAGGTGGTGAATGGGGATTGGGGCCGATGTTCATGGCCACCAATTGCGCGGGTTGTCATTTGAACGCTGGGCGCGGGCGGGCCTTGGATGCCAATGGATTGCGTGTATTTCAGCAACTGTTGCGTTTGTCGGTTCCTGGTCAAGATCCTCATGGCGGACCGAAACCTGATCCCAATTACGGCCTGGACATACAAATGTTTGACATGGTCACACGCACTGACCCTGATGCCAGAGCAGGCGAGGCTGAGGTTTATGTCGATTGGGTCAACAGCCAATTTACTTTTCCCGATGGCACTGAAATTGAATTGCGCAAACCCAGTGTGCGCATTGAGAACCTCAATTTCGGACCACTGCCCGACAACCTGATGACGTCCCTGAGGAACACGCAAGCGATCTTGGGCATGGGTTACTTAGAAGCGGTCAGTGAAAAAGACATATTGAAATTGGCCGACAAGCAAAAATCCATGGGGTTGAATGGTCACCCCAATTACGTGCGCGACGATATCAATAAAAAAACATCTTTAGGGCGTTTTGGCTGGAAGGCCAATCAACCCAGCATCAGACAGCAAATTGCCGCGGCTTTTCACAACGACATAGGTGTGACATCGGCCATTTACCCCGAACAAAATTGCACGCCAGTTCAAAAGGATTGTCTGGCTGCCATCAAAGGTGATAAACCTGAATTGCGCCCCGAATTATGGGACTCCATCACCTTCTGGTCGCAAGCCTTGGATGTGCCGCCACAACGCAACAAGGAATCGGCTGAATTCAAGAATGGAGAAAAATTGTTCGAATCAGCAGGTTGTTCAAATTGTCATGTGCCGGAGTTGCGCACTGGCAAGTACGCTGCCGTTCCTCAGTTATCTAACAAATTGATCAGACCGTATACGGATTTGTTGTTGCACGACATGGGCCCGGAATTGGCCGACAACCGCCCTGACTTCAAAGCCAGTGGTTCTGAATGGCGCACACCGCCTTTGTGGGGTGTGGGTTTGTCTACACAGGTGAATGCAAGCAACTCTTTTTTGCATGACGGTCGTGCGAGAAACCTGCTGGAAGCCATTGTGTGGCATGGCGGAGAAGCCAAATCAGCCAAAGACAAATTCATTGCATTCACCTTGAAGCAAAGAGATGACTTGATTTACTTTCTGTCGTCTATTTGATTGTTCAAACATATTCGGGTTTGCCAAAGCGCCCGAATCTCAATAGCAATGCTGGCAGTATGAGCAAATTCAGCACGGTTGATGTCAACAATCCGCCCACAATGATGCAAGCCATCGGACCTTCAATTTCACGCCCTGGTTCTCCACTGCCTATGACCAATGGCAGCAATCCTAAGGCGGTTACGATAGCGGTCATCAAGATCGATGGCAGGCGTTCTGATGCGCCTTGGATGGCCGTCTCTAAACCCCAAGACAATCCTTCTACTTCGACCAGCTGCTTGTAACAAGAGACCAGCATGATGGTATTGCGCAAAGTGATGCCAAACAAAGTGATGAAACCGACCAAAGAGCCTATGGATAACCACCCGCTGGTCAGCATCACCGCCATCACGCCACCGATCAATGCAAAGGGTAGATTAAGCAAAGTGATCAAAAGGTTACGCAGATTGCCCAAGGCTAAATACAACAGCAGCATCACACCCGCCATCGCCAAAGCAGCGTGCGTCAATAATTCATGACGCGCATGGTTTAAAGCCACTGCATCACCCGCGATGTCCACATAGTTGCCATGACTCAATCCTGTTTGAGTAATCACTTCTTTGACCTCATTGACAAATGAAGGCAAGTCACGGCCACTGATATTGCAGGTGATGGTTTGAACCCGTTTTCCATCTTTGTGCAAAATTTTGCTGCGGCCATTGCTTTCGCGAATATCGGCTACATCGGACAGGGAAAACCAGCCCCCATCAGCCAAAGGAAAACGGAATTGATGGATGCGGTGCAGGGCAGAACGCTGGGAATTGTCAGCAATCGCCACCAATGGAATCGCCTGTCCCTCACGTATCACTTGACCGACTTCTATGCCGCCATAAAAAGTGCGAACCAAGTCCAGCACGTCAGTCGTGTGCAATCCCTTTTGAGCAATGCGTTTAGGGTCTAGCATGAACTCTAGTTGAGGTGTGCCAGGCTGCGACTGGGCACTGACGTCGCGAGCACCTGGGACAGTGGAGATGGCTTGCGCCAGCACCTTGGCATCGCGGTCCAGTAAATCCAAATCTTGACCATAAATTTCAATGACCAATTCAGCAGCGAAACCAGACACGGTTTCTTCAATACGTTCAGCTAAAAATGTATTGATGCCAAAAGTCACGCCAGGAAACGGTGCTACGCCTGGTTTACCTTCAACGCTGGTGAGTTTTTTTCGAATAGTCTCGAGCACATATTTTTGTTCACTTGCGGGCAATGGACCTATCTCTACTTCTATTTCGCTGTAATGCATGCCGAAGGTGTCTGCGCCGTTTTGTGCGCGGCCCACCCACTGGGTGACGGATTTGACACGGTCTACGCTTTGAATCGCTTGTATGACTTTTTCTCCTAAACGCAAAGACTCGGTTTCAGAGGTGCCCGGCAAAGCCGTCATATGAACAATGTAATGGCCTTCGCGCAACTCGGGTACAAACTCTATGCG
This sequence comes from Limnohabitans sp., assembly GCF_046052765.1. Lineage (GTDB taxonomy): Bacteria > Pseudomonadota > Gammaproteobacteria > Burkholderiales > Burkholderiaceae_C > Limnohabitans. The sequence goes on along the minus strand of NZ_JAVLFQ010000048.1, from coordinate 87,008 downwards.
GAATAAGGGTATGGCAGCCAAACCTAACAAGACCGTGATCAGGGTTGAAAAAACCACTGCTTGCGCTGAGCCTTCTATGCCACGCAGCAATCTTTCATAACGTTGCTTGAGCCAATGCACAATGGGTGGATCACTGGTACGAAAAGGAATGCCTCGATTGAGCAACAAGTAGCACAAGGCGGGTGTGACAGACAGGGCCACCAGCAGTGAAGCCAACAAGGCATAAATATAAGTCAGCGCCAAAGGTTGGAACATTCGACCTGCCACCCCTGACAAAAAAAGCATGGGCATGAATACCAGCACCACAATCAACGTGGCATAGATGACTGAGCTTCTGACCTCTAGCGACGCGTTGAGTACTACCCGCCAATCAGAACGGGGATTTCCGCGTTCGCGGTTTTCACGCAGACGGCGAAAAATATTTTCAACGTCAATGATGGCATCGTCCACCACTTCACCCAATGCAATCACCAAACCACCCAGCACCATGATGTTCAAAGACACGCCTTGGTGCACCAGCACAATCACCGAGGCCAGCAGGGAAAGTGGGATGGCAATGGCCGATATCAAAGCGGCGCGGGCATTGAACAAGAATAAAAAAAGCACGGCAATCACCAAAGCCGAACCGATCAAAATGTCGCGTTCGATATTGCCTATGGATGTTTCTATGAAACCTGCGGGCCTGAACAAATCTTTGTGAACGGTGAGCCCTTCGCGTTTGAGCATGGGTTCGAGTTGTGCCAGTCGTTCTTCAATGCGTAAGGTGGTTTCAAATGTATTGGCGCCGAGCTGACCTTGCACCATCAAAAACACACCAGGCTTGCCGTTGACACTGGCGGCACTGATAGAAGGAGCAGGTGCTTCCATGATGGTTGCCACGTCACGCAAGTGCAGCACTTGTCCCCCACGCACCACCAGCGTGGCATGCGCCAGTTGTTCAATATGGTCGATCTGACCGTCGGCAGAGACGATCACCCGCTGGTTGCGGCCTTCAACAAAACCTCCCGGTCGCAGACCACTGGCGCGTCGTGTGGCTTCGATCACCTCGGCTACCGTCACCCCGTGTCGAAGGAGTGCATCGGTGTCAAATTGCACCTGCCACTGACGTACTTTGCCGCCGAATACGTTCACATCGGCCACACCAGTGGCACCTAGCAAGTGCGGTTTGACGGTGTATTCAGCGATGTCATGCAAATCCATCAGATCGCGTTTGTCCGAGGTCAAGCCTATGCCCAGCACCGAACTGGCAGACGAGGTCAAGGGTGTGATGTTTGGCGCAGCAACGCCTAGAGGCAAATGGTTGCTCAACGTGGTCAGCTTTTCACTGACCAGTTGGCGGTTGCGGTACAAGTCGCTGTCGTCACCGAACACCACAGTGACAATGGAGAGGCCGGGGATAGACTGGCTGCGCATATGGGCGACACCGACCGTACCGAACATGGCCGATTCAATGTGTCGTGTCACCAGCGATTCAACCAACTCTGCGGAAAACCCGGGTGCTTCGGTTTGTATCACCACTTGCGGTGGGGCAAATTCCGGAAACACATCCAGTTTGGCTATGCGGGTCGAATAAATACCATAGGCCAATAACATGAGTGCAAGCACCAACACCACGGTCGGATGGCGAATAGAAAAACGAATGAGTTTGACCAGCATGTGCGGCTAGTCCTTGTTCTCGTTTTTAATTTGAAAACGGAATTCTTCAGAAAGTAAAAGCTGAGCGCCGTTGGTGACCACAGCATCATTGACTTCAAACGCATCGGTAAAAAAGCCTTCTCCTTGGGGTCGGTCAACCGGCAGCGCCATGCGTTCAAACCTGTCGGTATCAGTTTTCACATACACCCAGGTGTTTCCTGCGAATCGAATCATGGCCGTTGTGGGAACCCAGACCCCTTTTTGCAGTTTGCCTTGTTGGGAAAGTACCCTGACACGAGTACCTGCACCCGCGCCGCTAGGCGCTGTGGTTAAAAGCCAGTTTTCACCTTGCAAGCCTGGTACTGATTGCGTGGCGCGACCCACCAGCGTGGCCGCAGCGCCCTCAGAATGTTCGGTATTGGAAACATCCACACGCCAAAGCTTTTGTTGTGGACGGGAGCCAAACGGCATGGCGAATTGAACGACTTCCAGTTGATGGTTGATGGCACGAGCGACCAGTCCGTCCTTATCACCTAATCGGTCGGCGAAAGCCTCGCCCCATTGCATACGAACGCCGTCTATCACTGAGCGTTGCTCAGCCTGCAAAGCAATATCGTGTTGTTCGTCTGACACCAAGGCGGCGCGTGCGGCCTCCAAGTCTCGCTTGGATGCATTGCGGCCATCGTCATAGAGTCCTTGTATGCGAGCTAATTCATTGCGGCGTTGCTGTAACTGAGATTGTGAACCGCTGAGTTGAGCGGACAGACTTAAAAAGCGTTGCTTGGCTTCTACCAAGGCTCGCAAATCCAGCACCATGCCGGTGAATTTTTGCGAGGCTGCATAAGTGGCTTGCTTCAACGGTTCGGCTGTGATGCCAGCCAGTTTTTGCGCTTCTTCTTCAATCACCACCACATTGGCTTGCGCGGGAGGGCGCTCGATGGCAGTGATCTTGTCATCGTCCTCGTGTGCACGCTGAAACTCGTCTCTGCCCATCCAGGCCAACGCCCATACCAGTAACAGAATGACCAGCGATAACAAAAGAATCAGTTTATTTTTCCAGGGTTTATCCAATATACATTCCCCAAGTTTTAATGAGAGTCAATCGTGGTGATAGGAGACTGCACTGCCAATTCCAGACTCCATTGCGCCCGCAAGAGCGAAGTCCGTGCATCAAAGACTGTACGCTCGGCCTGCAACTGCAGACTTCGCGCATCAATGAGAGCCAATGCATCCACATTGCCTGCATCAAATTGGGCAAGGCTTAGTTGTACTTGAGATTGAGCTGCTTTCAGCGCAACCAAGGCAACCCTCAGCGGTTCGGCAAGAGCGATTGCGTTCAATCGCAAACGCTCGACCTCGCTGATGATTTCTGACTGCTTGGCCAACACCGCAGCACCTTGCGCAGTTCGGTTTGCCTCAGCTGCTTCGATGGCGGCTATGTTGCGGTTGAGTAATGCAGCGGGTAATCCAAATGAAAATTGCCATACCGTGTCGCCCTGGCTCCACAACAAACCAGGGCCGAGTCGCAGACTGGGGTATTGTTTGGCGACTTGCAATTTCAATTCAGCTTCGGCCATACCATATTGAATAAGTTGTCGTGCAAAAGCCAATTGATTTTTCAAAGCAAGCTGGCGTGCTGTGACCGAATCTGGAATGACGGGTAACAAGCATTCTGCGATGCGCATGTTGTTCAAGGATTCAAAGGGAACCGCGAGCGATGTAGCCAATTGAGCTTGAGCAGAAATGTGGGCTGCGTCTGCCTCAGCCGATTCGCGTTTGGCATCTTGCAAACGTTGCGCCGTGAGTTGTACTTCTAACGCACTAGCGACACCATACCGTTCTCGCACGGCGACACTTCGTTCTCTATCGATGGCCAACTGCAGTCCTTGAACAGCCAATTGTTGACGCTCCAACGCTACTTGCCGCTCTATCAGTGCGGCACCCATTGCAGAGTACAAACGCCAAGCGGTGTCGCCAGCGCTCCATTTGACTTCCTGCGACTCCCTGTTAGCAGCTTCAGCCAGAGCCGTTTGCACCGATCCGTCGACCAACTCCCATTGCAGTCCTGCGCCTATTGCCCAAGGTGAATTTTTGCCATCGCTGGTTTGACTGTGGTGTTCCATCGTCGTGGTGAGCTCGGGTGTGGAAGGTTTTAATCCCGCTTGTATGCGTGCAAGTGAGGCAATCACTTTGGCGCGGGCAGCGCGTTGCTCTGGATGGATATTTAGCAAAGCAGTCGTCAATTTTTCTTTGGTCCAGACAATATCTGGCCAACCTGCGGTGTCATGTCCGTTGGCTGTCAACGCTGCTTGTACTTGGCGGTCGTCGATACGGCGGGCGCTATCAAGTTCAGCAGCCTTGGGCAGATCCAATGGGGCAGGGGTGTAATGACGCCAAGCGCAACCCGAGAGGACCGCCAGCATAAGCAGCCCCTTCAAGTAAGCGCTAAAGTATGTATTCATGACAGGCAGTGCGGTTATGCGTGAAATAAAGCTGGTGGTTAGGACAGCTTGCATCATAAGCATGTGTGCAGTAAAGAATTTACGGTGATCAATCCCCGCAACTATCCAGTCACGTACCCCATTTGATGGGGCAACCACAAGACAATTTGTGGAAACAAGGTCATCGCCACGAGCAGCGCCAACAGCATCACCAGAAACAACCAGCCTTCGCGCACCATGGCCATGATGGGAATGCCAGTCAACGCCTTGGTGACAAACAGCAACATGCCAAACGGCGGGTGTATCAATCCAATCATCATGTTCAGTACCACCAGCACACCGAAATGCACCTTGTCTATGCCCAACAAGTCGACCGCGGGCAACAGCATGGGTACAAACACCAGCAGCAGCACCGACACATCCAGAAAACAGCCCAGCACCAGAAAGAGTGCGTTGACCATGAACAAAAACGCCACGGGTTGCAATTGCTGTTGCTCTACCCACAATGCCAAAGCCTGTGGCACGCCTTCAGCTGTGAACGCGTATTGCAACATGAAAGAACCCGCCAAGATGATGGTGATGACGGCACTGGCACGCGACGACTCGATCACTACATCCCAAAACGCTCGCCAACTCAGCGCTTTGAAAACAAAGGCGGATAACACCAAGGCATGCAGTGCAGCCACTGCTGCGGCTTCGGTCGGTGTGAACACGCCTGAGTAAATACCCCCAAGTAAAACCACTGGCAGCGACAACGGCGCTGCCCCGCGCCACACAATGCCTAGCCATTCACTTCGTGCAATAGGTTCGTCACGCGGCATATGGCGCTTGGTGGCAATGATGTGTACGGTCAACATCATCAATAGGGTCATCAACACGCCGGGCATCACACCACCTAAAAACAATGCACCGACTGAAGAACCTGACACCAGCGCATAAATCACCATGGGGATGGATGGCGGAATCATGGGCCCCAGTGTCGCGCTGGCCACCACCACTGCGCCTGCAAACCCTGGTGTGTACTCTGGCTTTTTCAGCATTTGCCGGATAGTGACCAGCCCAGGCCCGGCCGCGTCTGCCAATGCACTGCCGCTCATACCGGAAAACACCACGCTCACCAATATGTCAACTTGCGCCAACCCGCCGCGCATACGGCCCACCAAAATGCGGCAGAAATCAAAGATGCGTTCGCTGACTGTTCCCGCATTCATCAGATTGGCTGCAAAAACAAACAGGGGCACTGCCAGTAGCACATAGCTGTTGTACAAACCTTGGCCCACTTGTTCGATCACCAGCGCCATGTCCTGACCCTTGACAGCCAGATATGCCGCACCAGACATCCACATGGCAAAGCCTATAGGCAAGCCCAATAACATGCCGACCACCACCACGGCAATCATGGTTAACAAAGCCAGCGTCATAAGCCTTCTTTCACAACCCGCACCATTTGCCATATGCCGCGCAACACCAGCATGACCAGCAATACCAGCAGCGGCAAAAATACCCAAAACAAGGGCAAACCCAACACGGCAGTGGCTTCGCGCTGCATGAACAGCACATAATCCCAACTCGCAGGCAATGCTTGCAGGGCCAGACCGCCTAACAGTACTTGACCTAGGGTTTGCAGCCACAAACGCGGCTTATCGGAAAGCCGTGCGATGAGTATGTCCACTGACACATGCGAAGCCGCAGGCACCATGAAAGCGCAAGCCCAGAAGATGCTCCAGATGTAAAGCACCACGGCGATTTCATCGGTCCAGGGCAAGGGTTGATTGAATAAAAAACGCGCACCTATTTGCAATATGAACACAGCAAACAAAGCCAGAAACAATGCACCGCCTATGTGGTCCAGCCAACGCTTGAATGTTTGCATATATCAGCGCACCGCTTGTATGCGTTCGAGCAAACCAGGTGGCCAGCTTTTTCCAATGTCAGACGTTTTATAACTGTTGTTGACATGAAGGCGAAACGCCGCCAAGTCGGGTGTACTGATACCCAAGCCTTGTTGTTTTAAAAAATCGAGTACTTGGGCTTCTTCTTGCAAGCGGTTACCGTTGTTATAGCTGGCAGCAGCTTGCGCGGCCTGTTGCACTTTAAATTGGAGCGCGGGTTTCATACCATCCCAAGTTTTTTGGCTGATGGCAATAAACAATGCATCAACCAAATGCCCGGTCATCACCACTTGTCGACTGACCTCGTAAAAACGCGCGGCGCGTACCGTGGGCAGCGGGTTGTCTTGTGCATCAATGGTGCCGGTTTTCAAACCCATGTACACCTCGCCGAACGACAGCGGAGTGGCCGTAGCGCCGAGTGATTCACCCAGAAACAACCATTCTTTAGCAGCTGGCATGCGCAGCTTGATGCCCTTGAGGTCGGCTGGTGTTTTCACGATGCGTGGCTCGCGCAGCACCAACTGACGTGTGCCCAAATAGGCAGTGGCCAGTACCTTGATGCCCATGCGCTCGGACACTTGTTTAAAGCCTTCTTCCCCTATGGGGCCGTTGAATACTTTTTGCTGGTGCGCTACATCACGAATGACATAACCGGCGGTGAACACTGAAAAATAAGGTACTTGTCGCGATAAATCGGCGGCCGACAAGGTGCTGAGCTCTAAATTACCGCGTGCCATGGCAGCTGGCTCCGCAGCTTGTTTGAACAAACTGCTGTTGAGGTAAATCTGTACATCACATTCACCTGGAGCGCTTTTATCCAGATTTTCTTTGAATACGGTCCACATTTTGGCGTGCCAGTCCTGTGGCACGGCGGGGCTGGAAATGCGCAATAAGGTTTTGTTCTGCGCCCAAGCGTTGTGGGGCAGTGCAAAGACTAGCAAGCCGCAGAGCAGGGCGCGGGGCGCGAGGCGAAAAAATAATCCATTCATAGGGAGATTTTGACATTGAAGCGTTGTGATGCCCGATTTGGCGAGAATCAATGTCAGGCGAAAATCGTTGAAACCACATAGGTAGCGTTCATGAAATCATATGGTTATGTATCTTTTGCAACTGTCATCTGCTTGGCTGGCTTCTCTCCTTGGGCATACGCAGACGAATTGTCAGCGCATGGCATTGGCTTACCTGGTCAAAAGTCGCAAGTCAATCGCACAGTCAAGATTGAAATGCGCGACAACATGCGGTTTTCACCCGACAAAATCAAAGTCAAACAAGGCGACACCATTCGCTTCGTTATAAGCAATGCGGGAGCTTTAAAACACGAGTTTGTCTTGGGTACCAAGCCTTCGCTCCAATCGCACAATGCATTCATGCAAAAACATGAAGGCATGGATCATGCCGCCCCGTCTATGGTGACCGTCATGCCTGGACAATCAGCTGAAATTATTTGGAAATTCACCAACAGCGCAAGAGTGCTTTTTGCCTGTTTGCAACCGGGACATTTTGTGGCTGGAATGCAAGGAAGCGTGACGGTTGTCGCAGATCGGTATTCCCCTCACACAGACAATTCATCTGCACCTCTTACGCCGCCAGATGAACAGCATGAACACATGCATCACTGAGATGAACTCTGCAACTTTAGACTCGATTCCGTTGTTCCCCTTGTCTCACGGTGTGTTTCCAGACGGCATGCTTCAGTTACAAATATTTGAAGTGAGGTATTTGGATTTGATCAAGCGCTGCCATCGTGAGCAAAAGCCTTTTGGCGTGACTTGGCTCAAAAACGGCAGCGAGGTTCAATTGCCTGGTGATCAACCTGACATGCAAAGCCACGGTTGTCTGGCGCATATCCGTGAGTTTGAACAGGTGCAACCCGCATTGCTGCGTATCATTTGTCAGGGCGGTTTGAGATTTCAATTGCATGAAATAGAACGTGGCCCCTATGGCGTGTGGCTGGGCAAAGTAGCCTATCTGGCGCAAGACGAACCGGTTCCCATCCCTGTTGATTGGCAAGCGCATGCGGATCGTTTGGGCGCTTGGATTGCGACAGCGCAAAAAAAAGGCCTGCAAAACAGGCTGCCTTTGTTTGCACCTTACTCTTTGGATGAGTGCGGTTGGGTAGCCAACCGGTTTGCCGAAGTGCTGCCTACACCGGTTGAACAAAAGATGGATTGGCTGATGCAAAACGACCCCTTGGCGCGATTGGCATCAGTCGCTGCTTTTTTGGCTGAAGAATGATTCCTGTGGGTAATTAGGCCATAGGGGGCTGTTCACTTGGTGCCAAAAATCCGGTCACCCGCGTCTCCCAGTCCAGGCAATATGTAACCATGCTCATTGAGTTGCCTGTCAATAGCTGCGGTATATATATGCACATCCGGATGCGCAGAGCGCATGTTTTGTATACCCTCTGGGCAAGCCAACAAGCATAAAAATTTGATCGATTTCGGTTGGGTTTGTTTCAAGCGAGTGATGGCTGCTACCGCTGAATTGCCTGTGGCTAACATAGGGTCCACCACAATGGCATCGCGTTCATGCATGTTTTGCGGTACTTTGAAAAAATATTCCACCGACTCCAGCGTATCCGGGTTTCTGTACAAGCCTATATGACCAACGCGTGCACCGGGCACGATGTTGAGCATGCCATCCAAAATGCCTGTTCCCGCACGCAATATGCTGATAATGGCTAATTTCTTTCCATCAATGGTGGGTGCCATCATGGTTTCCATCGGTGTTTCTATTTCGATATAGCTGACCTCCATGTCGCGCGTGACCTCATAGGCCATCAACATCGAGAGTTCGTTCAGTAAGGTGCGAAAGCTGTTGGTGCTGGCATCTTTTCTTCGCATCAAGGTCAATTTGTGCTGAACCAAGGGGTGGTCTATCCAGTGGACAAAGTTGTCGTGAGTCATGGCTTGTGTTTGAAATAGTTCGACCTATTTTCTACCTAAATTTGTTTGGTGCTCATGAATATTTGTGCACTGAGAATGTGCTTTGAATTAGTGGTTTTCCCTTGGTTTGCACGAAAAAAAGGCATTTTAAAAAAAATAATGCACACATTGGATGCAATTCGGATTATCTTTGTATGCAATCAGCCATTTCAGCAATGGCACCCGTTTTGCTAAGGTAATTGCATGTCAAGTTCACAAAATCCCACCAATAACAAGCTTGAGTTGATTGCTTTATCCAAGCATTACAGCGCAACCAGCATCGCTGTTGACAGCATAGACCTGACAGTACCCACCAACCACTACTGTTGTTTGCTGGGTCCTTCGGGTTGTGGCAAAACATCCACCTTGCGTATGGTGGCCGGGCATGAGACAGTGACTTCGGGTGACATTATTTTAGGTGGTCACAACATCACAGATGCCACCGCCGCCCATCGTGGCACCGCCATGATGTTTCAGAGTTACGCCTTATTCCCTCATTTGAACTCGCTCGACAACGTGGCTTTTAGTTTGAAGATGCGAGGCTTTGCCAAGGCTGAAAGACACCAACGTGCCATGGCTTTGCTCGAGCGCGTCGCTATGTCTCCATACGCGCAACGCTTTCCCGCCGAACTCTCAGGCGGTCAGCAGCAGCGCATTGCACTCGCGCGCGCACTGATCACCCAGCCGCGTGTGTTGCTGCTCGATGAGCCCTTGTCAGCGCTGGATCCTTTTTTGCGTATCCAAATGCGTGCCGAATTGCGTCATTGGCAAAAAGAGTTGGGTCTGACATTCATCCATGTCACGCATTCGCAGGAAGAGGCGATGGCACTGGCTGACACCATGGTGGTGATGAACCACGGTCGCATTGAGCAATCTGGCAGCCCGCAACAAGTGTTCAGTCAACCAGCATCCGAATTCGTGGCCCGTTTCATGGGCGGCCATAACATTCTGAAGACATCAGCAGGCTTGGTGGCTGTGCGCAGCGACAAAATCGCCGTCCTTGAGGGTGGCTCTACGTCAGAAAAACCCTCACTGAGTGCGACTTTGATTGACATCGAATACCAAGGCAGTTTCAGTTTGTTGTCTTTCAAGCCACAAAGCGATTCCAATGAACCGGTCAGTGTCATGCTGCAAGAGCATCAGGTCAATCATGCGTGGACCGCTGGCCATACTTACCAATTGCAATGGGCAGAGGCCGACAGTCACCTGTTGGGCCCAGGCTTATCTCCTCGACGTTCCCCTATCGCCGCCTGACGATCTCAGGTAATTCACTTTGAAGGAAGACCATGAAAGAAGAGAAACCGCCTGTTGAATCACTAGCGACAGACCGCCGCAAGGTACTTAAAGGTACGGCAGCCATTTTGGCCAGTGGTATTTTTCCAGCGATTCATGCCGAGGAAAAAATCGTGTTGCGCTACTTGGGCACTGCGGTAAACCAAGATAAAAAAATCGCTGAAAAATTCAAGGCTGACACTGGTATCGAAATTCAATATGTGGCTGTGACGACTGACGACGTCACCAAACGCGCTGTCACCGCGCCCAATTCATTCGACCTCATCGATACCGAATACTTCTCGTTGAAGAAAATCGTGCCAACGGGCAATTTGCTGGGCATTGATACCAAACGGATTAAAAACGCAGACAAGATCACCACTTTGTTCACCAAAGGTGAAGTAGCAGGTAAAAAAGTGGGCGACCAAGGCACCGCGCCCAAGAAAGTCATGTATTTGGACAAACCAGACAGCAAGACTTTCTCCGCCACACCTACGCAGTACATGACACTGATTCCTACGGTTTACAACGCAGACACATTGGGTATTCGTCCTGACCTGATCAAGCGCCCGATCAACTCTTGGGCCGAATTGCTCAACCCAGAGTTCAAAGGCAAGGCAGCTATTTTGAATATTCCTTCGATTGGCATCATGGATGCGGCCATGGTGGTTGAAGCCAAGGGTATTTACAAATACCCCGATAAAGGCAATATGACCAAGGCGGAAATTGATCTGACCATCAAAACCTTGATCGAAGCCAAAAAAGCCGGTCAATTCCGTGCCCTGTGGAAAGACTTTAACGAGTCCGTCAACCTGATGGCATCTGGTGAAGTTGTCATTCAATCCATGTGGTCGCCAGCCGTGACCGCGGTTCGCACCAAAGGGATTGCCTGTACCTTCCAACCTTTGAAAGAGGGATACCGCGCATGGGCAGCAGGTTTTGGTGTGCCCAAGTCTGTCACGGGCAAGAAAGCTGACGGCGTGTACGAGTTCATTAACTGGTTCCTCGACGGTTGGGCGGGCGCTTACCTGAACCGCCAAGGTTATTACAGCGCTGTGCTGGATACCGCTAAAGCCAAAATGGAAGCCTATGAATGGGCTTACTGGATGGAAGGCAAAGCAGCCGCGCAAGACATCAAGTCTCCGAACGGCGATTTGTTGGCCAAGGCCGGCAGTATCCGTGACGGTGGTAGCTATGAAACCCGCATGGGTGGCATTGCCTGCTGGAACGCAGTGATGGACGAGAACGAATACATGGTCAAGAAATGGAACGAGTTCGTCGCTGCTTGACAAACGATTGACCCATGACGACACAGCAAAACACCCAGAACTCAGTCGCACCGCTGCGCATTTCAGCGGGGTGGCAGGCTACGCCTTATTCGATGGTGTTTTTGCTGTTCTTTTTGATTCCCTTGGGGCTGATTCTCATGGTCAGCTTCTGGGAATTCAATGAATATGAAATGATTCCCACATTCACTTGGCACAGCTACATCAGCATATTTGAAGGCTGCACCCAGTTGAATGAATACGGAGATACTTGCGTCACGCTAAAAACTTATGGATCTACCATTCGCATCAGTTTGATTGTGTGGTTCATTACCTTGATACTCGGTTTCTCTGTCGCCTATTTCTTGGCGTTTTGTGTCCGTACCACTGCCATGCAAACCATGTTGTTTGTGTTGTGCACTGTGCCATTTTGGACCTCTAACGTCATTCGCATGATTTCTTGGATTCCACTGCTGGGTAGAAACGGCTTGGTCAATCAGTCGCTGGTTGGTATGGGTTTGGTGGACCAGCCTGTGGAGTGGCTGTTGTTTTCCGAATTTTCCGTCGTTCTGGCATTTGTACATTTGTACACCATGTTCATGATTGTGCCCATATTTAACTCCATGATGCGCATTGACCGATCTTTGATTGAGGCCGCCACAGACAACGGCGCCACCGCTTGGCAGACCTTGTGGAATGTCATCATTCCGCTGTCACGCACCGGCATCATCATTGGCAGTATTTTCGTCATCACCATTGTCATGGGCGACTTCGTCACCATTGGTGTCATGGGCGGTCAGCAGATCGCCTCTGTTGGCAAAATCATTCAGGTGCAAACTTCATTCTTGCAATTTCCGCTGGCTGCTGCCAATGCCGTCATCTTGCTGTTGGTGGTGTTGATGATCATTTGGGGATTGACCCGTTTGGTTGATATCCGCAAGGAACTCTGAGCATGGCAAACCAAAACTTTGAACCCAAACGACCTGCCGGTTATGTCGGTCTGCTTACCGTGTTTGTGCTTTTCGTGATTTTTTTATACGGCCCCATGGCCACCATTTTTATTCTCAGTTTTCAAGGACCTGACGGCGGCTTAACTTTTCCTTTGCAAGGTGTGTCACTGCACTGGTTTTACAAACTCGCTGAAGGTCTGGGGGTGGTCGATATCGGCGCTGCGCTCAAACGTTCCCTGGTACTGGGTTTGGTGGTCATGTCCTTGACCATGGTCATGTCTGTGTTGGCTGGATTGGCTTTTCGTAAAAAACTGCGCGGCGGCAATGCACTTTTTTATGTCACTGTCGCCAGTTTAATCATGCCATCTATCATTGTGTCACTGGGCATAGGTTTACAGTTCCGACTGCTTGATAGCGCGTTGAAGTGGTGCTTTGAGTATTTCGCCATGACCGGCATGCTTGATACTTTTGGCACATCATTGGGTTTGTACAGTTCGGCCCTAGGTGCTCATCTGACCTGGACCTTGCCTTTCGGTTTGCTCATCATGTTTGCCGTGTTCAATCGTTTCAACCCGGCTTATGAAGAAGCTGCCCAAGATTTGGGCGCTACGCATTGGCAGACTTTTAAGCATGTGGTTTTTCCTCTGATTGCACCTTCTGTGGTGGGCGTAGGCATGTTTGGATTCACACTCAGCTGGGATGAAATTGCGCGTACTTCACAGGCCATTGGTGACGTGAACACGCTGCCCTTGGAATTGCAGGGTCTGACCACTACCGTGACCAATCCCGCTATTTATGCTTTGGGCAGTATCACCACCATGGTGTCATTCTTGGTCATTGGTCTGACCATGCTAGCTGTGAAATTATTGAGTAAGCGCCGCACATGAGTGACACGGTTTTGCAATCACCGGGCATATGGAGTGACCAAGCCATGTACCAGCGGATTGTTGAATCTGTGTTGGATCACAGATTGCCGCCTGGCACCCGTTTGACTGAGGACAAGTTGAGCAGCCTTTTCGGCGTGTCACGCACCCGAATCAAACCCATTCTGGTTCGTCTGGCCAATGAGAAAATCGTCACGCTCACACACAATCGTGGCGCTTCAGTGTCTAATCCCTCCCGTCAAGAATCCATAGAGGTGTTTGAAACCCGACGCCTGATTGAGCCCGTGCTGTTGAAACGTTTCATGGAAAGAGCGCAAGCAGAAGATATCGCTTACTTATCCAACAATATCTCGCAAGATAGACAGGCTCAAGAGCAAGGCCACCGACACCGCGCTATTGGTTTGACAGGTGAATTTCATTTGTATATCGCCAGTCACGCCCAGCACGATACGCTTAACCGTTTGATGCATGAGTTGGTCACGCGCACATGTCTCATACTGATGGCCTGGGGTTCAAAGGACAAGGTATTGCGCAAAGAACATGCAGCCTGCGGTTGCCAAGAGCACAGACAACTGCTTGATGCGATTCGTTTGCGCGATGTGAAAATTGCTCAGGAGTTGATGGTTGCCCATTTGCATACTATCGAAAGCCAATTGAATTTTTCGCCAGTTACTGAAAATGAGTTTGAAATAGAACAACTTTTGCAGGATTGATCATCATGCGTCAACTCCTTGTCATCAACCCCAATACCGGATTGGTCACTACCCAGCGACTGCAACATTGGATCGATGGTTTGGTTCCTGACGATACACGGGTGGAATGCATCACAGCGCGTTTTGGCGCACCTTATATTGCATGCGAAGCCAGTCATGCAGTCGCAGGACATGCATTGATAGACGCATGGGCAAACCATATGCAAGAAACGCCACAGCAACCTGATGGCATTCTCATCGCTTGCTTTGGTGACCCTGGTTTGTTTGCGCTGCGTGAGGTCAGCGCTTGCCCAGTGAGTGGTTTGGCAGAAGCTTCATTTATTCAAGCGGCACAATCTGGCCCGTTTGCCATCGTCACGGGTGGAGAACGTTGGCAGCCCATGTTGCAGCGACTGGCAGGTAATTTAGGTTTTGAGCAGCTGTTAACTCACATTGAAATCGTTAAGCAAGATGGTGCGACATTATTGGCAAACCGCGAACTGGCTTTGCAAGTGCTTTCTCAAGCGTGTTTACGTGCTGCTGACAGCGGTGCACAGTCGATTATTTTGGGCGGGGCTGGGCTGGCTGGCTATGCCCGTGAATTGCAATCGCAGTGCCGGCTGCCATTGATTGACAGTGTCAGCGCTGGTCTGGACTTATTCCTTGGCAATCGAATGCCTGCGGCACCAACTGCAAAAAATCAATTTCATACGGATTGGCAATCTTTGCCAGACTACATGAATAAACGTTGATATCTCGGGCGGAGTTTCAAGCCAGTAAATCAGACAAACTGCGTGCGACTACCTTGGTGGCTTTGCGCAGATCTTCCAACACGATATGCTCATCTGCTCGTTTGGCGTGCGACTCCAGCACAGTGCGCGGACCTGCGCCGTAGATGACTCCGGGAATACCGCGCTCTACGTACAAACGTACATCGGTGTACAGCGGTGTGCCTAGCGCAGGTATGGGTTCTCCGAACACTTCTGAACCGTGTTTTTGCAAAGCGCTGACCAGTGGTTGGTTCCCAGGCAAGGGTTTCATGGCGTTGGCCATGAGCATGCGCCGAATATCAATGTGTATAGCGTGATCAGCATCACGCGTTGCGTTGTAATCGCTGACCGCGTTGGCCAGTACGTCACGGATATTCGCTTCGACTTCTGCGGGGTTTTCCTCTGGAATCATGCGTCTGTCGAGTTTGAACATGACCTTACCCGGAATCACATTGGTGTTGGTACCACCTTCAATCAAACCCACATTCAAATAGGGATGGCTAATGCCTTCAACTTTGGATTGAATCCGTTTGTAAAGGCTATTTTGCGCGTACAAAGCATTGAGCAATGCCACGGCAGCTTGCAATGCATCCACGCCACTGTCAGGAATGGCGGCGTGCGCCATGCGACCGTGCACCGTGACTTCCATTTGAAGGCAGCCATTGTGAGCGGTCACCACTTGATAACTGAATCCTGCCGCCATCATCAAATCGGGTTTGGTATGTCCGTTGGCCAGCAGCCAACCGGGGCCGAGCTCGCCGCCGAACTCTTCGTCATACGTGAAATGCAATTCCACCGAGCCCTTGGTAGGCTTGGCTACTGCTTCGATTGCACGCAGCGCAAATGTGAACGTGGAAAAATCGCATTTACTGACGGCTGACGCGCGTCCATACAGCTTGCCATCCACAATGTCAGCGCCGTAGGGATCCTGGGTCCAACCCTCGCCAGGTGGTACCACATCACCATGGGCATTCAGCGCAATCACCCGACCTTCGCCATAGCGTCTTCGCACAATCAAATTGGTGATGGATGACAACCCATGTTCATGCACAAGCGCGGTGGGAATTTCAAACTGTTCTGCTGGCAAGCCCATGGTGTGAAGCAATTCAGCGGTACGCAATGCGTGCGGGGTGTTGTTTCCAGGGGGTGTATCGGTAGGCACACGGACGAGTTCTTGTAAAAACTTCACTTGTTCGTCAAAGTGCGCGTCAATCCATTCGTCTATTTTTTCGTAGGTATTCATTCGTGTTGTCTTTGTTGTCAGCTGTGTTCGATGAAAGGGTGTGTCGCTTGCCAATGCCGTGCAATATCTATGCGCTTGCAGACCCACACGTCGGCGTGTTTTTCGATATGGTCTAAAAATTTTTGCAAGGCGAGCATGCGCCCAGGCCTACCTAGCAGTCTGCAATGCATGCCTATGCTCATCATCTTGGGTGAATCGGCACCCTCGGCATACAACACATCAAAGCTGTCGCGCAGGTAGACAAAAAAATCCTCAGCCTGTGAATATCCTTGCGGCAACGCAAAGCGCATGTCGTTCACATCCAGTGTGTACGGCACGACCAAGTGAGGCGCTACGCTGCCATCACTTTTTTTGACCTTCATCCAAAAAGGCAAATCGTCTCCGTAGTAGTCACTGTCGTATTCGAAGCCGCCATGGTCTAACAGTAAGCGTCGTGTATTGGGACTGTCTCGTCCGGTGTACCAACCAGTTGGCGCTTTACCAGTCAATTCTCTGATGATATTGATGCCGGTTTGCATGTGCAGTCGTTCGGTGGCTTCATCGATTTGCTGGTAGTTGATCCAGCGCCAGCCGTGACAAGCGATTTCGTGACCAAGTTCGACGAAGGCTTGGGTCAATTCTGGGTGGCGTTGTAGCGCCATGCCAACGCCGAATACCGTAAGCGGCAGGCCGCGTTTTTCAAATTCACGCAGAATTCGCCATACGCCCACGCGAGAGCCGTATTCGTAAATGCCTTCCATCGTCAGGTGACGTTCGGCGAAACTGGGCGGGTTAAACATTTCCGATAAAAATTGTTCTGAGCCGATGTCGCCGTGCAATGTTGCGTTCTCGCCGCCTTCTTCGTAATTAAGGACAAATTGCAAGGCAACGCGCGCTTGACCCGGCCAATTTGCATGCGGTGGGTTGCGACCGTAGCCTACCAAGTCACGGGGATAGGGGAGGGTGGAGTCGTAAGTCATACCAAATCGTAACCTATCAAAGTGGTTGCTTCACTCTTTGGAATGCTCTTGTGCCTGCCGCTGTTTGGCGCGAAGCGGCGTGCCCATGACATAAATAACCAAGCCCAACGGCAGCACACCATACAAAAAAAATGTCATGATGGCACCCAACACACTGCCGTTACTGGCCGTGGCTTCCACCACCGACATCAGCGTGACAACAAACATCCAAGCAATGGCTACGATATACATGATGAATATTCAGAGCGAGTTAGAAAACACCAAACCCACAAGGGTAGAGTCGGCAAGCAGGTTGATCATACGCAGTCTGCCTTTGCTGCTATCTGTGTTGAGTGCATGTGCACCACTCAAGGACATACACGCCTGCAACCAACTGGCCTATAGTCAGGCGCCGCCCGTCTACGACAACCGTCACTTCTTCGGTAACAACAGGTGTTTTGGCGGTATGCAGGCAGGCACAGGTAAATCACCGGGGGTTGTCGGTCTGCCTTCCAACCCCTTTTTGTGCGACATGTTCATGGAGGACAACGATACAAATGTGTTCGCCCGTCGCGCCATATTTGATGCTTGCATGAAGGGAGAGGCAGCGACCAATTTGCCGCCCATCAGCCCACCGACACATTGAGCTAATGCGCTTTGATAACTCAAGCGCCTCGTCGCAACATCAAAGCCGAGCGCTTGCAAGAAGCCACCAACACATCGTGCTGGTTATAGCCACGGTGCTCAAAAATCACAATGCCATTTTGCGGCCTCGATTTACTGTCGCGTAATTCCATCACTTCAGTTTGCACATGTACCGTATCGCCATGAAACAGCGGTTTTGGGAATCGAACCTCGTCCCATCCAAGATTGGCCACCGTGGTGCCTAGCGTGGTGTCGCCGACCGACACGCCCACAATCAAGCCTAGCGTGAACACGCTATTGACAATGCGCTGTCCGTACTCGGTGTGGTTTTTGCAATACTCTTCGTCCAGGTGCAACGCAGCAGGGTTGTGCGTGAGTGCGGAAAACATGATGTTGTCCATCTCAGACACAGT
Source organism: Limnohabitans sp. (assembly GCF_046052765.1). Taxonomy (GTDB): domain Bacteria; phylum Pseudomonadota; class Gammaproteobacteria; order Burkholderiales; family Burkholderiaceae_C; genus Limnohabitans. Next base: position 69,044 of record NZ_JAVLFQ010000048.1, on the reverse strand, counting down.
TCGGCGAATGGCGTGATTGAACGTTTGACCGATAAAAAATTCTTCGAAATAAAGACCAGCCATGTCAGTTCCTGTTCTTGGTTGCGAGCAGACGCAAAGCTTGCGTCAAATGCGGTTTGTCAATCATTTTGCCGTCGAGTTGAACAGCACCTGCGCCACCTGCCTGCGTAAACGCATCGACGATCTGCTGTGCGTGTTGCAATTCTTCGGGCGTAGCGGTAAAGCCCGCGTTGATGATGGCAACTTGATCGGGGTGTATGGCCAACTTACCGCTGAAGCCTTGGCGTCGAGCGCGTTGCACATCGGCTTTTAAACCATCATCGTTGCGAAAATCTACATTCAAAGTGTCAATCGCTTGTACACCGGCATGGGCTGAGGCCAACAGGCACAAGGACCGTGCCAGCACAAAAGTATCGTCAAATTCTCCATTGTCTTTTTTGTTGGTGGTGGCACCTATGTCTGTCGCCAAGTCTTCTGCGCCCCAAGTCAAACCAGCCAGTCGCGCAGAGCATCCTGCATAGCTCTGCAGTTCAAACAGTGCGCCAGCCAATTCGGTGGCCACCGGTAATATCCGTGTGCTTCCCACTGCAATACCTTCGCGTTGCTCGAGTGCACTTAAAAAATGGTCTAACTGCTGCACATCGCTGGCATTCAATGGCTTAGGCAACACGATGCCATCAGGCTTTCCTGGCATCACAGCCACGAGGTCCGGCAGTGACAACGTTGTATTCAAAGGATTGATACGTACCCAGACTTGTTGGTCTTTGCGTTCATGGTTTGATAAATATTCCAGCACCAAGCCACGAGCCAAGGGCAAGCGGTCTTGCGACACCGCATCTTCTAAATCCAGCAGCAGTGCATCTGCACCGGTGCTTGCAGCCTTGGCCATTTTTTTTTCGCTGTCGCCTGGCACGAACAGCAGTGATCTGAGCGTCATGGGGTTGTCTTTCTCGTTACATAAAGCATGCTATCAAACTGGGCTGAGTCTGGTTACGGAAATATATTTATAAAAAACTGCCAACAAAATGGGGTTTAGAAAAACCAAATCAATTAGTTGGCACATGAACGACAATAAAGGGTTTATTTCTTCAAAACAACTATGTTTTACCAAGGCGCCATATGAAATCCAACCCCACTGAAGCAATTTTGCCCGCGATTGACGGGACTGAGTTGCGCCGTTGTCTGGGTACGTTCGTGACTGGGGTAACCGTGATGACAACGCTCGGTGCAGATGGTCGCCCTGAGGGGATCACCGCTAACTCATTCAGTTCTCTGTCACTGGACCCACCGTTAATTGTTTGGAGTTTGCGCTTGGAGTCGGGCAGTTTTCATACGTTCAAAAACGCTTCCCGATTTGCAGTCAATATATTGGCGCAGGACCAGGTGTCGATATCTAACCGTTTTGCTGCTAAGGGAGTCAAAAGTTTTGCTGATGTGCCACACACGCCCGGTCTGGGAGGTATCCCCTTGATAGATGGTTGTGCCTCGTACCTTGAATGCAGCTTAGAGGCAACTTATCCTGGGGGAGATCATGAGTTATTCGTGGCAAGAGTTGATCGCATACGCATCAACGACAGGCCGCCACTGGCTTATGGCAATGGGGGCTATATGGGAGTCAAGGTATTGGATATGAATTAGGCAAGATACTTTTGTCCAATTGAAAAATACAAACAGAGTACTTTGACGCCTTGGTGGATATTCATATTGATGAAATAACCCATAGTGATTGCATGGGACGACAAGGGAAATAAGTCACCGAAATTATTTCAGCCAGTGCGGATCGGGTAGTTGTCCGAACACCTGACGCAGGCCTTGACTCCAGCTTGTGCGTAAATCTCTGAAATACACATCTTCTGCATTGATGCGGTGTCGCTTTGTCACGCGCAAATCGTTGGTTTTGACCATGGCAACATCAATGGGCAGACCCACAGACAAATTACTTTTAATCGTTGAGTCGAAAGACACCAACGCGCATTTGATGGCTTGAGACATACTGATCGTAGGTTGTATGACGCGGTCCAATATCGGTTTGCCATATTTGCTCTCGCCGATTTGGAAAAACGGTGTGTCTACGGTGGACTCGATGAAATTACCTTGCGGATAGACCATGAACAATCGAGGTGCTTCGCCTTTGACTTGGCCGCCAACTAAAAATGTGGCGGTGAAATCCACATCGCTTTGCTCAGGGGCTTCGTTCATGGTTGTATGAATTGTTTTTCGCAATTCACGACCCACCAATTCAGCAACACTGAACATAGAAGTATGCGCGGTCAAAGGTTTGTCTTCATCCATAGCGTGCTGCTTGCAGCGACTGATGACTTGTTGCGTGGTGGCAAGGTTTCCACTGTTGAGCATGACGACGACGCCTTCACCTACAGACTCAATCACAGTCATTTTGCAAAAGGTTGACACGTGATCCACACCTGCATTGGTGCGAGAGTCTGAAGCGAATACCAGTCCTTCATCGAGAACCATCCCCACACAGTAAGTCATGATTTGCCTTATTGCTGATCTGAATGTCCAGATTCTACTTTTGCATAGCTGTGCATGATTTCGTTGCCGCCTCCTATGCGCATACCCCTTACCGGGCTGGCGTCTTCGTAGTCTAGTCCCTGAGCCAGACGAATATGTCCTTGGTCGGCATCGGTAGAGTTGCTGACGTCATAGCCAATCCATCGGTTGCCAACCCAAGCCTCTGCCCATGCATGGCTGGCGACTTGTTCGTTGTGTGCCGAGTGTAGATACCCGCTGACATAACGTGCAGGTATACCTAAATATCGCGCGCACGCAAGAAACACATGCGTATGGTCCTGACATACGCCTTTGCCCTTGGCAAATGATTGGGCCGCGGTGTCACCCACGTGAGTGATACCGGTTTCGTAGGGCATGCGCTCCAGCAAAGCCAGCATCACATCGTGCAAACCCATGTAAGGTCGCGATTTAACCGTGGCTTTGAAGGGTGATATAAATGAATGAATAGCTGCATCAACTTTAGTTAAGGCCGTGTGCCGGAGAAACACCATAGGCGGCATCACGCCCTCAGGTTCGCCTTGGTCAGTCTCAAGCAATTCAACCGTGCCGCGTGATCGCAGCACAATATCTTGTGTTGCATTTTCCAGAACCAAACTGTGACATGAGTTGCCAAATGCATCGGTCCATGCAGTGGCTTTGCCGGGTAAATCCAGTTGCCAGTTCACGATGCGTTGGCGATGGGTTTTGGGTGGCGTCATGCGAAGCATTTGAATGCTGCGTCTCACGGGTTGTTCGTAACGGTAACTGGTCTCATGGAAGACATGGAGTTTCATGCGATGGACTCCAAGTAATCAGTTTGCACAGCTTCGGCCAACGCAATATTGTCTTTCACAAAAGTTTCCAAGTAATTTTCCAAACCACAGTCATATACCTCTGACAGACTGCCAAAGCGCAAATTGCTCAGTAAATTGGCGCAGCGCTTACGCGCCTCGCGACCGGTCTGCTGCGGCAACTGATTCAATATGTACGCGGTTTCGTCCAGACAAAAATGCAAGGAACGAGGTACACGAGAATTGAAAATCAGCAACTCGGAAACACGGTCTGCATCAATCGCGTCGCGGTAGGTATCGCGATACGCTTCTAATGCACTGACAGAGCGAAGCACAGCGCCTAAGCGGTAGTAATCATCTACCAAGTCGTTACTCTCGGCTTGCTCTACTTGCGTTTTTACACTCAGGATGCGTGCGGTGTTGTCAGCGCGTTCCAAGTAAGTGCCCAGGCGTATGAAGTGATAAGGTTGGTCGCGCTGTATGGTGGCAAAGGTAACGCCACGAAACAAATGTGATCGTTGTTTGATCCATTCAAAAAAGCTGGAGTCCACCGCATGGTCCGGCCCTTTGATTTTTTTCTTTCGCGTCAACAGCTCAAGCCAAGTATCGTTAATGCATTCCCACATCTCAACCGTCATGGCGCCTCGCACTGAGCGGGCGTTTTCGCGACATGACTGGATGCAGTTGAATATGGACGAGGGGTGATCCGGATCCCATGCCAAAAACTGCGCTACTTGGTCTGATCGTAATGACCTGCCTGTGGCTTCAAATGCGCTCAGCGTGTCTGTAATGACCAGGGGCTCACTGACAGTATCAGGCGTAGCGCGACTGCTGTCAGAGCTAGACAGTAATGCAAAGGATTGACCCACTTCCAGAATGCGTGCCATGTTTTCAGCGCGTTCCAAATAACGCGACAGCCAATAGAGTTGAGCGGCAACACGCGATAGCATCAGATCGCCTCCTCGTCTTCCAACACCCAAGTGTCTTTTGTGCCACCGCCTTGCGATGAATTGACCACCAGCGAACCTTCGCGCAAAGCCACGCGAGTCAGACCCCCAGGGACTATGCGTGTCTCTTTACCCATTAGCACAAAGGGGCGCAAATCGATATGTCGCGGTGCGATACCTTGGTCTACAAATATGGGGCAGGCTGACAAACTGAGAGTGGGTTGTGCAATGTAGTTCTCAGGATGTGCTTTGAGACGTTTGGCGAATTGGTCGATTTCAGATTTACTCGCTGTGGGACCCACCAGCATGCCGTAGCCCCCTGCGCCGTGAACTTCTTTGACCACCAGTTGCGACAAATTTGCCAGCACATGGGACAACTCGTCAGGCTTGCGACACTGCCAAGTTTGTACATTGTTCAATATCGGTGTTTCGTCCAGATAAAAGCGAATCATGTCTGGCACATAGGGATAAATCGATTTATCGTCAGCCACACCTGTACCCAATGCATTGGCGATGACTACATTGCCCTGGCGGTAAACCGATGCCAAACCAGGCACACCAATGAGTGAATCCGGCTCGAAACTCAGCGGATCCATGTACACATCATCGACGCGCCGGTAGATAACGTCGACTTGCTGTGGCCCTTCGGTTGTTTGCATATACACATGGCCTTGGCGCACAAACAAATCTGACCCTTCGACCAACTCGATACCCATTTGTTTGGCTAAAAAAGCATGTTCGAAATAAGCGCTGTTGAATCTCCCTGGCGTATGAAGAACCACCGTGGGTTGGTCTACCCAACTTGCAGAACGCAAGGTCTGTAATAAAAGTGCTGGGTAATGTTCAACGGGACGCACTGTGTAGCGGCGGAACAGATCAGGGAACAAACGCATCATCAGAAGTCGGTTGCTCAGCATGTAAGACACGCCCGATGGCACCCGTAAGTTGTCTTCTAAAACATAAAAATCACCATCCGAATGTCGCACGATATCTACGCCGGCTATGTGCGCATAAATTTGATGTGGTAAGTCCAGGCCGTACATGAGGGGCATATATTGGGCGTTCGCCAATATGTGCTCAGTGGGAATCAGACCAGATTTCAAGATACGCTGCTCGTGGTAGACATCATGCAAAAACATATTGATGGCTTTGACGCGTTGCACCAGACCTTTTTCCAAGTGCCCCCATTCTTTGCCATGGATGATGCGCGGTATCAGGTCAGAGGGGATCAAACGTTCAGTACCGCCATCATCGCCGTTCAAAGAAAATGTGATGCCAGTGCGACGGAAAATCAAGTCAGCTTCAGTTTGTTTGACTTGGACAGTATCAGAAGACACGCCTTTGAGCCAAGCATCAAATGCTTCATAGTGTGGACGGGCGAAACCTTCTTCATCGCTCATCTCATTGAATATGTGACTATTCATTTGATTCCCATTTCACGGTCTGATGGATATAGCAAAAGCATGGTTCATGCCCGTCAAGGTTTGGAAAATATTCTCTTAAAACTTGATTCTTGTCTCTCAGATGCACCTTGAGCGTACGAATTGCACCGAATGAGTGCGTCTGCTGCACCTAGGAGCAGATTGATACATGGCTAAAGGTGGAGCGTTTACAAGAGTTTTATGAGAAAAGAGTCAACCACCATTATTGTGTACTTTAGGATAGTATTTTAGATTAGCCATAATCTAAGTAATCAGTAGAATCACACGGCTTGACTTAGGTCAAGCTTGGTGTGCCTTTTTGATCTTTTCACAATGACAAGTATGAATTGAGGTTGTTGCATGCGGGTCATCGCTTGGTTTAAGCGCTTATTTTCCAAACGGGCAAGTCGACCTGAGAATTTATCTATAGAGATAGATTCGATTATTGAAAAATTTCATTTGGTCAAAGAGGCCAAACGACTTGCCGAGATGGGGTTGCCGTCTTTTCATGAAAAAAAACCCACTCAAAAAGAACTAGAAGTTGTTGAGCATTTAAATCTTCTTCGCGAAGTCATTCAACAAAATTACATACGTCAGTCCGAGGACATCAACGCACGCGTCGTAGGCATTGAATTGAGTTACAAGTCTTTGCAGTCCGATGCTTTGAATGCAGAGTTTGAGCGACAAACACGCAAGTTGATGGACGAGGAGGGCGCATGGCTGAAAAAGCTCGCCTACAACGCCATGGTCAGGTTCAAAGAGTTGGAAATATTCAAGAAGAACAATGGCTTGGAGCGTGAGGCCAACTTCCCCAGCCCCTCTGGCTTGATGCTGCGTTATTCCGTGCTGGTGTTCTTAATCGGTGTCGAAGGAATATTGAATGCCAATTTTTTTGCTGAAGGTCTGAGCTCAGGTTTGATTGGTGGCTTCATTTACGCTGCGTTGCTCGCAGGCATCAACGTGCTGGGTTGTTTCTTCCTAGGTAAATTTGCGGTTCCTTGGGTTGTCAGTAAGCCAGTTGCCGGAAAAATATTCGGTTCGTTTTCTATTGTGTTTGCAGCTTGCTTCATGTTTTTTGTCGCTATGTCCATCGGTCACATTCGCGAACAGTTGATGGCTGCATCCGTTGCGCCAACACGTGATGCCTGGGAAATGATGCAAAACCACTTCTTCGGTTTGAGCGACTTGGTATCTTGGTTTTTAGTGGCTATGTCACTCGGATTTGGTATTGCTGCTCTTTTTGATGGCTTATCTATTGATGACACCTATCCTGGCTACGGCGCCATGGTCAGGCGTTGTAACCAGGCAAGAGATGAATTTGAGGCTGAATTCGAAGAGGTCAGAGAGGAATTGGAAGAATTGAAGCAGGAGAAACTTGACTTGATCAACCAAGGCTTTAAAACTTTGCACGACTTATCAGCCTTATTGCGAAAAATCATGCTTGAGAAGGAAGCCGTGCACCGTGAATGCACAGACAAAATCAACCAGACTGAAGTGGTGTTGTATGCGGTCATCCGAAAATTCCGGATTGAAAATGAAGTGGCCCGTGAAGATGGATTGCGTCCCAGTTACTTTGATACCTTACCCTCTCTTTCACCGATCAATTTGCCACGTATAGAAAACGAAAAAGAAAATAACTTGATTGCGAGTTTGGAAAAAGACATACGGTTGTATGAGAATTCCGTGAACGAACAGCGTGAAAAAGTTTATACCTTGTACGAACAGTACATCTCACGTTTGAATCATTTGAAATACCATTGAGATTTGTTTCATGGCGCGCCAAACTAAATTGCAAAAAAGAAGAGCCAGAAACAATATTTTGTTCAGTCTATTGTTCTTTGCGCTGGTCATGGTAACTGTGGCAGCGGCTGTCTGGTGGAACTCGCAACGCAAACCGGGCTTGGATCCTGTCACCTACTGTCCATTAGAAGGACCCCAGGGCCAACGGGTGGTACTGATTGATCGTACAGACCCATTCAACCTTGCCCAAAAAACCTCACTGGATATTTTTATCAAGCAATTGGTTGAATCAACCCCGTCTGGTCAATTGCTGTCGGTGTATGTGCTTGGGGATGATTTTCAGGCAAACACCAAGCCCTTGTTCGAGTTGTGCAACCCTGGTGACGGTCACGAAAAAAGCCAGTTGACTGACAATGTCAAAGCCCTTAAGCAGCAGTATCTCAAGCATTTCATCGAACCTATGTTGTCAGTGACTGAGGGCATGATGAGTGCAGCTTCTGCCAAAGAGTCGCCCATTTTGGAAATGCTTCAACTTGTCAACCTGAACTCCATACAAAAACACAATATCAAAGGTGACATCACGCTGTATATTCTTTCTGACATGCTGCAAAACAGCAAGGCACTGAATATGTACGGAAAACAAGTTTCGTTTGAAACATACGAGTCAAGTTATGCGGCAACCAAATTGTTTGTGAATTTCAGTAACATCAAAGTAGAAGTGCATCTTGTCAATAGCAGTCCACGGTCATTAAATCCTGTGGTGCTTGATTTTTGGAAGGCTTATTTTGACAAAGCTGGCGTCAAAGATATTACCTTCCATGCGTTAGCAGGCTGACAGATGAAAGATCTGTACGCTGTATTGGGCTTATTACATACAGCCGAAAACGAAGTCATCAAAGCCGCCTACAAAGCGTTGGCACAAAAATACCATCCCGACAAGCATCCGGACAAAAAGGTATTGTTTACTGAAATCATGACTGAACTTAACCATGCACACGCTGTGCTTGGTAATATTAAAAAACGCAAAGACTGGGATGCATCCTGGAAAAAATATACAGATAAGCAAACCGGCAATGTGGAGCCTGAGGCAGACAACCATAAGAACGAAAACAAGCCGCAGTCCAAACCTAAAGTATCCAAACATGACACAGTCTTATCAAATATCGCCAGCAATAAAGTTGATGAATTTCAAATGATTCATTTGTACGAAGAACTGTTTGGTAACAGTTTGACTGTCCAGCACGGTTGGACCAATCACTATGTGCACAAGGTCGATGGCAAGGAAATTCGCTACAGCTTCACTGAATTGAAGCAATTAATTATTGACAAATTAAACTCCAGTTAGGTGGTGAATATGGAATATCCTTTTGAGAAATACCGATCCAGCAACAAAGACAAAGAACTCTTTCATCAATTGTTGCCAAACGTCAGTGCTGCCATGCCTGAGTATTTCAGAGCGCTTTCTGTGGCCTATCAAAGTATTGAGCAAAAAAATATGTTCAATCAACCGCAAGGCGTTCGACAAACCACGGGATTGACCAGTTCGTTGAATTTGCTGCTGATCGCCATGGTCAATGACCGGGTAATCGGAGTGAATGATGGGTTGACCAAGTTCATAGATACCTTGCGAATTCTGGTATTGAAATGGTATTCTTTTGGCAATGAGTTGAAGTCCTGCTTGTATTTTGGTTATTACTATTACACCCATAAAAGCAGTTCCGAGCATGAAGTCAAACAGCAAATCGAAGCCATTCGGTTTGTGGTGGATGAAAGCGCCCGAACTTCAGAGGACCCGCGTATTCTTGATTTGTTGGCAGCGCCAAATTCCAACCACTGGTACGGCGGTGAAAACCTGATCGGCGATAAATTACGCAACATCATCGTGCAAAAAGGAGATTTTGCTCGCGTTGATTTACCGCGCCCTGGGTTTCAAATCAGCTTTAAAGCTTCCCAGATGTATGACTTAAGGGCACCAGTCGCGCTAACCGACCTACAACTGGAAAGACCTCTCGTCACTGGAGAAAAGGCCATCGTCAGTTGTCCCAAGTGTTTACAAAAATGCCGCATCAGCATGTTCAAGCGCATGGAAATCACATGCCCCAAATGTAAACAAGTTTGGACGCAATCAGCCTGAAGTTTTTCAACAGACGTGGTGGTTTAAGTCGCCGCAAAGGCGCGACGGCGAGCATGTGCTGCGACACCCTCGGTATCTAAAACCGATTGAATCGGGGCGGTAGCGATACTTAAAGCCTGCCTAACCCAGAATTTTTCGGCTTCACAAGCCAGCGGTTTACCTAGCATCTGCAAGGCCCAGTCCGGCAGTATGTGAAATGAAGCTTGAATCACCAGATGCATGAATGGTTTGTCCCAAATATCTACAGGGTAGTTTTCAATCACTTGCAAGATTTCCCGCGTTCGAGCATTGCACACCAGTTCTGGTATGAACTCTTGCAATGCCAGTGCATTGCCTTGCGCTGTGCTTGGTAATTGTTCGGCGCCGAGTAATTCACCAACCAAAGTCATTTCTTTGGTGTAAGCATCAGCCTCAGTTGAACTCAGGGGCTGCGTTGAAAGTAATTGGTAGCCATTCAAAAAACTGGTCACCTCGCCCAGATGAACCCAGCGAAGAAGAGCCGGTTCATTTGCCACATAAGGACTTGCATCCGGCATGAAACCCTTCACCTGAGCATGAATTTGGTTAACACGTTCAATGGCTTGTATAGCCTCATTTTTTGCGCCATAAGTAGTGATCGCAACAAAATAAGCGGTTCTGCCCAAACGGCCTTTGAGGTTATGCCTGAAGTTTGAGTGATCCCAGACGGCAGCAAGGGCACGAGGATGTAATGATTGCATCATCAAAGAGGATAGACCACCTACCATCATGCCTACAAAATGCGCATGTACCCGCCATGCCATGGAGGATGGACCAAACAGACCAGGGTCTCCAGCAGGTTGTGCAAATGCATCTGGGGAGCTGGTTGAACCGGTCAGCTGTTTGATGCGCCAACCAATCAGTTCTCGCAAAGGCCCAGGTATCCAAAGTGGGGGCAACTTTTGAAGAAAGCTGTTTGCCAAAGGCGCCATTCGAGCTGAATAATCGCGCCGCATTGTCAGCGTTTGGCGATTAATTTCTGTACTTCACGCAGTTCGGCAAGAACTGTGCGCAACTCTTCTTGTATCGCGTCGAATTGCGCATGGTCTTTTTGATTTTGTTCTTTATCTGCGGTGATGGAGTCCACAATCACTGCGATGAATAAGTTGAAAATGATGAAGGTAGCAATCAGAATGAATAAGATGAAGAATATCCACGCATACGGGAAAACTTCCATCACTGGTCTGGCAATTTCTTGAGACCAACCTTCCAACGTCATCACCTGAAAAAGTGTGTAGGCACTCAACCCCATGTTACCGAACCAGTCAGGAAATTGATGCTGAAACAAATTTGTGGCAATAACCGCAGCCACATAAAAAATAATAATAATTAAACCAAATACAGAGCCTAAACCAGGCAGTGAACTCAACAAGCCACTGACCACCTTTCGCATACTGTCGACTTTGTTGATCAACCTCAATACCCTCAACACCCGCAACGCACGTAATACAGCAAGCGATCCAGAGGCGGGAATTAATGCAATGCTGACCACAATAAAATCAAACAAGCACCATGGATCAGAAAAATATCTTAATTTGCGTGCCGCAATCAACACCACGATTTCAGCGATGAAAATACCCAAAATAACGTGATCCAACCAGTGCAGTAAATCACCCCATTGGGACATGATGTCTGGGCTGGTCTCCAAGCCTAATATTGCAGCATTCAAAAGAATCAGAAACACCAAGCCATGCTGAACCCAACCATGGCTCATGAACGTTTCGATGTTTATTTGCCAGTTTGTCACTGGTGTATTGAGATTTGTAGTAGTCATGTGTACTGCCATCAGAAAAACAGACAGTACTCTATCTCAATTCACCTGAAAAGCTCAGACAGACATATTGCTTGCTAGGCTGAAAACTGAATTAGGTCCACTGGGCAGTTTGTGAATTTGCAGGGGTTTGAATTTTCTAGGCTCAGCCGTTTGGGTTTTTTGTGGTTCCGCGCCCCATACGTCCTCGGGGATTTGCTCCATCACTTCTTCCATGTTCTTGCTGACCAAGTGATGCTCAAGAAAGTCCTGCATCATCCACTTGATCATGTCTTTGTCAAATTCCTGAGGCTTGAGGAGGCCGGCATTTTTTTGATTGTTATCGAAATCAAATGCGCGAATCACATCAATTAATTTGATATCAAGGGGTTTGCCATTGGAGCAGTAGCCGCCACCTGGTCCGCGGTAAGCGATCAAAAATCCTGCTTTTTTCAACTTCGATAGCAATGACTCTAAGTAGGAAATAGACAAGCCTAAGCGTTTGCTGATGGCCAAGGTGGTTACTGGACCATCTGATTGGTATTTACACACCAGCAAAATGGTGTTGACTGCGTTTCTGGTCAAACTGGAAAACATGTGTTTCTCCCTGACTAAGTTGTATCTGACTGGGTTTATGAAGCGAATAATAGGTTTTGAAAGGGTATGTTGGAAAATAATTGCGTTTTTCGCTATTTTTTCGATAGAATAAGTGAACAAAACCTCTACAAAAGTACAATCATGTCACCTGTAACCCTTTCAGACAGCGCGTTTTCACCACTCTACAGAATAGGCGCAGTTTCTAATCTTTGTGGCGTACCTGTGGCAACCTTGCGTGTATGGGAGCGTCGTTATGGCGTGGTGGAGCCGCCCAAAACGGAGGGCGGTCAGCGTTTGTACAGTGAAAGTGATGTACTTAAACTGACTTTATTGAAAAACTTAACGCAGCAGGGCCATGCCATCAGCAGCATTGGTAACTTAGCCGTGTCTCAACTACAAGCCATGTTGAACGAACACAGAGCCGCCCGATCTATGCAAGTGGATGCGCCTACTATCCCAGCGTCCATCAGCGTTACTGTCGTCGGCTATTCACTTGCCAGTCGTATTGAGACAGAAAAATTCACACAAGTCTTTGGCCAACAATCCACACTAAAAATTAACCATGTATTTTCAGATATCAAACATGCATTGGCCTCCCCATCTACCGAGGCGCCGGATGTATTACTCGTACAAATGGGATCGGTTCAGGTGTCTTTTAAAGAAGATTTACACAAGCTTCGTCAACACTTAGGCGTTCGCCGTTGCGTATTGATTTACCATTTTGCAACTGTGGCTGTATTGCAATTTCTGCATTCATCTGGCGTCATTGCCAGACGTGAGCCCGTATCTGACGTTGATTTGAGCGAGATTATTCAATCCATCGTTTATGTAGACAACAGTTGGACTTTGCCTGTGACCGCTGGCGGCAGTACCATTCCGCCACGCAAATACAGCGACAAGGTGCTCAGGCGAATGGCCGATATTTCGACGAACGTGTTGTGTGAATGCCCTCACCATGTGGCTGACCTGATCAGTATGCTCAACAGTTTTGAAACATACAGCCAAGATTGTTTAAGCAACAGTTCTGAAGATGCCCGCCTGCACAGTTATTTGACTGCGGTGTCGGGAACAGCCCGAGCTATGTTTGAGCAGGCATTGGAACGCATTGCATTGCACGAAAAAATTGATCTTTCGGAGAATTTGGCAGGCACACACTGATGATCTGTTTAAGGCGGTGTCAGCTTCGGTATGGTGACAGGTACTATGGCGCCAGCAGCCAATGACAACGAGGCATCCAAAGCAATATCCGCACTCATTTGTGCCTGGCTTTGGGGTTTGCCTCCGCACTGTGCTGCAATATCGTTGGCCTGTAACTTGTCTGCCGTGTTTAAACCTACATTGGTCACAAACACTGGAACCAAAGCAACAGGGCCTGCCAGCCAAATAAACGAAGGACCGACCCACAGTTTGTTTTTCTGGGTGGTGTCATGTACCCAAGCATTTGCTCTGGCACTTTCACATGCGCTGGAATTGAAAGTGGGGTCATTGTTGTCCAAGCCAGCGATGGTCTTGGCGGAATGGCTTGCACAACCGGTTAAAAATCCAGTTATGACCAACACCACCAAAGCAAAAGAGAATTTCATCTGATACTCACCTGAAATATTCAAGATCCATTATGCCTAGCTTAAAAAATTAAGTCATTAAAGTCGTATATTTACATCATTAATTGAAAGTGTATATTGCCATGACAAGAGTCATCAATTTCAGCTCAGGGCCAGCCACACTACCGGAATCTGTGTTGCAACGTGCTGCGGTTGACATGTTGGATTGGCAAGGTAGCGGTATGTCGGTGATGGAGATGAGCCACCGCGGGCCTGAGTTCACTGAAATTCTCGCGCATACGCAATCGCTGATACGCAGCCTGTTGAGTGTTCCAGATCAATACGCAGTACTTTTGTTGCAAGGCGGTGCTATTGCAGAAAACGCGATTGTGCCTATGAATCTGATAGGCAAAACCGGTCAAGCCGACTATGTGGTCAGTGGCGTGTGGTCGGAAAAATCCATGAAAGAGGCGGCGAAATATGGACAGGTCCATGTGGCCGCTAGCAGTCAAGAGGGCGGTTTTATATCTATGCCCAAACAGTCAATGTGGAATTTATCGACCCAAGCCTCTTATGTGCACATGTGTAGCAATGAAACCATAGGCGGTGTGGAGTGTCACTGGACGCCGCAAACAGGCAGTTTGCCGCTCGTCGCAGACATGTCCTCCAACATCATGTCAGCGCCATTAGACGTGAGTCGGTATGGGCTTATTTATGCCGGCGCCCAGAAAAACATGGGTCCTTCTGGGGTCACACTTGTCCTCGTGCGGCGTGACTTGTTAGGGCACGCTTTGCCTGTCACACCCTCAGCTTTCAATTACCAGATACAAGCTGAGAACGACTCGATGTACAACACGCCACCCACTTATGCCATTTACATCATGGGGCTGGTGTTAAAGCATATTCAAGATCTAGGGGGCGTGTCCGCCATGCAAGTGCACAACCAGGCCAAAGCCGATCTGATGTATGAGTTCTTGGATCACAGCACCATGTTCTATAACCGTGTGGTCCGCGAAGACCGTTCACGAATGAACGTGACTTTCTTTTTAAAAGATGAATCACTGAACGCCACATTTTTGCAAGGAGCAGAAAAAGAAGGCATGGTTCAGTTGCGCGGGCATCGCTCGGCAGGAGGCATGCGCGCCTCGATGTACAACGCCATGCCGCTACAAGGCGTGCACCGTTTGCGAGACTACATGTACAGGTTTGAAAAAGAACACGCTTGAAGCCGTCTCAGTATGTATTCATGATGACGTTATGCCTATAGCGTGCAGTGCCACTTTGACAATATGGACTGCGTCAACCCTAAAGAAGCTGCGCAATTCCTGTCGTGTATCGCTTCGCCCGAATCCATCCGTGCCTAAAGTCAGGTATTTGCGTCCTGCGGGTATGTAAGCACGAATGCTCTCAGGCAGCGCGCGCACATAGTCAGTCGCGGCAATGATGGGACCTTTGCTGCTTTCAAGTTGTCGTTGTACAAATGGCGCCGTCGTGCCCAGACCATCAATAGCTTTGAGTTCACACGCAAGACCATCGCGTGATAATTCGCTCCAGCTGGTCACGCTGAATACTTCTGCGGCGACACCTTGTTCGGCCAACAAGGCTGCGGCTTTGATAACTTCACCCAATATCGCGCCTGAACCCATCAGCGTCACACGTTGTGCTCCTGCCGCTAGATGATTAGGCGCTGCTGACAGGCGGTAACAACCTTTGAGTAAATCTTCATTCACGCCTTCAGGCAAATCGGGTTGCGCGTAGTTTTCATTCATCAGGGTAACGTAATAAAACACGTCTTGTTGCTCGACCAACATTTCACGCATACCGCGGTCAATAATGACGGCCATTTCTCCTGCAAACGCAGGGTCGTAGGCTTTGCAATTGGGTATGGTGGCCGCGACCAAGTGGCTGCTGCCATCTTGGTGCTGCAGTCCTTCACCGCCCAGCGTGGTTCTGCCAGAAGTGGCGCCTAATAAAAACCCACGCGCCCGCTGATCAGCTGCGGCCCAAATGGCGTCGCCCACACGTTGAAAACCGAACATTGAGTAATAAATATAAAAAGGCAACATGGCCAAGCCGTGCACGCTGTAGCTGGTGGCAGCGGCTGTCCAGCTGGCTATCGCACCAGCTTCGCTGATGCCTTCTTCCAAGATCTGGCCGTCCATGGCCTCGCGGTAACTGAGCACGGATCCTATGTCTTCCGGTTCATATTGCTGGCCAACGCTGGAATATATGCCGACTTGTTTGAACAGATTGGCCATGCCAAAGGTGCGTGCTTCATCGGCGACGATAGGGACAACGCGCGGCCCGAGTTGCGGGTCTTTCATCAACTGCCCAAGAATACGCACAAACGCCATGGTGGTGGACATTTCTTTGTTGTCAGCATGCACGGCAAAACTTGCGTAGCTGGACAATGGTGGTACCCGCACCACTTCACAAACGGTTTCACGCTTGGGCAGGAAGCCACCCAGTGCAGATCGTCTGGCGTGCAGGTATTGCATCTCGGGCGCATCCGCTGCTGGTTTAAAAAACTCCAGGTTCGTGGCCTGCTCATCCGACAAAGGCAGATTGAAACGATTGCGAAAGGCCAGCAGGGCAGACTCGTCAAGTTTTTTCTGGCTGTGGGTGGTCATCTTTCCTTGACCAGCCTGTCCCATGCCATAGCCTTTTTTGGTGTGTGCCAATATCACAGTGGGTTGACCAGTATGTGTAGCAGCTGCTGCATAAGCAGCGTGGATTTTCACCAGATCGTGGCCGCCACGTTTGAGCCGGTCAATTTGCTCGTCGGTCAGGCCTTGCGCGAGTTGCGCGAGCTCAGGGTTTTGTCCGAAGAATGTCTCTCGGTTAAAGCGCCCGTCTTTGGCCGCAAAGGTTTGCATTTGCCCATCCACGGTGCTGGCAAAAGCTTTGACCAGCGCCCCGTGTGTGTCGCGTGCAAACAATCCATCCCAGTCGCTGCCCCAAATGAGTTTGATGACGTTCCAACCCGCACCACGAAACAATTTTTCCAGCTCGTCAATGATGCGACCATTACCGCGTACCGGGCCATCCAGTCTTTGCAAATTGCAGTTGACCACCCAGACCAAATTGTCCAAGCGTTCGCGCGACGCGAGTGTGAGGGCGCTCATGCTTTCTGGCTCATCCATTTCCCCGTCGCCGAAGACACCCCAGACTTTACGGTTTTGGCAATTGAGCAAACCCCTGTGTGTCAAATAACGCATGAAACGCGAATGGTAAATGGAGCTGATCGGACCAATGCCCATGGATCCGGTCGGAAACTGCCAAAAGTCTGGCATCAACCAAGGATGCGGGTAACTGGATAATCCACGTGCGCCTTCGCGCGGGGCTCTGAGTTCTTGGCGGTAATGCGATAAATCAGCTTCGCTTAAACGGCCTTCAAGAAATGCGCGTGCGTAAACGCCAGGTGCACTGTGCGGCTGGAAAAAAACCAAATCGCCGAGATGTTGTTGGTCGCGCGCGTGAAAAAAATGGTTGTAGCCGACCTCGAATAAATCAGCCGCACTGGCATAACTCGCGATGTGACCACCTAGCTCGCCGTAAGCGCCGTTTGCTTTAGCCACCATGGCCAGCGCGTTCCAGCGCATCAGCGAGGCCAATTTTTCTTCTATAGCCAAATCGCCAGGGTAAGGTTGCTGCGCTTGCACTGCAATCGTGTTGACATATGGGGTGACAAGTTCAGGCGACCATCCGATCTGACTTTGGTGAGCCAACGCAACCATCTGGTCCAACAGATATCGCGCGCGTTCAGCGCCATAAGCAGTGACAACGCCCTGGAAGGCTTCGCGCCATTCTGCGGTTTCTATCGGGTCGATGTCAGTGGTTTTTTGAAGCATATATCCATCTATTCACGTGTTTTCATTGCAATTTAATATAAAGAATACAGAGTGAAATAGGCTATCGAAAAAGCATGAAGTTAGGAGGTTAAATAGCATAAAATACTTAAAATTAATATTATTAAGGTGATTTATGCTTTTGGATGCGGTAGATTACAAAATATTAGCCCAATTGCAGGAGGATTCTTCCTTGACCAATGTTGAACTTGCCAAGCGCGTCCATTTGTCGCCGTCCCCTTGTTTGCAAAGGGTCAAGGCGCTGGAGGCAGCTGGCGTGATTCAACGTTACGTGGCGCTGACTCAACCGCAAGCCTTGGGGTTAGGGTTGAACGTATTCATATCTATCAGTTTGAAAGAACAATCTAAGTCAGGATTGGCGGAATTCGAGCAGCGCATCGCCGAGCACGACGAGGTGATGGAGTGTTATTTGATGACCGGTGACTCAGACTACCTCATACGCGTTGCGATTGCTGATATGGCGGCGCTGGAGAAATTTATTTTGGAGCAACTCACCCCCATACCAGGGGTTGAAAAAATACGCAGCAGTTTTGCTTTGAAGCAGGTCCGTTATAAAACAGCATTGCCCCTCAGAAAAAATAACTGAAATGGGCAGTGCATGCGTCGCGTGATTTATTTCTTTTCTGCTTTGCCAATAGCTTTTTTCAAGTCCTGATACTCCTCACACTGCACCCCACAAATTTTTTCTAATGAAACCAGTAGGTCTTTGGCTTTGGCGACCTCTTTGTTTTGAATATAGGCCACACCCAAGTATTCATGTGCGCCACGGTGCAAGGGATCAATACGCAAAGCTTCTTTGTAATTAAAAATCGCTTCAGGGTAGCGTTTGGCATTACGCAGGCTGTACCCAAGTAAATTAAACCCGTCTGCATCGTTAGGGTTTGCTTTGACAAATTTTTCCAGTGTAGAAATAGCCGAGGACCATTCCTTTTTTTGAATCTGTGATTTGGCAGCGGCCAGATCTGAACCGGGCTCTGAGGGGCCAGAAATGTCGGCCGCTTGAAGCGGGCCACACTGAAAGCAGATCAATATGCAAAAGAGAAAATATTTGTTCATGGTTGATGAAATTCAAAATGGTTGAAATTCATATTATGCGGATAATCTTGGGAACGGCCACATGCCCTGGCGCCATGAAGGATAATTAGAAGACCGATAAAGAATGTTGAAAAGGAGAACCGCCTCATGAAACTCACACCCGAACAGCACGCAAAATTTGACCGAGAAGGCTATTTATTTTTTCCTGGTTTGTTCACACCGGAGGAAACCACTACCTTGGTGGATGAAGTGCCGAATTTATACAGCCGTCGTGAAGCTTTCAACGTACGCGAAAAAGGCAAAGACGCTGTACGCACCAATTTCGCGGCCCATATGTATTCAGAACCCTTTGCCAAATTGGCTCGCCATCCGCGCATGATCGAACCGGTCGAGGATTTGCTTGGCGAAAAGCTTTACATGCACCAATTCAAGATCAATGGCAAGATGGCCTTTGAGGGTGATGTCTGGCAATGGCACCAAGATTACGGCACGTGGTTGAACGACGACATGATGCCTACTGAACGTGCCATGAACGTGGCTATTTTTCTGGACGACGTCAATGAATTCAACGGTCCGCTGATGTTCATTCCAGGTAGTCACAAAAAGGGCGTGATTGATGCCAAGCATGACTTGACCACCACCAGCTATCCGCTATGGACCGTAGATAACGACTTGATTACTCAACTGGTAGACCGTGCCGGCGGTAAGCAGGGCGGCATCGTCAGTCCAACCGGGCCGGCAGGCTCCATGATTTTGTTCCACAGTTGCTTAGTGCATGCATCGGCCAGCAACCTCTCCCCTTGGAACCGCGTCAGTGTTTACCTCAGCCTTTGTGCGGTATCCAACCATATTCGTCGTCACAAGCGTCCCGAGTTCATTGCGCACCGTGATTTCACCCCGATCGAATGTTTGCCGGACGATTGCCTGACCAAGTCTTACCCAGTTGATTTACCTTGGACCAAGGGCCTGCCCGCCAGTGCGCTTGTAACAACTGATGTACCCTTAGATCAGACAAAAAACGCGGCATGAGTCTTTACCAACAATTGCAGCAGCGTGCTGCTCAAAACAATCCCATACGTGTGGTGTTGATCGGTGCCGGCAAGTTCGGCGCCATGTATTTGGCACAAGTACCCCGTACCCCAGGTGTCCACCTGATGGGTATTGCAGATTTATCTATCGATAACGCGCGGACCAATCTGGCGCGTGTTGGCTGGCCTGTGCATCAATCGTCGGCCAAAAGCCTTGACGACGCACTCAAGCATGGCCTGACTTGGTTGACCCAGGATTGGCAGGCGTTGGTTTCGCACCCGTTGGTAGATGTGGTGGTTGAATGCACCGGAAACCCTATCGCTGCTGTGGAGCATTGTCTGGCTGCGTTTGCGCACGGCAAACATGTGGTGAATGTCACCGTCGAGGCAGATGCATTTTGCGGCCCTCTGCTGGCGCGCAGGGCTGCTGAAGCAGGCTTGGTTTATTCACTCGCTTTTGGGGATCAGCCCGCTCTCATTTGCGATCTCGTGGATTGGGCGCGCACTTGTGGCTTCCCGGTCACTGCGGCGGGCCGTGGCCACAAATGGCTGCCGCATTTCAGTGAATCCACACCCGACACAGTCTGGGGCAATTACGGTTTGACACCTGAACAAGCCGCACGAGGCGGTTTAAATCCCAAGATGTTCAATAGTTTTTTGGATGGTTCCAAACCTTCCATTGAATGCACGGCAGTGGCCAATGCCACTGGCCTGCATGTACCGTCTAACGGATTGTTGTATCCACCAGCCAGTGTGGAGGACATTCCTTTTGTGACCCGGCCGCAAAGCGAAGGTGGCGTGCTGGAACGCAAAGGCATGGTAGAGGTGATTTCTTCGCTGGAGGCAGATGGGCGTGTGATTCCTTATGACATTCGAATGGGTGTCTGGGTCACGGTAGAGGCCGAAACTGATTACATCAAACACTGTTTCGAGGAGTACAACGCGCATACCGATCCCTCGGGCCGCTATTTCACTTTGTACAAACGCTGGCACTTGATTGGCTTGGAAGTGGGCATGTCGGTGGCCAGTGTGGCATTGCGCGGCGAAGCAACAGGTGTGGCACAAGGCTGGCATGCTGATGTTGTGGCTACAGCAAAACGTGACTTAAACGCAGGTGAAATCTTAGATGGCGAGGGCGGTTACACGGTGTGGGGAAAATTATTGCCTGCACAAACCTCTGCTCGCATAGGCGGTTTGCCGCTTGGACTGGCTCACCAAGTCAAATTGGTACGTGATGTCAAAAAAGGGCAGTCCCTGTGCTGGGATGATGTTGACATGGACATATCTTTGCCAGCTTTTAAATTGCGTAGGGAGATGGAAACTTTGTTCAAGCATTAACCTCTGGAGTTTCAACGTTTACTCAATTCGCTTCGCAGCACTGTCATCAACAACATCCATTCACCACCGTTTTGCACTGTGAAGGTAAAGCGCTCCCTCATGCCATTGTTCATTTCAATCTCATGCCAATGTGGAAAGATGGATACCCCTCCCTTGCGAACAGCTGTGTCGGTGAATGAAATTTCTATATGAATGAAAGAAATTTCTTCATTACTGTCAAATGATTTGAAATACAGGCCGTCCGACAGCAAATACAACACACCCGTCGGTAAAGAAAAGCGACTGCTGGTGTTTGCCGGCCCATAGGCAATGATTGTTTTGTTGATTAATTCAACTGGTATGGTCTGCTGAATAATTTGGCGTGTGTCATGGGACTTGTACAGAGCAAAAGCAAGTCCAATTCCCAAAATGCTAAGTGCGTAGATATTGTTCAGCGTCACAACAAATACGGCTATTGCCACCCATAAAAAGGGAGTTAACAAATCCATCCGCATCTGCCATGGTCCACGAGAAATCAGCAGTGAACTGTTGTCTAAAGTGTTGGCCAACACCAAGGGCGAAATACTGGGTTTTTGGCTTTGTACATGGGGCAAATGTGACCCGCAGTTTTGGCAAAAAACGTTTTCGCTAGGGTTGATGAAATAACAGCTGGTGCAGATCATGTATGACTTTCAATATGCATCAGGTTCAATGGGTTTTTTCTTTGGCTTGACTGCCTGCTGCTGGACTCTCATGGGCTGCAGCAGGATGATTTGAATCGGCGCTATCGTGTCCCTCTTTGGCTGGCGTTTTGTCATGTTCGGTATCTGACTGTTCTTGAGCTGTTTTGCTGGGAGAGGCTGATTCATGGCTGAGAAAGTTATATATGGCCAATGAACTCAACACCACGGTCAATCCGCACATCAAACCTATGATGAAAATGATGAAACCACCACTGCCTTCAGTACTGTCGCCGGCATTGGAGGATGCAGATTTTTTTGTTTGAGCAGCTGACTCATCTATCTTTTTTGATATGGCTTGTAATCTGGTTTTTAAATCATTAACCATTTGAGCCATTGGGGCCAAACTTTTTTCTAAGTTCTCTGTCACAGTGGCATTCGATGCCAGCATGGACTCAATTTTGCTGATAGTTTGAATCGTGACTGCTTCTATATTGGAGGAGTTTTGCGCAATGTTTTGACTGAAAAACTTTTGCAATTCAATTTTTTGTTTTTCCAGCAAAAGTTTGAATTCATCTGGCATTTTGACTTCAACATGCGCAGCTGGTTCCTTGGCATATTGATTTAACAAATCCAATTTGGAATCGATTTTCGATTGTTGTTCAATGACCTCTTTTAGCAATGGCTCAACGGGATTGGGTTGTGATTGCAGGTAAGCTTGTTGTTGCGCTGATAAGGAAATGAAGTCAAGCAGGTGCGAGTGCTTTTCAAGCAAACTTTTGATAGTGTCTTGATCCGCTTCCCATTGAGCCACCCATTTGGTTGTTGCATCATGTTGGCTTGTTGATTGCGAATCTTCAGTCTTGATAACCGGTGTAACCAATTGATCAATGCGCTTGTCTGAAACAGGTAACTGTTGTGGAGGTAAATTTAAATCAATATTTAATATGGTGTTGTGTTCAGCTGATGGCTTAGGAAGTTCAATGGTAAATACCAATTCATCCACAGCGTTGCTTGACTTGATTTCGCTTACAACTTCGCTTTCATTCAACGCACTCTGTTGAACTGAAGTTGGCGTTGCTTCAACCGTTGGAATGGCCGGCTCCGCTGCAATTGGTGGTTCGTCGCGCTTAAACGGCGCGCCACACTTGCCACAAAACTTGGCAGTGATAGAGATGGGTTTTCCGCAAGCTAAGCAATCCATTTTGATACCTGTGTTTTTCATTCAGATGAATAAATTCGGCACGGAGAGTATTTACCTGAGCCAGCCTGGTGTTCTTCGCAATCCCTGATCACAATTTGTTCAGCCTCTTGCTGTCCTTTGTCTGTGTAAGCATCTGCACAATAGGCCGATTCGCCGTCGAAACTGTAGACAAAGGCTTTGTATGGCTTATCCGGAAAGGTTTTTCGATTGAATCTTTCAAACAATTTTTTGCATTTTCCGTACAACGGCGGTCTGTACAAATTAGCTAAGGGTTGGAAACGGCCCGGCTTTTCTTCCATTGCCATGTCTTGATTGACTTGATTTTTCTCATCTGTATCAGTTTTTAATTGATCTTCTTTAGACGAGTGATCACTGGACTGATCTCCATGTGCTGTTTTTTCATGGTCACTGCCCTGGTCTGAAGTGATCAACTCTCCATGAGTCACTGATGATTTAACCAGTGTCTTGGAATAAAAATACATTGGCACATTGATGATGGTCATCAATAAAGTCAATGCGAATAATTTATTCAAATTTGTCATGGATATCAAAAAATTCAATATTGGCGATGGGTTGCACGCAACTCTTGTACCAAGTGGATCGGATGATGATGCCCCGACTTGAGGGAGATTGCTTTTATGAATTGATAATATCGACTGAAATCTTGTAATAAAAAAAGATTTACTATTCAAATAATTGAATACCTTAAAATTTATTCTTGATTAATTTGGGTTAAAATTTATTCTTTTTTACAAATGCTATACCCAACTCAAGGATATGTATGACAGATCAGCTTTCTGAAAATAATATATTGTTTGTGGGAGAAGGTGTTACTTTTAACGGTTCTATTTACGCGCCTGGACTGGCCAGTATCCACGGTTCCATCACAGGGGAAATCAAAGTTCATGATCTGCAAATAGGCCTCAATGGCAATGTAGCAGGCTTTATAGAAGCAAAGACCATAGATGTACATGGCGTTTTATCAGAGAAAATCATATGCCATGAACATATTCTTATTCACACGCATGGCAACGTTAATGGGCAACTCAATTATGCGGATATTGAAATAGAGAAGGGCGGACAATTTCAAGGCAACATGACTCAACATCCGCCTGTCATCCCCGTTAGCAGCGATGAAGCTATCAATCACAATAGCTGATAATATTACTTAAAAAAACAAATTAAAGTATTCTTTTTTGAATCAATTTACAATAAATCAAAATTTTTTGGTTTTTTTCAAAGACTTTTGTCATCCTCCATGCAGTTTCATTCGTTAACAACTATACGATTGTTAACGGAAACTCGTATGAATAAGTCAACTCAAGTACAAACAGATCGGCTCACTGCCGAAATTGACTACCGATATCAGTATGTTCCCTCTGAACACACACCTATCAGAAATACATTCGAAAGAATCCGAACACAACTGGCGCAAGAAGCAGAACAAAAAAGCCGGCCTGTTTCCCGTCTTTATTCCGGTTTCAGGGCCGTTAAAGCCTGATTTTTTTAGCGACATGGCGACTATGATGCGTCATGGCTCTTAAATCGACAGTTTTCAAAGCTCAGTTACAAATTGCTGATATTGATAATGCATATTACGCGGATCACTCCCTCACATTAGCCAGGCATCCCAGCGAAACTGACGAACGTATGATGGTACGGTTGGTTGCACTCTCACTGAATGCTTTCCAACTGCAAAATATTTGTAACGGCGATGGCGTTTTGGCCTTTGGCGCAGGGTTGTCTGATCCGGATGACCCTGATGTTTCACTTACCGATTTCACTGGTCGAAAAAAACTTTGGATTGAAGTCGGACAACCTGACGATAAAACCTTGCAACGTGCTGGCAGCAAGTCTGATCAAGTATTGGTTTATGCCTTTTCATCATCTGCTGACATTTGGTGGAAGAGCATAGAAAATAAATTACAACGTCAGAAAAAATTGGCCGTCTTTCGAATTCCGCATGAAGCATCTCAAGGCATGGCCGCCATGGCTGAGCGCAGCATGCAATTGCAGGCAACTATTCAAGAGGGCGGATTGACTCTCAGCAGTAATTTGGGAAGCGTTAATTTTGAAACCATCCAGTGGCTTTGATTATTTAGACGCAATCACTAAAGGGTAAATAGATGACGACAATGATGAAATTCATAAGCCATGGTTCTGGTGGTTCACCTGATGTGATGCACCTGGGTGAAACACCTGTACCTCATCCTTCTGCCAGAGAGGTACTCATCAAGGTGGCTTACGCTGGCGTTAATCGACCTGATTGTTTGCAACGAAGCGGACGCTATCCACCACCTGCTGACGCATCGCCTATTTTGGGCTTAGAGGCTTCTGGACATATCGTTGGCATGGGCGAGGGTGTGACCCAATGGCAAATAGGTGATGCAGTTTGCGGTTTGGCGAATGGCGGCGCTTACGCTGAGTACGTGTCAATTCCTCAAGGACAGGTTTTGCCAGTTCCCAAGGGACTCAGCCTGTTACAGGCAGCTGCATTGCCGGAAAACTATTTCACTGTATGGACCAATGTATTTCAACGGGGTCGTTTGCAAAGCGGTGAAACTTTTCTGGTACACGGCGGTTCTTCAGGCATCGGCTTGACCGCCATACAACTGGCAAAAGCATTTGGGGCAAAAGTATTTTGCACTGTTGGAAATGATCACAAGGTAAGTGCTTGTTTAAATGCGGGTGCGGATGTGGCGATCAATTACCACACACAAGACTTTGTTGAAGAGTCTTTGAAAGCAAGCGATCAGAATGGCGTCAACATGATTCTTGATATGGTCGGTGGTGACTATATGCAGCGTAATTTAAAAACCTTGGCTTTAGACGGTAGGCTGGTTCAAATCGCTTTCTTGCAACCTTCCAAAACAGAGGTTGATTGGATAGGGTTGATGGTCAAGCGGTTGACTTTCACTGGTTCCACCTTACGTCCTCGCACAGCAACAGATAAGGCTCAGATGGCAAATGAGTTGAAAATCACGGTGTGGCCATTGCTAGAGCAGGGGAAATGCCTTCCCGTGATTCACCAAGTATTTGAACTAGCGGACGTGGTTAATGCGCATGTATTGATGGAATCTTCAGCTCATATTGGAAAAATCATGTTGCAAGTCGCCGGTGATTGATTCTTTGCTCTTTGATTAATTCACATGATGAACTCTTACGCATTAAGGCTAAGCCTCTTGACACATGCATGGGCAAATCAACCCCCTTTGTTTTTCATTGACAAATTGGAGTTGCCCCAGGGCAAGCATTTATTTATTCAAGGTCCCAGTGGATGCGGAAAAAGTACATTGCTCTCCTTGCTATCAGGTGTTTTGCAGGTGCAATCTGGGGTGTGTGAAGTGCTCGGCCAGGACATGAGCAAACTCGGTTCAGTTCAACGCGATGCGTTGCGTGGGGAGAAAATCGGAGTTATTTTTCAACAATTCAATTTACTGACTTACTTGAATGTGGCATCGAATGCTTTACTCCCCACCCGTTTATTTCCTAGTCGCGTTGCGGCTGCCACGCTTGAATGGGGCAGCCCCATGAATCAGGCCAATTCACTGGCTTCGGCACTGGGTTTGAATAAAAACTTGTGGCAACAATCCGTGCATACATTGTCAGTAGGCCAGCAACAACGCGTTGCAGCTGTTCGTGCGCTCATGGGTGCCCCCCAATTATTGATAGCCGACGAACCCACTTCAGCGCTAGATGAAAGCAATCAATTGGAATTTATCGACCTTCTTCTTAAAACAGCAGAGCGACAGCAGGCCAGCGTCGTGATGGTCAGCCATAACCCAAGGCTTGCCAATAGATTTGACCAGGTATTTCATATGACATCTGGTGTAACTGTATGAATCTCTGGTTGTCATTGGCATGGCATAGTGCCTGGTCACGTCGTTTTGCATTGGTATTGGTGACTGTGTCTGTCAGTGTTTCCGTCTTGATTTTGCTTGGTGTTCAACAATTGCGAGAGGATGCCAAGCGCAGTTTTTCAAATGCGGTGAGTGGGGTTGATTTGATTGTTGGCCCCAGAGGCAGCGCGACTGAATTGATGCTCTACAGCGTTTTTCAAATCGGTCATCCAAGTAAAAACATGGGTATCCATGGCTTGGCTGAAATTCAACGTATGCCCCAAGTTCGTTGGGCAGTGCCCATACAGCTGGGCGACACTTACAAGGGTTACCCTGTGATGGGTACCACTTCCACCCTATTTACTGAATTTAAAAGCCAAGGGAAAAGTGTTGAATGGGGACAAGGCCGAGCATTTGGAAACCCATTTGAAGATCCTGAGGCTGTAACTGAAGTCGTGTTGGGTGCAGAAGTCGCTGGCCATTTTGCTCACAAGATGGGGGATAAACTTATTCTGACGCATGGTGCTGGTGGTGGCCCTGAAGATACCGATCATGATGATCATCCCCTGGTGGTGGTGGGGATTCTCAAAGCGACTGGTGCTCCTATTGACAGAAGTGTATTGATGAATTTGGAAGGGTTTGAATCGATGCACCAGGGATGGGGCATGGGTATTTCACCCAAGGCTCTGAAATCTGCTGCAGCTTCATTGCCCGAACCCGCCTCTGCTAAAGAATTGCAGCCTGTCAATTTGTCAGCTGTTTGGGTTGGTCTACATAACCGTGCTGACGTGTTTTCTGTCAAACGAAAAATTGAAAGTCTTAGCCGCGATCCGTTGATGGCTATTCTTCCAGGTGTGGCCTTGGATGAATTGTGGCAAGTAGTGAAAATCGTTGAAAACAGCATGGTCGTGATTGGTGCCATGGTGTCAGTCAGTGCTATGTTGAGTGTGGCAGCGGTATTGCTGGTTGCAATGAGTGGGCGTCGAAAAGAGTTGGCCATACTTCGTGCCATGGGAGCTGCTCCTCGCGCCTTGATGGGTTTTGTGTTGATTGAATCTGTGATGGTGTGTTTCATCGGTATAGTCATGGGCTACGTCATCAGTCAGTTTTTGATTGTGTTCTCACAAGACATGTTGCGAACCGGTTATGGGGTAGTGGTTCAACCTGGTTTGCCAAGTTCACAATCTTTGTTCAGCATGGGTGCATTGTTTGTCGTATCCGTGTTGGCAAGTTTGTTACCCGCTTGGCGAGCCTACAGCTTGTCGTTGATAGATGGATTGCATCCACCTTCTGTGTAGTTTGGAAATTGATATGTTTACAAATAACTTTCTGCTTCAGCGCCGCCACATATGTTTTGCTTTGGCTGGCTTGACCATTACCCACCATGCATTAGCAGAGACTGAGGGGTATAAAACCATTGAATGGAATGATTTGATGCCTGATCCCTGGGTGAAGGAAATGTCCAAAGAAATGGCCGCGTTGAGCAAACTTTCATACATGCAGGACACCAGCGACGAAGCCAACAAGGCCATGAATGCCGTACGTAAAAAATTGGATGAGGCGCCCATAGTCAAAGCACAGCTGAATAAAAAAATTCGTATCCCAGGTTATGCGGTTCCACTGGATGCAGAAAGATCCGATAAACGCGAATTTTTACTTGTGCCTTATTTCGGCGCATGTATTCACACCCCGCCACCTCCCGCCAATCAAATCGTGTTGGTACGGCCTACTGCGCAAAGCAAGATAAAGAAAATGCCGGAGTCTATGGACGTATTGTGGGTAGAAGGCGAATTAAAGGAGGGGCGTATCAGCACATCTCAAGGTGTCAGCGGTTACATGCTGGAGGCTGTCACCATTGCACCATATGAAACCAAGCCTGCCAAGCGCTGACCTACAATAGGTAATTCTTGTAACTTTGAGCACAATGGAAAATACCGATCCCACTGAATTGGCCGAGGCCGCAAACAACCCTTTTAAAACTTATTGTGCGTTGTTGGTTTCTGTATTGGCCATGGTTTTAGCCATCAATAATCTGGGCGGAAGCAATACCGGAAAAGATGCAACCATGAACAATATATTGGCTTCAAACATGTATTCTTTTTACCAAGCCAAAAGCATCAAACAAACACAATACAAAGTCGCTGCTGAAGAATTAGAAATACAACTTACATCTGATAAATTGAATGCCGCTACAAAAGAATTGCTACAAGCCAAATTGTCAGCTTATAAGAAAAACCTAGAGCGGTACGAATCCGAGCCTGACACTGGTGAAGGTAAAAAAGAACTGATGATCAAGGCTAAGGAGTTCGAGCAGTTACGTGACTTGGCCTTGAAAAAGGATCCTTGGTTTGATTATGCTGAAGGACTTTTACAGCTAGCCATTGTGCTCACCTCTGTTGCTATCATTACAGGTAGACGAATTATGGCCTCTTTGGCTTTGTTTTTGGGTATCGTTGGAACGGTTTGCACATTCAATGGTTATTTTCTCTTTTTCTGAACATTCTTGATTGAAAGACGCTTATGGCAACCAACATGGATCAATCTAACAACCTCGTGATCGGTAATGGCGTCACATTCAAGGGAACTTTAAATGTCCCCAAGAAAGCCACTATTTACGGAACTGTCGATGGTGAATTGACCGCGGAAGAAATATTTATCGGTCAATCTGGAAAGATCACCGGTAAAGTTACTGCGCGCAGTATTGAGGTTGAGGGCGAATTACATCAAGTGATTCATTGCCGAGACCACTTGCACATTCGTGCGACCGGTAAAGTCTCAGGCAAACTTGAATACTCCCAAATTCAGATCGAGCGTGGCGGAGAATTCCGAGGTGAAATGCAACAAGTGGGTGCTGCACCTGTTTACCCAGCAAACAGCCCATCAGCTATGAATCAATCTAAACCCGTGGTTACCAATGTGGCAGTAAACGTTGCGAACCCAGCTAACAAAGACGCAGCTACTTAAAAGCGTTTTCACAGGGTCCATCTGCTGATGCTTTCATGCAAAGGCAGCTGAACCCGAAGCTTTTCACATCCTTTTTTTCTATGCCACGAATCGCAGTTCTTCTGACGCTTTTAGAAGGTATGTAGAGTTTCGGGTCGAAGGTTTGTGAGCGCTTTTTACCGTCTTTGAATTCAAAATTGGCACCAGTGCAAAAAATAGGGCCACTTAGTTGATTCTTGACTTCAAACATCATCAGTCCCGGATCATCGTTAGACCATCCCGATTGAATCGATAATTGTTTAAGCTCCGCAGGCGTTAACTCTGTCTGACGCAGTGCAGGTTCATCGGAAAACCACCCCATCGCTTCAACATGGGGTGATAAAAACAGTCCTAATGTCAGCCCAATCAGTGCGGGCAAGGCGTTCAACATACGTCTTGGCATAGCTCTGAATTTTAATAGAGTTGCTTTATATCAACTCAAGAATATCCTTGAGGTTGTTACCGCTGTAACTGGGGCGAGGCCCCAGCGTTTCAAAAGGCAGTCCTTGTCGATTGACCCAAAAAGTTTTAAAGCCGAACCAAGTAGCTCCGAGTGCATCCCAACTGTTGCTTGAAACAAACAAGACTTCCCTGATGTCGTTGGGATAGTGGTCGGCCACCAAGCCATAACTTTGAGGTGAAGTTTTAAAGTGCCTGACTTCATCCACGGACAAAACTTTGTCAATCAAACCCGTCATGCCTGCACTGGTAATTGCTGATTTCAGCATGTCTGGACTGCCGTTCGAAAGAATGGCGCAACGCATTCCCGATTGTTTAAGGCTTTGCAAAACTTCTAAGTTTTCAGGAAATGCCTTGAGTTGAGAGTATTGATCCATCAATAGCTTTTGTATGGACGGCGTTAACTCCAACTTCAATCTTTGGCAACTGTATTGCAATGCCAGTCGGGTCAAATCCCAAAATGACTGGTAATGCCGGCTTCCTGTGGGATTGAGTGGGTCACTCATTGAGATCAAACGACTGTATTCAATTTGCTTATCACGCCACAAGACAGACAGGGCCGCGCCTTGACCAGGAAACACCGATTCAGCCATTTCACTGACGCAATACACATCAAAAAGCGTTCCGTACGCGTCAAAAACCACCAGTCGAATCATATGTACTCCTTTGCTCCGGTCTTAACTGGCCAAACAGTGTGTTGGGCTGTGGCTGTGCGTCCTCATCGTATACTCATTTGATGAAAATCCTTGTCCTGAATGGCCCGAATTTAAATTTGCTTGGTTCCCGTGAGCCTGAGCAATATGGTCACGCGACTTTGACTGATGTTCAGCAATTGTGTGAGCTGACCGCCAAATCGCTCGGTCACGAAATCGAATGCTTTCAAAGCAATCATGAAGGCGAATTGATAGATAAGTTGCACGAATATGGTCAACTACACCGCGATGGTTTGGCCATGGGCGCGGTATTCAATCCTGGCGCTTTTACGCACACTTCAGTGGCTTTGCATGACGCCATCAAAGGCACTGGTTTGCCAGTGGTTGAAATACATATTTCTAATGTTCACGCGCGTGAGGCGTTCCGCCATCATTCCTATGTATCACCCGTCGCAAAAGGCATAGTGGTGGGCTTAGGTATCCAAGGATATGCACTGGCCATTCAAGGGTTAGTGGGTAGTGCATCTTGAATATCCCTGTGGCTTCATTACTGATTGCAGGTGTGTTGCCAATTTGTAGCACTGCCATTGCCAAATGGGGTTTTAAGGAATTCAATAACCAGCAACCCCGTGAATGGTTGGCACGCCAAACAGGTTTTCGATCAAGAGCTAACGCTGCCCAGCACAATGCGTTTGAGGCCTTTCCATTTTTTGCGGTTGCAGTAGTACTGGGTCTGGTGTTGCAATTAGAGCCAACTGTGCTTGACCGTTATTGTGTGATTTTCGTGGGCGCCAGAATGCTTTATCTTTTGGCTTATTTATTCAACGTGGCTTCATTCAGAACATTGTGTTGGATCACAGGCTATGCCAGTTGCATTGCTATATATGTTCAATTATTGATTCGCTGAAGCATTATTCTTTGATAACGCGACATGGCCCTTTGATGCGGCGCTTATCTTTCATTTGTTCGCAACGTTCCATGGCTTTACGTTCCGCAACAGCGGACATTTTGACGTAAATGGAGCAGGTAAAAATCATTTTTTCTTGGTCCGTGCTGCTGTCATAGCTGACCACGCAGCGGCCAATGTCACCAAGATTGGGTTTTTCGTTTCTGTAGGCCTCTTGAAGTGGCCCGGGTAGGTCATGCAAGTGCACATTAGGGTAATCATAGGCCTGTGCAAATGCGACGGACAGCGCGGACGCTAGGCAAAAACTCAATACTGGTAAAACTTTGTTCATTCGAGATATCTTATGCGATGTGGCTGTCATCCATTCATTGATTGCAGGCGTTAATTGAAAGGCAAACTGCATCAGGACTACACACTAAGGAGAAACAGATGAAGAACCGCTTTCTGCCTGCAATTGTGATGATCTTAATATTTTCCGCTCACAGTGTCATGGCCGACACAGGCCGTTGGTCTTCCCGTCCTGGCTATGGGGATAGATATTCTGCTCATGAAGGAAGAGGGGGTTACCACGGTGGTGGGTATCACCATCACCATAGAGAATGGGGTTGGACACCGCTGGCTGCTGCTGCGGTCTTAGGCTCCAGTTTTTATATTGCCAATTCGCTAGCTAATCCACCTGCCACGGCGGTGTATGTGTATCCGCCTGTAGTCACTTACAACCCGCCCAGATTAGCTTATTTTTGTCCAGTTAGTCAGCAGTACTATCCCGTGGTACCAAGCTGCCTTATGCCTTGGCAGGTGGTGAGTTACTGAGATCAAATCTCTCTGATCGCCAGTTCACCTTGGCGTGTTGAATATCTCACTGTGCCACCCAAGGACTCAATATGCACCATATTATTTTTCTTTATGGTGTAGACCTTGCGTTTGAGCCAATCAATTTCTTCTTCCAAGGTCTTTTCGCTGGATACATTTCGGTGCCAACAACGTTTGTCTGGGTCCCATCGATACCCCCTTGCTTTCAACACGTCCTTGCTATCAAAAGGAGAACCTATGGCGTACAGGCGAAATTGCGGTTGGTTCAAGGTCTCAAGTATTCGCAATAAAGCGGGTTGCTGGCTTTGAGGAAGCACTGCGTTGAGCAATTCAAGCAGAGCCCAGCAATCTGTTTCTGCACGGTGTGCATCATAAAAAATACCCAATGTTTGTAACAGGTACTCCAACTTAGCGGAGCCCATCCCCTCAGCTTTCCAATCTATGTCCCTGATACTGCAAGCCCATTGCTTGGTTTCAAACACTGGCCAACGGTTTTCAACGAACGGACGGTCAAAGGAAGCGTTATGAGCGATAACGACTGATACATCTTTTAACAAGGTTTCTACCGCCTTGTCGTCAATGCGTTTACCACGAACCATGTCATCAGTAATATGGTGAATTGCCGTGGTCTCAGGAGGAATGGGAATGCCTGGGTCTTCGAGTTCATCAAAAACTGACAATACATTGTGTAGGGTGCCTGATTGAGGATCAAAATCGAAGAACACCATGCCCAGTTCTATTAACTTGTCATTGTCAGCATTCAGCCCTGTGGTTTCGGTATCCAGAACTACACCTTTAAGCAAAGATCGACCGGTTTCTGAGGCTTGAAATGTTTTGCGCGGAACCAGTCTGCGCAACACTCGGTATCCGGGGTGCTGTTCAAGTTGAATTGCCATTTCAGCGGCTTCAAGGTCGGATGGAATAGGTAAATTCATAAAATGGCTCAAATGGGAAATTCAAATCCTCAAGACCTCAGTGTAAGCCTTGATTTTGTTCAGCAGGATGAGCCGCTTACTCTATGGTCATCAGTCGGTCAATGGATGCTGGCCACTATAGGGTTTCTGATTGTTCCATTAGCTGTGGCACAAACGCCAACCTCCTTAGACATCATTGACATCAATAAATCCTTAGCGCAGGCAGAAGTGGTGGGTATTTATTTCACTCCACCCTCTGATGTGGCGGCCGCAGTGATAGATGTCATTGATCAAAGTAAAGCCGAGGTGCTGGTACAGGCCTATGGTTTTACGCACAATGGAATTGCTCAGGCCTTGGTCAGAGCTCATGGTCGAGGGGTGCAGGTCAAGGTTTTGTTAGACGCCAAAACAGACACCACCAACCGGTATGTCACCGACTTATTGATAGCCCAGCAGATTCTTTTGCGGTTGGATGCCAGCCACGCGATTGCGCATAACAAAGTCATAGTGGTGGATGAGGAGTTGGTTATCACAGGCAGTTTCAATTTCACCAATTCCGCCCAAACCCGAAATGCAGAAAATCTTTTGGTGTTGAAATCTACCGAACTGGCTAAAAGTTATAAATCCAATTGGCAGACGCACTGGAACCACAGTCGTTGATGGTTAAATTTAAGCATGTTGTTTCATTGCCAGTGCGGCATCACTCACCAGTGAGGGGCCTGCATAAATCAACCCGGTATAAATTTGAACCAGATCAGCGCCAGCGTGAAGTTTTTCCACTGCGTCGGATGCGCTCATGACACCCCCCACGCCAATGACGGGAAAGTTCGGTCCCAGTTCGCGCCGCAAAAAGCGTATGACGCGGTTGCTTGCTTCGCGGACTGGTGCGCCAGATAAGCCACCGACTTCAGCGCTGTGCTCCAACCCTTGAACAGCATCTCTAGATAAGGTGGTGTTGGTGGCGATGACGCCCCAAGCTTGGTCGATCACTTTGTTGCCTTGCATGCAGTGTGTGCGTATATGAGTACAGAGTTGTGACAATGAGGCATCATCCAAGTCTGGGGCTATCTTGATAAATACAGGTACTTTTTTATGATGGAAATTGGCTAATTCAAAGCGCCGCTGCTGCAACACTTGCAGCAAACTGGTGAATGCCTCGTCGGTTTGCAATTGCCGCAGATTTTTTGTGTTGGGACTGGAGATATTGACCGTGACATAGTCTGCATGCGGGTAAACAGCTTCCAAGCAAGTCAGGTAATCGCTATTCGCATCTTCGATAGGTGTGGCTGCATTTTTTCCTATGTTCAAGCCCAGTAGCATGGGTTGTTTTTCGTTTTGCCTGAAATTTGCAATTCGCACATTCGATAAAAAGCTGTCTAGTCCATGGTTATTAAACCCCAGTCGGTTGATCAATGCTTTCGCTGGAGTCAGTCGAAACATACGAGGTTTCTGATTGCCTGGTTGCGCCATTGGTGTGACTGTTCCCACCTCCACAAAGCCGAAACCCATGGCCTCCCATGCATCAATACAACGGGCGTTTTTGTCCAGTCCCGCAGCCAATCCCAGACGATTGGGAAAGGTCAATCCGCATAACTGAACGGGATCTTCAACGCGAGCTTGTCGGTACAGATACTTTAAAGGCGAATGCTGAGTGGATGACAAAAAAGAAATGGTGTAGTCATGTACGGTTTCAGCATCCAATGCAAACAATAAGGGGCGAATCAAGGAGTAGGACAGCGCTGACATGGATAATCCGTGGGTAATGAATCAGGAATTGTCACCGATGAACCAAACCGCCGCCGCCCAGGAAGAATTAAAAACACTTGTAGCCCATGCTGCATTGCAATTTGTTGTGGCTGGTGAATATCTCGGGGTAGGCACCGGCTCAACCGTGAATAAATTTATCGATGCGCTGGCGGCCAGTGGAATTGGCATCAAAGGGGCGGTGTCTAGTTCGAAAGTTTCAACCGAACGAATGAGATCTTTAGGTATTCCGGTTGTCGACTTGGCTAAGGTTGAACGCATGTCTGTTTACATTGATGGTGCAGATGAAATCGATCCCAAAGGCTTCATGATCAAAGGCGGTGGTGCTGCACTTACCCGGGAAAAAATTGTTGCTGCGCAGGCGCAGCGTTTTATTTGCATCGCTGATTTCTCCAAAAAAGTAGACATCCTCGGGGCTTTTCCATTGCCAGTGGAAGTCATTCCCATGGCGGCTCCCGAAATCATCCGTCGTTTTGCCTTGATGGGCGCTCAAGCGGAGTTGCGTGCGGTTCAGGGAGAAACCTTGGTCACTGACAACGGCCAATATTTACTCGACGTCAAGGGGTTGCAGATAAGGGATGCGCTGGATTTTGAAAATACCGTCAGTCAATGGCCTGGGGTAGTGACTGTGGGTGTATTTGCACATCAACGCGCTCATCTCTGTTTGCTTGGAACGCCACAAGGCGTGCAAACGATTGTCTATTGAGCAACTGCCATACCTTGGTGCCTGAGCAAGGCGTCAAGCGATGGTTCACGGCCTCTGAATGCTTTGAATGAATCCATTGCTGGTCGGCTTCCGCCAGCTTCAAGAATGGCTTGCCGATAACGTCTGCCCGTATCCACGCTATGTTCTCCTTCTGCAGACGCGGTTTCTTCAAACGCTGCGTAAGCATCAGCACTTAGCACTTCTGCCCATTTATAGCTGTAATAACCGGCCGCATAGCCACCCGCAAATATATGGCTGAATGAGTGAGGCATGCGGTTGAATGCAGGTGGGTGCATTACCGAGACTTCTTGGCGAACTTGTTCTAGCAGTTCCATGACATTCAAGTTTTGAGAAGCATGTGTATGCATATACATATCAAGCAAAGAAAACTCGATTTGTCGCAATGTTTGTAGGCCGCTTTGGAAATTTTTAGCTGCTAACATTTTTTCAAACAAATCACGCGGAAGAGTTTCGCCTGTAGCCACATGCGCAGTCATGTGTTTAAGAACTGACCATTCCCAGCAGAAATTCTCCATGAATTGACTGGGTAATTCCACCGCATCCCATTCCACGCCGCTGATACCTGATACGTCACGCTCATTCACCATGGTTAGCATGTGGTGCAGACCGTGACCGCATTCATGGAATAAGGTGATCACGTCATCGTGCGTAAGCAGAGGAGGTTGACCGTTGATGCCTTCAGCGAAATTGCATACCAAGTGAGCCACCGGGGTTTGCAGTTTGCTGTTGTCAGGACGCAGCCAACGCGCTCTGACATCGTCCATCCAAGCTCCGCCTCGTTTACCTTGCCGCGCGCCAGGATCAAGATAAAACTGCCCAATCAATTCGTTATTACGCTCGATTCGATAAAACGAAACGCCTGTGTGCCAAACAGGCGCGGTGTCTTTGCTGATATTGACCTCAAACAAACTCTCCACAATTTTGAATAATCCGTCGAGTACTTTGGGGGCTGTGAAATAAGCTTTGACTTCTTGGTCACTGAAAGCGTAACGAGCTTCCTTCAGTTTTTCTCCGATATAGGTCCAGTCCCAAGCCTGAGGATCAGGCATTTGCAAATGATCGCGAGCAAATAGGCGCATTTCGGCAAGATCTTTTTCTGCATAAGGGCGTGCTTGGGCCGCAAGATCACGGAGAAACCCAATGACGTGCTCGGGGGACTCGGCCATTTTGCTGGCGAGAGAAACTTGGGCATGGTTTTGAAAACCAAGTAGATGGGCTTCTTCTTCACGCAGTTGCAATATTTCTTTTAACAATCCACTGTTGTCAAACTGAATGTGTTCAGATTGATCCGAAGCACGTGTAGCGTAAGCACGGTAAAGCTTCTCACGTACCTTGCTGCTGTGTGCGTATTGCATGACCGGAAGATAACAAGGCATTTTCAAAGTCAGTTTGTAACCGGTATGACCATCCTGATGTGCAGCCGCTTGCGCTGTTTGTAAAACATCTTCAGGAATCCCTGCCGTTTCGTCTTTTTGAATAATCAACGACCAAGCATCTGTAGCGTCCAACACGTGTTCACTGAATAATTGACTGAGCTCAGCTTGACGCTCTTGGATGCTGGCGAAACGTGCTTTGGCAGAACCTGTCAATTCTGCACCCGACAAAACAAAGTTGCGCAACGACAGTTCGCGAGCATGTCGCTGCTCTGCATTTAAAGTGGCAGGATCGATGGCTTTGTATTTGGCATACAAGGCTTCATTCGCGCCAAGTCGGGTCCAGAACTCAGTGATTCGCGGAAGTTCAGCGTTATATGCAGCACGTAATTCCGGTGTGTCCGCCACAGCCTGTAAATGACTGACCGAGCCCCATGCCCGTCCGAGTTTTTCTGTTGCGACGTCAAGTACCTGAGAAATTCGCAACCAATTGGCCGGAAATTCACCCCTGGTAACCTCTGAAAGTGCCTCATCTGCTTGCGCCAGTAGAACTGTGATGGCAGGATTGACATCAGTCGGGGCGATTCGGTCAAACAAAGGCAGACTGGAAAAATCAAGTAATGGATTACTCATACAGAAGATGTGACTTGTCTTTCAGCAGATTCAAGAGTGTTGACAAGCAACATAGTGATGGTCATTGGTCCTACGCCACCGGGCACTGGGGTGATGTGTGATGCGACCTTGCTGACACCCTCAAAATCGACATCTCCGCAAAGCTTACCCTCGTCGTCCCTGTTCATCCCTACATCAATGACCACCGCACCGGGTTTAACCATATCTTCAGTCAGTACGTTGCGTTTGCCAACGGCAGCAATGACGACATCGGCTTGAAGAGTGTGCGCTTTCAAGTTAACGGTTGCGCTGTGACAAATGGTGACAGTGGCGTTTTGTTGAAGCAGCATCAAAGCCATGGGTTTTCCAACTATATTGCTTCGACCTATGACCACTGCATGCTTGCCTCGTAAGTTGTACCCAATGTGTTCCAACATCTTCATGCAGCCGTGAGGGGTACAAGGCCAGAATCCAGGCAATCCAGTCATTAAGGCACCCGCACTGGCGACATGAAAACCATCCACATCTTTCTCTGGTGCAATGGCTTCAATGATTTTTTGTGAATCAATATGGGCAGGCAAGGGCAGTTGAACCAAAATACCGTGAATGCTTTTGTCATGGTTAAGGGCGTGAACCCGGGCCAGCAAGGCTTGTTCGCTCAAACTGGCATCGTGTTTTTCCAATACAGAATGAATACCAGTTTGCTCACAAGCTTTGACTTTATTTCTCACATAGACTTGGCTGGCAGGGTTGTCGCCAACCAAAATAACAGCAAGTCCAGCCTTGATGCCGTGTTTTTGTAAGGTGATGACTCGTTCGCTCACTTGCTGACGAAGTGTTGATGACAAGGCATTGCCATCGATAACAGAAGCAATCATGGTACTTAAGATTTGGTTGAATTAGGGCCAAGGGCAATTTTTAGCAGATCTGCCACAGTGTTGGCGTTGAGTTTTTCCATGATGTTGGCACGGTGAGCTTCAACAGTTTTGATACTTATTCCTAAGTCATCAGCGATTTGTTTATTCAAACGACCTGCGACGATGCGCTCCAATACCTGAGATTCGCGCGCAGTGAGCTTGCCCATGAGCGCATCACGATTGGCCGCATGTTGATAGTCAGCAAAAGCTTCACGTGCTTGATCCAGCATTCGTTCGACCACACTGAGTAATTCTTCTTCTTTAAAGGGTTTGGGTATAAAGTCCATCGCCCCTTTTTTCATGGTGGTCACTGCCATGGGGACATCGCCATGACCTGTGATGAAAACAACAGGCAAGGGAGATTTGCGTTCGATCAGTCGGTCTTGCAATTCAAGTCCGGAGATACCCGGCATTCTTATATCTACTAACAAGCAGGCGACTTCACGCGGGTCATACCGACTTAAAAAAGATTCGGCAGAGTCAAAGCAGCGAACACGGTAATCTTTGCCCTCAAGCAACCATTGCAATGAGTCACGAACCGCTTCGTCGTCATCCACGACATAAATGTTGCCTTTTTTGGGAATCAAACTCATCAGTTACTCCAAATGCTGTAAGCCATACAAAAAATCAAACATTCATTAAGGCCGGTTTGGCTGGCAGCCAAAAAGAAAAACGGCATCCGACAATGACTGTTCCATTGTAGATGTTCTCAGCGTGCATTCTGCCTTGGTGAGACTCGATGATGGTTCGGCATAAATTCAATCCTATGCCCATGCCTTCGTTTTTGGTGGTGTAGAAAGCCTCGAACACTCGTGCCATCACATCTGCCGGCATGCCTTCACCGCTGTCGGTCACGGAAAACAACACTACATTTTGATCTTCAATGACTTTAGGGACGATTTGAAGTTCAACATGCCGTTCATTCAAGGGGCGGTTGGCATGCTCAATTGCTTCAGCAGCATTTTTCAATAAATTGATCAGCACCTGTTCAATCAAAATTGGATCCGCCAGAATCTGGGTGATACGGTCCGACACATACAAGCTCAACTTCACCTGACGACGTCTGAGTTCAATGTCAGCCAGTTCAACCGCCTCGGTCACCATGGGGGTAATGCGGGTCATTACCCGATTGGTTTCACTTCGTCTCACAAAACTCCGGATACGCTGGATAATTTGCCCCGCCCGTTGCGCTTGATGGGATGTTTTTTCCAGTGCTTTGAGCAATTCTTCTTCGCTGATTTGTTTAGATTGAATTCGGGTGAGCATTCCGTTGCAGTAATTGGAAATGGCGGTCAGCGGCTGGTTGAGTTCATGCGCAACACTGGAGGCCATTTCCCCCATCGTGATCAGTCTGCTTGCTGATTGGGCGCGTTCGGCTTGCAATGCCGCCTGTTCTTCTGCGTTGCGTCTGACCGTGATATCAGTGGAAATCACCATTTGCGCCAAGCGTCCATCAACCCAATTGAGGTACCTGGACCGCACTTCCAGCCACTTGTTCAATCCGGGCAAATAGATTTCAGAGTTTTCCGACTTTGCTTGTGTCAAAGTGATGCTAGGCATGCCAGATAAATCATCCACAGTTTCATCTTGGCTTGACATGTCAGAGTAAAGCATGCCTGCTTGAGTGACCAGATTTAAATGTCCTTCGCTTTGGTTTCCAAACCATTGCCTGTAAAGTTTGTTGGCAAATAACAATTCCGTACTTCCTAGGGGTGTCACTGACACAGATGCGTCCAATGCTTCAAGCACGGTAGTAAAGCGTTCATAAGAAGCTGACAGTTGCTCTCGAATACGGTTTGGCTCCGTGATATCGGTCATGGAAGTCATCCAACCGGTTTGTTGGCCGTAGGCATCAATGAGTGGCGAAACATACAAACGCGCGTCAAATACAGTGCCGTTTTTACGCTTGACCTTGATTTGAAAACCGCTCAATGTCGTTCGACCGCTGAGTTGATCCTCCAATTTTGTTTGCATCAATTGATGGTCTTCTTCCGGCCAATAAGGAAAGGGAGAGCGAAGACCAATCAGTTCTTTGTCTGTCCATCCTGTCATCTGGCAAAAGGCCGTATTCACGTATGTGATGCGACCATTCATGTCCATGGCTCGCATGCCGGTCAAGATGGAATTTTCCATGGCACGCCGAAAGTTGGTCTCAGCCACCAGTGCTTCTTGGGCTCGCAATCGTCTGCGAGTATGACGCCAAGTACCTATCAACATCCAGGTAGTCATGCCACTGAGTAAAAGTACCAGCCAAAATAAGCTGCTGCCTATCAGTACTTGAGAGGTGCGGTAAGCCTGAGCACGGAGTTGCAAGCTGTTGCCAACCGTCGAGACGGGGACGCTGTATTCGTAGGCTTTGCCCTCCAAAGGTGCATAGTCGAATAAGCCGCCCCTGGGTTTGATGCTTTGGCCCGCCAACAGGTTGTTGTTGGCATCGACCAATGCCACTGCATGTCGCGCAGTAATTTCCGCAGGCACAGCAAAACGAAGTAAGTTGTCTAAGGTGTAATCGACCAGCACCACACCTTTGAAAGTGTCGTTATTGAAAATGGGAATATGCAACTGAATATGTGCTTCTTGCATGCCAGAGCCATCATCGGATTTCAATAGGAATGGCGCTGAATAAATGGAGCGGCGAATTTCCTTCGACAGTAAAAAAGATTCCTCCGTTTGTGGTTGATCCTGCCACTTTCCATGCGCGGAAAATGGCAACCATTGTGCTGAGCCGGAAACATAATTTGATCGGGTTTGTCGAAACTGATCTATCCAACTAATGCCTGCGAGCTCTGGATATTGTTTGACCAAATCCATGGCTGTTGAGGCAAATTCAATCGCCGTGTATTTATCGCTACCAACGCCCCTTGCCAATCTCAGTAATTGCTCTTGTTGTTCTAGCAAATGCAAACGCATTTTTTGATTGGCATATTCAAGATCTCGCTGCACGCTTTCTTGTTCGCGTTCTCGTTCTTCAATCCGCAAGTAGCCTACGCTGCTGATAATGGTTAGTAAAAATATACCCACTGCTGCAACCGGCGCGACCATCGCGACCCGGTCTTGTCGACTCGGGCTTAATCGCTTCCACCAGATCGCCCAGCGAAATGTCAAAGGTTTAAGAAATTCAATTTTCATCAGCCCTCGAGTTTAGGCGAAGAGTTGAGTACAGAAACCGTAAATTTTGCAATATGAAATTGAATAGCGCAATTCGAAATTATGTCAAAATGCGACCATACCATTAGAAATAAATAAGCTGCTATTTTTCAGGAGACCAACATGTCTGCATTGCCCGACAACTCGCATACGTTTGCATCAAATGACAGTGACTCCCAAGAAACCCGTGAGTGGATGGACGCTCTGTCAGCGGTGATCGCATCTGAAGGCCCTCAAAGAGCCCATTTTTTATTAGAGCAATTGCTGGAACATGCCAGAGAAAACAGCATTGACATGCCTTTCTCTGCCAATACCGGTTACGTCAATACCTTAGAGCCTGATCAAGAAGAACGTTGCCCCGGTAATATTGAAATTGAAGAACGTTTGCGCGCCTATATGCGCTGGAACGCTATGGCCATGGTGGTCAAAGCCAATAGACATAACCCGGCTGACGGCGGCGACCTCGGCGGACACATCGGTTCGTTTGCATCACTGGCTCATATGTTTGGTGCAGGCTTTAACCATTTCTGGCATGCGGAAAATGAACACCACGGCGGTGATCTGCTTTACATACAAGGTCATGTGTCTCCCGGCGTTTATGCGCGCGCATACCTCGAAGGGAGATTGACTGAAGAGCAATTATTGAATTTCCGGCAAGAGGTGGATGGCAAGGGATTGTCCAGTTACCCCCATCCTAAGTTGATGCCAGAGTTCTGGCAGTTTCCTACTGTGTCCATGGGCCTGGGCCCGCTCATGGCCATTTACCAAGCCCGTTTCTTGAAATACCTACACGCACGCGGTATTGCCAACACTGAAAATCGAAAAGTCTGGGTTTTCTGTGGCGACGGCGAAATGGATGAAGTTGAATCATTGGGGGCCATCGGTCTGGCAGCGCGTGAAAAGCTCGATAACTTGATTTTTGTCATCAACTGTAATTTGCAGCGTTTGGACGGACCAGTACGCGGCAACGGCAAAATTATTCAGGAACTGGAGAGTGAATTCAGAGGGGCTGGTTGGAATGTGCTGAAGTTGATATGGGGCAGCAACTGGGATCCTTTGATAGCGCGTGACAAGGACGGTGCGCTGCGTCGCATCATGATGGAAACTGTCGATGGCGATTACCAGGCTTTCAAGGCGAATGACGGTGCTTATGTGCGAAAACATTTTTTCGGACGTGACCCGCGTACCTTAGAGATGGTGGCCAAAATGAGCGACGACGATATATGGAATTTACGTCGCGGCGGTCATGATCCGCAAAAAGTGTATGCGGCCTATGCGGCTGCGGTAAAGCACAAAGGCCAACCGACCGTGTTGTTGATCAAGACCGTCAAAGGCTTCGGCATGGGCACGTCGGGCGAGGGTAAAAATACGGTCCACCAAACCAAGAAGCTGACAGATGACGACATCAAAGCTTTTCGTGACCGGTTCAATATCCCTATTCCTGACAGCGAGTTGTCCAAATTACCGTTTTATAAACCTGCGGACGACACGCCAGAAATGCGCTATTTGCATGAGCGCAGAAAGTCACTGGGCGGCTATCTGCCTCATCGCCGTACCAAAGCGGATGAGCACTTCACGGTGCCTAGCTTGGAAGTATTTCAGTCCATCACCGAGGCTACTGCTGAGGGGCGCGAAATATCTACCACCCAAGCGTATGTGCGATTTCTCACACAGTTGTTGCGTGACCAAGCCTTGGGCAAGCGCGTGGTTCCGATTCTTGTGGACGAAGCACGCACCTTCGGCATGGAAGGCTTGTTTCGCCAGATCGGCATTTACAACCCTGACGGTCAGCAGTACACACCCGTGGATAAAGACCAAGTCATGTTTTACAAAGAAGACAAGGCGGGTCAAATATTGCAGGAAGGTATCAATGAAGCGGGTGGCATGAGCAGTTGGATTGCTGCTGCGACTTCCTACTCGACCAACAACCGCATCATGATTCCGTTTTACGTTTACTACTCCATGTTCGGGTTCCAGCGTGTAGGCGATTTAGCTTGGGCTGCCGGTGACATGCAAGCGCGGGGCTTTTTGTTGGGAGGCACTTCTGGGCGGACCACTTTAAACGGTGAGGGTTTGCAACATGAAGATGGTCACAGCCACATTTTGGCCGGTACTATTCCGAATTGCATCAGCTACGACCCAACGTTTGCCCACGAAGTCGCCGTCATCATGCAGCACGGTTTAAAGCGAATGGTTGAAAAACAGGAAAATGTGTTTTATTACTTGACGCTGTTGAACGAAAACTATGCCATGCCAGGTCTGACTTCAGGCACCGAAGTTCAAATCATTCAAGGCATGTATTTACTGCAAGCCGCAGAAGGCGCTAAAAAAATGCCACGTGTCAATCTCTTAGGGTCTGGCAGCATACTGCGTGAATCTATAGCTGCACGTGAACTCTTGGCCGCTGATTGGGGCGTCGCAGCTAACGTGTGGAGTTGCCCCAGTTTCAATGAACTCGCGCGTAACGGGGCTGAAACCGAACGCTGGAACATGATGCATCCCACCGATGCCCCTCGAGTGTCATTTGTCGCAGAACAACTTGGCGCCCACGATGGCCCCGTCGTTGCTTCTACCGATTACATGAAGTCTTATGCCGATCAGATTCGCGCTTACATTCCTGCTGGGCGCAGTTACAAGGTGTTGGGTACAGATGGTTTTGGACGTTCTGATTTCCGAAGCAAGCTTCGCGAGCATTTTGAAATCAATCGACATTACATTGTGGTGGCCGCTTTGAAAGCCTTGAGTGAGGGTGGCAGTGTGCCTGTCGC
The DNA here is from genome assembly GCF_046052765.1 of Limnohabitans sp. Lineage (GTDB taxonomy): Bacteria > Pseudomonadota > Gammaproteobacteria > Burkholderiales > Burkholderiaceae_C > Limnohabitans. The sequence goes on along the minus strand of NZ_JAVLFQ010000048.1, from coordinate 24,586 downwards.
CAATGTCGCCAAAGCCATTCAACAATACAAACTGTCGGCAGACAAAATCAATCCGCTGAACGTATAAAGCAAGAGGGTACAAATAACATGGCAATCATTGATGTCACTATTCCCGACATCGGCGACTTCGATGAAGTTGCCGTGATCGAACTGCTGGTCAAGACCGGCGACAAGGTACGCGCAGAACAATCACTGATTACCGTCGAATCGGACAAAGCTTCGATGGAGATTCCCTCATCACATTCTGGTCTGGTGAAGGAAATGCAGGTCAAACTTGGCGACAAGGTCAAGCAAGGCTCGCTGGTGCTGAAACTGGAAACGGCGGATACCGTTGCAGCTGCGCCTGCTGAGGTTTTGTCTGTTGCACCAACAGTGGCAAGTGTGCCTTTGGTTGCAGTACCGCAACTTCCTGTTGCTGCAGTCATGAGTACCCCGATGCCCATGGCCCCCGCTGCCTCTGCTGTGGCTGTTGTCTCACCTGTGCATCAACCCGCATCCGTGTTGTCCGCAGATTTACCGCATGCGTCTCCTTCTGTTCGCAAATTCGCCAGAGAACTGGGTGTGCCATTGAACGAGGTCAAGGGCAGCGGTCCCAAGGGTCGTATATCTCAAGAGGATATCCAATCTTTCAACCGCGCTGTCATGGTGGGCGAGACCCGCACACAGGCGCAAGCCGCTAAGGCGCCTGCTGGTGACGGCGCCGGTCTGGGTTTGATTCCTTGGCCCAAAGTCGATTTCTCTAAATTCGGTCCCATAGAGCGCAAAGAATTGGGGCGCATTCAAAAAATCAGCGGCGCCAACCTGTTACGTAATGCTGTGATGATTCCAGCGGTCACCAACCATGACGATGCAGACATCACCGAACTTGAGGCATTTCGCGTGCTGACCAACAAGGACAACGAGAAGAGCGGCGTCAAAGTCACTATGTTGGCTTTTCTCATCAAAGCATGTGTCAACGCATTGCAGAAATTTCCTCAGTTCAATAGCTCGCTGGATGGCGATGCACTGGTCTACAAACAATACTGGCATGTGGGTTTTGCAGCTGATACGCCGAATGGTTTGATGGTTCCTGTGCTCAAAGACGCTGACAAAAAAGGTATTTTGCAAATCAGTGCAGAAATGGGCGAGTTAGCTAAAAAAGCACGCGAAGGAAAACTCAGCCCCGCTGAAATGTCTGGTGCGACATTCACTATCTCCAGCCTCGGTGGTATTGGTGGGAGATATTTCACGCCCATCATCAACGCGCCTGAAGTAGCTATTCTTGGTGTGTGTAAAAGTCAAATGGAACCTAAATGGAACGGCAAAGAGTTTGAACCGCGTTTGATGTTGCCACTGAGTTTGACTTGGGATCACCGCGTGATTGACGGAGCCGCCGCCGCAAGATTCAACGCCCACCTTGTAAACATCCTGGCCGACTTCCGCCGGGTACTTCTTTAAATATACAGCGCAGACGCTGCCCTCGGGATTCAAACATGGCACAGATTGACATACAAGTACCAGACATAGGTGACTTTGACGAAGTGGCGGTGATTGAGTTGTTGGTGAATGTCGGTGACAAGGTCAGCGTTGATCAAAGCCTGATCACCGTAGAAAGCGACAAAGCATCGATGGAAATTCCTTGCTCGCATGCAGGTGTAGTGACTGCTTTAAAAGTAAAGCTGGGCGATAAGGTCCAACAAGGTTCGGTGGTATTGACGGTGGAAGCTACAACTGAGACGGAAGTATCTGCTGCTGCACCCGCTCCATTTGTATCCGCTTCATCTGCACCTTCAGTGGCAGCCAGTAGCACTGCTACAGCAGTTACCACCCAAACAACATCAGCCACTAAGCACACTAATTCCAGCGCCGACAGTTACTCAGGCGTGGTGGATGTGCTATGCGATGTGTTGGTATTGGGTGGCGGCCCCGGCGGTTACTCGGCTGCGTTTCGTGCAGCGGATCTGGGATTGAACGTGGTATTGGTCGAGCGCTACGCGCAACTTGGCGGCGTTTGTTTGAACGTAGGGTGCATTCCTTCCAAAGCCTTGTTGCATGTTGCTGCGGTGATAGACGAGGCCAGTCACTTAAGTAGCATGGGCGTAGAGTTTGGCAAAGCCAAAGTCAATTTAGACGGATTGCGAGGATACAAAGAAAAAGTGATAGCCAAACTCACCGGTGGGTTGGCGGCCATGGCCAAAATGCGCAAAGTCACCGTGTTGCGCGGTTACGGTGCTTTCATTGGCAGCCATCATGTGGTGGTAGAAGAAACCACAGGCACGGCGCAAGAAAAAACCGGAATGAATAAAGTGGTTGGCTTCAAGCACTGCATCATTGCTGCAGGCAGCCAGGCCGTGCATTTGCCTTTCATGCCAGACGACCCGCGCGTGGTTGACAGTACTGGCGCATTGCAATTGGCCAAGATCCCTAAGCGCATGTTGGTATTGGGCGGCGGCATCATCGGTTTGGAAATGGGTACGGTCTACAGTACGTTGGGCGCACGCCTAGACGTGGTGGAAATGATGGATGGTTTGATGCAAGGAGCAGACCGCGATCTGGTGAAGATCTGGCAAAAAATGAATGCGCCGCGCTTTGACAACATCATGCTGAGAACCAAAACCGTGTCAGCCCGTGCCATGGCCAAAGGCATTGAAGTGACATTCGAAGGCGAGGGCGCGCCTGCGCCTCAGTTGTACGACCTGGTATTGCAAGCCGTGGGCCGCACACCCAATGGCAAAAAGATCGCGGCTGATAAAGCAGGTGTCGATGTGACCGACCGCGGTTTCATTAACGTAGATATTCAAATGCGTACCAACGTGCCGCATATTTTTGCCATCGGCGACATCGTCGGGCAACCGATGTTGGCGCACAAAGCGGTGCACGAAGGCCATGTGGCTGCCGAAGTTATCGCTGGTGAATTGCAAGGCAACCATGAACTGGCAAGCGCAGCATTCAATGCCCGCGTCATTCCCAGTGTTGCTTATACAGATCCCGAAGTGGCCTGGGTGGGGCTAACCGAGACCGAAGCCAAAGCGCAAGGTATCAAGGTCAAAAAAGGATTGTTCCCTTGGTCGGCATCAGGGCGAGCTATTGCCAACGGCCGCGACGAAGGCTTTACCAAACTGCTGTTTGACGACAGCGAATCAAGCCATGGCCACGGCAAGATATTGGGCGGCGGCATCGTCGGTACGCACGCTGGCGACATGATCGGTGAAATTGCATTGGCGATAGAAATGGGTGCGGACGCGGTGGACATCGGTAAAACCATTCACCCGCACCCGACGCTGGGCGAGTCCATCGGCATGGCCGCAGAGATGGCACACGGTAGTTGCACAGATTTACCCCCAGCAAAAAAATAAAATCTAATGAATATTTAAATCCTGTGTATTTTTTAGAGAACCCACGCCGCTGAGCTTCATCGACAATTCCAGCTCATCCATAAGTATTTGTAATGCGTGTTTCGCCCCAGCTTCACCTGCTACTGCGGCTCCGTACAAAACAGCTCGACCCACAGCCACCGCTTGGGCGCCAAGCGCACGTGCTTTCAGAATGTCAACGCCTCTGCGAACACCTGAGTCAATGATCAGGTCTACTTTTCCAGCAAGCGCTTTGACAATATGAGGTAGTGCATCTGCTGTTGCTATTGCGCCGTCGAGTTGTCGCCCGCCATGATTGGAAATCCATACAGCGTCTACACCCAATGTCATGAGATGGGCTGCATCTTGGGGATGTAGCACGCCTTTGACCAGAAGTTTTCCCTTCCATTTTTCTCTCAGTTTGGCAAGGTCTTGCCAGCTGAATGCAGCATCCAGACTCTTCCCAACTCTGGCTGCAATAGTGAGGTCTGCGTTTTGCTGACCCATATAGCCTTTGACATTTTGAAATTGCGGTGAACCGCTACGTAACATTTGCCAAGCCCATTCAGGGTGAGCGACGCCGCTAATGACTTGCTTAAGACCGATGTGAAGAGGTATGGAAATCCCGTTTTTCAGATCCCGTTCGCGTTTGCCGCCAGCTTGCAGATCCACAGTTACGACGAGCGCGGCGTAACCTGCGGCCCATGCACGTTCTAACAATTCATAGTTAAACGCCTTGTCTTTGAGTACGTAGAGTTGAAACCACAACTCTCCTTGAATAGCATCTGCCATATCTTCTATGGAAGTGTTTGACATGGTGGACAAGGTGTAGGGCAGTCCAAGCCCAGATGCGGCTCGCGCAATGGCTATGTCTGCATTTGGCCAAGCCAGCATACAAGACCCCATGGGGGCAATAACAATCGGTGCTTGAACTACTTTCTCTACCAATAAGCTTTGCATGTCAGGTGCACTGACATCGTTAAGTATCCTAGGAATAAGCTTGATTTTTTCAAAAGCTGCTCTGTTTTCTCGCAAGGTGATTTCATCTTCTGCCCCACCATCGATAAATTCAAATACTGCTTGAGGTAGACGCTTTTGAGCTAAGCTGCGTAAATCCGCAATGCTGAAGGCTTGTGCAAGTCGGGCATTCATATTTCATAAAATAACAAATAAGACACGTTGCAGTTTACACACATGAATACTTCCATTGAATCTCCATCCCGTGTTATTTTTTTCATCAAATGGGCGGTGATATTTGCTGGGGTAATGTTTTCAAACCTCAGTGCTGCCAACGATAAACGAAACATATTGTTGAATATGGTGCAGCAATGTTTAGATACCCAAATAGCAGACTACTGCAACCGATGCACTTTTCCAAGGCAGGAAGCTATGTGTCAAGACAAGACTTCTTGCAAGGCCAGCATAGATATTTGGGCTGAAAATTCCGAATTCATCGCAATGCGCGACATTAAGATGTGTGGTTGTGATTCAGATTTTGTTCATGGCCTGGTTATTCCTAAATCTAAAGTGACCGGCGTTGAGGACAGCCAAAAACCTGAAAATATCTGGCCATATGCTTGGGACATAGCAGCTTCTCGAATAGATCGGCAAGAAATAGCGTTGGCTGTGAACCCTCAATTCAGACGATCACAAGATCAATTGCATGTACACATAGTGAGACTTAAACCTGATTCAAGATCCCGAATGAAGCAAATCGCTGTCAAACATTTGCGCGATTTGAGCTCTGTTTGGGAATCAGCGCAGCGTGCGGCATCAGAAATGAAATGGGCAGATTACGGCGTAATGGTGATTGCGTCCCATGAAGATGGGTTCGATTTGGTTGTGACTCAGGAAAGTCCGGAGCATTTATATACACAAGCGCTTTGCACACCTTGACAATGCTAAAAATTTATTCTGACTGTCATATTTCTTTCACTTGCTTATGACATAGTTATTTAGGACAGTTACTTTTAATGTTTTTTTTAGTTGTAACCCTATTTTTGCTGCATTTCAAGTGTTGCTAAATCATGATCGGATGTGGAATTGGAAAAAAACTTGAATTCGCTAGAAAACTTTAAATACTTTTCTGGACGACAAGGATTCACCTCGCCTATTTTAGGTGTGCTCGGACCACGTGAAGTGCTGCGTAGACGTGCCAAAGAACAAGAAATCTGTTGTTATGTTCTCGAAGGTGATTTGGAAATCATCAGTCAACAGCACAGCGCACTTTATACAAAAAATGATTTCTTTTGTATTGAGGGTGATGATTCTTTTGAAATTCATTCAGGTTCAACTGGCGTAGAGTACTTATTTACATTCAAAAAATAAATTCACTGGCACTGTCGTTTCTTATTCCATTTATGGCAGTTAAATCTTGGGGCTACCTACCCATAGTGCGCTCTAAAGACCTTAATCATCAATAAATCCATCGTAGCCATTCAATGGTTTTGTATCTAAACCGACTTAAATTATGCCTAATCAATTAATTAAAATTTTGATGATGTAAATCAATCCCATTAGCTGATCAAGTGCTAGTCTGAAGAACTGTTTCACTTAACTTGAAATTATGTCTTCATCTCGCCATTTCAACCCTATACACCCTCTGTCACCTCAAGAGCGCGAGCATCTCGAAAAATTACGTGTTCACCGAAGAAAGCATCGGCAACTATCAGATGTTGATAAAACTGAAATTCTGACATCGGTTCATAACGACGCACAAATGCCCATAAGCTTGGGTCAGAAAATCGCCGATAAAGTGACGGCAACGATTGGATCTTGGCGGTTTATTATTTTCCAAAGTTCAGCTATTTTGATGTGGATTGCTGGCAATTCAATCGTTGGTTCAAGTGCTTGGGATCCTTACCCGTATATACTTTTGAATTTGCTTCTTTCTTTTCAGGCCGCTTACACAGCGCCTGCGATCATGATGAGTCAAAACAGACAATCTGAACTTGACAGACGCCATGCTCAAAATGATTATGAAATCAATGTCAAAGCAGAGCTTGAAATTGAAATGCTGCACGAAAAAATTGATATTTTGAAAGAAAAAGAATTGTTGCATTTGATCGAAACTGTGCATCAACTTGCCGGACAAATGGAACTGTTAAGAAAACAACTTCCAAACTCACCATAACCCCTTACCATTGCTCATGTGTTTAAGGAGCTGTTGATGTTTGAATATTTCCCTGTTTCTTCGAGTGAGTTTGACGGCCCTGTGTTGGTCACTGGTGCTGGAGGCTGTATTGGGAGCTGGGTATTGGCCTTGTTAGAGCGTGCTGGTATTCAGGTTCATGCTTTTGATTTACAGATCGATAAACGTCGACCCTCGCTACTGATGAATGACGAAGCCTTGAACCGTGTGGTTTGGCATGCTGGAGATATCGCTGACACGAAGTCTGTCCACTCTGTCGTTGAGCGTAGCTGCGCCAAGGCCATTATTCATTTGGCTGCTTTGCAAGTTCCTTTTTGTCGGGCAGACCCGGTTGCTGGTGCATTGGTGAACGTGGTGGGAACGGTGAATGTGTTTGAAGCAGCCAAAGCCTATGGCGTGCAACGATTGACCTATGCGAGTTCAGTGGCTGCTTATGGTGCATTGGACAATGGCGGTGCCATGTCCACGCTATACGGTGCATACAAATATTGCAATGAGCAAACGGCCAAGGTGTATTCAGAGGAAGATGGCGTCCACAGTGTTGGAATTCGTCCAGGCGTGGTTTATGGTGTCGGGCGCGACCAAGGCATGACTTCAAAAACCACGGTGGCCATTTTGGCGGCAGCGGCTGGAATGCACTACACCGTACCTTTCAGTGGCAAAGTATCTTGGTTATTTGCCGGTGAAGTTGCCAGCGCATTCATTCGCAGTGTGGCCAAAGTCCACACCGGAGCGCCTGTGTTTGACTTGAGCGGAAAAATTGCCACAGTCCAAGAAGGTATTGATTGTATTCAAGCACTGTCACCAAAGGCATCCATAGCCTTTACAGGCCAACCATTGGCTTTTCCAATGGACCATTCCGACGAACCATTGAAGGCTTTTATTGGAGACTATGGTCAGATCCCTTTGAAAGCAGGCATTGAAGATACCCTGCTTAGATTTCAACAACTGTTGGTAGAAAACAAGATCAGTGCCAGTCAATTGCAGTAATGTATTGACAGAGATCAGTGTTGTTTTTGATAGTAAAGAATGTTGAAGCGAAGATAGACGAGCTATTGCTTGTATTTTTTGACTGCCAATAAAGCCATGACGCTGATGCTGGCCATGCCAGAAAGATAGTAGCCCACATAGGGCAAACCGTGGTTGGTGGCCAGCCAAGTGGCTATATAGGGCGCAAACGAGGCCCCCACAATAGCGGACAGATTGAAACTCAAAGAAGCACCTGTGTAACGCACTTCTGTCGGAAAAAGAGACGCCATCAGACTGCCTAGCGGTCCAAAGCACAGCCCCATCAGCGCCATGCCTAAAGACAAAGCCAGCACAGTAGTCAAACTACCAGCCTGTAACAAAGAACCCAGAAACAAACCCAGCACACAAATTCCTACAGATCCAATCAATAGCGAATAGGTATTGCCTTTGCTGTCTGAGATTTTGGCTGACAACGGAATGAATGCGCCAAAGAAAAGCACCGATATCAATTGCAGCATCAGAAAATCCTGTCGCGCATAGCCGAGCGAACTGGTGGCCCAACTGAGGGTAAATACCGTGATTAAATAAAAAAGCACAAATTGCCCAAGACCCGTCAGCATTCCCAATAAAAGAGAACTGGTGTGTTGCGTCAGCACACTCACAATCGGCACTTTAACTTGTGTTTTCTGCGCAATGATTTGTTGGAATTGAGGCGTTTCTGAAATATTCAGACGCACATACAAACCCACCACGACCAGCACCGCACTGGATAGAAAAGGAATACGCCAGCCCCAATTCAGAAAATCTGCCTCATTCATTTGGGTGGTTAATACTAGAAATGCACTTCCAGAAAGAAAGAATCCGATAGGGCCGCCAAGTTGGGGAAACATGCCATACCAAGCGCGTTTTCCGGGCGGAGCATTTTCAGTGGCTAGCAATATTGCGCCACCCCATTCACCTCCTAGACCTAAGCCCTGACCAAAACGAAGTACAGCCAACAGCAAAGGCGCGGCAATACCTATGGAAGCATATGAAGGAAGCAAACCGATCAAAATAGTAGATAAACCCATGGTGAGCAAAGAAGCAACCAGCGTTGCTTTTCGGCCGATACGATCCCCAAAATGCCCGAACAATGCAGACCCTACAGGTCGGGCAATAAAAGCCAGACCGAAAGTAGCCAATGATTGCAATATGGCAACTTGGGCGTCGGATGCAGTGAAAAATAACTTGGGAAATACCAGTACAGCAGCAGTACCGAAAATATAAAAATCGAAATATTCGATGGTAGTGCCTATCAGACTTGCTAGCAATATCTTGAGCGTGGAGTTGGGGGGAGAGCTCAATTCAGGCAAAGAATTTTGTGCATGTGTGTTCATAAAGTGACCTTGCAGGCTTCTGTTGCCGCTGGACGGTAGATTGAAATAAGAAACTCAGCAATTCAAGCTTTGATATCCACCCGATGGTTTTTGGGGGGAGGGCTTTTGATGGATGAGAGCTGGCGGTCAGTTTTGGGGGCTTCTTTAGGAGGGCGAGGGCTGGGTTTTGATGCCGGCGCTTGCTCACGAATGGAAGAGGAATTGATGCGCATGTTTGATCTCACCCATATTGTGATGGAAAACCTATCTTATCAGTGCAGTCGGGTCTGATCTTTGGGTACTTCGCGAACCTCAGCCTCGATGACAGTGTCAGGATCAAACGCTGCGGGGGACTGACGCGAGGTCATATTTCTCCATTGCTGCAAAGCGTTCAAGTGCATGTGAAAACCAGGCTTTTGGCCTGTGATAAGCCATCTGAGCGTTGCTATCAAGAGCATCAAGGAGGCGAACAGCAGGACCACGATAAGCACCAAGCTAAAGAAGGCCAGCATAAAAAGACGCGATATCCATTTCATACAGTGAATATAGGGCATTCAACCTGTACTTGTTTCATAATGGTCAAAATTTCTCAATGCTTTAAGTAGGAAATGGCTTATCAAATACCTTTTCTTTTTTTTCTGCTTATCTCAATGTCTGCATATTCGCGCACGCAGCCTGAAATGCTGTTCGTCACCCCAGAGAATTGCAAGTTGATCAAGGGCTATAGCAAACATGACATTGCTGGTGTGGCCAGGGAGTTCAATGTGCCAGCAGCAAAAATTCGATTTATCAAAACCGAATGGGGCCGCGGTCAAGGTGACTTTGAACAATGCAATATGGTTTTCTCCACGCCAAAGGGCAACAAATCCTGTAAGGTTTTTAACATCATGAAAGACGGGTTCATTTTTGGGCTGGCTGTTCCCATACCTGGAAACCACGCTATTTGTAACTAGGCTTTGCTTAGAACCTTGCTTGATAACCAAAGAATAAACAAGTCAAACCACCGCGTTCTCAGTTGAGGCTTAGAGCCTATTTGTTAAATTCAGTGAGTAGTTCGCCTGCCAATTCGGCATTTTCGCGCAAGCCTTTATCGTCTGCCACTAATTGACCATTTACCCAAACGGCATGCACACCTGTGGCATGTGTGTTCAAGCGAGCTGCTCCGCCTGGTAAGTCGAAGACCCGATGCTTGGGACCGCGCCCTACTGTGCGGGGATCAAACATAAGCAAATCTGCGGCGTAACCCTGTTTGATAAGCCCCCGTTCTTTGAGTCCGAGGATGGCGGCTGGTTGGGCGGTGAGTTTATAGACCGCTTTTGCCATGGTCATGATGCCAAGATCGCGCGCCCAGTGGCCGAGCAGATGCAAACCAAAACCTGCATCATTGAAAAATGTCAGGTGAGCCCCAGCATCGCTTAGTGACACCAGACTGTGAGGATGGTTCAGCAGTTGCGCGACTGCTGATGCATCACTGTTGAGTAATTGCGCCGTAAAAACGGTTTGTAAATCTTCTGATAGTGCCAAATCAAGCGCAAAGTCCAGCGGATCTGACTTTACTTGGTGCGCAAGTTCAGCGACGCTACGTTGCTCAAACGGTAGGTGCTTTTCTGAGAATGTCTGGATCACATGTACTTTGTCCCACTCATTGTTGAATAAGCGAAAAGTGGTGGTTTGTGCGAGTTCATTTTTAACGTTTTGTCTGAATGTATTGTCAGCCAGACATTTCTTTAATTCTGAATGTGTCAGCCCCATGGCTGGCTTCCAACTGACCAGGCCTTCCACAGGATAAGCAGACGCGAACGTGAAATCCATGGTCAATGGACAACATGACACTTGACCTGTCAAGGGGATGCCTTGGCTGTTAGCTTCGGTGATAGCCCTCATGTCATTGAAAACAACATCTGGATTGGTGCTGTTGTGCAACAAGGCCGCAACCATGACAGGTCGACCACTGGATTCAGAGAGGGATTGCAAAAAAGACATGGGCATTTGACCACCCTTGGTCACCATGTAAACACCACCACCTTGACTGCTCATGGCCAGCGTTAATTGCATCATTTCTTCATCGTCGGCAAGTCGGGAAGGCATGGGTAAGCCTCCTTCACCATTGTGAGCAGGGCTCGTGCTGCTGGCAAATCCGATGGCACCTGCTGACATGGCTTCACGAACCAGGGCAGCCATTTCGCTGATTTCTTGGGAGGTTGCCGCACGCTTGTTGGCGTCATTGCCCATCACCCAAGTGCGTACGGAGGAGTGGCCTACATACGCTGCGATATTGATGGCGCAACGTTTCTTTTTTAACATTGCCAAGTACTCAGGAAAAGTTTCAAAGTCCCAAGTAATACCTTGTTGCAGGACTTCCAAGGACATACCTTCGACCTGAGTTAAATTGCGCATCGTCAATTCTCTGTCCTGCGGTCGACAAGGTGCAATGGTAAATCCACAATTTCCGATGATTGCCGTGGTCACGCCCATTGCTGGCGAAGGTCTGACGTAGTTATCCCAGGTGATTTGCGCGTCAAAGTGGGTATGTGAATCAATGATGCCTGGCATCAAGGCCAAGCCTTTGGCATCTATTTCATTTGCTGCAGTTAAATTCAAAGAAGGCCCTATGGCAGCAATTTTTCCATTCGCAATCGCAATGTCGCAAATCATCGGATCGTTACCACTACCGTCAAATAGCAAAGCCTGACGTATCAAGGTATCAATTTGTTTCGAATTGAGGGTATCCATTATTTTTTATCGGCACTATGTGTTGTTGATGGTTTTTTAGGTGACTGGTCTGCACAGCTTCCCTGATGTCTTATCTTGGCACCTGCAGCCTGCATCTGGCAAACGTTGGTGAATGTCTGGGTCTTAGGTGTATGCATCCAATATCCGCAGACGGGAGCAAATTCGTTGGTACATGCAAGTACGTTGTGTGAATAAATGGCGTAAATGAACATAGACAAAAACAGTCGAGTCATGATTAAAAAAAGAGAATGAACATTGGTTAATATGAGATGACAGCCACACTTCATCATAGCGCGGCCATTCAATTTTGTAGTACCGACTGGGTCAAATGTTATAGATTCAGAGCATTTTGGCAGGATGAAGGCATTATGAATGACTAAAAAACGGCGCATATGGCAACATTAAAGGATGTTGGTAAGTAATTTATAAGACTGATGTGGTGTGATTGAGTCAAATTTGATTTAAAGGAGACTTCAAATGCAAGATATTGTTATCGTTTCGGCTGCCAGAACAGCAGTAGGGAAATTCGGCGGCAGCCTGTCCAAATTCAGTGCCACTGAACTCGGAGGCATGGTTATCAAGGAAGTGGTGGCTCGTGCTGGTATGGATTCCACGATGGTCGGCGAAGTCATCATGGGTCAGGTGCTAGCGGCAGGCGCAGGACAAAACCCGGCACGCCAGGCCTTGATGAAGGCAGGTTTGGCACAAGAAACACCAGGCTTGACCATCAATGCAGTTTGCGGTTCAGGCCTCAAAGCTGTCATGCTTGCTGCACAGGCTGTTGCTTATGGAGACAGCGAGATTGTGATTGCCGGAGGACAAGAAAATATGAGCGCCTCACCACACGTATTGAATAATTCACGCGATGGTCAGCGAATGGGCGAATGGAAAATGATTGACAGCATGATCGTCGATGGTTTATGGGATGTTTACAACCAATACCACATGGGCATTACCGCAGAAAACGTAGCCAAGCAAAATGGCATCACGCGCGATATGCAGGATGCCCTGGCGCTTGCATCTCAACAAAAAGCGGCTGCTGCACAAGCTGCAGGTAAGTTTAAAAACGAGATTGTCCAGGTGCTCGTACCTCAGAAAAAGGGAAATCCTCTTCCCTTTGAGCAAGATGAATTCATCAACTTGACAACCAATGCCGAAGCACTGGCAGGTTTGCGCCCGGCCTTTGACAAAACTGGCAGCGTCACTGCAGGCAATGCTTCGGGTATCAATGATGGCGCGGCAGCTGTGATGGTGATGACTGCTGAGCGTGCAAGCAAGTTGGGATTAACCCCTCTTGGACGGATTGCTTCCTTTGCCACCACAGGACTGGATCCTGCAACCATGGGAATGGGGCCAGTGTCTGCTTCGCGCAAGGCACTGGAGCGTGCCGGATGGAATGCAGCAGATGTGGACTTGTTTGAATTGAATGAAGCTTTTGCGGCTCAGGCCTGTGCAGTCAATCAGGCTTTGGATATCGATCCACTGCGTGTCAATGTCAATGGCGGTGCTATTGCCATCGGACATCCTATAGGCGCGTCTGGCTGCCGCATTCTGGTGACCTTGCTCCATGAAATGCAGCGCAGCAACGTCAAAAAGGGATTGGCTGCTTTATGTATTGGCGGCGGTATGGGTGTGTCGCTGACCATTGAGAGATAAAAAAAGGGCACGCTCGTAAAGAGGTGCCCTGTTTTCAAAGCTTGAGTGTCATGGTGAGACCCATGCATATAATTTTTCAATTTTGTTCACTGAACAAAATCGAATTTAAGCCGCACTTATTCCCCTGCCAGTAACTCAGTCACTTGTTTTTTACCCATGTGTCTGACTGCGGCAATCGCTTTCATCTGACTGGCACGGGGTTTGGCTGTACCTTTTTCCCATTTGTAAACCGATTGTCCAGTGACACCAAGCAACGCTCCCATTTCATTGGCAGTGACTCCCAGTTTTTTACGCAGACTGGCAAAGCCATCGGCTCTGAAACGCAAAGGTTTTTCATCCGACGTGTCATTAGACACATCAACAGTTTGGCTTGAGAGTTTCCCAAGCTTTCCAATGGCAGATTCAAGTGCTGATAATCGGCGTTTCAGGGCAGCGATTTCAGATCGGTAATTTGAAGAAGCTTTTTTCAAAGCAGCATTTTCAGCTTTGATTTCTTTTTTGGATATGCGTGCAATTTCTGATTTCAATTGATTTGCAAAGGTGCTCATAGATACTTTCTAAAGATAATAAATTTTACTTTGCTATTTTGACAGACATGACATGAGCCTGGCTAAAGCCATTGATATTGCTTATTTTGCGTAAGACACTGTGACTTTAAAAAAAACATTTAGCTTATTTTTTTCAACCAATTCAGTCCATCTGAAGTGCCATTGGACACCGCACCCAGTGCAGGGCGGTATTCGCAACCCAGCCATCCGTCCCAACCACACTCCTTCGAGACTTGTTCAATGGTGTTGAACAGTAGAGAATAATTTAATTCTCCAGTATCTGGCTCATGGCGCTGTGGAACACCTGCTATTTGCAAATGTGCGACGCGGCCACTTGGCAGGTAGTGGCGAATCTTGTTTTCAACATCGCCTTCCACAATTTGACAGTGATAGAGGTCGAATTGGACTTTCAAATTGGGCATATCCACTTCCTGCACAATCGCATGTGCATCATCTTGACGATTTAAAAAGAAATGCGGAATATCGCGGGTATTGATAGGTTCAATTAGCACTTCCCTGCCTACAGAGGCGGCTTGCTCTGCAGCCCAGCGCAGATTGCTTATATAGGTGCTACGCATGGGTCCAGGTTGAGAAGCATGTACAGCGCTGGTAGATAAATGCAATGGTAATTGGCTGGCAAGACGGAATGCTTCTGGCACCAGACCCGCCATCACATGAATGCGCTGGCAATTGAGCGCTTCCGCGTATTCCAGCGCCAACATAAACCCCTGTTTGAATTCCTCTTCCCGACCGGGTAAACAAGTTGTACCTCGAACGCCCAAGTCCCACGCGGTTTGAGCACTGTCGCGGTCATGGCCTGCAGGCGGGGCATTAAACAACACTTGTTGCAAGCCGGTGTCTTTGAGCGCAGCCGCGATTTCTTGCTTGCTGAACGCATAGGGAAACAAATATTCCACACCTTTGAAACCATCTTTAGCGGCAGCTGCAAATCGATCCATGAATGGCAATTCGTTGTACAAAAAAGAGAGGTTGGCAGCAAATTTCAACATGCGGTTTCTTTCGTTATTCAAATAATTGGTTACCACTGTGCGCCAAAGGTATGCCGCAATTCTTCTATATTGATTTCTGACAACGGCGTTGTCTGAGTCAGCAAACTCAGGCGAGCTGTTTCTTCAAGTTCTTCTAAGGTGGCCATAGCTTGGGCAGGACTGTCGTGCCAAACATTAGGGCCAAGACGAGACAACATGACGGCGTGCAATGCAAGTCCGTGATCGGCATAACGTGTGATCGTGCGTTCCACCTCATCGGCTGACGCCACATCGCCAGGTCTGTGATAGGGAATAAGCGGAACATGACCTACTTTCATGACAAAGTAAGGAGTGATGGGTGCCAATAACTCTGACCCCAAGCCAGTTTGAATGGCTGGGTCTTTCAAACTCAGTGCCACCAAGTGCGTGCTGTGACTGTGAATGACACATGCGGTATCAGGAGATAAAGTCAGCGTTGCACTGTAGATGCGTCGATGAAGCGCTAATGTCTTGCTGGCTTTCTTCCCGCTGAGTTGAACGCCGTTCATGTCCAGCCAAGACAAATCGTTAGGATCCAAAAAACCCAGACATGCATCTGTGGGCGTGATCAGAAATCCATTCTCAAGTCGCATACTGATATTGCCAGCAGTAGCATGTACATATCCGCGCTCGAAAAGGCTGCGACCGACCCGGCATATTTCTTCACGCGCTTGGTTGATGTCACTCTTTGATAACAGTTGACTCATACAAAAGCGCCCTTTTCTAATACAGAAAATGCCCTAGTGAAAAAATCTGTACCGCCGAAATTGCCTGACTTCAAGGTCAAATGAATGCTTCCGAGGACAGAAAACTTGCTGGGTGCATGACACCAAGGTACGCCTGGATCAATTTGTGCGCCAATGGTCATTTGAGTGACTTCGAGTGCCTGAACACATGCACCAGATGTTTCGCCGCCCGCTACCACCAACTGACCTACACCCAATTTGACCAAGCCTTGAGCAACCATCGCTAGCACTTGCTCGGTTTGCTCACCGACATGTTGTGTGCCAAATTGTTGTTGTACGGTTTTGACTTGTTCTGCGTCCGCCGTTGAATACACCAGCACTGGACCTTGGGTCAACAAAGGAGAGGCCCAACTGAGTACATGTGCCGCGATCTCACTCGCAGGTGTGCTCTGGGTCCAAGCCAAGGGGTCGAGCTGGTATGTGTGTCCGCCAGCTTGCACAAAATGTTGTACTTGCCCTTGGGTGGCTAACGAGCAACTGCCGCTGACGATGGCTTTCAAGCCATGCGCTGAAGGTAATTGGGCGCTCTCAAGCGCAGGTTGAATCCCCCAATTCGCGGGCAAACCCATAGCAACACCTGAACCGGCTGTCACCAACGAAAGATCTTGAAGTGCGGGACCCAAACGAAGCAAATCCTCGTTCGATAAGGCATCCACAATAGCGATTGAAATTCCTTGTGCTTTCAACTCTGTCATGCGCTGACTGATGGCTTGTGCGCCTTGAGTCACACAACGGTAATCAATCAGGCCGACCCGCTTTTTGCACTGTGCTTGCAACACGTTGACCAAGTTGGCATCTTGCATTGGCGTGAGGGGGTGGTTTTTCATGCCGCTGTCGCTCAGCAGCACATCACCAACAAACAAATGTCCCTTGAAGACAGTTCTCTGATTATCCGGAAACGCTGGAGTGGCGATGGTGAAGTCACAATCCAAGGCCTGCATCAGCGCCTCGGTCACAGGACCAATATTTCCGCGAATATCGCCACGGTACCAACTGTCAAAAGTAGAGCAGTACTTGAAATAAACCTGTTTCACATGTTGCGACTTCAACCATTGCAGGGCGTTAAGCGATTGAGCTACTGCCTCTTGTGGGGCGATGGTTCGCGATTTCAGCGCAATCACAACGGCATTGCAGTCAGAGGGCAGGGGCGCGTCCGGCACGCCAATGGTTTGAACCACTCGCATACCAGCACGCACCAAGTTGTTAGCAAGGTCTGTGGCTCCGGTGAAATCGTCAGCGATACAACCCAGCAACAAGCTCATGTGTTCTCCTCAAGAACAGAAAAGATCAATGGGTATTTCATAGGGAGCATATATAAATTATTTTTTCAAAAATACGTTAGAAGTGAAAGCACTGGCTGAGTCGCAGTCATTTGCATGGTATGGAGCATACCTAATGTTTGAAAGGTATCACGACTGTGCCTAAATGGTTTCAAACACATAGGCAGCATTTACTTGGGTGAGCAATTGTTTTTGCCGAGTGAAACAGCGGCTGCACATAGACATAGCTCGAACGCTGTCCGCATGATTGTCATATGTATGTAGATGAATCGCCCTTGCATCGCCAACTTGGTGTTTGGGACACCATGCACGGTCAGATTGCTGGATTGGCTTTCATTCATGTCAAAGTAACTCAAGGCTGAGTGAATCACTTACCTTTTGCATGTGCGGCTTTTGCGATCAAAAAAGTCACATGACCGCACCCAATTGCCAGGGTACAAATTCATTTTGACCATAGCCATGCATCTCACTTTTGCTGGCTTCGCCAGACGCGCAGGACAGCATGCGCTCAAAAATGACTCTTCCCATGGCTTGAACCGTTGTGCCGCCATCGACTATTTCACCGCAGTTGATATCAATATCATCCGCTTGTCGTTCCCACAGTGCTGTGTTTGTAGCCAGTTTCAGTGAAGGCGAGGGCGCACAACCGTAGGCAGACCCGCGACCAGTTGTGAAACAAATCAAGTTGGCACCGCCAGCGACTTGTCCCGTGGCACTGACCGGATCGTATCCCGGTGTATCCATGTAGACAAAACCGTGCTTATCTACTTTTTCTGCGTATTCATAAACTGCTTGCAGGTTACTTGTTCCACCTTTGGCGACAGCACCTAGCGATTTTTCAAGAATAGTGGTCAACCCACCGGCTTTGTTGCCTGGCGATGGGTTGTTGTTCATTTCACCCGAATGCATGGCCGTGTAATGTTCCCACCAGCGAATTCGCTCCACCAGTTTTTCGCCCACAGCGCGATTGATGGCGCGGCGCGTCAGTAAATGTTCAGCACCGTAAATCTCGGGTGTTTCACTGAGAATGGCTGTTCCACCATGGGCTACCAGCAAATCCACTGCAGCACCTAAGGCGGGGTTGGCACTGATACCGGAATATCCGTCAGAACCTCCACATTGCAAACCTACCATCAGGTGCGCCGCGCTACATGGGGTGCGCGTTGATTTATTTACCTCTGGCAACATGGCTTGCACCAACGCTATACCCTTGGCCACGGTTTTAGCAGTGCCACCACTGTCTTGAATGTTGAAGGTTTGCAAGGTGCTGCCTTCTTGTAAACCACTGTGTGATAACCACGATTTCAGTTGGTTGGCTTCGCATCCCAGACCCACAGCCAACACACCAGAAAAGTTCGGGTGGGTTGCGTATCCCGCCATGGTGCGTTCCAGCACTTGCATACCCAGTCCCTGCGTGTCCATACCGCAGCCTGTCCCATGTGTTAACGCCACCACCCCGTCTACGTGGGGAAATGCTGCTAAAGCTGTGGGATTGATGGTGCGCGAGAAATGGTCTGCGATAGCGCGTGCCACAGTAGCAGAACAGTTCACGCTCGACAAAATACCTATGTAGTTGCGGGTGGCTACACGGCCGTCAGCCCGCACATAGCCCATGAAATTGGCGTGTAGCAAGGTCGGCTCGGGTTTGACGTCGGCACAAAAAGCATAGTCTCGTGCGAAGTCTCCTTTGTTCTCACCCAAGTTCAAGTTATGCGTATGAATATGTTCACCGATGGCAATGGGCTGACTTGCAAAACCGATGATCTGGTTGTAGCGACGCACCGCCTGTCCAGTTTCGATGGCGCGGGTAGCGATTTTGTGGCCTGGGGGAATCAAGCCGCGCACTGCAATACCGTCAACGGTGGTACCACTCATGAGTTGTTGGCGGGCGATGACGACATCATCGTCAGGATGAAGGCGAATGAATAATGACATGATGAAAGGTTTTTAAGTGGTTGACATGTAATGTGGCAGCCACAGTGAAATGGCAGGTATGTATGTGATCAGCAATAAACTGGCTAGCAAAGGAACCAGCCAAGGAAGTATGGCCATGGTGGTGCGCTCTACACTCAAATTGGCAACTCGCGCCAGCACAAACAACACCATACCCATCGGCGGATGTAGCAATCCAATCATCAAGTTCAACACCATCACTAATCCGAAGTGCACTGGGTCAATGCCTAATTGACGGCATATGGGAACCAATATCGGAACCAAAATGGTGATGGCCGCCGTAGGCTCTAAAAAACAACCGACAAACAGCATCAACAGATTGGCTAACAATAAAAATTGCCAAGGTTGGTCGGTGACGCCCAAGACCCATTGGCCGATGGCGGCAGTCACGCCAGTGGCGGTCAACATCCAGCCGAAGATACTGGCAGCGGCAACGATGAATAACACGGTAGCGGTGGTCTCGACTGTGTCAAGGCAGATCTTGACAAAGAGCTTGAAATTGAGGGTTCGGTACCATCCAAAACCTAATATCAATGCCCATACACAAGCAGCTATCGCACCTTCAGTGGGTGTGAACACGCCAGTGGTCATGCCGCCTATCAACAGCACAGGGGTCATGATGGGCAGCACTGCTTGAAAATTGAATAATTTATCGGCGAGAAATAAAACCACCAAGCCGATAAAAACCGTCGATTGCGCTGGCATATCAAGGTCAGTCACCAGTAGCCAAATGATCAGGGGCCAGCCAATGACCACCAGTGTTTCAATCAACGCCTTGATCAGCTTTGGCCATTCAAATTTAACGTCGCCACCCCAACCGTTTTTGTGCGCAAAGTAAGCCACGGTCAACATCATGAGCAATGCCATGATGCCGCCAGGCACAATGCCTGCCAGAAACAAAGAACCCACAGAAACATTGGCCATCATTCCGTAAATGACAAAGGGCAGACTAGGTGGAATGATGGGGCCAAGGGTGGCTGAAGCTGCGGTAACGCCAACCGCAAACTCAGGTTCATACCCATGGTCAACCATGGCTTTGATTTCTATTGTGCCCAGACCTGCAGCATCTGCAATGGCAGTACCACTCATGCCAGCAAATACAACCGATCCCACCACATTCACATGGCCTAGTCCACCTTTCAGCCATCCGACCAAAGACAGTGCATAAGCATAAATTCGGTGGGTGATGCCTGAGGTATTCATCAGGTTACCTGCCAAAATAAAAAACGGCACAGCTAACAATGGAAAGCTGTCAATGCCTGACACCATTCGGTGGATTACCACAAACGGTGGCGAACTGGGATTGAGCCAAAGGTAAATCAAAGAGGCGGCTGCCATGGCCATGGCAACTGGTAAGCCACCGCTGAGCAGAAACAAAAAAATAATTTTTAACATACAGTGATCATGGGTTGTCAGGACGTTCAAGCACACTGAAGCCCTGGCGCCAATGTTGACGCATGACCAAGATGCTTCGCCAAGTCATCAATACAAAGGCCAGTAGAACCACGCTATAAACAATATTCATAGGCAAATTAACAATAGTCATTTGGTAGCTGCCCATCTTTAGCATCAGCTCCCAAGTCATCCAACTGGCGCAACCCAGAAAAGCTATTCGGCATACATCGACTAATACCGAGAGTGAGCGCGACAGCCTGGCGGGCATGAAGCGGTAAAAGAAATCCACTTGTATATGGTTATTTTTGGCAACACCAATGACAGCGCCTATGAAAACAGTTGCAATGAGCAAATAACGTGCAATTTCTTCCGTCCAGGCTGCCGAGTCATTGAAAACATACCGGGTGATGAATTGGTACAAAACCGTCAGTCCCAGCAGCCAAAAAAAGCCTAGCGCCAACCACGCTTCGGCAATCACGCCAGACAAATCTACCGGCGCATCGGCTTCGCCAAAGGCCGTCGCAAGTTGTTCTGCTTCTTTGCTCATTATTTGACCGCCTGTATCCGGTCGTAATCAGCTTTAGAAAGATTCAAGCTTTCAACAGGCTTATTTTTCAACACGGCATCTTGAAAACTCTTGCGGTTGACTTCCACCACATTCAATCCTTTTTTCTTGAATATGTCTATCAGTTCAGCCTCACGTTTTTTGATCTTGGCAGAGGCGCGGGCGGCTGCTTCTTGCATGACTTCGGTAAACATTTTTTGTTCTACTGCAGACAAGGTATTCCATACATGGGGCGCCACCAAAGTAATCAGGCCATCCACAATATGTCCGGTGAGCATGATGGACTTTTGCACTTCGAAGAACTTTTTGGCTTCAATCGTCGTCAGTGGATTTTCTTGGGCATCCACCGTCCCGTTTTGCAGTGCAAGATATACCTCAGCAAAAGCGATAGGCGTCGGGTTGGCACCGCAAGCTTGCCATGTGGCGGTATAGGCTGGTGCATCGGGGACACGAATTTTCAAACCCTTGATGTCAGAACATTGATTGAATACTTTTTGTGCGGTGGTGTGCCGCGCACCATAGTAGGTATAAGCGGTCACTTGGATACCTGTTTTCTGACGAAACTCGTTGACCATGTCCTGAAACAAGGGACTTTTGGAATAGGCCAGCAAATGGTCACCGTCTCTGAAAATAAACGGATAGTAGGCAATGCCAAAGCGAGGGTAGGTGCGTGCAGCAAAAGATGGCCCACTGATGATGATGTCAACCGAACCCAGCATCAAGCCTTGGTTGAGATCGGTTTCTTTACCCAAACTAGAGGCAGGAAAGACTTGAATATCAAATTTTCCATTGGAACGTTTTTTGATTTCTTCTGCCGCCCACACAGATTCAGTGTGATAGGGCTCGGAAGATTCATACACATGCGCCCACTTTAGCTTTTGCTGTGCCAGCAAGGTGCCAGGTATGACGCACAGGAAAAAACAAATCGCTTGAAAATGGCGACGGATGGATATTCTGGGCAGCATGACATGACTTTCAATTTGAATGAGCTCTTACAAACCATACAACCTTGTCAAGCTTGGCCACCTACCGATAAACCCTAGTTATCTGGCGTTAGTTGATTAAATTTACTGATTGGAGATATGTTTATAAGCCAGTCTTGCGGGTTATTTTGAATGCCAGTTTGTATTTGGACTGCGTATGATGAGGCTTTACTTTATAGGAGGCTGGCATGAACCGGTTTACTCTACGTTGGTTGACAATCTTGGTGGTTGCTTTGTTTTCAGGCCTGTCCGCTTGGGCTGGTTCTTGCGACAACATCACGGCAGACGAAGCATTAAAAGCAGAGGACGCCCGTTACGCCGCCCAAATGAGCAATGATTTTGCAGCGATGGAAAAACTATTTTCACCTGACTTGGTCTATACGCACACCAGTTCGGTGGTCGATAACAAGCAAACTTATATCGAATCCATGCGATCAGGTGCAGTGGTTTACAAAGTCATGCGTCGCTCGGATGTTCAAGTGCGTACCTTTGGGTGCATTGCTATTTTGACCGGTAACGGTAATTTCGATGTGCGTGTCAACGACAAGGATTTGAATGTATTGCTTCGTTTCCACAGCATTTGGCAGAAAAAAGACGGTGTCATGCAATACGTATCTTGGCAATCCACACGGATTCCTTGACAACTGATGCCACATACTCAAAGACCTCAATGGCCCGGTTCCTTGTTGGCTGCTCAGGAGTTGTTGAGGCAGCAACAACAGGCTGAGGGTTTTACCGGCTTGGATGACTCTTTTGCACCTAAAGATGTGATGGAGGCGTATGCCACACAAGACGATTTGATTGATATTCAATGTCAACTTCGTCACACCGCAGTCAGCGGTTACAAGATTGCCATCACCACGCCTGTGATGCGCGAATTCGTGGGTTTTGATGATGCCATTTCAGGTTGTGTGTTGGCTGACACCGTATTTCAAAGCGGGCATTCGGTGGTTGCCAAAAAATATCAACATCTGATCATTGAATTTGAACTGGCTTTGCAATTCGCCACCGATGTCCCCGAGCGCAAAGCCCCATGGACAGCAGACTCCATATTGGACTTCATCGCTTGTGCGTATCCTTCACTTGAAATTGCAGATGACAGGCATGCGGTTTACGCTGATTTAAAGCACCATTTTTTCAGTCTGGTCGCAGAAAACGCATGGAACCACGGCGCAGTTCTTGGTTCTCGCATCGAAAAAAAACAGTTTTCCGATTTGTGGCAAGCCACCGGTACAGCCTATGTAGACGATCAGGCCATTGGGAGCGGACATAGCCGTGATGTCATGGGACACCCTTTGCAGGCTATGGCCTGGATAGCCAACCATTTCCAACAACGCGGTCGCCGCTTCAAAGCTGGACAATGGGTCACGACTGGAAGCTGGTTGGCGTCTTTTTTTCCCTTGCCCGGGCAGCATTTGCGTTTTGATATTGCTGGATGTGCCGAGGTGCAGGTACATATCCATTGATGATTAAAGGAGTACTGACATGAACAAACCCGTGATCGGATTCATTGGCGTCGGCCTGATGGGCGCTGGCATGGCTAAAAATATAGTGACCAAAGGCTACTCTTTGGTCATCTTGGGCCACAAAAATCGTGAACCTGTTGAAAGACTCAAGGGCTTGGGTGCCAGCGAAGCCCATTCTGCGCGTGAACTTGCTTCGCAATGTGACATTGTGCATTTGTGCGTCACCGGTTCCCCTCAAGTCGAATCACTGATGAACGGTCCTGAGGGCATATTGGCAAGCGCCAAAAAAGGATTGATCATCATTGATTGCTCGACCTCTAATCCCGTGTCAACCAAACAAATGGCTGTTTTGGCTGAGAGTCATGGCATGCATTTTATTGACGCACCCTTGAGTCGCACACCCGTTGAAGCAGAGGCTGGAACCTTGGACGCTATGGTGGGCGCCCCAGATGCGATATTCGCCAAGGTCAAACCTGTCATAGAGTGTTGGGCTGGCAATATTGTGCATTTAGGACCGGTTGGATTGGGACACACCATGAAGTTAATCAATAACTTCATTGCCATGGGTTATGCAGCACTGTTTTCAGAAGCCTTGTCTATCGCCCGCAAAGCCGGTTTGAGTCAAGACCAATTTCATGCAGTCATTGGATCGGGTCGCATGCGCAGTCCTTTTTACGATACTTTCATGAAATGGACAATGAACGGCGATGAGAATGCCCACAAATTCACCATCAGCAACGCGCATAAAGACATGCGTTATTTAAGCAGTCTGGCAAACGACATCGGTGCCTTACATCCGATTCAATCGATGGTGAAAAATTCTTTTGCTGGTATGGAAGCGCAAGGCTTTGCACAAAAATATGTGCCCATGCTGGCGGACTTTGTCGCCACCCAAAACGGCTTGCCGCCTTCGCACAAATTTTGATGTTGGCCAGTGATGTTTTTCAATTTTTTCAATCAGCTTTGTATGTTGCGGTTCCTCTCATTGTGTGTATTTGCCGTGATGTGTTTGACTTGCATAGCGCAAACAAAAACAAAAGATCAGAACACAGCCAAGGAAAGCGCTTCTGCTTGTAAAGCAGCAGATTTCAGAAATTTGTCCTATGCCATCAATGATGTGCAGTTAAGAGAAAAAAAAGCCTTAGAGTGGTTGTTAAATCACGGCAAAGACTGTCCTTATGCTGAAATTGAAGCCATCAGAAGCAATGCAGCGGTTTGGTTGGGTACAGCGGATACAGAAAAACTGCATCAAATGATCAAGGAGCTTCATTTGTCGAAAAAACCTACGTCGACACTTGAGGTCAGCAAGAACACAAATACTGCACCTGTGATTGAGCCATCTGGCAGCGTCACGTCGACCAAAAAAATTAAACGTCTTCCTAATAAAGTGGAGGAAAAAATAGCTGTCAGTAAGGAATATTCCTTG
>NZ_JAVLFQ010000047.1:0-5522 GCF_046052765.1 Limnohabitans sp. | reverse complement strand
CCTAATAAATATTTACGAAGTTACATACAGCACATCAAACCAGTGAATATTCTTTGGTATGTTTTATGGTATGTAAAAAGTAAAAACGGCCCGAAGGGCGCATAAATAAAGGCTATCTGGCGGAAACGAAGTGCGCCGAACTATCGTTTACTAGACTTCACCAACATCCATCTACACCGTTAAAACCCAGTAAATACGGGTACTTTACTTCACTGACGTGCATTGCAATTCACCGGAAGCTCCATTAAAATTGGGTACCAGAACGGGTACTGGAGAAGTGTATGGCAGCAGAAAAATTGTTAACAGAGGCAGCCTGTAAGGCAGCCAAACCAAAGGTTAAGTTGTACTACCTGAACGATGGCGCTGGTTTGCGCCTTCGGGTTCGTCCAGATGGAAGCAGAACTTGGATTCTTAGGTACCGCCTCAACGGCAAAGACATGTCTACTGGCCTTGGTGCCTACCCAACCGTCAGCCTTTTGATTGCTCGGGCCAAAGCACTCGAAGCCCGATCAAACGTTGAAAAAGGTATCAACCCGTCAACGGCAAAGAGGATCGCCAAAACAGAACAAATCGCTAAAGGTGGAAACACTTTCGGCCTGATTGCACATGAGTGGCTTCAACACAATAAAGCAGGTTGGAGCGCCACCCACTTTGAGCGAAACGAGGGCCTGATTCGGCGTTACCTTCTCCCTGACCTTGCAAAGCTGCCTATCGAATCAATTAAAGAGCCTTACCTGTTCACAGTAATCAAGAAGATATACGACAAGGGAACCAAGGTATCGGCATTAAGAACCCGATCAATTGCAGGGCAAATCTTCTCCTATGCCCGAGCCACTCATAGAGCAACTAGTAACCCTGCTCGGGACATGACCGACAACCCATATTTCAAGAAACCACCAGTCAAACATCACGATGCACTACCCAAAGAACAAGTACCACAACTGATGGCTGCATTAAACAAAAGCCAAATTGAGCAGCAGCTTGATATCAAAACTGTTTGTGCTTTGAAACTAGTGCTTTATACAGGGCTTCGAGACAACTCCGTCAGAGGAGCAAAATGGTCAGAAATAGACCTTATCAATAAAATCTGGACTGTCCCAGCAAGTCGGATGAAGTCGAGAAAAGAATTCAGGCTCCCTCTACCAACACAAGCCGTAGCTGTATTCAGGACTTTAGAAGCCATAACTTCAAACGATTCAAATCGTTATGTGTTTCCTAGTGCAAGCAAATACAGCGTCCTTGCGGAAAACACCTTGCGCCTCGCACTTCATAGACTTGGTTTCGAAGTAACAATACACGGAATGCGTAGCCTAATTACAAACGTACTGAACGAAAAGGGTTTCAACCGTGATGCAGTTGACCGACAGCTCGATCATCAGGAGCAAAACAAAGTAAGAGCGGCTTATTTAAGATCAGATTTCATGGAAGAAAGAATAAAAATGATGCAGTGGTTTGCTGACTGGTGTGATGGAAAAGAAAACAATAATGTCACCTTCATCAGGAGCGCCGCATGAATCCATCAGCATCAGCTCACTCAAGCAAGGCCTTACACAGTTACCTTACAAAAATTGCTAGCGGCCAACTGCAAACAGATTCTTCGCAACAGTCTGCATACAAGCTCCTCAGCCTTTTATTTGCATACAAGCGTAGTCAATACAAACTACATCTTCGATGGAACAAGGATGAATCCAACCATCTAGCGTTACTTACGGTACAAGAGCTTGCATCGAAAAAGAGAACAGACCCAGTTCTTAACGGCATTCACGATGCGCTAATGGTGATTTTAGGTAACGAAGAAGCTGTTAAGACACTACTCGAGACAGCTGAGGTTCGGATCGATGAAATTTCTGAAAGTCAACGAGCAAAAGCAACAAGCCCCAGAGAACTTAACGCAGTCCTAAAACGCGTCGAGCACCATTCCAGGAGAGACACTAACTTAACGCCAGAGGAGATCATTGAAAAGCTAAAAAACGATGTCGGCTTGTATGGGATTAACAGCTACGACGAAGAGCTCAAAAAGTTTTTTTACGACGAAAACGATAAAAAGACCCCAAGAGAAAAGCACATCTCGCTTGCGTCAGTTAGGAATTTCATATCCAAACACAGAAAAAAATAATTTTCTGAGTTCATATTTTCCGGCTTCGGTGAATTCGCACCTTTCAATAGTCCATGTGATGTCAATCGACTTCATATCAATCTTCATAAAGGACTATTTGTATGCAAGGCATAAAAATTCATCGTATCCGAGAGGTTTGCGAGAGAACCGGACTAAAGCCATCAACAATTTATAAACTTGTGAGGGAAAAATCTTTCCCAAAACCAATCCAATTAACAGCTAGAAGTACTGGATGGCCCAGCAATCAAGTCGATGCTTGGCTGAGCGAAAAGATGGGGGACCCAGTATGAAGTACCCCACACACGACACAGAATGGGCGACATCAGCCAAAGGCAACACTTGGAAGCGAATCAACGGTATTGGTTTAGTTGTTGGTAAACGAAAAGACGGCCGATGGTGGGCACGACGCGGCGAGGACTTTATCAAGGGAAGCTTTTCAACAAAGCAGGAGGCAAAGAACGCGGCCGAACTTGGGCTCGAAGGCGAGGATACATCTGAACACGAAGACGACGAGTACTGGGGTTGAATATGAAAGAGATAACTCAAAAATCAACAGCTATCCGCTACTCTCGCGGCCAAGATAACTTTGACAACACACCTGTTCAGAAGACTTCGGAGGACTTTGACGAATTTGAACAAGCAATTCTTTCAGACAGAAGCGCATGCAAGGGGACCACATACTTTTGTGGACCTGTTTCATTTGGCCCCCATGATCTACCAAGTAAGTTTCCCCAAGATGCACATTACCGACTGGCTACCCACGCAATGCCGCGCAGATTTCTGGCTACCGACCAAGATGGATATCGCGATGTCAAAACATTTGAAGGAGTTATTGGTGACTTATCAATTTTTCGAGGCTTTGGATATACGACATGGAGTCATACAAACGACAAGCCAAGGTCTCGCGTTGTCTTCGAATTAAATCGTGAAGTATCCAGAGCTGAAGGTATCGCGCTTGGCAAAGCCTTTGATCGAATGATTAAAAAAAACTATGGCGATGATGCAATACTGGCAGATAAATCCGTTTATCAAAATGAACAACCTGTTTACTCACCCGGTCTAAACGCCCAAATATTTCACTTCGACGGAAGAGTTATGGACGTCGACGAAATGCTTAGAAAATATCCAGAAACTACAAAACAGAATCAGGGTGAATTGGCAAGTCAAAAGCAAGTTACGGAACAGGACTTGGTGCACACCTACTCAAAACTCACCCAATCCTCAATCGTAAAAGTTCTTGGATTAATTGATTGCAGAGATGAGCCCACTTGGTTTGCGGTTTCCAGTGCACTGGCGCGAGCTTATGGTGAGGGAGGGCGTAACATATTTGATAAATTCAGCAAAGGTGACTATGGGGGTACGCCTTATGGAGATTACGATGCTGATGAGGTCAACAATAAATATGACCGCTCTTTAGCGGAACTTGAATCTCGACCCGAAGGTTATGGAGTTCGGCACCTACTCAGCCTAGCTGGGTTAAGTAGTACTGAAGTTGATTTTGAGGAAACCGCTGGAAATAAATACCCATCTTCGATGCTGCCAGCGACACAAGAGACGAGCAACTTTGTCCAATTCAAGTCATTAGGTTCAAATAAGCGCCCCCTTCAGACAAGTACCAATTTAGCCGCTGTACTTTTTTTTCACCAGATCATCGTCCGCTATAACCAAATAGCGAAAAAGGGCGAATTCTTAGTCCCAAATTTGAAGTGTGTACTGGATGAAACCAGCAACACAGCTCTGACAATTGTTACGGACTACGCGATTCAGGCTGGAATGACCTCAAGCCGAATTCCCGAATTACTCGACGCACTGGCATCTCAAAACCCGCACTGCCCTGTTAGAACTTACATTGATTCGCGACCATGGGATGGGATCCCGCGATTACACCAGTTCACAGATCAAATCAAATCAACCTCCCCCGCTTTATCAATAATTCTTTGGAAAAAATGGCTCATCCAAGCAGTCGCAGCTGCCTATGAGCCAAATGGAATTTCCAATGCTGGCGTGATTGTTTTAACAGGTGTTCAGAACATCGGTAAAACTCGACTTTTTAAAGACTTAGTATCAGAAATTGAAGGCGCATTTCTTGAGGGTCAAACATTAAACCCGGCCGATAAGGACAGCGTGATGTCTGCAGTCAGCCATTGGGTGGTAGAGCTTGGCGAGCTTGACGCCACTTTCAAAAAAGCAGACCTCGCACAGTTGAAAGCGTTTATTACGAAGAGTAATGACACCCTCCGACGGCCGTATGCCAGAAAAGATTCAGTGTTCCCAAGACGTACTGTTTTTGCAGGGACAGTCAATGATTACCAATTTCTTCACGACCCGACAGGCAACAGAAGGTTCTGGCCTATTGACGTGCTCTCACTTACCCGTGACACAAACATAGACTATCAGCAACTTTGGGCACAGGCTAAAACTTGGTACGACGCAGGTGAGCAGTGGTACCTCTCAGACGCAGAACTCTCCATGTTGAACCAACATAATGAAAAATTCATGGTCACAGATCCGGATGTTGAGGCCCTGCTGGAATACTTCCCATTTTTTGGGTGCAACTTATGGACGAAAAAAACAATGCGCAACATTTGTACTGACCTTGATTTAAATACACCCACCAAGTCCCAAACGATGAAATTGGCTCAGGCAATACTTAAACACAATGGTGGTCAACGCCCATTCGAATCTAATGGCATCAAATACCATTGGGTCCCAGACAAATTCTCGATCATCCAGGCTGCCAAGGCCGCGCACGGGCATCCCGTGCCACCTTCAGTGGCACCAGTGGCACCTTGATTGCCCAATTACTTAACCCTGTAGCTTTACTGTGCCACTTCCACACATTCGTGGACTTCTATCATTTATTTTTCATGCAATTTAAGCCTAAGGTGCCACTAACCGTAAAAAACCATTTAATTACAGGGACTTGCGCAGTGGCACCAATGCAACTGAGGTGCCCCTTGGTAACACTCGACTACAGAAGTGGCTCTCTCGACTCAAGGGCTCCTGTGTGTAATAAATTTTCACCCTCTTCTCGAGCCTCTAACAAGGTGCAAATCCATGTCAAATAACTTTACTTTTGTAACAGCCGGTGGCCGAATCCGCTGCCTTCAATGTCAAGCCAAGTCCAAACGCACAAAGCAGCAATGCCGCGCCCCTGCCGCAAAAGGAAAGATAAAGTGCAGATTCCATGGCGGGCGAAGTACAGGCCCAAAAACGGAAGCTGGTCGGCAACGTTGCGCTAAAGCAAAGACCATTCATGGTCGCGAGACCCGCTCTGCCCGCCGAGCACGTTCTGAGAAAATAGCCGAGCTTCAAATGCTCGAACAAATGGGCAGGACACTAGGGCTCATAGCTGGCCCAAAGACGAGAGGTCCGAAGTGTAGAAGTAAGTTTTGATGCTAAGTAT
>NZ_JAVLFQ010000046.1:0-33888 GCF_046052765.1 Limnohabitans sp. | reverse complement strand
GGCTTAGGCTCTCGCTTTTTACCTGCCACCAAAGCTTCAGCCAAGGAAATGTTGCCCGTCGTGGACAAGCCCTTGATCCAGTACGCGGTGGAGGAGGCCTACGAGGCGGGTATCAGGCACATGATATTTGTCACCGGTCGTACCAAGCGCAGCATTGAAGACCATTTCGATACGGCTTATGAACTTGAAAGCGAACTAGAGCTGGCGGGTAAAACAGAATTGCTTAAGCTTGCTCGCAGCATCTCTCCTGAAGACATGGTCTGCAGTTATGTTCGACAGCCACGTGCCTTGGGCTTAGGTCACGCAGTTCTTTGCGCCCAACCCTTGGTCGGTATGGAATCTTTTGCAGTTTTGTTGGCTGACGATTTGATGGTAGGTCAACCCTCCATCACTTCGCAAATGGTTAGTCAATTTGATCATTTGCAATCAAGTATTTTGGCGGTGCAGGATGTGCCGCTTGAACATACGAACCGTTACGGTATCGTCAGTGGTACGTCTACCACTGAGCATTTAACAGAGCTTAGTGGCATCATTGAAAAGCCTGCACCCTCAGCAGCCCCTGGTACTTTGGCGGTAGCGGGTCGCTATATTCTCACTCCTGGTATTTTTCAAGAGCTTCTACACACGCCTAAAGGCGCAGGTGGTGAAATTCAATTGACAGATGCCATTGCACAATTATTGAAGAAAGAAAAAGTGTTTGCCTACAGATACCAAGGCACACGATATGACTGTGGCAGCAAGCTAGGCTTTTTACAAGCCACAGTCGACTTAGGCGAAATTCACCCTCAAGTAGGTGCTGAATTTGCCGCCTGGCTGGCCCATCGCTAGCCCGTACTTCACGCCTTAAAAACCGGCTTCATCAGTCGCATTCGCTACTCTGCTTCAGCAGTTAGCGTGGTTTACCCTATGCGATGAAATGTTATAAATGGTGAAGTTCTTGGAATACAAATGCGTTTCATATACCGTTTAGAAGTGTGCTTGCGTTGGCTGGCTGCCAGCTTGGTGTTTTCCATCACGCCAACGACAGCCGGCATGCTCATCAAGTCGGATGTTGAAGCTCTATTTGCGGATAAATATACCGTGGGTGAGATTCAACCCAATATGCCTTTATGGCCATTGTTCACGAAAAATACTGAACAACCAGATGCCAAGCCTGAGCTCTTTGCCTACGTATTTGAAACAGTAGATTTTGAACCTGTGCGAGGCTATGGTGGCAAACCCATCAATATATTGGTGGC
This sequence comes from Limnohabitans sp., assembly GCF_046052765.1. Lineage (GTDB taxonomy): Bacteria > Pseudomonadota > Gammaproteobacteria > Burkholderiales > Burkholderiaceae_C > Limnohabitans. The sequence goes on along the minus strand of NZ_JAVLFQ010000046.1, from coordinate 32,650 downwards.
CATGGATTTACAGGGTCATTTTCTTGAGTCTAAATTGCTCGACCACAAGGAACCCATCTTTAGATCTGAAGCAGGATTTGCCAAGTTAGCTAAATTTGCGGCGCAATATGTCGGACTTTCTACGCATCACAATATTCAGATCTATGCCCATACTGCAAAGACGAGCAGAGATGATGTGTATGCAGCATTACATGGTGTGCAAGCCGGTACCGTAAGTGCCAAGGCGATAGATAAAACCATTGTGCTGTCAGCAGCTTCAGTCGCTTTGGCGCACACAGAGGCGGCGGCGGCGGGTCAAATCGCAGGTGCTGCGGCCGTTGGTAAGAAAATCAAAGCCCAAGATGAGACATATGCAAAACTAGATTGGGAAACGCTTTTAAGTCGCGGTATGGTGAGCACGCAAACATTCAAGCGTGCAGATATTGAAAAAGCATTTGCTGGCACCAAAGCTTTCGGTAATGACAAATTAGCTGAGGCAAATCCCAATGAAATTGCATTGTCAGTGCACGTGGCTTTGGTCAGTTTGCCGAATATTGGACGTAACTTGCTCGACGAAAACGGCTGGCGTTTACTCAACACCAACAGGCGTCAAGCGCAAGCACTTTTAGTGACTGAGTCTGGTCCGATGGCACGCATGGCGTACGAGAGTCAACGTATTCAGCAAGACTTGCCATTTGAAGTCAGGCAAGGCGGTAATGAATTGACCTTACGAGCCATGTCTTATGACAAGGGTTTGAAAGTGCCTGGTTACCCCGAATCAACCCGTGCCTATTTTTTCATTATTGAAAACTCAACCCCACTGGATGCCGCCGCACCTTTTGAGTTAGATTTGAAATGGGGTAGGCGTTTTGGTGTGTACCCCAATCAGGTGGTGTATAAAAAACTCCCTCTTGACTATTCATTCAACGGTTGGCGTGCGACTTGGTCGAACATCTTGGATGTTGATATGTCCAATGCCGAATGGGTAAAAACCTGGATCAGCCGAGATTTGGAAATCACTGTGTTGATTTTGGGATTGATCGTGCTCAGCATAGGCTTGTTGATGCAAAAGCGTTTGAGTGCAAATGCCCGCCGGTTCAAAATTTTCCGTATGCTGTATTTGATTTACACCCTGGGCTTCATCGGTTGGTTTGCACAAGGGCAATTAACCATTGTAAATATTACCGCGTCTTTGGATGAACTCAGACAAGGCGGCGACCTTGGATTTTTTATGAATGATCCAATGACGGTGATTTTGTGGCTATTCGTTGCTGGGACATTATTGGTTTGGGGGCGCGGTACTTTTTGTGGCTGGTTGTGTCCGTTCGGTGCATTGCAAGAACTCATCAGTATGCTGACGCAAGCTGTAGGAATGCGCCACAAACGTTTACGCACAGCTTTAGATGCAAAGCTTAAATGGATCAAGTATGTGGTGTTGGTGGTTATCTTGGGTGGTGTTTGGTTTTCCCCTTCATTCGCCGAAGTGGCTGTCGAAATCGAACCGTTTAAGACTGCCATCAGTATGTACTTTGTGCGTGACTGGCCTAATATTGCCTGGGCTGTGTTTTGCATTGGCTTGAGTGTGTTCGTCTACCGCGGTTACTGTCGCTATATTTGCCCTCTGGGTGCAGCATTAGCAGCAACCAATGTGTTGCAGCGTTGGTCTTGGATTCCGCGCCGAGAAGCTTGCGGCACACCTTGTCAAACCTGTCGTCACCGTTGTGAATACCAGGCCATTGAGCCAGAAGGCAAAGTGAATTACAGCGAATGTTTTCAGTGCCTTGATTGTGTGTCTATCTATCAAGATGACCAGCGTTGTTTGCCATTGATTCAAGAACGCAAGGACGGAAGTCGTTTCATACCTATCAACGCAGGATCAACTTCATGAATCTTCATCGACGTCAATGCTTGAAATGGGGATCAGCGCTAGGGGTTGCAGGAGTATGGGGGGCTGGGGCACTGGCGAATACCGATGCCGCACTTTGGGACCCTAAGACCAGGTCATTCAACTCGCTGATTTGGCGAGAACGTGCATTGGTTGGGTTTGGTACGACATTATGGTTGCGTGCGGCGCATACCCATTCGGATCTATTGGAATCAGCTTTGAATGACGCCGTCACGGCCATATGCCAAGTGGAATCTGACATGAGCTTGTTCAATCCTGACAGTGCGGTATCGCGATTGAACCGCGATGGCGTTTTAAACAATCCTTCTGCCGCCTTGTTGTCTGTTTTGAGTTTGTCTCGTTATGTGTCAGCACGCAGTCATGGTGCATTTGATGTCACCGTGCAGCCCCTATGGGAAGTTTGGTCTCAAGCAAAAAATGAACAACGATTGCCAGAGCGCAAACTACTTGAACGTCAATTGCATTTGGTCAATTGGCAAGCCTTGGAAGTGAACCCGCACAGCATTCGATTGAACGCTTCAGGTATGGGGGTCTCGCTCAATGGCATAGCCCAAGGTTATGCAGCTGATCTGGTGCGGTCTGTGCTGCAGTCGCATGGCGTGAAACATGCGTTGATTGACACGGGTGAAACTGCCACGCTGGGACATGCGCCCTCAAACTCACCTTGGCGTTTCGGGATAGAAAATGCCACAAATAGCAAGGGACAACAGCCCGTCATTTCAACCGATGGACGCGCCGTGGCCACTTCTTCTGACTCGCATACGGCTTTCACTTCTGACCACATGCATCATCATATTTTCAATCCACATACTGGCGACTCTGCGCCCTATTGGGCATCTGTTTCGGTGATTGCGCCTTCATGTGTGCTGGCGGATGCGTTAACCAAGGTGTTTTTCATGTGCCCGCCACAACTTGTGCAGCGCACTGCCAAGGCATGGGGTGTTGACGTGCTGATGCAGGACAAACGCGGCAAGTGGCTTGATACATGGTCAAAGCGGTCGGCCTAGTTTGATGACAGCGTAACTGTTTTTGATTAAACGTCTGAAATTTTCTGATGTCTCAGACCAAAGGATCAGGTCAACTTTAAAGGGTAAGTCTGAATCGCTGAATGCTTTTTTCAGGTCTGCCAATGTCGCAATGCTCAACGCTTCTTCACCCATAATGACGGTATCTAGGTCAGAATAAGATTTGACTACGCCCTTGACTCTGGAGCCAAATGCCCATACTTCTCTATTAGGGATATGCTTTTCTAAAATATTTTGAATAATGACCCATTCATTCATACTGACCGAAATGGGCGGTTTGGCTTCAATCATGTTTGAGTTGAAGTTGATTACAAAGGTATTTGATTTCTTCTATGAAATCAGGAATAACCGCAACCACTTTATCTGCAACCTGTTCGTCATAAGTATGACTGGTTTTAGCACGCATTTCTCTGAATATTTTCCAGGTTGACCAGTCATTTTTTAAGAGTGATTGCTCATTGCCAGTACGTATCAAATCTGCAAACGGCATACCGTCAAATACTTGTGGATTTGCAGAAGTCATTTCCAAGTGTCTTTTCAACATCTTATGACTGATCTCATAAGTAAATTCATAACGTTGTATCAAACCATCTCGAATCTGTGAGTCGCTTATGTCCAGCATAAATCGGGCATAGCCCTCGACCAATCGGTGTAATGCCTTTTGGAGCGAGCTTAAATCTAGCTTGTTGTTAGTCATGTAGGTCAGCAATAACTATCATCAACGAATGCCGCACACCAGTGTGCCGGGGTCGTTGTGCGCAATATCTTGGCTGTTTTTGGCATGGGCGACATCCATGTCTCGAGGAAGAGGGACACCGTTTTTGACGGCCAATACCTCTGCCATGATGCTGACTGCAATCTCTGCAGGTGTTTTGCTACCGATATAAATACCAATCGGGCCACGTAAACGCTTGAGTTCTTCCTCGGATTTATCCAGATGTTCGATCATGCGTTGATGCCGCGCTTCATTATTGCGGCGTGATCCAATGGCGCCAACGTAAAAAGCATCTGTCTCTAACGCCTCCAAAAGAGCCAAGTCGTCAAGCTTGGGGTCATGGGTAAGGGCGATCACACAACTGCGCCGATCTGCTCTGAAACTTTGCACCACATCGTCTGGCATCTCGCTGGTAATGGAGACTTGAGGTACCGACCAAGCACCTCTGTATTCTTCACGCGGATCGCACACAGTCACAGCAAATCCATTGAACAATGCCATGGTAGCGAGGTACTCGGTTAATTGCCCAGCACCAATCAGCAGCATGCGGTACTCAGGACCAAATGTATTCACCAATTGAGCATCATCTATATGGAGCTCAGTCGGGGTATCACTGGCTTGCAGGCTCACACTGCCATCAGCCAGCAAAGTGGTGCGTTGCATCAATTTGCCTTGCTCCAGAGACAGCACCAATTGGTCTAATTGCTTGGCGTCAGGATCAAATTCAAGCAGTAACTCCAGGGTACCGCCGCAGGGCAGGCCAAAGCGATGCGCTTCATCCGCTGTGATGCCGTATTTGACTCTGTGAGGAGCACCGCTGGGGATAACTGCGGTTTCGCCTGTTGCTTGACCTGTGGCATAGGCTTGGGTGAATCGGTAAATTAAATCGTCTTCAATGCAACCGCCAGAGACTGAACCAACCACCGCACCGGTTTCACACAGCGCCATGATGGAACCGATAGGCCGAGGCGAAGAACCCCATGTCCGAACCACCGTGGCCAGCAGGGCGCGTTGCCCAGCAAGCCGCCAATTGCGTAAAGAGCGCAGAACCATGACATCGATATTTTCCATGGGGCATACTTTAACGCTTGGCAAGGCCGTCAATCTCACTTTTTATCAAACCATCACATATGTCATCCCCTGTATTTTTGAGTGATATGCTTTTTTCACAAGGCTTTGGCACACGTCGCATATGTCATGGGTTGGTACAACAAGGCTTGGTCAAGATAGATACGGGTCAAGGTTTACTGGTTCATGAGCAAACAGATTTGATGATTGAGCCTTATAGCGGCATGCCATTCATGGTGCAAGGCGTACTTTGGCAGTACCATGCGAAGGCCTATGTATTACTGCACAAACCCGCCGGCACCGAGTGCTCTCATAAACCCTCAGCCTGGCCCAGCGTTTACTCATTGTTGCCCACACCATTGAGGCAACGACCGGCAAAAACAGGTTTACAAGGCGTGCAGGCCGTCGGTCGACTGGACCAGGACACCACGGGTATGTTGTTGCTCAGTGATGACGGACAGTTCATCCATCGCATGAGTTCGCCTAAGCACCATGTACCCAAAGTGTATGAATTGGCCACAGAAGACGCTTTGGATGAAACCGTTGTCAAGAAATTACTGCAAGGTGTGGTTTTAAATGATGACCCATCACCGGTCAAAGCTGCCTCATGTAGCTTGGTCGGCAGCCACCAGATGCAATTGACTTTGACAGAGGGCAAATACCACCAAGTCAAGCGTATGCTTGCAGCCACCGGTCATAAGGTCGTGCAATTACATCGCTCACGCATAGGTGAACTGGTATTGGGTGAGCAACTTCAACCAGGTGAATGGCGATGGCTCTCAGCAGATGAATTGTCTGTATTGACTCGCAAGCAATGAATGGTTTTGCAGATGTTGACGGTGTTGCGTTATCTCAACTTCAGGGAAGATCTTTTAAAAAATCAACGATCATTTGCTTACTGAACTCTGCCTGATCTTTGTGTGGTGAATGCCCGCAGTGAGGCAATATTTCACGCTTTACTGACCCGCTTGTATGAAGCAATTCAATATGCTGCATGCTTCCATATTGGTCATTTGTACCCTGAATAGCAAGCAAGTCTGCTGTAATGTTGAGACACTCTTTTTGAATATCGAAAGATCGGAATTCCTCAGATAACCACACGTCGTTCCACTGCCAGAATGCACAGTCCACATCGGCATGAAAACGCGAGAGCCTTGAGCGTAAATCACCTTTTTCAAATGCGTCTTTGGCAGCTTCGATAGAGCGCAAACTCATGTCCTCTACGAACAGATGCGGCGCCATGACCACCACGCCTGAAACCGTATACCGAGCTGCATGAAGCAAAGCGATGGTCGCACCATCCGAATGCCCCAGCAGAACCGGTTGAGATATGGCACAAATGTCCAATAGTTCAGGAAGTACACGCCATGCCTCTTGGTGCATATAGTCCGCTGACAAACGGTTCTTTCCACGCACATCCCCGACAGCCTCGGACCGTCCGTAGCCACGGCGGGAATATACCCACCCGCTGCGGCCACTGGCCTCGCACAACGCTTTAGGCCAATCCAAATGTCTAGATTGCCACATGGCAACCGAACCTAGACCCTCGTGTAGAAAAACAATCGGTGCCAACTGATCAGTTCCATCGATCTTTCTGATTTCCAGTTGCACACCTGAGACACAAACAGAGTTCATCATGAATTGTCAAAAAAGTTTCAAATTAACCTGTATAAAAGAGTACCAAAGTAAGCAATCACCCAAGTAAATCCGCATAGACTGACCCCAGCTATTACAGTACATTTTCTTTATTTGACATTATTTGGCTTTTATGGAAGAAATTGACCGCGATGATGCAGGGCACCTAAAAAATCTGCGCTTGGCTGCGGGTTTTGATCATGCACAACTTGCGGCGAAGTCCAATCTATCCGTTGGTCAATTGCGGCAACTGGAGGAGGGTGGAGACAATCTTTTTTATTCTCCCCAAATCAAATCCCAGTCTATGCGTAGAGTCATCCGCCTGCTGGAGAATCCTACGCCGGCGGCAATCCTTTCCAGGGTTGAAGCACAAGACCCTATCCCTCGTGCAAGCAACAACGTCATTGAAGACATCATCCGTCTTTCTGAAACAAATCTTAAGGACGGGTTTCTTACTTCATCTGTTCGTCATCCAGTGAGATTGGGCTGGACTTTTTCATTCATTGTCTTCATTCTGCTCAGTCTGGCTGTTTTTTCTTGGTGGAAATCCAGTCAACAAATCGCGATTAATGTATTCACAGAGTGGATAGATCCACCGTTTTCTGATCGCAATGCAGGTGTATCTTCGACTGAAAACAACTTGTCACAGCTTCCATCCATGACAACCGGTAAGAGCAGCACGCAAGAAATTACCATCAATCCTGTCCCGACTGCACCTGAAGTTGAAAAAGCGCAAACCAAATCAGACGCTGTAAGCTCAACCAACCCTGTAGTTGCAGCCCCCAAACCTGCAGACCCGGTGGTACCAAGTGCTGTCAAATTAAGTAAGCCAAGTACCGAAGCGGCAACCCTTCCTGCAGCCACAACAAGTGCTGGTGTGTCAGTCGCAACAAGTTCATCTGCCTCCGCCAATGCGATACCCCCGTCTGCCTCTGCAAGCGCTGCGCCTATAGCTTCATTGAATGCAGCAACATCACCCGCCAAAGAAAAAGCGTTTGCCGTCAAACCAGAAAAAAATGATTGTTCTTCTATCAACTCTCAGCCTGTGAGTGCCACTGCATACTCCGCCACAAAACCTGCTAGCTATGTGTATTTGCTGGCCAATCAGCCTGTACAAATTTGTGTGGATGATGGTGCAAAAAATCACACGGTGGTCAATTTAGAGCCTGGCATAGGGCGCAGCATTCACGGAACACCGCCTTGGACGCTAAGCAGTCGTTCCTTATCATCTGTTCAAATTTATTTTCAAGGCAGCAAGTTAATGCTGCCTTCAGAAACTGCAAATCGTATTTATTTGAAAGAGCAAAGCTTAACCCCCTGATTTTTTGTCACAATATGGCATTGTCAACACTTGCCTGAGTGGTGAAATTGGTAGACACAGCGGACTTAAAATCCGCCGCTTTCGTGAATAGCGGGCGTACCGGTTCGATTCCGGTCTCAGGCACCACCATTGAATGAGGTGGTTTTACACATGCGTTGAAATCCGCAATCTGCGAATAGCCACCTGAATCAAGTAGACGCATATCAGGTGAGGGTAATATGCCACAGTCGCTTGTGTACCGATCAATTTTTTTATATTTGAAGCAAGGCTTTTAAAATAAAGTATGCACTTATCAAGGGCTGAAATCAGGTTGTCTTTACCACTGCTATCATGCTTTGATGAGCAAATTCAACACCACTTTCGAAATTCATTTACACGGCTCAGTGCCATTGCGAGATGAAATTACTTTTGATCATTTGCAGGATGCACTTCGCGCCCTGTGGGTTTATGCTGGCGCACGTTCCTTGAAGGAATGTGCTGACAGTTTTTATGAAGAAGAACCTGGAATTAGATTGGATGCCAACGAGCACATGTTGCAAATTTGTTGGACCATCAAAGGCGAAGACGATTTCCGTCAGGTGCTTGATGATATTTGTATGGCATTGAATGACTTGACCAGAGAAGGTGCCGCGCTTGAGGTCACTTTTTACGACGCTGAATTTGACGACGAGGACGAGGCCCAGGGCAGAGACTCAAAAGATGATTTTCTGATGTTGTTTGTAGGCCCTACTCCCGCAGCCATCATGCAAGTGCAAAGAGATTTGCTGGTTCAGGACCTTGTCACACTCATGGAGCGTCACTTTGATGCTTCTGAACTCAGCGATGTGGTGCTTGAGGTAGATAAATTATTTAGCAAGCGATTTGACTCGCTGGTGAACTCCTTAGAGATCAGTACCCCACCTAAAGGCAATGGCGGTAACTCGGGGCATTCGGGCCGTAGACCGCGCCATTTGCATTGACTGTCAATCCCTGGGCCTGAATACAAAAGGAATTCGGGAAGGGATGCTGCCGTTTTCATCTCGTGGCAATTGCGCTGTTTTTTCTATGGCCGCCATGACCGCCTGATCCCAGGCAGCATTGCCACTGGACTGAATCAATTTCTTACCTAAAATTTCTCCGCTTGGACTGCATATGACTTCAACTTCGGCAGCGGGGTTGCCTTTCACCGATTGCAATTGGGCTTCGGAAAAAGTGATGTTGGGTTTCACCCGGTTTCGCAGTTTGCTTAAATAACCGTCACTGGGTCGACCGCTGCTTTTGGTTTCCCCGACCGCATCCACCGCATTGGCGGAGGATGCTTCCTGGTTTTTCACTCGGTTTTCAAATTTTTGCCGAAGGGCTTCACTGTCGCGTGTTTCCTGTTCAAGGCGTTTTGCTTCTTCTTTTTGTTTGCTTATTTTTTTTTCTTTCTCAAGCTCTTTTTGTTTGTCCTCCTCTTGCTTGAGCTTGAGGTCTTTTTTCTTTTGCGTGGTTGTCGCTATATCTGCGTCCGTTTTGGCTGGCTCAGGCTGCGATTTTTTGATCACTGGCGGTGGAGGTGGTGAGGGCTTAGGTTCTGCAGCAGGTGAAGGCTCTACAGGCGACACATCATTCAATTTTTGCGATGCAACTTCAGGAACGGTAGACCACAACTCTGCTTCTACCGTGTTGTCTTGAGAATCTTTTTTCCAAGTCACCCCCCAGGTCAATGCCAGCAGTAACAATGTGTGTACCAATAAAGCGAGCACCAACGCCCGCCCAGAACGCATATCTGCTGGCGGCGCAAATTCCAGATGAGCGTCTTTTTGACTCATGGATACAGCTTATTCTCCTTGGCGTACTGCCAATCCCACGCGTTGTACGCCAGCCTTTTGTAAACGGTCCATGACCTTGACTACGTTGTCGTAAGTGATGCCTTTATCGGCACTGATGATGACGGGCGTAGTGCTAACACCAGACTGTAATTGCAAAGCGATTTTGGCGACGTTATCCATGGTCGCATCTTGTTTTATTTGCGTTGTTTTATTGGCGGCAGTGCTTTTGGACTTCACCAGAATATGCAGTTGTTTATCAATTTCTATGGTGATCACTTGTTCTGGCGCTGCTGCGGCCTTGCCCACGCTGGGAACGTCAATCATGCCTGGAGTGAGTAATGGCGCAGTGACCATGAAGATGATCAACAGCACCAGCATCACATCGATGAATGGCACCATGTTGATATCACTGATGGTGCGACGGCCTTGGCGGCGGTAAGTATTGACGGTAGCCATTTGATAGCCTTGGCCTCAATGAGGGTTGCTCGGCGGTGTGCCGACATTGCGTTGCAAGATATTTGAGAACTCTTCAATAAAGGTTTCCAGTTTGTTGGCGACTCGATCTATGTCACGAGAAAAACGATTGAATGCCAGCACAGCAGGAATGGCTGCAAACAGTCCAATGGCGGTAGCAACAAGTGCTTCGGCAATGCCAGGCGCTACTTTGGCCAGCGTGACTTGCTGCAAGCCGGCCAGACCCGTGAACGCGTGCATGATGCCCCACACAGTTCCGAAGAGTCCGACGTAAGGGGATACCGAGCCGACCGAGGCCAACATAGATAAGTTGGATTCAATAGCATCCATTTCACGCTGCAAACTGGCACGCATGGCGCGACGCGCCCCATCCATCAACAAACCGCTGTCAGTGATGCGACGTTCACGCAGTTTCTGGTATTCGCGCATACCACTGGCAAAAATGCGCTCCATCGGGCCTGAAGATTTGGCATTTTGCTGGGCTGCGGCAAACAATTCATTCAAACTTTTACCAGACCAAAACTCGCGTTCAAAATACTCATTCAGATTTTTAACTTCTCGCAAAGAAATCAATTTGCGGAATATGGCTGCCCAACTCATGACTGATACCAGCATCAGCACGAGGACCACCGCTTGCACCACCCAGCTCGCATTTAACAGCAATTGAACAATGGATAAATCTTGGTTCATTTAAACAACTCCAAAAGTTGAAGCGGTATACGCTCAGGTTTCATCTTGGCAATGTTGACCCAGCCTATGCGAATCGTACCTTCGCACAGCAAGCTTTGGGTGCCGTCTTTTTCGATACGATGAGCCTGTTGATTGATCACCAAACTGGCGCGTCCTTTACCGTGAAGCACAGCGCTGACATTCAGTAAATCGTCCAGTAATGCAGGGCTATGGTATTTCAATTGGGTTTCGATCACCACAAACATACCACCCGTCTTAAGCTTCAATTGGTGTTGTTGCAGCCCTAGATGTCGCAGCCATTCTGTGCGTGCACGTTCAAAAAACTTCAAATAATTGGCATAAAACACGATGCCACCTGCATCGGTATCTTCCCAATAAACACGAACTGGAAATTGAAAACTCATGCAGCCTCCAGCAGTTGACGTAACCTGTCAGCAGCTGTGTCCAATGAGGACAGCGAACTCGCGGTCGACATGCGTACAAAGTCGCCTGGGGCATTGAGACCAAAATCACGTCCTGGCGTCAGCGCCACATGGGCGTGTTTCATGACGTGTTCAGCAAATGCCCAACTGTCTGTGAGCCCCAATTTGGCACAAGCCGAACGGCAATCGGCCCAAGCATAAAAAGCTCCGTCGGGCATTACCGGCACTGGCAAACACATGGCGTTGAGTTGCGGAATGAAATGGTCGCGCCGCTGTTTGAATGCCGCACGGCGTTCTTCGTAAATCGCTAGGCTTTGCGGCTCGAAGCAAGCCAACGCAGCGTATTGCGCCACTGTGCTGGGGCAGATGAACAGGTTTTGTGCAAGTCGTTCGATGACTGGAACCAATGCATCGGGCACCACCAACCAACCGAGTCGCCAGCCTGTCATGCTGAAGTATTTAGAAAAACTGTTGATGCTGATGATGTTGTCGTCAATGGCGAGTGCGGTCTGACCATAAGTAGAGTCATAGCTCAGTCCCAGATAAATTTCATCGACCAAAGTGATTCCACCTTTGTTGCTGACAATTTGGTGGATACGCTTTAATTCTTCAAACGCAATTGAGATGCCAGTGGGATTGGAAGGCGAGGCTAACAACACGCCGCGTGTTTGCGTATGCCAGTGGCTCAGGACTTGGTCTGCGCTCAATTGAAAACGCTGCAACGCTTCAGTGGGCAACAGCACAGCGCGGCCATCGGCGGCTTGTACAAATTGTCGGTTGCAGGGGTAGCAGGGGTCTGGCATCAATATTTCATCGCCCGCCTCAATCAAAGCCAGACAAGCCAGTTGCAATGCGGCTGAGGCACCGGCGGTCACTGCGATGCGTCTGGCAGGTATGTCTATTCCATAACGTGAACCATACCAAGCGCTGATGCGCTCGCGCAAGCTGTCCAAGCCAAGAGCGTGTGTGTATTGTGTTCGCCCCTCGTGAATGGCTTTGATGGCGGCTTCTTGAACCAACGCAGGTGCTGTGAAATCGGGCTCGCCTATGTTCAGAAAAACCATGGGTTTGTCAGAGTCTTTGGCTTGTTGCGCCAATGCAGCAGCGGCTTTGGCCATTTCCATCACAAAAAATGGTTGTATTCGGCTGGCTCTTTGGCTGATGCGCATGGCTTTAGCCGTTGTCAATCACAGATGGAACGGATGGAGCAGACTTGTCGGCTGCAACTTCAAGCGGCCTGAGCGATGGCGCCAGTCCATTGAGTACCGCATTCACATACTTGTGACCGTCAGTCCCACCGAACTCTTTGGCAAGTTCTATGCATTCATTGATGACCACGCGCCACGGAATGTCTATGCAATGCTGCATTTCATAGGCGCCGATCCAAAGTACAGCATGTTCAATTGGTGAAATTTCTACCAACTTGCGGTCAAGCAAGGGCAAGATATGCGCGTCAAGCGCATCTGCTTGAGCAGAACACCCGTGCAGCAAGGCGTCGAAATGCACGCTATCGGCTTTGTGAAAACCGCTGAGTTCACGGGTGAAACTGTCCACATCCTCTGGTGGATTACGTCCAACCAGTACTTGGTACAGCGCTTGCACGGCAAAACCGCGTGCGCGGGTGCGAGCGGCGCGGGCGCTGGCGCGGCGCATGTCCGCAGGCTTGGCGGATTTGGCGACTGGTGCGTTCTGGTCGCTCATGACAGTCTCTTCATCAGCAAAGCCATCTCCACAGCCACGCGGGCTGCATCAACGCCTTTGCTGTGTTGTCTGGCCACTGCTTGTGCTTCATTTTCAGTGGTCAATATGGCGTTGGCGATCGGTAAACCATGGTCTAAAGCCAGTTGGGTAATGGCTGCACCTGACTCGTTAGCCACCAGTTCAAAGTGGTAGGTTTCACCTCGAATAATGCAACCTAATGCAATCAAGGCATGGAACTGTTTAGATTGAGCCATGGCTTGTAAGGCGACAGGCACTTCGAGGGCACCCGGCACTTGCACATGTTCTATGTCTGAGAGAGCGACTTTCAAGGCGACTAATTCTTCGGTACACGCTTGGGCCAGTGCATGTGTAACGTCAGGATTGAAACGCGCCTGCACGATACCTATGCGCAGGCCTTTGCCGTCCAAGTCGCTGCGCGTGGTGCTCTTATCAGGTTGATGCATCTTTATTCCTTGGTCAGATAGCCGGTGATTTCAAGTCCGTAACCAGCCATGCTGGGCATGCGTCGGGGGTTGCCCATGAGGCGCATTTTGTGCACACCACAGTCACGCAATATCTGCGCACCGATACCGTAGGTGCGTAAGTCCATGCGGCCGCGCTCAGGCGCTTGCGCTGAACGTGCCACGCCTTCAAACTGAGCCAGTAACTGTTCGCCGCTTTCACCGCAGTTGAGTAGGACTACAACACCGGCGCCTTCGGACGCGATGCGCGAAAGGGCAGCGTCCAGGCTCCAAGAATGCATGACACGTTGAGGCTCCAAAGCATCAAGCACAGACAGTGGTTCGTGAACGCGAGCGAGCACCTCGTGGGTAGGTGACCATTTCCCGCGCACCAAAGCAATGTGAACACTGTCGCTCGGCAGGTCTTTGTAAGCATGAGCAGTGAATTCACCGTGGGCGGTCACCAGCGAACGGATACTGAGTTTATGAACCAGAGATTCATTGCGACTGCGATGTTCGATCAAATCTGCAATCGTGCCGATTTTCAAACCATGCTCAGCGGCAAACTGCATCAAATCGGGCAGGCGTGCCATGGTGCCGTCGTCTTTCATGATTTCGCAAATCACTGCAGAAGGTGAGCAACCAGCCATGGCGGCCAAATCACAACCTGCCTCGGTGTGACCGGCGCGCATCAATACACCTCCATCGACGGCCTGCAATGGAAAAACATGACCAGGTTGAACCAAGTCATTCGCTTTGGCATTCGGCGCGACCGCCACTTGGACAGTGCGGGCACGATCGGCGGCAGAAATGCCTGTGGTCACCCCTTGCGCTGCTTCAATAGAAACTGTGAAAGCAGTGCTGTGCACCGTTCCGTTTCTAGCCACCATGGGTGGCAAGTTCAAATGTTCACAACGCTCACGCGTGAGCGTCAAGCAAATCAAACCGCGACCAAAGCGTGCCATGAAATTGATGGCCTCAGGCGTGACATGGTCCGCAGCCAATACCAGGTCACCCTCATTTTCACGGTCTTCTTCGTCTACCAATATCACCATGCGTCCGGCACGCATATCGTCGATGATGTCTTGCAAGGGAGAAATGGCTACGTGTGGCAAATGTGCGCTCATGCGTCTGCTTTCATGTCTGAGGTGCGAGGTGGGTCGAATTGCAACATGCGCTCGACATAACGCGCGACGGTGTCAATTTCAAGGTTGACCGGACTGCTGGTTTGTAAACTGCCGAGCGCCGTATGTTCAATGGTGTGAGGAATCAAATTGATGAATACCAAGCAACCGGTGACGGTGTCTTCGATTTGGTTAACCGTCAAGCTCACACCGTTGACCGTGATGGACCCTTTGTAAGCCAGGTACTTGGCCAGCGAAGGTGGCGCCATCACTTGCAGTAACCAACTTTCCCCAATGAGTTCAAACCTGATGACTTGGCCAACACCATCTACGTGTCCAGAAACTATATGACCGCCGAGTCTGTCGTTAGCTCGCAAAGCCTTTTCCAAATTCAATGGGGTTCCAACGACATTCAGTAAAGCAGTTTTGTCCAATGACTCGGCGGAGATGTCGATGCTAAAGATGTTTTGGGTGGTGTCAAAACTGGTTACTGTCATGCAGGCGCCGTTGAGTGCAATGCTGTCGCCCAGAGTGACGTCGTCCAGATAATGCGCAGGTGTGCTGATCTCAAGGCGCTTGCCATGATCCAAAGAGCGACCCAGGTCGTGGACAGCGGCGATGCGCCCCACGCCGGTAATGATGCCGGTGAACATTCGGTTATTTTCGCAGATCAGCGAGGGGGTCTGAGCAACAGCCTCAAATCATTGCCCATTTGACAGGTTTCATGGAAATTCCACGCCTGTGCATCAGACAGGTTTGTCAACGCAGGCAGCGAGGCCATGCCCTGTCCAGGGCCGATCAACACAGGGGCAAGATACACCAACAACTCATCTACCAATCCGGCTTTTAGCAAAGAACCGTTGAGTTTATGGCCTGCTTCTATATGCACTTCGTTAAAGGCCAGTTGACCTAAGTGTTTCACCATCGCTTGTAAATCGACTTTGTTGCCATCACCGGGCAGGTAGACCAGCGTTGCTCCTTTGGCTTGCAAGTGCTGTTCTTTTTCCGGGTCTTTTTCGGCATAAAAAATGAACACTCGACGTTTTTCCTGCCAAAGCTTGGCGTGTAGTGGAGTTTGCAGCCGCGAATCGATCATAAGCAAGTCAGGCTGTCGCGGTGTGTCCATCGCCCTGACATTCAGCAAGGGGTCGTCTTGTAAAACGGTACCGATGCCGCTGAGGACAGCGCAGGCCCGCGCCCGCCAATGGTGGCCATCGTTGCGTGCCACAGTACCAGTTATCCATTGGCTACTGCCATTGATCAATGCAGTTTGACCATCCAGCGATTGGGCGATTTTCATGCGTAACCAAGGCAGGCCATATTGCATACGCTTAAAAAAACCGATGTTCAGTTCTCGTGCTTGGTTTTCCATTAAACCTGTCTGTACCTGAACACCTGCGGCACGCAAGCGGGTCAATCCTTCTCCAGCAACTTGAGGGTTTGGGTCTTGCATGCTTGCCACCACTCGGGCAATACCTGCATGGAGCAATGCATCACAGCACGGGCCGGTTCGCCCCTGGTGGGCGCAAGGCTCCAAGGTGACATAAGCGGTTGCACCTATGACGGAATTGCCACGGGACTGGGCATCGTGCAAAGCCATGATTTCTGCATGTGCCTGCCCAGCCGCTTGCGTTTGCCCTTCACCCAGCAATCGACCATCGGCCGTGGTGATCACACAGCCAACCCGCGGATTCGGCGTGGTGACATACATGGCTTGGGTGGCAAGCACCAAAGCCCGGTTCATGTGGACAGAGTCTATGGATAAAGATTGCATGGGTGGATTATCAGCGGCCTTATCTTGACCAGCAATTGGCGACTTCACCTTGCGCGTTGCGTTGTCCGGCTTGGTTCAGCGTCAAAGCGCCACAGTCATCATTTGCTTGAACACTGATGGGTGTGGCGGTCAAAACATAGCTTTGCCCTTGACTGACTAAGGTGAGACGGTATTTGAGTTCAGGTGTTTGCCATACAGCCAGCGGCACACTGCTCGGATAACTGCCTGTGCTGGTAGCCGTTTGCTCTAACCACTGGGCTGATTTCATGAGCGCAAGTTTGGCCAATTGGCGCTGACTGCGGGCTTGCGCAGTTTGGTAAATGGGTATGGAAAAAGCACTCAGTACCCCGAGGATGGTCAAGACGCACAACAACTCCAGCAAGGAAAAACCACTGTGATTGGAGAAATTTCCTGTGAAAAAGTTTCCATTTTCATGTGACATCAAGGCAGCAACTCCAACATACGTTGCATGTCTGCCAGCCGAACAGCTTGTCCATCCAGAGGCAAGCTGACTGGCCGCCAAACGGCCTGCCATCCCACTTGGTTATGGCGCTCTTCATTCAATGCAATAACGGTGATTCTGTACATAAACAAAGGGGCTGAATGGTTGGATGCCATGTTGCAGGGTAAAACTTCGACCCAAGACAGAATGCGTTGACCCGATTCGAGTACTGCACTTTTGGCCTGTGGGGATAGGTTGAGCCATTCACTGCGCCGCTGACCCAGAGTCAGCAAAGGCCGACAAATACCTTCCATGCAGCCGTTAACAGGCAATTGGGTTTGCAGCAGCGCCCAGTCAGAGAGAGTGACCGGAAAAGCAGGGGAAGCGGAACTTGAGGAGGCAAGCGAAGCGGACGTCTGATGACTGCTGCTGGCTATGGCATCTGCTGTCGTGGTTAAAGCGTTCAACGCCGCTTGCTTTAATTGCCAGCGTTCGGTTTGATGGCGACTCCATCCTTGTGCCAAAGTGATGTTTCGCCAACCTGCCAACAGCATCACACTGCTGACCATGAACAAAGCTAAGACTGTGGGCAAGGCCAATCCGCACTCATTGATGGGTTTCAAAAACGGTTTGAAGGAATGGGGCATTATTGGGAAGCGTGGCTAAATTGAAGTACCGAGCGCCATGCCATAGCGCCATTTTTCAGAGGTGTGAGTTTGTTGCATGACAAGCCAGGGGTTGTCAAAGTCAACGCATTAGTGCGTACTTGTAAACACCATTGCACCGCTCGTATCGCATGCCAGTCGGTGACTTGCGCGGCTGTTCGCCACTGCATGCGTTGTGAAGCAGCAGGGGTACCCGGCGTATTCATGGTTTGTGCATAGCGAAAACGAACTTCATCCACCTGCTCAATCAGCGCTTGGTAAGTAGAGTTGCTGCGAGCGCTGTCTTTGCAGGTGAATTCACTTGAACTGTTTTTTCTGAAATCATCTTGTAACCAGTACTGGGTGGAAGCTTGGTGACCCTGACAATCTGCAGGAGTCACACTGCGAAATTGCATCAACTGCAATTGGCTGTCATTGCCAGATACTGTCAATGGCAAGTAAGCCAGAGAAGCAAAACCTTGACTGTCCAATTTCAATTCAGGTGCACCTGCGCGTTGAGCGCGATCCCTCACCCCTTGAATTGCTGTGTGCATTCTTTGATGTGTATCCATCTGTGATTGAAGCATGGTTTGGCTGCGTTGAATCCAAGCAAACGCACTGAACGCTGACATGACAACCAGCAAACTAAGGGTCATACCCATCATGCATTCAACCAGACCTTGACCGCGTTGGCGACTGATGTGGGTTGTATTCATGGGCGCCATGAGGTTTGCCAGCATCTGTAAGAGACCGGACAGTCAACGGATGAATATGGACTTTCATTTTGTGACGAGCTAGGCCATACCAGTTGGACATCTACCTTGGGTGTGCCGCTTGTGTTGGTTTGAATGCTGGCCCTTGCCAAGGGCAAACGCTCGCGCAGTTCTGTCCACCAATCGGCCAAATCGGACTGTGCCCATTGCTGCGCACTGCAGCTTTGTTGATAGCAATCCCAGTTGGGCGGAACCTGATTCAGGTTCAATTGGTACCAAGGCCACGCGTCTGGGTGAACTTGCATACGTTGCGATAAATCCGTTGTCATGGCCACTGCTTGTTGAAGAGACAAAGCATCGCGTTGTGCCTGCATGGATTGAAGTTGTAGTGTCATCAGGCTCAAGCAAAGCAGGCTCAACACCATCATGGCAGTCAGTGCCTCCAGCATAGAAAAGCCTTTTGATAATCGGCTATCTTTTTTCATGAGCAAGTGGCGGAGTTGACCAAACGCAACCGGCCTGCTGTGTTGATGCATGCGCTGATAACTATTGCCGAGTTATTGACTCGGGGCTTGACCATCAAGCGCAAACCACCTGCGACTGGTTCACCGTTGGCATTGATCATCAACGCGTTCTGAGAGGGTGACAGTGTGACAATCAGTTCCCCGTTCAACGCATTGGTGAGCAAAGCCGGCTGTTGGTAACCAGGTGCTGAAACAATTTCCCAGCCGCAACGCCAATCACCGTTGGGTAAATTCGTTGAACTGCATTGCGTGGTGCGTTGCAGTTGCATGGCTTGTCCCGTTCGCAATGCCTGAAGACGTGCCGATTGCAAGTCTGCAGACCAAGAGCGAATGGCGTTTTCAATTTTGGCTCGCCAAAGCCATTGACTGACAGTCGGGGCTGCAAGCGATGTTGCTATGCCGAATATGGCCAGCACCATACAAAGCTCGGGCAGGCTGTAGCCTTGCGAGTTAGAGGATGAGGCGAAGGCGTGTTTAGCAAAGATGATCTGAGCAGGACAAGAGCCATGCTTCAAGGACATCCAAAGCCAAACAAGCGGAAAAATAAACAGTTGCATGTCCGCCATCATGCGTAAAAAGCGGGCTAAAAAAAGTGCGCTGTGAACTGCTGGTAAGTGTTTTTTTAACGGCGGAATTCTTCAACCAGCGTTTTGAATTCATCCACATCTTCAAAACTGCGGTAAACGCTGGCGAAGCGAACATAAGCCACTTTATCGAGTTTTTTTAATTCGCGCATCACCAACTCGCCGATACGGTTGGACGCAACTTCGCGCTGTGCCAAAGACAGTAACTTATCTTCAATACGTTCGATGGCCGCGTCAATTTGCTCGGTGCTCACCGGACGTTTGCGCAAAGCAAGATTCAAAGATCCCCGCAGTTTGCTGCGGTCGTAATCTATGCGTCGGCCATCTTTTTTAACCACTGCGGGGTAGCTGACATCGGCACGCTCATACGTGGTGAAACGTTTTTCGCAATGCCCGCAGGATCGGCGACGGCGGATCGAGTCACCCTCTTCAGACATGCGGGTCTCCATGACTTGGGTTTCCACATGGCTGCAAAAAGGGCATTTCATGGCGTATTACCCATAGACTGGAAACCGACTGGTCAATGCATGTACTTTGGCGCGCACCGCTGCAATATGCGCTTCGTCGTTTGGATGCTCCAGCACATCGGCAATCAAGTGAGCGGTTGCACGTGCTTCCTCATCCTTAAAGCCCCGTGTGGTCATGGCAGGTGTACCAATACGAACACCGCTGGTCACCATCGGTTTTTCTGGATCGTTGGGAATAGCGTTTTTGTTGATGGTCATGTGGGCATTGCCCAATGCAAGCTCTGCCGCTTTTCCAGTGATACCTTTGGAACGCAAATCTACCAGCATGACATGGCTTTGCGTCCGGCCACTGACGATACGCAGACCGCGCTCAGTCAAGGTGTGGGCAACGATTTCTGCGTTCTTCAACACCTGTTGCTGGTAAGTCTTGAAGCTGGGGTCGAGCGCTTCTTTGAAGGCCACTGCTTTGGCGGCAATCACATGCATCAAAGGGCCGCCTTGCAAGCCTGGAAACACAGCGCTATTGATGGCTTTTTCGTGCTCGGCTTTCATGAGAATAATGCCGCCGCGCGGTCCCCGCAGGCTTTTGTGGGTGGTGGATGTCACCACATCGGCGTGTGGCACTGGGTTCGGGTACACGCCTGCAGCGATCAAGCCTGCGTAATGCGCCATATCGACCAAAAAGACAGCGCCGATGTCTTTGGCCACTTTGGCAAAGCGGGCAAAGTCAATGTGTAAGCTGTAAGCCGAAGCGCCTGCAATGATCAATTTAGGGCGGGTAGCCAGTGCCTTGGCTTCCATGGCGTCGTAATCGATTTCTTCTTTGGCGTTCAGTCCGTAGCTCTCCACCTTGAACCATTTGCCAGACAGGTTCAGCGGCATGCCGTGGGTGAGGTGGCCACCTTCAGCCAAGCTCATGCCCATGATGGTGTCGCCAGGCTTGAGAAATGCAAGAAACACCGCCTGGTTGGCTGATGCGCCGCAATGGGGTTGTACATTGGCAGCGTCTGCGCCGAACAATTGCTTGGCCCGGTCGATGGCAAGTTGTTCAGCGATATCGACGTTTTCACACCCGCCGTAATAGCGTTTGCCGGGGTAGCCCTCGGCGTATTTGTTAGTGAGTTGGGTACCCTGGGCTTGCATGACCGCAGGGGAAGCGTAGTTTTCGCTGGCAATCAATTCAATATGGTGTTCCTGGCGCAGGTTTTCAGCTTGAATTGCTGCCCACAGTTCAGGATCGGTTTGCGCCATCAGTTGCGAGCGTGCGTACATGGGTTCTCCGTTTAAAAATATCAGGGCTTGGAATTGGCAGGCTTGAAAGGACTGAGGCTTTTGGCTTTATCCCATAGCTCGATCAGACCGTCTTCATTGATGGATTTATTGTTGGACATAGACACATGTTTACCGCTGGCAATATCGTGCAACCTTTGCTGCTCAGCCAATACCTTGGTAACGTAGCCGCCGTCTTCCCCGCTGTTACCTGCGCCTACGTATTGGCGCAATCCAGCTTCAATACCACCATTACGGTCTATGGATTCTTTCAAAACTGCTGCCCCCACCCGCATGTTGGCGATGGGGTCAAATGCGGCGAATTCACCGCCAAAGCTGTCGTATTTTTCGGTATGCACATCGGTTCGAACTTGCATCAATCCTTGTGCGCCCATGGTGCTTTGGGCAAATGGATTGAAACCGGATTCAATTGCCATCACAGCAAGAATCAGCGTGGGGTCTAGTTTTTTAGAGGGGCCAATTTCATAGGCTTCAGACACCAAGGCGCTGATGGGCTCAGGCGCAACCCTGTATTTGCGGCTTAACCAAAATGCGATGGCGGCCTGCTCCTTGGGTAAATCTTGGGGATCAACAGCGGTGGCACGGTCAACCGCGTTACCGTCTTCATTAAAACCAAAGTCCAAACCGTGGCGGTTTTGCAACCAATCGATCAGTTGAACTTCGACGTTATCTCTCAAATTGGCTTGTGTGCTGAAGATCAGCAGAAAACAAAAAACAGCCAAACCCAGAAATGCCAGTCCGCTGTGGGTGATCAGAAAAAACCCCTGACCGATATCAGTCAGTATGACTTTGACTGACTGTTTGATTGTTTCCAAAAGATGCATAGCCATATTTTATGCTTTACCCCTAAGCCCTGTCACAATAGAGTGCTTAGCCCGATTGGGTATTACTGAAACACTGACAGCCGTGAACACCCCTCATAACAGTTCCCCTGATTTGTCCGCCCTTGATCATTTAACTGGCGGCGCATTGACAGCCGTTACCTCCAGCGAACGACTGACTCGCATACGTGAGTGGCTAGCCACTGAACCGGCGGCTGATTTATTGCAACAGGTTTTTAAAGAATTGAGCGCACGCGACAAAGGTGCAGCCAAACCTGTTAAAGAAAAAATTGAAGACCTGCGTCGAGCTAAAAATCAACAAACGCTTGCCGATGAATGGGCCCAAAAAGCCAATGCGTTGCTGACACAACAAAGGCTGAATGTGGCGGATGCCATGGCTTGGGCGCGCGACGCAGCCAAAGCTGGGGCTCCTTTGTCTAGGGAACCTTTGGCGGGGCTGAGGTTGACGCTGGCCGATCTGGTCAAGCATATTGATGATTTGGCGCATCGTGCACAAGTACTGCGTGAAGCTTCTCTGTTGTTGGCGCAACGCATTGAGGTTTTATCCACCAAGTCGTGGACCGAAGCAGTGGATGCCAAACCCACTCTTTCTGCTGATATGGAAAGATTTGTCAGCGAGTGGAAGGCCTTGCTTGAGGATCCACATTGGCAAAGTGTGGACCCCAAGTATCCGGTTATCTTGAACGAGGGAGCGCAACATATCCAATTGGTGTGGGATGCGTTTTCGGCTGCACTTGAGCAAACGCAAGCGGCCGCTAATGATCCGAATCTGCCCTTGCCGGGCGTTCCGGCATGGGCTGACCAATTGCGAACGATGCGTGGCGAAACTATCAAGTCAGCAACGCCTGCGCCCAGCAAACCTTCAGTCGATCCAGTATTGCAAACCCAGTCCAATGAAGCTGTACAACAGTTGATTCAGACGTTAGAAGCTGAATTGGCTTTGGGGCATAGCAAAGCTACCACCACAGCCGCCGCCTCTTTGCGTCAAGCTTTGAAGACGTATGGAAAATTGTTAGGACATGAGACAGAAACACATGCGCAACAGGCTCTGACCAAAGCTGGTGAACTCGAGGGCTGGCAACGCTGGCGAGCTGACCAGTTGCGTACCGAATTGGTAGCTAAAGCGGAAGCTTTGCTCAAGCCCGCAAAGCCTACTGCGCCGACAAATGCGCCTGTTGTAGAGGATCAATCCCAGTCAGTTGAACCTGGCCTATCTACCGAAGAAGCGGTTACCACTGACCCAACTCCCAGTGAAGCCACGACTTGGATACCCGTGGTCACTGGTCGAAAATTACAAGACTCTCTGCGCCAATTACGCGAGGCCTGGAAGCAAACAGACCAAGGTGGTCAGCCCAACCATGCGTTATGGAAACGGTTTGACCAAGCCTGCAACCGCGCTTATCCATTTGTTCAGGAATGGTTGGAAAAAGCCAAGGCAGAAACACAAGCGCACAAAGAGCAGCGCTTGTCTTTGCTGGCTGAAGTCGCCGCTTGGACCCAAGCCCATGCGGGTAATACTGATTGGAAAAAGCAGGCGAGAGAATTGCATCAATTCTCAGAGCGTTGGCGCAACAGCGGGCATTTGAGTGAGAAAGCATTTGCTGAAATGCAAGCTCAGTGGAAATCTGCCATGTCATTGGCTCACGCCGCCTTGGAAAAGGCTCAAGATGCCAGTGTGGCCATTCGTCGCCAAATGATTGATGAAGCCAAGCAACTGGCTGCATCACCTGTGCTGCGAATTGATGCAGTCAAGGCGTTACAACAGCGCTGGCAAGTGGAATCACAAGCAGTAGCTTTGGATAGAAAGCTGGCGCAAAAATTATGGGATGCTTTTCGCCATCCCTTAGATGAAGCTTTCCAGCGCAAGACCCAAGAACGCACGGTACAAGCTCAGGCTTTGTCTGCACATGACCAGTCTGTGCTTGACGCGTCTCATGCGCTGGAAAAAGCCATTGCACAAGGGGATACCTCGCTCATACGCCAAGCCATGCAACATTTGCATCAGGTCATGAGTGGCAAATTAAATGCGGAGACACCGTCCACACAAGCCACTGCGGCGCCTGACACGCCTTCTCAGGAAATGTCGGCTACGCCTGAGGCTGTGGCCCAGGAAAGTGCTGAACCTGTGGTGGCAGCGCAGGAGACGGATTCAACGGCAGTCCATCCATCCGATGTTGAGCAGTCGCATCAGCCCGAACCATCGCTAGACACTGAGACTGACCCACAACCCGCAGAAGAAATGCCAACTGCACCGGTCGTCAAAATACCTGCCCCTGCCAAAAAAGTGGTGGCAGTACGTGGGGATGATCGTCCAGGACAGAAAAAAACCGAACCTGCAGCAACAGGCAGGTTTGGCGACAAGCCAGGCGCCAGACGCAATGAGCGCGATTTACAGGGGCGGCGCAATGACAAAGATGCACCTCGCACTCGCGATGGCTTTGAGGATCGCGGACCCAGATTGGGTGAATCAGCATTCCGTGCTCAGCGCAACGCCCTGGAAATGGCTGAGGCCGCATTGAAGAAATTAGCGATGCAAGCGCATGGCGAAATCATTGTCCACCTCTTATCTGCTTGGCAGCACAGGGACGCGGATCAGTTACCGCCAGCCAAGGAACTGGGTATCCGTGTCAATTCGGCACAACGTCAAGCTTGGGTACAGGCTTTGCAATCGCCTGCAAAAGGTGATGCGTCAACGGCTTTACTGCGACTTGAAATGGCCGCTGAAGTCAGTACGCCGGCAGAGCATCAGCAAGAACGCCGTAATTTACAGTTGCTTTTATTGACGAAAAGAAACGATCCGCCGCCAGCACAAACTTGGGGAACAGATACAGCGACACTGCTGCAGTCTGCTCACGAAAGCAGTGCAGCGCAACGGTTGCAACAGGTTCTCAGGGTGCTTTTGCGACGTTGATATTTGGCTGCGACAGGCTTTGCCTTGTAAAGCCTTGCTTGCTTGTCCAAAGCATGGATTGCAGTCGCTGCGGGTTAGCATCTGCATCCCAGTCGCTCAATACGATGCGCCTATGTAAAGGGCCCAGTTGATGATCTTGAGGTCGGTGGGTGTGTCCATGGATCAGCACTTCAGTCTGCGTCGTTTCAAGCCACTGAGAAGCCGCATGCTCGTCTACATCGGCCCACAAAGTGTTTTGCAATTTACTTAATTGACTTTGGGCTTGCAGTTCTTTGGCTAACAACATACGGTCATTCAACGAGGTACTTTTCAGACGTTGCATCCATTCGTTGGAGCGAATTTCACGCCGATAAGCTTGGTAGGCTTTGTCATCCAGACAAAGTACATCACCATGACTGAGCAGCCAATGTTGTTCAAAGACGGTCACCACGCAAGGGTCAGTGAGAGGGGTCATGCCAGCGGTTGTGCAAGCTTGCGCGTCAAGCAGGAAGTCCCGGTTGCCTACCATCCAATACACAGGCATACGCTGACTGACTGCATAAATATGTGCCAAGCAAGTACGTTCAAAATCAGCCGAAGGGTGTTGCAATATATCGTCACCTAGCCATACCTCAAACAAATCGCCCAGTATGAACAAGGCATCTGCTTGTAGAGATTGCAAGTAACCCGCCCATGCTTGGTAGGTTGAGCGATGATTGACTTCGAGATGCACATCAGACAAAAAAGCTATTTGATCGCAATGGCTTAAGTCCAATCGCATCACTTCATCTGGCAACGGCACTGCCTGTGAATCACTGGCTTGCATGGAAAAAATGGTCAGAGCAAAACAGCCTTGGTGATCAACACATCTTCCTTGGGCACATCGTCATGAAAACCACGACGGCCGGTAGGCAGTTTGGTGATGGCGTCGACCACTTCTGTGCCGCTGATGACTTTACCGAATACCGCATATCCCCATCCAGAAGGGGTAGGGGAGGAATGGTTCAGAAAATCGTTGTCTTTGACATTGATGAAAAATTGTGAAGTGGCTGAATGGGGATCGCTGGTGCGTGCCATCGCAACGGTGTAGCAATCATTTTTCAAGCCATTGTTTGCTTCGTTTTCAAGCTTGGTGTCCACCTTTTTTTCTTTCATGTCCGGACTCATGCCGCCACCTTGAACCATAAAACCGGGAATGACGCGATGGAATATGGTGTCGTCGTAATGGCCTTTTTCGACATAAGACAAAAAGTTGGCTACCGATTTAGGTGCTTTGTCATCATCGAGCTCCAACGTAATGACGCCGTGTTCATGGATATGCAATTCGACTTGAGGGTTGGGCATGATTATTTCACCAGTGTTGCAGATTGAATGAGGACTTGAGTTTGGGGTACGTCACTTGGAAATGGCCCGCCGGCTCCAGTGGGCAATTGTTTGATGCGATTCACTATATCCATACCTGAGATGACTTTGCCAAAAACCACATACCCCCAACCTTGTTGTGTGGCGGACTGGTGATCTAAAAAGTCATTGTCTTTGACATTGATGAAAAACTGAGCAGTCGCAGAATGCGGGTTATTGGTTCGTGCCATGGCTATCGTGCCAATGGTGTTGTGTAAGGCACCGCTGGCTTTGGCCTCTACGCCTTCGTGCTTGATAGGTGGGCGCGTAGACTTTTCGTTGTATTTGCTGTCGTAACCGCCACCTTGGATCATGAAGTTATTGATGACACGGTGAAAAATCGTGCCGTTGTAGTGGCCTTCACGCACGTAGCTTAGAAAATTCTCAGCCGTCTTTGGTGTTTTGTCGGTGTATACCTCAACAACAAATTCTCCAGCGCTGGTGACAAATTTGACTTGCGGGTAATTGGATTGCGCATGTGTGATGAGGCTGCAGCCAAGCAAGCACATAAATATAAAACGACGAAAAAAAATGTTCATGGTGGAGGAAGAGTGAGTTGGAGGGCTGATTGAAGTGCAGTTATTTTTGCGTTGAGGCTCTTGTTGCTGCCGCTTATGCGGGTTGCGTTGTCGTATGAACGATTGGCGAGGTGAAGAAATATGTCGCCAAGATTTTCGTGTGCAGTGGCGTAATCTGGGTTGTTAAGTAATGCGTGCTCGAAGGCTTGACGTGCTTCGTCAATCCTTCCCTGTGCAGCCAGCATGACGCCCAGATTATTTTGCACTTCTGGCAATTCAGGGTAATCCTGGGCCAGCGCAACATAGGTGTCAAATGCTTCGGCGGTCCGTTTCAATTGCTCAAGAAGTCTGGCCTGCCAAAAACGCATCTGCGGATCACGCGGTTGATTTTCCAGATACTCTTGGGTCTGTCTCAGTGCATCGGCCCAGTCTCGCAACTGCAAGCTTTTTTGCACTTCATCATGGGCAGTGCCCTTGTAAGTTTGATTGGTGACAGTTTGCGCTTGCACACAGAAACTGCCGCAAAGCATCACCAAGCCCGGTATGACAAGTTGACGAACTAGCGAAAAGAAAGAAGCCAAAAACAAGTAAAGTCGCATGAAATTTAAAAAGTACGGCACCTGCAAACTAGATGCAAACCAAAGGACCTCGATATACTGACGTCATTGTAGTAGAGTGACATTACGCACCTGCTTGTGTGCAATTATTCCAATTTCAACCACGATGGCCCTTCGAATTTACAACACGCTGGCGCGTGCAGTGCAGGAATTCCAGCCACTGACACCAGGTCAGGTGCGGATGTATGTATGCGGCATGACGGTTTATGATTTTTGTCATATAGGTCATGCCCGCTCAATGGTCGCCTTTGATATGGTGCAACGTTGGCTCAAGCACTCAGGTTTTCAGGTGACTTATGTTCGAAACATCACAGACATAGACGACAAAATCATCCGTCGAGCCACTGAGAATGGAGAATCTATTCGCGTACTCACCGACCGAATGATCTTGGCTTTGCACCAAGATGCCGATGCGCTGGGAATTGAACGCCCGCAAGCAGAACCACGTGCAACTGACCACATACCTGGTATGTTGGCGTTAATCACGCAACTGGAAGACAAAGGCTTGGCTTACCGCAGCGCCAATGGCGATGTGAATTACGCAGTTCGTCAATTTGCTGGTTATGGCAAGTTGTCCGGTAAATCATTAGATGAATTGCATGCAGGTGAACGCGTTGCGGTGTCAGACGGCAAGCAAGACCCGTTGGACTTTGTATTGTGGAAAGCCGCCAAGCCAGAAGAGCCCGCGGATGTCAAATGGGACAGCGCTTTTGGCAGTGGACGGCCGGGTTGGCATATCGAGTGCTCAGCCATGGCTTGCAACTTGTTGGGTCAGTCTTTTGACATACATGGTGGTGGCGCTGATTTGCAGTTTCCTCATCATGAAAACGAAATTGCACAAAGTGAAGGTGCCCACGGTGTTACTTTGGCCAATTATTGGATGCACAACGGCTTTATCAATGTAGATAACGTCAAAATGTCTAAAAGCCTGGGTAATTTCTTCACCATCAGAGATGTGTTCAAGCAATACCGGCCAGAGGAAGTGCGTTTCTTTGTGGTGCGTAGCCATTACCGCAGTCCATTGAACTTCAGCGATCAACATTTAGACGATGCCCGCGCATCACTGAAACGGCTTTACACCGCATTACAAACTGTGGCGCCACAAACTGTCAGTATTGACTGGCAACAATCTTATGCAGCGCGATTTAAAACAGCTATGGACGAGGATTTTGGTACACCCGAGGCGGTGGCTGTGCTGTTTGATCTCGCGACAGAAGTCAACCGATCACAATCCCATCAATTAAGCGGGTTGCTCAAAGCCCTTGGCGGTGTGTTGGGTTTGTTGCAAACCGATCCGCTGGTGTTCTTACAAACCGCTAGCCATTCAGACGCGGGTGATGAAACCTTACAGATTGACGAATTGATTGCAGCGCGGGCTATCGCCAAGCAGGCCAAAGACTTTGCCAAGGCTGATCAAATTCGGCAACAGTTGTTGGGCTTGGGTATCGTGCTCAAAGATTCGGCGCAAGGTACTTTGTGGGAGCGTGCTTGATGCCCAGTCATTCGTTGCCCGTCAAACGCGTCACGCCCGCTTACTGGGAAGAGGCATGCAAGCATTTGGCTAAAAAAGACCGGGTGATGAGGCGCTTGATTCCTCAGTTCGGCGATGTTTGTTTGGAGTCGCGTGGCAACGCCTTTGTCACACTGGCGCGCAGTATTGTGGGGCAACAAATTTCTGTCAAAGCTGCACAGTCGGTGTGGGATAAATTCGCTGCTCTGAGCAAAACCCTGACCCCAGCCGCTGTGCTAAAGCTCAAAGTTGACGATATGCGAGCTGCTGGTTTGTCAGCACGAAAGGTGGAATACCTGGTTGACCTCGCTTTGCATTTTTCTAACGGAGCGGTGCACACGCGGCAATGGTCCGACATGGACGACGAGGCCATCATTGAGGAACTGGTCGCGATTCGCGGTATTGGTCGATGGACCGCAGAGATGTTTTTGATCTTTTATTTGCTCCGCCCCAATGTACTGCCCCTGGATGATGTCGGCCTGATCAACGGCATCAGTAAAAATTATTTTTCCGGCGAAGACGTCAGTCGCAGCGATGCCCGCGAAGTGGCTGCCGCTTGGCATCCTTATTGCAGTGTGGCAACTTGGTATATTTGGCGTTCGCTGGATCCACAGCCTGTTGCCTACTAAGCAATTGAGCGTACTTTGCCATTAAGGAGAACCGATTGGCCAAAAGAACATTTCTGGATTTTGAACAACCTATCGCAGAGCTAGAGTCGAAAATTGAAGAACTGCGTTATGTACAAGTTGAATCAGCTGTAGACATATCTCAAGAGATTGAACAGTTATCTAAAAAAAGCCAACTGTTGACCAAAGATATTTACAGTGATCTGACCCCTTGGCAGATCACTAAGATTGCGCGTCATCCAGAGCGTCCTTATACGTTGGATTACATCAGTGAAATATTCACAGACTTTGTTGAAATGCACGGTGACCGCCATTTTTCTGATGACTTGAGCATTGTCGGCGGTCTGGCGCGTTTTAACGGTAATGCTTGCATGGTCTTGGGGCAGCAAAAGGGACGAGACACCAAAGAGCGAACCGCTCGCAATTTTGGTATGACACGTCCAGAGGGATACCGCAAGGCGTTGCGCCTGATGAAAACCGCAGAAAAATTCAAACTGCCGGTTTTTACGTTTGTTGATACACCGGGTGCGTTTCCAGGTATTGATGCAGAAGAGCGCAGTCAAAGTGAGGCCATAGGTCGCAATATTTACGAGATGGCGCAATTGCAAGTGCCCATCATTACCACCATCATTGGTGAGGGCGGATCTGGCGGCGCACTGGCCATCAGTGTCGCCGACCAGTTGCTGATGTTGCAGTATTCCATTTATTCGGTCATCAGCCCTGAGGGTTGTGCTTCCATTTTGTGGAAGACATCTGATCGTGCTTCGGATGCTGCAGATGCGCTTGGCATCACTGCACACCGACTCAAGGCCTTGGGCCTGGTTGACAAAATAGTGAATGAGCCAGTAGGTGGCGCGCACCGTGATACCAAATTGATGGCTTCTCAACTCAAACGCGGACTGAATGATGCTTGGCGTCAACTGAGCGATCTCAAGCCGATAGAGTTACTGGACAGGCGTTACGAACGGCTGCAAAGTTATGGCCGATTCAACGACACCAAAGCTGAAACACGTTGAATCAGGCTTCATGGCAGTGGGACCACCGGCGTCCCTGTCTTTAAAGCATTTCAAACCGGAACTCCCTTTTGCAGTTGCTTTGAGCGGAGGTGCAGACTCCACCGCCATGCTGTTGGCATGCGTGGCTCGTTGGCCCAATCAGGTCAAAGCGGTACACGTTCACCATGGCATACAGCAGGCGGCTGGCGACTTTGCCCTTCATTGCGAAAAATTATGCGAACAACTGCAAGTTCCGCTAGCGATTGAGCGAATTGATGCACGGCATGCGCAAGGCGAAAGTCCTGAGGAGGCCGCCAGGCGCGGTCGCTACAACGCCATCGCATCTGCTTTGAAATCCCATTGGGGCGGAAATATTGCCGACGTCGCTTTGGCTCAACATGCGGATGATCAAGTCGAAACCTTGTTGCTGGCCTTATCGCGTGGCGCGGGCTTGCCGGGCTTGTCCGCCATGCCTGAAAAAACAGAACGTCATGGCTTGGTGTTGCACAGACCTTGGCTCAAGGTACCTGGCGCAGATATTCGTGATTGGTTGTTGTCTACCGGCGTGGCTTGGGTAGAAGACCCTAGCAACCTTGACCAACAATTCACTCGCAATCTGATTCGACATCAATTACTGCCTGTGCTGCAAAAAGCATTTCCCGCCTTTCGTCAGACATTTGCCCGCAGTGCCAGGCATTCTGCTCAGGCGCAACAATTGTTGGTCACGCTGGCGCAACTGGATTTGGAGTTAGTGGGTGAACCACCAGTGATTTCACGCTTGCAGCAACTCAGTGATGCCAGACAAGTCAATGTATTGAGGTTGTGGCTCAGTCACTGTGGCGCTCAGGCCAGCTCGAGTCAATTAGAAGCTCTGTTGGTTCAAATAGCGGCCTGTCAAACCAAGGGACATGCAATTGACATCAAAGTGGGCCGTGGACATGTCAAAAGAGTTGGCGATGTCATCGGTTGGTACAATTTAAAGCTTTGACTGACCACCCATAACCAATTCATGGCTTTAATCGTTCATAAATACGGCGGCACCTCGATGGGGTCGACCGAACGCATTCAAAACGTGGCAAAGCGCGTGGCTAAATGGGCCAAGGCTGGACACCAAATGGTGGTTGTGCCATCGGCCATGAGCGGCGAAACCAACCGACTGCTTGGTTTAGCGAAGGAACTTGCTGGTGACGCTTACAGTGATTCGTACTTTAGAGAGCTGGATGCATTAGCTGCTACCGGAGAGCAAGCATCCTCTGCCTTGCTTGCCATTGCATTGCAAACACAAGGCATTGATGCAGTCAGCTATGCAGGCTGGCAAGTGCCAATCCACACCAACAGCGCGTTCACCAAAGCCCGCATTGAATCCATTGATGATGTTCGTGTCCGCAACGATTTGTTACAAGGCAAAGTCGTCATCATCACTGGCTTTCAAGGTGTGGATCCACTAGGCCACATCACAACGTTAGGACGCGGAGGATCAGACACCTCTGCTGTGGCTGTAGCAGCCGCTTTGAAAGCTGCAGAGTGTTTGATATACACGGATGTAGATGGTGTTTACACCACGGATCCCCGCGTGGTGCCAGAGGCAAGACGGCTGCACACGGTAAGCTTTGAGGAAATGTTGGAGATGGCATCGCTGGGCAGCAAGGTATTGCAGATTCGCTCGGTAGAATTTGCTGGCAAATACAAGGTACCGCTCAGAGTTTTATCGAGTTTTACCCCTTGGGATATAGACATCACAGAGGAAGCCCGTTCGGGTACTCTGATTACTTTTGAGGAAGACGAACAAATGGAACAAGCCATCGTATCCGGCATAGCTTTTACGCGCGACGAAGCCAAAATTTCCATCATCGGGGTACCTGATAAACCAGGTATCGCCCACAAGATTCTGGGTACTGTCGCAGAAGCGAATATTGAAGTCGACATGATCATTCAAAATATCAGCAAGGGCGGACTGACGGATTTCAGTTTCACAGTCAACCGCAATGACCATGCCCGAGCCATCGAATTACTCAAAAACAAGGCGCTGCCCGAGTTGGGTAACCCCGAAGTGCAGGGCGATAACAAGATTTGCAAAGTATCCATCGTTGGCATTGGTATGCGCAGCCATGTGGGTGTGGCCAGCAAAATGTTTGCTTGTTTGAGCGGCGAGGGTATCAATATTCAGATGATTTCCACGAGCGAAATAAAGACTTCCGTGGTAATTGATGAAAAATACCTCGAATTGGCTGTGCGCTCTTTGCATAAAGCCTTTGAACTGGAGCAGAATCAGGCATAATTTGACTCACAGGAAACGTGACCGAGTGGCCGAAGGTGCTCCCCTGCTAAGGGAGTATGGGGTGTTGAGCCTCATCAAGGGTTCGAATCCCTTCGTTTCCGCCAGATAGCCTTTATTTATGCGCCCTTCGGGCCGTTTTTACTTTTTACATACCATAAAACATACCAAAGAATATTCACTGGTTTGATGTGCTGTATGTAACTTCGTAAATATTTATTAGG
>NZ_JAVLFQ010000045.1:0-5411 GCF_046052765.1 Limnohabitans sp. | reverse complement strand
CTACAAGTGCAAATTTGACCAAAACGCTGGAAAATTTGTAATTTACAAATTTTGACCAATTACACGAAATATTACACGGCAGCTATTTTCACAGGTAAGTCATTGATTTATATAGGTATTTAACGAGCCTGGATTTCTGTTAATCCGTAGGTCCCTGGTTCGAGCCCAGGTCGAGGAGCCAACAAACACGGGGCTTACATGCCCTTTTTTGTTTTTAGGCATCTGTAGCCCTTCAGAGCATAAAATCTAGAAAAAATCGTTTAGATTTGAAAAAAATCATCATCATTGCAGGACCCAACGGCGCAGGCAAAACCACATTTGCCCGTGACTTTTTACCTGCTGAAGCCCAAACCTTTAGGTTTATCAACGCCGACTTGATCGCTGCGGGTTTGGCTCCGTTCAATCCAGAGACTGCATCCTTCAAGGCTGGCCGCTTGATGCTGGAAGAAATTGATGAGTGCGTGGATGCTGGTCACAGCTTTGCGTTTGAAACCACGCTGTCTGGCATGGTCTACTTGAAAAAGATAGCCTTGTGCCAAGCTCATGGCTACCAAGTTAAGCTCTGGTTCTTGTTGCTGCCCAATGAAGACATTGCAGTGTCAAGGGTTGCACGCCGTGTTCTGCAAGGTGGGCACAACATTCCTGAAGATGTGATTCGCCGACGCTTTAGCAGGCTTGGAAAATTTTCACGAGCGTTACCGCAAGGTTGTTGATTCCTGGGCCATCTTTGACAGCTATCACCGCCCACCCAAATTGATTGACTGGAGCAACAAATGAATCCCAAAGAGATCCGTACGTCATCAGACCCAGATTTAGCAGGCTCATATGCCGCGATGCTTCGTGCGGTTCGATCAGCCGAAGATCTTGCTATCAAAACCAACACCAGTATCCTTGTCTCACTTGACGGCAAAGATGTTGAATTGACAGCTGCGGATCTAATCAAGCTCCGCGACGAAGAGGCCAATCCTTTACGTCTCTAACGCTACACCCATACATGGAGTCGAACTTTTGCAGATTTGAGTTCGAGTCCGAGTTGTGCAGTCAAAGATATGCAACAGGATTTGTGACATTTTCAAAAATTTATATTTCGTCACCACACAGCAGTTGAGAAAATTTTATGCAAGCTATAAACTTAAACTACATTTGTAGCAAAGGTGTTTAACTATGGGTATGCCAGTACGAATTGACAACCAGCTATAAGAGCAAGCAAAAAGCGAAGCCAAAGCTGAACACCGAACAATTGCTGGTCAGATTGAGTTTTGGGCAACTGTTGGGCGAGCTGCAATCGACAATCCTGAATTACCTGTAGATTTTGTTGTGCAAGTATTAGCTTCGATGAAAGAGCCACGCAGCGATGCAACTCCATTTCAACCACGTAGCCGCAAATGACGTATCAAGCATTACAGAGCCGCAGATTTGCGCGTCAATAAAAAAAACTGCATGACAACATTGCCTCGGATGTAGATACAGCAGTTGCCACAGTTGAAGCTTCTCCAAAGATTGGGGACAAGAAAAAAGGTGATTTATCATCCATATATGTTTATAAATTTCGAAGCCGAGGACAGCTTTACTTGCTGGGATACACAATCGGCGAGGAACTTAAATTGGTGTATCTTGAGGCGGTTGGACCGCATGAAAATTTTTACCGTGATTTGAAGTAAGTCATTCAAGAGTTATTGCTTGGTAGAAAGAAATCAAAGTTCAGAAATTTACCAAAACTGAGCTTGCTAAACGCATGCACACAAACCACGCTGCCTTAAATAGATTGCTTGATGAAAACGATGCAAGCCTAACCCTCACCCAAGCTCATAAGATGTTGACACACGGTGATCGGATATATGAACACTTAATGGATCAGGTCTCCCTTGATCAAATAAGATTTTCAAGGTTAAGAACCACTGTACTTTTGGCGGCGTGCTCTAAAACGCTACGGGCATGCATCAAATTTATGCCAGGAAACAACTCAACAAACTCGTTGACAGTTACACCATCCTCAAGATTTTCGAATAAAGCAACTACAGGCACGCGGGTACCTCGAAACACCCAAGCTCCGCTTACAACCTCGGGGGCAAGTTCTACAGCAGGACAGTAACTCCAATCAACCATGCACTTATGTTAATTCCTCATAGTATTTCTAGCAACCTCATAGTTTGAGTAGCCTACCAATTGCAAACAATTACACGATGTATGACACGGTCTCTACTCCGTAGGCCACTCACTTTGTACGCCAAGTCACGATAACTTGCACGGCCCAAAAGTTTCCGATTTTCAAAAATCTGAAGCCAGGCCTGCGCCTGCGCTTGGTAGTTCGACCGTAAGATAGCGAGCAATGAGCCCAAATTTGACTGTTTTGTCCAGAAAGTTAGATGAAATATACAACTTACCACCAGCTAATTTACAACCGTAAACACCTGTTATTTTGGATTTCTCAATTCAAGTAGAGATACTTTAAAGTTATGTTTTGTCATAAGGTAGTGCTAATATATTTTTCAAATGATTTGTCTTCTTTATTCAAACTTTGCAGCTCGAATTTATTTAATGGTTGTTCGTTTCATAAAATTACTTGACTCAGCACTTGTCGGGCTGGTTATCACTTCCGCCATTTTCATAGCTTTACTGAATGTGAGTTCTGTAAAAGCACAAACTCCAGACACCCCACTTGTCACGTTGGCATTTAGCGATTTTTTTGTACGTCCAATAGGCTCAGGTGGCTTGATATTGAAAGAGCAACTGCTGCAAGCTCAAGGCCGACAGGTGCGACTGGCTGGCTACATGGTCCAGCAAGAAAAAGTTTCAGCAGGCCAGTTCTTGCTTGCGCAGCGTCCGGTTCTTATGAGCCAACATGCTGATGGTGAGGCCGACGATTTACCGCCTGCGACGGTACTTGTAGAGCTTGCCCCTGAGCAACAAGACAGCTTTGTCGCATACACCCGAGGGATGATTGATGTCGTGGGCGAGCTTGACGTGGGCCCAAAAGAAAGCCTAGATGGTCGAGTCTCTTGGGTTCGGTTAAGACTTCCTTCGGTCGGTACTCGGACCATGAATCGATTTGAATATCTCAACTACCAACATTCCATGCAACACAAACATTAGCGCATTGTTAGTCTCCTCAAGCCAACGTTAATCTCTTTAGTAAATCATCCATGAATCAACATTTTTCAAAAATACACCGTTTCTTTTTAATCGCCATGTCTTGCCTAGCTAGCCCAAGCATGCAGGCAGCACCCACTGTCACGCGACTTACACCGCCAAGTGAACTTTTCAGTAGCGGTCAAGCTGCGCCAGTGATCGCCCGATTTCTACCAGGTCAGCGTTTTGATTTGCAGGCAACCATTCGTCCTGATGCGGCTGAAAAGCAAATTGTCAGCGCAACCTTTTCCTTGAACGGTAAAGACATCAATGCCACCACATCGTTGAAAAACTGCGAAACACTGTGTATCAAAGGAATACCAGCCAACGCAGCATTGGCTACCGTGCGCGCATTTAGCGTTGACACACCGGGTATTCATACCTTTCGTGTAAGCGCCACGCAAAGCGACGGTCAGACAGTTACTGTCCAAGGTAACTTTGAAGTTGTAGCGCTTGTGAAAGGTGGACAAAAAATAAAAAATATCATCGTTTTGTTGGGTGACGGCATGGGCGCTGCGCAGCGCACTGCGGCACGCATTGTGGCTGGCGGCTACGCGCAGGGGAAAGCTATCACACCCATGGCTATGGATACCTTTCCGGTGACAGGTATGGTCAAGACAGCATCGCTTAATTCGATAGTAACTGATTCATCGCCCGGCATGACCGCTTATGTTTCTGGAAATAAGAATAACAACAACTCTGAGGGCGTTTTCCCTGATGACACATTAGACGCGTTCGATAATCCACGCATCGAGTATCTCAGCGAATACCTTCATCGCACCCAAGGAAAAGCGCTGGGATTGGTGACCACTGCTGATGTCTTTGACGCCACGCCTGCTGGTAATGCTGTACACACCAGCAACCGGGGTGCTGGTACAGGTATCGTAGACCAGTATTTGGACGACCGAGGTTTGACAGGACTTACCGTGTTGATGGGTGGCGGGCGCAAATGGTTTTTACCAGCATCGACCCCTGGGTCGGCTCGCGGTGACCGTACAGACTATGTCTTCTCGAACACCGACGCCCACACCGCGGACATTGTCAAACGCTGGGGCGCAGCCACGGGTAGTCTAGACAAAGATCGCAATCTTTTGGCCGACTTTCAAGCCGCAGGGTTTACCTACACTTCTGATAAAAGCTCGTTAGACGCAATTGACCCAGCAACAACAGATCGCTTATTGGGCCTGTTTGCGCTTTCCAATATGAATGTGGCATTGGACAAAATTGATGGTCGCCGCGCCAAAGCCCTAGGTCAAAGTGGTCGTGTCGTTGACGATTACGGTTTTCCCGACCAGCCAATGCTCGACGAAATGACAGGCAAAGCATTGGCTATCCTAGACCGCCATCAAAAGGGATTTGTTTTGATGGTAGAAGGCGCATCTATCGACAAGCAGGCTCATGCGATGGACACTGAGCGCTGGTTACTAGACATCATCGAGTTTGACCGTGCCATCGCCCTTGCGAAGGCTTATGCACAACGCCGCTCAGATACCCTCGTTATTGTCACTGCCGATCACGAATGTGCTGGGGTAGCACTCATTGGCGGCTCTAAAGTAAGCGACTCGCGTCTTCAAGCCCTGGTGCGGGAAGGAAGCGGCACGGCATTGCGCAATGAAGTGGTTGGCGTTTATGAGCAAGCGGGCTTTCCCAAATACAAGATCGACGCTGACGGCTATCCCCAAACCACTGATATCGACAACAGATTATTGGTAGGCTATGGTTCCAACGCAGACCGTATGGAAGACTTCCGAACCAACCCGCAACCCCTGCAGGACAACCAACAGCCTTTCACCAAACAAGAGCCCTTGTCCACATACCCGTCTGGCCTCTTAGCGCGTGATCAAGAAGGTAAATACATGATCACAGGCCAGGTGCCTGGAGACAGCGCCACACACACCGCAACTGACGTTCCTTTATCTGCCTTTGGTCCCGGGGCCTATGCATTCACTGGTGTGATGGACAACACTGATGTATTTTTCAAGCTGGCTCAAGCAGCGATAAGAGGAGTTGTACTTCCACAAGGCATGATTTCCGCACCTGTGCGTGTGCAACGCAAGCCTTGACGCTTCACCGCAAATATCACATCTTCCAGCCTTTTATCTACAGATACCCGACGTAGACAAGACATTTTTGCTTTCTGCAGGTAGTGGATCTTTTTGTGAATGGAAAGGTCCTGCCCTTTATTGGGATCTGTTTGATAGCGAACGATGTTTACCCAGAGTGGCTTGGAGCTATCCGCAACCGTTGACAGGCGCAGAGCCACTTGCTGATTGCATTGCTTT
>NZ_JAVLFQ010000044.1:0-1755 GCF_046052765.1 Limnohabitans sp. | reverse complement strand
TGCGTCTGCAGCACTGGCGAATTCATTTATTTTCATGTTTGCACCCCTTATGCATATTTATTTAAGGGATACAAACGTAAAGTTACTGAGCAAACCTCTCACGCACAGCAGCACTGGCTGCGTCAATCTGTGCATCCAAGTCACCTGCTTCAACAGCTAATTTCACAGTTGACAACACTGTGAGCAGTTCAGCTGCTGTGCCAACTTCAATGCTGTTCTTGCCTTTTGCTAATTCAATCACCCGCGTGCCGTAACGCACTTGCAAGCACACCTTGCCTGTGTCACTCACAAACCACCACTGACGTACACGTTTCACAGCCTCCACAGTGCGACGCTCACCTGTGAGCTTGTCCCGTATGTTGCGAAGTCGTGTGGGTGAGTATGTTTTTCCCTCACTCAAGCAGCGTGCCAGTTCAATTTGTTGAAACAGCTGATTGCTCAGCTTGTTGCGCCGCTGCACTATGGGTGTGGCTGCTTGTGGACGTTTTGCTGCTACCAATTTCAATCCTGTAAATGCACTCATTTCTTTCTCCTTGTTGTTGAACGAGTGCCTGTAGTTTGCTTTTTTTGACTGTGTTGGACGACTGAAATTCAGTGTGATTCGCATTGGTTTTTGTTGATTTGCTTTGGTTCTGCATAAATAATCATATGCAGCAACTCACAAGTGGACAAAGACTACAACAAGCCTACAGACAACACATTGCACCTTATTCACAGTTCGTGCAAACAGCTGTGACACTTACGCTCAAACAATCAGCGCTGATACGTGTTCGTAGATTTACAAACTATGGTGACGAATGCTACGAATTTAGAGAATACTTGAACGAAGACAAGCTACGCAGCACTATTAGATTTTTCACAGCACAACTAACCAACGAACTTTACGGCAACCAAGCAAAACACAAAAATAAACAGAACTGGGCAAAGCCACTTGTGATTGCAGTAGTGGAAGGAAGAAACACACACAAGCTGGTTCACTTGCATTTGGCAATAGGCAACATACCAACAACACACATACACAACATATCCCACCATACTCAAGCAGCATTTGAACGCTGTGACTTTGCCAACAAACAACTGTGCGTCAAGCCTGTGACTTGTGGCGCGGGTTGGTTGGGTTACATAACAAAACAAGTGGGATACACAGACAATGATGCACTAGACATTGTTAGTAGCACTATCCCCCCATTCATTCAATCAAGCATCTGTACAGAAAGTCGTTTGCTCGCAGAGTGAAGTGGATAATTTACGAGGGTGGCAGTGGGGTTAACAGCACTTCAATACTATTCCTTTATTTTTTTATAGCGCATTGTGTTCTTTGCATAGGAAGTGTTGTTGTCGTATTGAATGTTGTCACTTCGTAGGTAACAGTGTCAAAAATTAAATAGTATCCATCCTTTGAATTGCAATCTGATTGGTAAGTTTTTTGGACACCACTTTTGTTGCAGTAATTGAGTGTCATAGGTCCATATAAAGCACTATTACTTGTTAGTTTTAATCCCCATCCGTTACAAGCAAATTGCTCGTCTTGTGAACATGCATTCAATGTTAAAAATAGGACTAAAAGTAGAATTCTTAATGACATAGTATCTTTTATCAATGTTCTTTAAGATGGCATTTAATCTTTCAATATGTCTTTCAGCTGCTCATTAAACTGAGGCTCAGTTATCAAACCCTTTTCTAATAAATTTTTTAATTTCTTAACACTTTCTTCAATGCTAGGTGACTGCGCTTTATCTGTAGTTGAATTTGCTG
>NZ_JAVLFQ010000043.1:0-11311 GCF_046052765.1 Limnohabitans sp. | reverse complement strand
CCACCCCCGCCGACATCGATTCACGCAAAGCCGCGTGGCGATTGCTGACCACCTTGCTGCTCATGCTGCTGGGCAACAGCGGCATGTACGCTGTGTCGGTGGTGTTGCCGACGGTGCAAACCGAGTTCGGCATCAGCCGCGCTGACGCGTCCATCCCCTATACCTTGTGCATGTTGGGCTTTGGTTTCGGCGGCATGTGGTTGGGGCGTTGGGCGGATCGCTTTGGCATCGCCCGCGTGTTGGCCGTGGGCGCAGCCGGTGTGGCGGGTGGTTTTGTCTGGGGGGGTATGGCGGGCGGCATCGTCGGCTTTGCATTGGCGCAAGGCCTGATGGGTTTGTTGGGTATCGCGTCCACATTCGCGCCGCTATTGGCCGACACCGGTCAATGGTGGAACAAGCGCCGCGGCATCGCCGTCGCGGTGTGCGCGAGTGGCAATTATTTGGCCGGCACTTTGTGGCCGCCCATCGCGCAATGGGGCGTGATGCACATCGGTTGGCGCAGTACGTATGTGTGCATAGGATTGTTTTGCGGTGTGGGGATGGGCTTGCTGGCTTTGCGCATGCGCGAGCGTCCGCCGCAACTGGCACATGCACCCGTCAGCCACACCGGTGTGGTGGCCTCAGACCAGCCGTTTGGTTTGTCGGTATCGCAAGCGCAATGGCTGCTCAGTCTGGCAGCCGTCGGTTGTTGTGTGGCCATGGCCATGCCGCAAGTGCATATCGTGGCGTATTGCAGCGACTTAGGTTTCGGCGCGGCACGTGGCGCGGAAATGTTGTCGCTGATGTTGGCTTGCGGCATCGTCAGCCGCTTGGTTTCAGGTGCGATTTGCGACCGCATCGGCGGCATACGCACTTTGCTGCTGGGCTCGGTGTTGCAAGGTATTGCGCTGTTGATGTTTTTACCGTTTGACGGGCTGGTGCCGCTGTATGTGGTGTCGGCGATGTTTGGTTTGTTTCAAGGCGGCATCGTGCCGTCTTACGCCATCATCGTGCGCGAACATTTTCCGGCGGCGAGTGTAGGGGCTAGCACCGGCACCATCATCATGGCCTCGCTGGTTGGCATGGCATTGGGCGGTTGGTTGTCCGGCAAAATTTTTGATGTCAGCGGTTCTTACCACGCGGCGTTTATCAATGGCGTGGCGTGGAACGCGTTGAACCTGATGATCGTGTGGTGGTTGTACAGGCGGTGGAAAACGTATCAGGTCTTACGCGCCACAAACACATAACGGTTCAGGCTGAAGAAATAACCGCCTGCGTCTGCCATGCTGCTGACATCGGCTTGCCAATCGGCAACGAGTTGCGGACCGTAGTCCTGCAAACCGCTGACAAACGATGCGATGAAACCCATCATGCCGCCGCTGAAAGTGTCGATGCTGTAATTCATGTTCAAGAGCGGAATCGTGTGCACTTGCACATCGACAAAACCCGCACGCTGCATGCGCTGTATCAGCGTACGCGGCAATTGCGGATGCGGAATATGCTGGCTCCAGCCTAGCATCATGCGCCGCATGCGCGCTTCGTCACGGCAAGCCCATACGCATGACTCCCAGTCTGTGTCGACCAGCAATACCTGCGCGGCGGGTTTCATCACCCGCGCGAGTTCATGCAAAGCATTGTCAATGTCAGCCACGTATTCATACACTTGCGTGGCCAGCGACACATCAAAGCTGGCATCCGCAAACGGCAGTTGCAACACATCGGCTTGGTGAAACGCTACTTGCTTGGCATCGGCGCAACGGCGCGCGGCCAGTTGCAACATGGGCGGCGCGATATCGATCGCGTCCACATGTCCGCTACCACCCACGGCTTGCGCCAGCGCCCAACTGGTGAGGCCAGGGCCGCAACCGATATCCAGCGCTTTCATACCCGGCTTGACATCTAACAGTTGAAAAATCTGTTCGCGCTGTTGCACCACATCGGGTGTGAGGTAAATTTTTTCCAGGCGCTCGGCGCCAGCCACATCAAATTGCGCCAGCGTGCTGTCTGTATCGCTCATGTATGTAACTCCAAATAACTTTCAAACACCGCCACATGCACTTGCGCAGCCTCTGCGCCTTGCGGCCACAAATGCGCGGCTTCAAAACGCACATCGTAGGTCGGTTCATCGTCGGCATGCAAGCCATGACCGTGCGCATCCGCCAACGGATAAGCCGGTGATTGACTGATGACCACGCCATGTTTGCCGCGTATGTAAGCGGGCATGCGCACATGACCAGACACATGCTCATCGCGCACACGCACGTGATCGCCTGGCAGAAAAGAGACGCGGTTGGCGTGGTTGCTACGCCCCGCGGCTGAGGGCATGGCCAAGGGATATGCACCGCCTGCGAGTTGCTCCAGTTCTTCGCGGGTCACCAACCCTTTTTCCACGCACAGCGTGGCCAGACTGGTGAGCGAGCGTTCGTAATAACCGGCGCTCAGGTAATGCTGCGGTGTCATGCGCTCGATCGCATGGCGGTATTCGTCCATGTTGAACACACCGCTTTTCACCGCCAAGCTGTACAAAGCATTCGCCCGCACTTCCCATTCCGCATGAAACACCGCCGCGTCGCGGCTGTGTTTCACCTTGCCGAAGCCTTGCTTGCCACCCATGTCGTGCATGCCGTCCATGTGTTTTCCTTTAAATCAATGCCACGCCGATCAGCGCGTCCTTGCTGATCAGCGCCGTGAGTTGATCCACCGTCATGGCGTCGGTGCCCGACGGGCGTTGCGGCATCACCATGTACCGCGTATCGGCGGTGGTGTCCCAGACGCGAATTTGCGTTTGCGCGGGCAAGTCCAAGCCCATTTCGTGCAACACTGTGCGCGCTTCGCGCACCACGCGCGAACGGTAAGCCAGGTCTTTGTACCAATCCGGTGGCAAGCCGATGAGGGTGAACGCGGTGCATGAACACAAGGTGCAACAAATCACGTTGTGTATGTCGGCGGTGTTTTCCAGCACGACGAAATGGCGGTGGTGCACAGGCATGCTCAAACCCGCTTCGCGCACCGCGGCCATGCCATCGGTCATCAACAACTGTTTGAACGCAGGGTCAGTCCATGCGCGTGCAATCAAACCTGCGCCATTGGCCGGCACCCAATGCTCGTGCGCCAGTTCGTCAAACGCCTCTATGAATTCGGCAGGCTGCATACCGTGTCGATGCAACACAGTTTGTATGGCGTCCAGCCGTTGTTCGATGCTGGCAATCGGTGTGGGGTCGGTGTTCATGGCAGGGCCTTGCGCGAATGTCTGAGAATCATGTTACCGCCACATCCATTGCCACCATGAGCCTGTCTTCTGTCCAAGCATTTTTTCAAGCATTGCAACTCGATATTCCGATTTTGGAAACCAAGGCCAACACCGCCACCGTGGCGCTGGCCGCAGCCGCGCACGGCGTCGAGCCCGGGCGCATCGCCAAGACATTGGCGTTTCGCTTAAGCGATGGCCGCGATGTGTTGGTCGTGGCTCGTGGTGACGCGCGCATAGACAATCTGAAATTCAAAAGCGCATTGGGCAACGGCAAGATGCCAAGCCAGATAACTCGCTTGCTGAAACAAGAGAGGCGCCTGAGATAGCAGTCAGGTCATTAGCTTTCATGCGCTTGCGCCAGCTTGTTCATTTTTTACTCAGACATGAAAGTTGGTCTGATGGCAATGAAAGCCCCATATTGAATTATTTTGCTATTGGCCTGCTTCCGGCAATCGCTGACAAGTTACGAAACGATTAAAGTCTGTATCTGCCAGACTAACTTTTCATTTAATTGATCGCTGTCCACTTAACCTCAAACTGGCTCAAACGATTTAGTGTCATTACACATATTTTTTAAATCACGCCTATCACCAACATCATGGCTCTGTCGACCGCGCGCATTTTTTCAACTTCCAGTCGACCAAAGGTTTCGCCAACTTTATGACGCGGCAAAGTTGACAATTTATCCACCATCACTTGTGATATTTGAAGCAATCCATTCGACGGCGTAGGTTCTAAAGTGACTCTGAAATCTGCTGTGCGCATATCGCTGGTCACGGGACACAGCACCACGCTGTCAAGTTCGTCCAGCAAATCGTTTTGAATGACGAGTGCAGGACGGGGTTTTCCATAGTCCCCAGACAATGACACCGTGACTAGGTCCCCAC
The DNA here is from genome assembly GCF_046052765.1 of Limnohabitans sp. Taxonomy (GTDB): domain Bacteria; phylum Pseudomonadota; class Gammaproteobacteria; order Burkholderiales; family Burkholderiaceae_C; genus Limnohabitans. Next base: position 7,195 of record NZ_JAVLFQ010000043.1, on the reverse strand, counting down.
GTTTTGTCATTGCCAGCCCTCAACGAGGCCAGCTGCTTCTGTGGTCATGCCCAATACGTCTTTTTCTGCAGCATCCTCTTTCAAAGCAAGACATTGCAAACGCAACTCGGCGACGTAGCTGTTCGATCGCGTATCAGGTACCCAAAATTGCACTGGTCTAAGCCCAGCTGCACGCATACGCTCCCTGGAGCGAGCCACTTTAAGTGCTGAGTTGTTGAGGTTTGACATAAGGTTTTCCTTGATAAGTCGGGCCATATTTGGGTAACATGTTACCTCTGCTAATGAATTTTTTCAAGCAAATCAAATCGTAAAGCTCTTTAATTCAACCTTATCGCAACCGTCTTCCCTACCGCCCTGGCCGCCTTGATCAGCGTATCCAATTGAATAGACAAATTATCCGGATCAAGCACCCGGTCTAGTTGAGACCGGCTCGTCACCATGCGCTGAGCCATAGCCACCTTGCTGATATTTCCAGTTTGCATGGCATCACTCAGTTGTTCGGCCAATGCCCGCTTTAGGGCGCGGGCTTGCACTGCTTCATACATGCCATCTTCGATCAAGAAGTCATCAAAGCTGCTTCCTGAATGCTTGTTGGATTTAGTTGTTTTGCGTGAGTTTGTTTGTTTTAAGGAAGTGTCTCTATGCGTTTTTTTAAAAGTGTACTTTTAAAGGTACAAGTCATGCAAGCAACACGCCCTCAATAAGTCTCCAACTGCAACCTGCCCTCTTGCTTCAATCTCTCGGCGACAAAAGTCCAATCCAAGCCCGCACCCACCGCAATGTCATGCAAGGCCTGCAACACACCCTCTTCCATGGCTTTCAAGCCGCAGACATAAAAATGGGTTTGCGGGTCTTGCAGTAAAGCGGCCAATTCGGTGGACGCGTCGCGCATCGCGTCTTGCACATAGCGTTTGGGTGCGCCGGGCGTGCGTGAATACGCAAAGTGAATATCGATGAAATCTTTGGACAGTTTTTGCAACGGTCCGAAGTAGGGCAACTCTTGCTGTGTGCGAGCGCCAAAAAACAACATCAGCTTGCCGCCTTGAAATTTGCCGTTCGCTTGTATGCGTCTGCGCCACTCGGTCATGCCGCGCATGGGTGCACTGCCCGTGCCGGTGCAAATCATCACGAGATGGCTGCCGGGATGGTTGGGCATCAAAAAACTGCTGCCGAACGGGCCAATCACTTGCACGCTGTCGCCGGTTTTCAAGTCGCACAAATAGTTGGATGCCACGCCTTTCACAGCTTGACCTTGGTGGTCTTGCACGACACGTTTCACCGTCAATGACAAATTGTTGTAACCGGGGCGTTCACCGTTGCGCGGGCTGGCTACTGAATATTGGCGTGCATGGTGCGGCTTGCCGTTCGCGTCCACGCCGGGCGGCACGATGCCCACCGATTGGCCTTCGAGTACAGGAAACGGCATGCTGCCGAAGTCCAGCACGATGTGGTGCGTCTCGTTATCTGTTCCTGCTTCATTCACTTGCATATTGCCCACCACCGTCGCAGTGATCGGCGACTTCGGGGCATGCAAATTCGTGTACGGATGTGCTGCTGACCACGGCGGCAAGGTGGCGCCCAAAGAGGCGGCATGCACTACGGTGGCGGTAGCGGTGGCGGTGACCGGAACAGAAGTAGCCGCTGTTTCAAACGCCGTGCTGCCCGACACTTGCGAAGCGGCAGACACCGCCTCCACACTTTGCGCGGCGGGCAGTTCATCCCAGGACAACTGCTCTGCCAAGGTGTAGGCCTTGCTGCGCAACACCGGCAACCAATGGTCAATCGAACCCGTAGGGCACGGCGGCACGCAAGCCATGCAGTGGTTGCACTTGTCCGCATCGACCACATAGTTGCGGCTGTCGTGCGTGACTGCGCCCACCGGGCAGGTAGCTTCACAGGTGTTGCAGCGTATGCACACCTCGGGGTCGATCACGTGTTGCTGTAGCAGTTCGGCGGTGTCTGTGCTCATGGCTTTGTTTTTGGATGATGTTGTAGCGATTGTGTCTGCAAATGTTTGGTGGCTTTGTTTGTCACGTGTCTGCGGAGTGGTGGTTTGTGAGTGCAGGAATTAAGCTGAACGCAGGTTTTGGCTGAGCACAAGGAAACGCAGGCCGGGGCCGAGTTCCTCACGCGCAAGCTGGAAACTGCGCATTAAAACATGCTGGGTCGCAGCGTGTTGGCAGCGGCAGGCGGGGTGACGATTTCAGCTTGCTGCATGAGGAACCCTGCCTGTCGTTGCCGCCAAACGGGTTCAGCACTTAAGTTCATGAAGACACAAACTTCACTGTCGCCAAGCAGGTTCAGCTCAAGAGCAAAACCTTGCATGCCACTAACGCCGTTCGCAGCGTGTTGGCAGCGACAGGCAGGGTGACGATTTCAGCTTGCTGCATGAGGAACCCCGCCTGTCGTTGCCGACGCGCGGGTTCAGCACTTAAGTTCATGAAGACACAAACTTCACTCTCGCCAACCGGGTTCAGCATTCAAGCGAAGATCAGTTGAAACGCACATACTCAAAATCCACAGGCTGACGGTTGATACCGATAGCGGGCGGCGCAATCCAGTTGGCGAATTTACCTGGCTCTGCCACACGCCCCATCAGGCTTTGTACAAACGCACGGTCTTCGGCTGTCGGCAACCATTCGCCGACCTTGGCGCTCCATTCCTGCTCGGACACCACGCGGCCATCGGGCGACACCTTGGCGCCAGACAACGCGCCAATATTGCGGTGAAACGCTTTGTGCGGCACGCTCAAACGGTGCGGCAAACCGGCTTTCTCAATCACACGGTTCCAGCGGTCCACACCACCTACCGAGTCTTTGATGTAGTCGTCGCGCAGCACTTCGTTCAACGCATTCAACATAGGCACTTCTTTTTCCTGCAATTGCCCATTGACCACGTTCAACACTTTGTATGTCTGACCGCGCAACACATGGTCGTCATCGCGCTTGCTTTCTTCGTAACGGCCTTTGATACCTGTCGAATAAAAAGTGGCTGCATTGCTGGACTCGTCGGCACCGAACAAATCGATGGTCACGCTAAAGTGGAAATTCAAGTAACGCTGAATCGTCGGCAAATCAATCACGCCAGCCGCACGCAGTTTGCCGACATCGTCGGTTTTGAGTTCGTTCATGGCGGCGCAAGTGCGCTGAATCACACGGCTGATGCCTGACTCACCGACAAACATGTGGTGCGCTTCTTCGGTCAGCATGAATTTGGTGGTACGCGCCAGTGGATCGAAACTGCTTTCAGCCAACGCACACAACTGGAACTTGCCGTCGCGGTCGGTGAAATAAGTGAACATGAAAAAGCTCAACCAATCTGGCGTTTCTTCGTTGAAGGCTTGCAAGATGCGCGGGTTGTCTTCTTGGCCACTGCGACGTTCGAGCAGTGCTTCGGCTTCTTCGCGACCATCGCGTCCAAAATGCTTGTGCAACAAATACACCATGGCCCACAAGTGGCGGCCTTCTTCCACGTTGATTTGAAACAGGTTGCGCAAGTCGTACATGCTGGGCGCGGTTTTGCCTAAGTGGCGTTGCTGCTCAACAGACGCAGGCTCGGTGTCGCCTTGCGTGACGATGATGCGGCGCAAATTGGCGCGGTGTTCGCCGGGCACGTCTTGCCAGGCCTTTTCGCCTTTGTGGTCGCCAAAGTGAATCGTGCGATCGGCTTCGCCTTGGTTCAAGAAAATGCCCCAACGGTAATCGCGCATCTTCACATGACCGAACTGCGCCCAGCCTTGTGGGTCCACGCTGACCGCAGTGCGTAAATACACCTCGTTATCGGTCGTGCCTTCAGGGCCCATGTCGTCCCACCAGTTGATGAAATTGGGTTGCCATTGTTCCAAGGCCCGCTGCAAGGTGCGGTCGCTGCCAAGGTCGACGTTGTTAGGGATTTTTTCGCTGTAGTTAATGGCTGACATGAGAGACTCCAGAGTGTTAAAAAAAACCAATTAATTGGGGGTCAGACTCCAATTAATCCTTGATGTAATTGGGGGTCAGACTCCAATTAATCCTTGATGAAATGTGAGGGTAATTAATTGGTCTCTGACCCCAATTAATCAAACGCGGTTCAGGTCGAAGGCGGCTTTCTCGCCCTTGCCATAGACCTTCAATGCACCTTTGTCACCCACCGCATTCGGGCGGTTGAATATCCAGTTTTGCCATGCCGACAAACGGCCGAAGATGCGTGTTTCCATAGACTCTTTCTGGCTGAATCGCAAATTCGCCTCCAACCCTGTCAGCGAATCTGGTGACATGGCTGCGCGTTCTTCGATGGCAATGCGTATTTCATCGGCCCAGTCAATATCATCCGGCGCGACAGTAACCAGACCCAAGGCCAAGGCTTTGTCTGCGTCCAACGCCTGACCAACCACGCCACGTAATGCTTCCATCGGCGCAGTCTCTTCGTAAAACCGGCGCTGCAACCGGGATTGGTGGTTCACCATAGGGAACACACCGAAATTCATGTCGCTCAAAGCCATATGAGGCGCGGTGTCTGGCGCATCAGGCAACGCCAACATATAAACACGGTCTGCGGCAAACGCCAACTCAGCCAGCGTGCCGACAAAGCAAGAACCCTCGTCGATCAATGCAAACATAGAGCGAGAAGACACATCCAACCGCGCCAAGCTACGTCTTAACAAGCCTATGGTTTCGTTTACCAGCCAATGGTCTTGGTGCTGCATCAAGACAGCGTCAGATTGCTGTGCCAGCCTTGCGTCGCCTTGTGTGCGCAACAACCAAGTGCCTATGTCGAGTTCATTGGTTCGCAAACTTAATATCGCATCATCCAATTCACGCGCCATTTGCAAGGGATACCAGCTGTCACCCACGGCATGTATCTCAGCAACAGCAGTGAGCACCTTGTCCACAGGCGCAGACACACACAGCGTGGCCGTGCGTTTTTCGCGGTCGATGTCGACCTTGACATAGGTGTAGTGCAAGCTGTTTGCGCTCAGGGTTTTCTTCAAAGGATGGAGCTTCACACCCTGACCTTTGGCAGCCACACCTGCGCGTTGGCTGCTGGCAGCCAGTTGAGCGGCATGCGCTGACACGGCTGGCGTGAATTGTGCGGGTTTGGCTATTGCATCGACCAAACGCCATTCGACGGCTCGCTGTCCGCGCACACCTTCGACGCTGGTGCAAAACACATCTGCATGGTCATGTCGCACATGGCGCTTGTCAGTGATGCGGGTCAAGCCACCGGTACCTGGCAACACACCGAGCAATGGCACTTCTGGCAAAGACACGCTGCTGGAGCGGTCGTCGACCAGCAAAATTTCATCACAAGCCAAGGCCAACTCATAACCGCCACCGGCACAAGCGCCGTTGACCGCCGCCAGAAATTTCAAACCGCCGTGGCGACTGCTGTCTTCAAGACCGTTACGTGTTTCATTAGTGAATTTGCAAAAGTTGACCTTCCACGCATGGGTGGACAACCCCAGCATGAAGATGTTGGCGCCCGAACAAAAAATTCGATCCTTCAAACTGGTGACCACCACAGCTTTGACCTCTGGGTGCTCGAAGCGCAACCGCTGTACCGCATCGTTCAACTCAATGTCTACGCCCAAGTCGTATGAGTTCAGCTTCAATTTATAGCCTGGCAGTATGCCGCCATCCTCTTGAATATCCAAGGCCAAGGTAGCTACCTCGCCGTCAATGCCCAAGGACCAATGCCGGTATTGTTCAGGACTGGTTTCGTAGTTAATAGTGGGTAGTTGATGCATGGTTTCGTTTTCTTTCACGGTGTTCAAGCCAATTTCAATGCAAACTTCAATGCATAGCTCAATTCGCTCACGCATGCTTTCAGCGACTTGGCACTGGTATCAAAGCTTTGGTGAGCTTTGGCATAAAACGGGGTTCTTTCACTCAATATGTGTTTCAAGTCTTCCAAGGCTTGCGAACTGCCTGCCATGGGGCGCATATCCCCTTGTGCCATGACCCGGTTCAAGTGATCTTCCGGCTTGGCTTGCAGCCATATGGTCGTGCAATTAGCCAACATTTTCTCCAAGGCTTGGTTGTCCATGACGATACCGCCAGTGGTGGCAATCACCATCGGCAAATCACTGGACAAGGCATCTTCTAGGGCGCGAAACTGGTAGCGCTGGTAAGCCAAGGGGCCATACAAGCTGTGAATTTCATGGGTGGCGCATCCCGCCAGTTTTTCTATTTCACGGCTTAATTCAATGAACACCACATTGAGCTCAGTGGCCAGTTGCGAGCCTATGGTGGTTTTGCCAGCGCCACGCAAGCCCACGAGTGCCATTTTTTTGCTGCTTCGATGGGGTTTGAGACTCAATAGCTGCGTCAGAAAAGTGTGAATCATGTTCAGTTCTGACGTATCCCTGCCCATCAACAACTGATTGATTGACTTGAGTTGCGGGTGACGCACATTGAAATCAGACAACAAATCGGTGATCTCGCAATCAAGCGCTTGCGACACCTGAAGCAGAATCATGATGGAGGCATTGCCCGTACCACTTTCCAAAGAAGCCAAATGACGTTCTGACACATCTGCAGCCAACGCCAACTCCTTGCGCGTCCACTTGCGTTGGCTGCGCAACCAACGGACTTGGTGGCCAATCACTTGCAGCAGCGGGGAATACACAGGGGGTTGAGCGGTGGTCATGGTTGCATTTTAATACACTTATTTTTGCAGGCATCATAATCACGCTAGATTATATGCATTATCTTGCATTATTTCATATGATTTAATCATTTATGTAACAAAATTTGTATTTTTAGATTCTTTATAGTTGTTTAGAAATTGGAATAACTATATTATTTAGTTACTTTCAATCAACTATGGAGAATTTAAATGTTCCAATCAGAAGTTAAGCAACTGCGGTTGCTGACAAAAAAACAAGCTATCAAACAAAAAGGCTATCCAACACGCGTTTCACGATGTGGGCGACATCATCATGCGCCAGCGTACCCGTGGTTTACTCAATGTACTGACGTATTCACACCGCTACGTGATTCCCGCTCAGGCCAACAAATACAACGGTGAGTCCCGCTTGGTGCCCTGAGGGTTTCCCTCAAGTGTCTTTAGACACCTTGATACTAGGGAATTTGGACGAAAAATCTTTAGCTTTGGCCGCCACTTTCACGGCGAGTTGACGCGCCACCGATTTGTAGATGCCTGCGACTTCGCCATCGGGGTCTGCCACCACACTGGGCAAGCCGCTGTCGGCTTG
>NZ_JAVLFQ010000042.1:0-29798 GCF_046052765.1 Limnohabitans sp. | reverse complement strand
TTTCACGCCGGGCAATCGATCAGCGTGCACGAATTTTTATACCCGCTGATGCAAGGCTATGACAGCGTCGCTTTGAAAAGCGATCTCGAGCTGGGCGGTACAGACCAAAAATTCAATTTGCTCATGGGCCGACATTTGCAACAGGAATACGGCCAGGAACCGCAGTGCATTTTGACCATGCCTTTGCTCGAAGGCTTGGACGGCGTCGACAAAATGTCCAAGAGCAAAAACAATTACATAGGCATCACGGAAGACGCGAACACCATGTTCGCCAAAGTCATGTCTATCAGCGATGTGTTGATGTGGCGCTGGTTCACCTTGTTGAGTTTTCAAAGCCTGGAAGCGATTGCGGCTTTGAAAGCAGAGGTCGAAGCCGGGCGCAACCCGCGTGACGCCAAAGTCATGCTGGCCAAAGAAATCACGGCGCGTTTTCACTCGACGGCACTGGCCGACAGCGCCGAGCAGGATTTTGTCAACCGCAGCAAAGGCGGCATACCCGACGATATAGCTGATGTGCATGTGAGCGGCGCGCCCTTGGGCATCAATGCTTTATTGAAGAACGCCGGTTTGGCACCTTCTACCAGCGAAGCCGGACGATTGGTCGAAGGCGGCGGTGTTCGCATAGACAGCAGTGTGGTCAGCGACAAAGGTTTGAAGCTGTACGCCGGTACGTATGTGGTGCAGGTCGGCAAGCGCAAGTTCGCGCGTGTGCATCTCAGCCCTTGATTTACACATAAGACAACCGGTATCCAACCCATGAATGCATTGAATCACTGGTTATTGAAACTCTCGCCTACCACTTTGTTGTGGACCTCGGTGGTGGTGGCCATCATCACCATCATCATGAAAACAGGGGCTTGGTACATCACCGATTCGGTCGGCCTGTTATCTGACGCCATGGAGTCTTTTGTGAATTTGGCCAGCGCTATTTTTGCGTTGATCATGGTCACCGTAGCGCAGCAACCTGCGGACGAAGAACATCCTTACGGACATCACAAAGCTGAATATTTCTCCTCTGGTTTTGAAGGTGTGCTGATCATGGGTGCAGCTGCCGCCATCATCTGGGCATCTATGCATCGCATCTTTGATCCGCAACCGGTGGTTGAACTGGGTTGGGGTTTGACGCTGTCAGTTGCCAGTTCGGCATTGAACGGTTTACTGGCCTGGGTCATGTTCAAAGTGGCTAAAGCACAGCGTTCAATTGCGCTCGAAGCCGATGCCAAGCATTTGGTGACCGACGTCTGGACCTCAGGTGGCGTGGTGATCGGCTTATTGTTGGTGCTCTACACCGGTTGGCTATGGTTGGACGCGGTGGTCGCCATGGGCGTAGCAGTGAATATTTTGAAAGAGGGCTTTGATTTGATCTGGCGTTCGTCCCAAGGTTTGATGGACGAAGCGGTCGGTCCTGAAGTGCTGGCACAAATTCACGAAGTGCTGGAAGGGTTTGAGCACAAGCGCGGCGAGGTGCAGATCATCCGCTTTGACCACATCACCACACGCCAAGCCGGACAACGTCGCTTTGTGGACATGCATATGCACATGCCCTCCAGTTGGTCACTGGGACGTGCAGCGGCTTTGCGCACCAGTGTCGAGCAAGCTTTGATGAGTGCGGTGCCTGGACTGCGTGCCAGCATTCAATTGCTGCCGAATGATGTGGAAGCGCATTTTGATGATGTGCGGGATTTGAAATAAAACCAAGTGTTAAGTCATAAACAAGAGTCTGGGCTGTCATTGGTATTTGTCAGCATAACTTTGGCTTCAGTAGCTTACACACAGATAATGCACTGATGACCTCCTCCTTTCGCACGCTCTCTCTTTCCCCTGACACTCTCAACAATTTGGATCAACTCGGCTACGCCGAGATGACGCCTATTCAAGCGGCCAGTCTACCCTTGGCGTTGGACGGACAGGATGTGATCGCGCAAGCCAGTACGGGCAGCGGAAAAACTGCAGCCTTCGGTTTGCCGCTGGTGGAAAAGCTCACCGCCAACTTTCATGCGGTACAGGCTTTGGTGTTGTGTCCGACGCGTGAACTCGCTGATCAGGTCACCACAGAAATACGCAGACTGGCGCGTGCCACGTCCAATATCAAAGTGGTGACTTTGTGCGGCGGTGTGGCATTGCGCGGTCAGGAGCAAAGTTTGCAGCACGGCGCGCACGTGGTCGTGGGTACGCCCGGACGCATTCTGGATCACTTGACCCGCGGTCATTTGCGCTTGGATTCGGTCAAAACCTTGGTGCTCGACGAAGCCGATCGCATGCTGGACATGGGTTTTTTCGACGACATGAAGCAACTTATTCAGCAGTGTCCGCCCAAGCGCCAAACCTTGTTGTTCTCGGCCACTTACCCCGAAGGTATTGCCAAGTTGTCGGCGCAATTCATGCGCGACCCGCAAACCGTCAAAGTGCAAACCGTGCACGCGGCCGACAAAATCCAGCAACTCTTTTACGAGGTGCGCGGGGACGAGCGCTTGCATGCGGTGTCTTTGCTGCTCAACCATTTCCGGCCCGAGTCCACGCTGGCTTTTTGCAATACCAAGCAGCAATGCCGTGAATTGCTGGCCGTGTTGCAAGCCCAAGGTTTCGACGCGCTGGCGCTGTACGGCGAGCTTGAACAACGCGAACGCGATCAAGTGCTGGTGCAATTTTCCAATCGCAGTTGCTCGGTGTTGGTGGCTACCGACGTGGCTTCACGCGGTCTGGACATCAGCCAGTTGAATGCGGTCATCAATGTGGACGTGACGCCAGATGCGGAGATCCACATTCACCGCATTGGTCGCACCGGCCGCGCAGACGCGCAAGGCTTGGCCTTGACCTTGGCCAGTCTGGATGAAATGGGCGCGGTCGGACGTATTGAACTGCTGCAAAACATGGAGTCGCAATGGGTCAAGTTAGACACGCTGACAGCGACACCTGGCGGCAGATTGAAAGCACCTATGCGCACCTTGCAAATCGTCGGCGGACGCAAGGAAAAAATCCGCGCAGGCGATGTGCTGGGTGCGTTAACAGGTGAAGCAGGTTTTAGTGCAGCGCAAATCGGCAAGATCAATGTGAACGAGTTTTCTACGTATGTCGCGGTGGAAAGGTCGATTGCTTCAGAGGCGGTGGAGCGTTTATCCAAAGGCCGCATCAAAGGCAAAACGGTACGCGTGCGTTTGATGGATTGACCTTTGTCAGTTGTAAGGATTTGCAATCCCCAGTCCCGCCAATATCTGCACTTCATAGGCCTCCATGGCTTTGGCATCCTTGAGCGAGGTTTCATGGTCCCAGCCCTGGGCGTGTAAAGCACCGTGGACCAGTAAATGCGCGTAATGCGCTTTCAATGACTTGCCTTGCTCTTTGGCCTCTTTCGCAATCACTGGAGCACACAACACCAGATCAGCCATGACCACAGGGGACTGCTGGTAATCAAACGTCAGCACGTTGGTGGCATAGTCTTTACGGCGGTAACTGGCGTTTAAAGCGCGGCCTTCATCTTCGTTAACGATGCGCACGGTCAACTCTGCATGGGTTGCTAAGGCATGACGCAGACAACGCGCTACCCAATGCCGTGGCAATGCTGCACGGTGCCTTGCCGCATAGGCGATATCGCCAAATTGCAATGACAAGGACAACTGTTGCATTGCCATGCGTCAAACCGCTTTGCGTTGCTTGTCGTAAGCGTCAACGATACGCGCCACCAAAGGATGGCGCACCACATCTTTGCTGGTGAAATGCGTGATACCAATGCCGTCAACCCGCCGCAAAATGCGTTCGGCATCGACCAGTCCGCTGGGATGACCTTTGGGTAAATCGATTTGGCTGACATCGCCGGTGATCACCGCTTTTGCACCAAAACCGATGCGGGTGAGAAACATCTTCATTTGCTCAGGCGTGGTGTTTTGCGCTTCATCCAAAATGATGAATGCATTGTTCAAGGTGCGTCCTCGCATGAAAGCCAGCGGTGCGATTTCCAGCGCACTGCGTTCAAAGGCTTTTTGGACTTTGTCAAAACCCATGAGTTCATACAGCGCGTCGTAAAGCGGGCGCAAATACGGATCAACCTTCTGTCCCAGATCGCCGGGTAGAAAACCCAGCTTTTCCCCTGCCTCAACCGCGGGACGGGTCAGGATGATGCGTTGCACCGCGCTGCGCTCCAAGGCATCTACCGCACTGGCGACCGCCAGATAGGTTTTGCCAGTGCCAGCCGGGCCAATGCCAAAGCTAATGTCGTGGCTGGCGATGTTCTCCAGATACAAAGCTTGGGTAGGTGTGCGTGCGCGCACGTCGTTGCGGCGGGTAGACAAGGTATGCCCGTCATTGCTTGTGTGCGCGTCGCCTGCCAGCATCAATTGCACGTGTTCTTTGGAGATGGGTTTGGCCGCACGTTCGTACATGGCTTGCAACACTTCCAAGGCGCGGTTCGCGTTGGCTTTAAGCCCGTCTATTTTGAATTTTTCGTGGCTGTGAGAAATCTTGACCTGTAAGCCGGTTTCTAGGGTGCGTAAATGTTCATCCAATGCGCCGCATAAATTGCCCAGGCGGTTATTGCTGCTGGGGCTGAATTGGTGGCGAATAATCAAAACACAGACCCGCTGAACAGGCATACCGCACAAGCGGTATGGAATTGATGGTGAACCATGGTGCAAGAGAGCATAGAAAATTGTTGTCGTTGACTGCTAAGGTTTCAAAGCATACCCCATGGCCTAAAGCCTGTTCTCAGGCCTGTTCCCATTCGCGCTGATAATTGGCATTACACAGCATCAATGCTTATATAGACATGATTGGCAAACTCAGCGGCATACTCATTGAAAAAAATCCACCGCAAGTGGTGGTGGACTGCCATGGCGTGGGCTATGAGGTCGATGTGCCTATGAGTACTTTTTACAACTTGCCCGCTGTCGGCGACAAGATCAGTCTGCTCACCCATTTTGTGGTGCGCGAGGATGCCCAAATTTTGTATGGCTTTGCCTCCGCCGAGGAACGCGTCGCCTTTCGGCAATTGATCAAGATATCGGGTGTAGGTCCTCGCATGGCGCTGGGCGTACTCAGCGGTTTGAGCGTGGCCGAACTGGCGCAAGCCATCACCTTGCAAGAAGCGGGTCGACTGGTGAAGATCCCCGGCGTTGGAAAAAAAACGGCAGAGCGTTTGCTGCTCGAACTCAAAGGCAAGATGGGCAGCGACTTGGGTGCGAGCGCTTCACCGCAGGCGTCTTCAAGCCAAAACGATATTTTGCAAGCGCTGATGAGCTTAGGTTACAGCGACAAAGAAGCAACTGCAGCATGGAAACAATTACCTGCAGACATTGGTGTGAGCGACGGCATCAAGCAGGCCTTGAAGGCCTTGGCCAGATAAACCATGAGCATTCAAACTGACAACTTCGGCGACGATTTCAAACCGGATAACCGTGTGGTGTCGGCCGCGCCTGTCAGCCCCAGAGAAGAGGCGATTGAACGCGCTTTGCGCCCCAAATTGCTGCAAGAGTACGTGGGACAAACCAAAGTGCGCGAGCAGCTAGAGATTTTCATTGGCGCGGCACGCCAACGAGACGAAGCGCTGGACCACGTGCTGCTGTTTGGGCCACCAGGTTTGGGTAAGACCACGCTGAGTCACATCATCGCCCAAGAGCTGGGCGTGAATCTGCGCCAAACCAGCGGGCCGGTGTTGGAAAAACCCAAGGACTTGGCTGCGTTGTTGACCAACTTGGAAAAAAATGATGTGTTGTTCATCGATGAGATCCATCGTTTGTCGCCCGTGGTGGAAGAGATCTTGTACCCCGCGTTGGAGGACTATCAGATCGACATCATGATCGGTGAAGGACCAGCGGCGCGCAGCATCAAACTCGATTTGCAGCCGTTCACGCTGGTGGGTGCCACCACACGCGCTGGCATGTTGACCAATCCCTTGCGCGACCGTTTCGGTATTGTTGCGCGGCTCGAGTTTTATTCTCCCGAAGAGTTGTTGCGCATCGTCATGCGCAGTGGCGGTTTGCTCAAAGCGCAGTTGCATGAAGACGGCGCGTTTGAAATCGCACGTCGCTCGCGTGGCACGCCGCGTATTGCCAACCGCTTGTTGCGTCGGGTACGTGACTATGCCGAGGTCAAGGCCGATGGCCGTATCAGCCAAGCCGTGGCTGAAGCCGCCTTGGGCATGTTGGATGTGGATGCCCAAGGTTTTGATTTGATGGACCGCAAATTGTTAGAAGCAGTGATTCATCGCTTTGATGGTGGCCCCGTGGGTTTGGACAATATCGCGGCCAGCATTGGCGAAGAGCGAGACACCATCGAAGATGTGATTGAACCGTTTTTGATTCAACAAGGTTTTTTGCAGCGCACGCCGCGCGGACGCATTGCCACGCTGGCGGCTTACAGGCATTTGGGCGTGGCTGCACCGGCATCTGCGCAAAATGCGACAGGTTTGTTTGGTGCTGACATCGAATAAATATCTAACGCCTGCCGATTCAGGTGCTGCTTTCCTCGCGCGCGGGCACATCCAAATGCCGCTCATCTGCCCAACCAACCAACTGCAGACCTTGCGGTGTCCAAAGTAAACGGTTGATGGCTGTATTTCGCAAACCCCAACTGCGTGCAGCTTGCAAATCTTGCCGTGTAGCCATGCGGTAGAGAATGTCCAGTACACCGCCATGCGTGACCAAAGCGATTTGCTCGCCCAGGTGTTGGCTGGCAATCTCATTGACCATTTGAGTTACGCGCTCATGCAGCATCACCAGACTTTCTCCCCCATTTTGGGGTGTCCATTGCGGGTCACGCTCGCGCCACTGGGCTGCTTCGTCCGGATATGCCTGTTGTATTTCATCCCAGGTCAGACCTTCGAAAAACCCATAATGCCGCTCGCGCAAAGGTGTGACAGGTCTGACTTGCAAGGTGTGCAGCGAAGCAATCTGCTGTGCAGTGACAAATGCGCGGCTTAAATCGCTGGCATAAATGGCGTGTATTTCTTCTTCTGCCAATGCTTTAGCCACTTGAGTGGCCTGCCATTGACCTTGTGAGTTCAAGGCAATGTCAATTTGTCCCTGGATACGGGTAGCCACGTTCCAGTCGGTTTCGCCATGTCGAATAGCCAGTATGCGGGTCGAGTTCATCAGGTGAAGTGTATTCAATCACCAGCCAACAAAAGGGATAAGTATTTAAAATAGTACGACCGTTCTTTTTTTTGATAGACTGCACGCATGACACATTCAGTATCCCTGCTAAAAGACGCAGACAAAGCCTCTCCAAGTCATAAATTGCTGCACAAAGGGCAACAAACCAAGGCGGCGATTGTGGATGCGGCCTTAGGGCTCGCGACGCAAATCGGTCTTGAGGGTTTGAGCATTGGTGCGCTGGCTGAAGTGATGTCCATGAGCAAATCGGGCGTGTTTGCCCATTTCGGATCGCGCGAAGAATTACAAATTTCAGTTGTTCGTGAATACCACCAGCGTTTTGAGCAGGAAGTGTTTTTTCCAGCCATGCAAGCCACTCGCGGTTTACCCCGTTTGCAAGCGTTGTTTATCAACTGGATGGCAAGAACAAGCGCAGAAATTGATTCTGGCTGTTTGTACATCAGTGGAGCCGCAGAATTTGATGACAGGCCAGGCCCAGTTCGAGATGCACTGGCCAGTTCAGTGAAGACTTGGTTGACTGCTTTGCACCGCTCGGTGCTACAAGCGCGAGACGAAAAACATTTGTCGCCAGACGTCGATGCTGCGCAGATGTCATTTGAAATTCACGGATTGATATTGGCTTTGCATTACGAAGCACGGTTCTTAAAAACCGCAAAAAGTTTGAACCGTGCCAAGCAGGGTTTCGAAAACATTCTTCAACGCTACGGCGCCTACCCATTGAAAGATAGACCATGACAACTTACACCCCGCCACTTCGTGACATGCAATTTGTGATGAACGAAGTGCTAGATGTGCCATTAAAACTTGCTCAGATACCTGCTTTCGCAGAGCTTGACACGGACACCATTGCTGCTGTGTTGGAAGAAGGCGGCAAATTTGCCACAGAAGTATTGTTACCCCTTAACAGTGTGGGAGACAGGCAAGGATGCACTTTAAATGTGACAACCCATGAAGTACAAACCCCAGCGGGTTTTAAGCAAGCCTTTGAACAATATGTTCAAGGAGGTTGGCCAGCGCTTAATTGTGATCCTGTGTATGGAGGTCAAGGTTTGCCTTTGGTAGTCAACCAGTGTTTTTATGAAATGCTCAACAGTGCCAACCAAGCATGGACGATGTATCCAGGTTTGACACATGGTGCTTATGAATGTTTGCATGCACACGGCACCGAAGAGCAAAAACAACTTTTTCTTCCCAAACTCACTAATGGCGAATGGACCGGCACCATGTGTTTGACGGAAGCACATTGCGGCACTGATCTTGGCTTGTTGCGTACCAAAGCCGAGCCTCAGGCCGATGACAGTTACAAAATCACAGGCAATAAAATTTTCATCAGTGCAGGTGAGCATGACTTTGTCAGCAATATTGTCCATCTGGTGCTGGCACGTTTGCCTGATGCGCCTGCAGGAAGCAAGGGCATCAGTCTTTTTGTGGTTCCCAAATTCATGGTCAATGCCGATGGTTCTTTGGGCGCCCGTAATGGCATTTATTGCGGCGGTCTTGAGCACAAAATGGGCATCCATGGCAATGCCACGTGTCAGATGGTGTTGGACGGCGCTGTCGGCACATTAGTGGGTCAGCCGAATAAAGGACTGGCGGCTATGTTTGTGATGATGAACGCAGCCCGTATAGGCGTGGGCATGCAGTCGTTGGGACTGACCGAAGTGGCCTACCAAAATGCCTTGGCCTACGCGAAAGACCGCATTCAGTCGCGCAGTTTGTCTGGTGTTAAAAATCCTTCGCAACCCGCAGACAGCATTTTGGTGCACCCAGATGTCAGAAAAATGTTGCTCACAGCCAAAGCTTATGCAGAGGGTGGTCGTGCGCTGAATTTGTATTGCGCGTTGCTGATTGACCAAGAGTCACAACATCCTGATGAGTCAGTGCGCCAAGAGGCCGCTGAGATGTTGGCCATGCTGACACCGGTCGTCAAGGCATTCATCACAGACAACGGATGGATTGCTACTTCGTCTTGTTTGCAAGTATTGGGTGGACATGGTTTTATCAGTGAATGGGGCATGGAGCAATTTGTACGCGATGCCCGCATCAATATGATTTATGAAGGCACCAATACCATTCAAAGTTTGGATTTGCTGGGGCGCAAGGTATTGGCTAACCAAGGAGCTACCTTGAAAAAATTTGGCAAAATGATTTCCGAATTGGTGAGCGCGGAAACTGCCAATGAAGACATGGCGCCTTTCATACAACCATTAGCCAAACTCGGTCAACAAATGACAGCATTGACAGGTGAAATAGGTATGAAAGCCCTGTCTAATGCAGATGAAGTAGGTGCTGCTTCTGTGGATTATTTGCGTGTGACGGGTCATTTGGTTGTAGGCTATTTTTGGGCTCGCATGGCTCAAGTGGCATTGCAAAAAATAGCTGCGGGAAGTAACGATTCTTTTTACAAAGCAAAATTACAAACTGCACGTTTTTATTATTCCAGGCTGTTTCCCGAAACCGCGTCATTGATGCTTACTGCGCGTTCAGGCAGTGAAGTTTTGATGGACACGGCAGACGTGTTTTCTTGAATTGATACTTAACTCAACCTACCACGGAGATACCCATCATGAAAAAAGTAATCAGCTTGTTGGCTGTTTTTATCAGCCTGAGCGCCAGCGCACAAATGACCCCGGTCGGTTTGTGGCACACGATTGACGATGAAACCAAGCAACCCAAGGGGGAAGTACGCATCACAGAAAACAATGGTGTGCTCAGCGGAGCAGTGGGTCGCGCATTAAAAGAAGACCCCAAAGCCAAGACGGTGTGCGATTTGTGCACCGATGACCGCAAAAATCAAAAAATCATTGGTATGGAAATTATTCGAAATCTGACCCGCGAAGGCAAAGAAAGTGATTACTTGTGGGCTGGTAATGGCACGATTCTGGATCCTACCAACGGTAAAGTCTATGAAGTAAAAATGGTTCCTTTAGAAGGCGGTAAGAAATTACAAGTACGCGGCTACCTTGGTATTTTTTACCGCACCCAAATTTGGGTTCGGGTTGAATAACACAGCCTCTTGATTTAACAGCAGGAAATTTCATGACCTCTATATTGCACAACGTTGAACACGGCGTAATGACTTTGACCATTCACAGAGTGGATAAAAAAAACGCATTGACAGCAGACATGTATGCGGCATTGGCAGATGCGCTGACTAAAGCCAGCGAATCAAGCGACGTGCGCGTGGTGTTATTTCAAGGTCATGAAACCGTGTTCAGTGCGGGCAACGATATTGCAGACTTTTTGCAGCAACCACCTGCAACTGCCGATTCTCCGGTATCTCGTTTTTTACGAGGTATAGCCGTGTTCCCCAAGCCCTTGCTGGCCTCTGTATGCGGACCGGCAGTGGGCGTAGGAACTACCATGCTGTTTCATTGCGATTTGGTGTACGCAGGGGATAACGCTGCTTTTTCTATGCCGTTTGTCAACCTCGGCTTGTGCCCGGAGGCTGCGTCCAGTTTGTTGGCTGTCCAATTGTTTGGTTACCAACGCGCGGCGGAAGCATTGCTCATGGGTGAACCCATGATGGTTGAAACTGCCCTCGAGTTGGGTCTGATCAGTCGGGTGTTGCCTCCTTCAGAGGTCAATGCTTATGCCCAACAGCAAGCTCAAAAAATGGCTAAAAAACCACTGGCCTCTTTGACCGAGACCAAGCGCTTGATGAAGTCTTCACGCACGCCTTTCGTGCTGTCCCAAATGGATGAGGAGGCAGCAGTTTTCTCCAGAATGCTCAAGGAGCCGGCGGCGATAGAAGCATTCAGCGCCTTCATGGAGAAACGCAAACCGGTCTTTAACTGATTTCCTTGCGCAGTATCGGTCTGGGTTTTCCGTTGGCATCGATAGCAACATAAGTCACGTTAGCCTCGGTTACCTTGAGGTAAACGCCTTGCAAGCTGAAACGCTCAGCGAAAACCTCCACCTTGACTGTGATTGATGTGTTGCCGATGCGGGTCACAGAACTGAAAAAACTCAAAATATCACCCACCTTGACCGGCTGCTTGAAAATGAATTCATTCACAGCGACTGTGGCCATGCGACCATTCACATAGCGTGCGGGTAAAACCGAACCCGCTAAATCCACCTGCGCCATGACCCAGCCGCCAAATATGTCGCCGCTCTGGTTGCAATCGGCCGGCATCGGAATGACTTTGAGCACCAGTTCAGCGTCTTTAGGTAACCCTGCCACAGTCTGGCGGGAATCGTTGTTCGTGGTCACAGGCACAATCCTAGGAGTTATTTAACCGGTATTGTGCTTTATGCGTCACCACGCCTCCTCTTCTCCAGTTGTATCCGCTTCTTCTGCCACCCAGCAGACCACCTCCGATTGGGTGACCCTCAAACGCTTATTTCCCTACTTGTGGGAATACAAATGGCGGGTCATAGCGGCACTGTCTTTCATGGTTGGCGCCAAACTGGCTAACGTTGGTGTGCCTTTGTTGTTGAAAGAATTGATTGATGCGATGACGCCTCAACCAAGTGGTGTGCAAATCGCAGTGGTAGTGCCCTTGGCGTTGCTGGTGGGTTATGGACTGTTGCGATTGTCTGTTTCTGGATTCACGGAATTACGAGAGTTGGTTTTTGCAGCAGCCACACAAGGCGCGGCGCGCAAAATTGCATTGCAAACATTTGAGCACTTACACAATTTGAGTTTGCGTTTTCATCTGGAGCGGCAAACCGGCGGTATGAGTCGCGATATTGAACGCGGTGTCAGAGGTATTGAATCTTTGATAGCTTATTCGCTCTACAGCATCGTGCCAACCTTGATCGAGGTGGTGCTGGTGTTGAGTATTCTCGGGGTGAAGTTTGACAAGTGGTATGCCATCATCACTTTGCTGGCTTTGGCGCTTTATATTTATTTCACGGTGACTCTCACGGAATGGCGCACCCAGTTCCGAAAGCAAGTCAATGAATTTGATTCGAGTGCACATACGCGGGCGATTGACTCACTGTTGAACTATGAAACTGTCAAGTATTTTGGCAATGAGGCGTTTGAAGCTTCGCGCTACGACGAAAGTCTGAACAAGCTTCGGCGCGCAAGAATCAAGGCTCAAAACTCCTTGAGTGCGCTCAACATAGGACAGCAACTCATCATCGCGGTTGCCTTGGTGGCGATGCTGTGGCGAGCCACGGAAGGTGTGGTGCAAGGACGCATGAGTCTGGGGGACTTGGTGATGATCAATGCCTTCATGATTCAACTTTATATTCCGTTGAATTTTTTAGGTGTGATTTACCGCGAGATCAAACAAAGCCTGACCGACTTGGATCGCATGTTCATGTTGTTGGAAAAAAACCGTGAAGTTGCTGACAGCAAGTCGGCGCACATATTGAAATTGCAAAGCCCGCCAGAGGTGCGATTTGAGAATGTGCATTTTGCTTATGAACCTGATCGACCTATATTGCATGGCATCAGCCTGACCATTCCTGCCGGCAAGACCGTGGCGGTGGTCGGCCCCTCTGGTTCAGGCAAATCGACGTTGGCACGCTTGTTGTTTCGCTTTTACGATGTTCAAGAGGGAGCCATCAGAATTGATGGCCATGAACTGAGACAACTGACACAAAACAGTGTGCGACAAGCTATAGGCATCGTGCCGCAAGACACGGTGTTGTTCAACGACACGGTCTACTACAACATCGCCTACGGCAATACCTCGGCTACCCGCCAGCAGGTGGAAGATGCCGCCAACTCTGCGCGTATCCATGAATTTATTGTGTCCACTCCTTTAGGCTATGAAACCATGGTGGGTGAGCGCGGTTTGAAGTTATCTGGCGGTGAAAAGCAAAGGGTAGCCATCGCACGTACTTTGTTGAAGAACCCAGCCATATTGATTTTTGATGAAGCCACCTCTGCGCTCGATAGCAGCAACGAACGTGCCATACAAGCCGAGTTACGGGAAGCGGCATTCAACAAAACCACGCTGGTCATTGCGCACCGATTGTCTACAGTGGTGGACGCGCATGAGATTGTGGTGCTCGATAGCGGACGCATTATTGAGCGTGGTACGCACGCCCAATTGCTGGCTACCAATGGTCGGTACGCGCAGATGTGGGCGCTGCAACAAAGCCAAGAAGAACAGGTTTAAGGCAACTCGTTGTCTTCGGGCGGTTCGTCCTTGTCACGAGGACCCACCTTGCCCAGACGCGCCTTTAAGGATTGCGGTTCACCGCTGATCACTGCTGCATACATGGTGGTGTTGCTCATCACCTTTTTGACATAGTCACGGGTTTCGTTAAAGGGAATGCATTCAGCCCATATGGCGCCTTCCAGTTGGGGGCCGTTGCGCCATTTGCGTGGTCTGCTTGGCCCTGCGTTATAGGCAGCAGCAGCCATGGGCATGGAGCCATGAAAATTGTCCAATATCAACTTAAGGTATCCGGTGCCTATGGCAATATTGGTGTCGCGTTGATTCAATTGATCAACTTGAAAATTTTTCATACCCAACTTCTTGGCCGTCCATTTGGCAGTACGCGGCATGACTTGCATCAAACCGCTTGCGCCGACAACTGACTTTGCGTTGATGATGAAGCGACTCTCTTGCCGGATCAAGCCATAAACAAAGGCAGTTTCTAAATTGATATCACGTGTTCGTGACAACACCTCCTCACGGTATGGCATGGGATAGCGATGGTTCACATCAAATTGTTGTGTGCGTTCGCTGCTGCTGATACAGCGGTCCCAGATTTCAAGCTCGCAAGCCCATTGCGCCACGGCATTTTTTTCCCTGTCATTCATACGACCGCGCTTACCTTGTGCATCTACCAGACCTGCGGCGTAATTCCACTCGCGCACGCCCTCAGACCGCATACCTATCCGGATAGCATGGTAGGCACGTTGCAAACTCGGATTGGCTTTGGCCGCTTCCATCTCGGCTGAAGTAGGCGCTGTCGGACGAGTGGGCAATGTTATTTTTTGACCTAATTCTTCCAATGCAAGTTGTTCATAAAACCCTTGGGTGCCAGCAATGCTTTGGAGCGCCATCAATGCTTGCGGCATGGCAGTGGTGGATGTGGGTTGTCTGGCAATAAGTGCTCGTGCGCGCCAATATACCCAGGCCGCGTCTTTTTGTGCTGCTGGGCTCATGGCGTTGATGGCAGACTCGACCATGTTCCAGTTTGGCTTTCCCTCGCTTCTCAAAGCGGCGCGAACTTTCCATGCCAGTAACTCATCCGGTAGCCCTTGACCATTTCCAGAGGCCTCAAAATACTCAACGGCTTTGCTGTCAAAGTCCATCGCGGATTGACGCCCAATCACTGCCCAAAGCCATGACAATTGCTCTGCATTGAGAAGTTTGATCGCTTTGTTGGTATTGATTTGTTTGATCGCAGCAGACTGGTCATTGGCGGCGAGTTTGACCAAGGCCAAGGTCATCCATTCTGGGGATTCTTTGCCTAAAGAAGTCGCACGTTGTTGTAGAAAACGCGTTGGATTGGTCATCAACTCATCCAGCCTCGACATGCTTTGGCCCGACACCATGTGCAAGGCATCACGCGCAGGCGGTTTGCGATTGATTTCGATCATGAAACGTGCTTTGCGCCATGCATCCAAAGCATTGACACGTTTGGCCAAAAGCAATTGTTCAAATGCATAGGTGCATCCTTCATCGCTATTGCGCAAGGACAGCCATGTTTGCCGGATGAATTCTTCTTGGGTTGCAGTACCTTCAAATTTCTTGTGGTTACTTTGCAACCAATTCGCGTAACACGCCACCTCTTTGTCGTCATGCATGCGGTAGAGTTCGTATTCACGTTCGAATTGCGTCCACTCTTGGCGTTGCGCCAATACCAGTAGCCAGTCATAGCGCATCCGGTCTTCCTGGTAAGTACCGGCGTATTTATTCAAAAACTCTTTGATTTCGCTGTCGCTGGCATCGCCGAGTCGCACGCGCAATTCCCAATATGCCGCCCACGGCTCCAAAATATGGCCCTTGGCCTGAGGCAGCAGTTGTGAGAGTTTTTTTCTGTCGTTATGAGTGAACGCAGACGACATGTCTATCAAGACTTGGTCTGTTCTGTCGGGCGAGGGACTCAGGCTGGCGGCGAGAGTCAGGGTGCTGTGGCTGAAAAGCAGGCCACTGCAAAGAAAAACGGCACAGCAGCGGTTCAGATTTGAGAGCATGACACAATGAAGACACCTGACATAAGGCCTTCATTCTCCCATGGACAAAAAAGCCCTTCGCAAACAATTGATTCAAGAGCGTTTGGATTTGCCGGATCGTGCTGAACGTTCCGATATGTTGCAACGCGTTTTGCGCATCTGGTTGTTCGACCGCAAAGACACAGTGATTGGCGCTTACTGGCCAATCAAAGGTGAATTTGATCCTTTGCCAGCTTTGCATCGATGGAAAGAAGACGGCGAATTGCTGGATGACCCGGTGCTACGCCGTATCGGCCTGCCGGTGGTTGATAAAGTGACCAAGACGTTGACGTTTCATGCCTGGTACCCGGGCTGCGACATGGAAGAGGACGCCTACAACATTCCCAAACCCAAAGACACGGAAGTGGTCGTGCCGACTTTGTTGTTTGTGGCCTGTGTGGGCTATGGAGCCGGCGGTTACCGCTTGGGTTACGGCGGCGGTTTTTATGACCGCACGCTTGCGCAGTTGCAGCCTAAACCTTTCAGTGTGGGATTGGGCTTCACCGGCGGCTTCATCGAAGACATGGAGCCTGAACCGCATGACTTACCGTTGGATGCATTGCTGAATGAAAACGGCGTGGTCTGGCCTACCCATTTTTCATAAGCACTGATCTGTTGCGTAACTTGCTTATGATGGGGCATTCCCTCCTACACACAGGTGTGCCATGTCCAAAGCGTTTGCCAGTCAGAGCGATCTGAGCGATAAAAAAATCAGTTTCACCCAACTCAGTCAGCATTGCTGGGCCTATACCGCAGAGGGTGACCCGAATTCCGGTGTCATCATCGGTGACAAATACATACTGGTGAGCGACACCACGGCCACCCCGTTGATGGCGCAAGATTTGATTGCGCGTATTCGCGCGGTCAGTGATAAACCCATTAAATATGTATTGTTGACGCACTACCATGCGGTGCGTGTTCTCGGTGCCAGCGCTTATGTGGCTGAAGGCGCGACTGAAATCATTGCCAGCAAGGGCACCTTTGACCTGATTGTCGAGCGCGGTGCCGAGGACATGCAAAGCGAAATGGACCGCTTTCCACGTTTGTTCAGAGGTGCAGACAGTGTGCCCGGTTTGACTTGGCCGACATTGGTGTTCGGCGACGGCAAACCCGGCAGACATGGCAGCATCCGTTTGGATTTAGGTGGTGTGAGCGTCGATATCTGGCATCCCGGTGCAGGCCATACGCGCGGTGACACCATTGCTTGGGTGGAAGCTGAAAAAGTTTTGTTCAGCGGCGATCTGGTGGAATACCAAGCAGGTGTTTACACGGGTGACGCGCATTTGGCTGAATGGCCAACCACATTGGAAGCCTTGCGCGGTTTAAACGCAGAAGCGATCGTGCCCGGTCGCGGCGAAGCCATGATCGGCAATGCCAATGTCAATCTATCACTGGACTACACCCGCGAGTGGGTGGAAACTTTGTTTGCCTGCGGCAAAGAGGCGGTGGCGCACAACATGGATTTGAAAGCGGCCATGGCTTTGACCCGAAAGCACATGGATCCAGTGTTCGGTAAGGTTTTTATTTACGAGCATTGCCTGCCGTTTGATGTCAGCCGTGCCTATGACGAAGCCAAAGGTATCGTCAATCCGCGTATTTGGACAGCCGAGCGCGACAAGGAAATGTGGGCTTCTCTACAAGCTTGATCGGTTCATGAGGCTTTGTAGCGCATCAAAGCCCGCACATCCGATTCATAGTTTTTGAGCGTTTTCATCATGTGTTCGCGTTGTTTGGCGGTGGTTATGTTGTGAAACTGTGCCGCGGCTTCGCAATTGGTGCGTTTGCGTTTTTTCAGATAAGCGGCATATGCGGGGTCGGATGAATGCAAACTGCTTTGCAGCCATTGGCGAACCATGGCTTTCGCTTCTGCCGCTTCCGGTTGGGTGTTCAAAATCCGCTCATGCAGCGCCAGACTTTCTTTTTGTTGACGCACCCGTTCGGCAAATGTGCGTTCGGGCTCATAGCCGGAGTCTTGCGCGAGTTGACGCAATAATTTTTCCTGAGCTGTACTTAAGCTGCCGTAAAAACGCTCCGCATTCGTTTGCCCTTTGTCGACTTGCACATCGAGTTGCTTGTCGCGGGACGCATCCAGCTTCCATTCTTTGCGGTAATCTTTCAGATCTTGTTCGTATTTGCGTTTCAGCGTGCGCAGTTGATCGGCATTCAAGCTCAAAGCAAGTTGGGTCAACGGCACTTCAAATTGCTCAATCAATGGATCCAGGCTGTCGGTGATGACGTCTGCTATGGCGCAGACTTGCTCTGCGCTGACGTCACCCTTTGCCAATTCTTGTATTTGTTTGAGCGTATCCACATACAGCGGCAGTTGGTTTTGGCGGTGCCATTCCAGCGTGATCTTTAAATCAGCCAGCGTTTGCTTTTCCTGCGCCGCATTCAAATCGACATGCGGATTGATCCATAAAAACATCAGCAAATTTGGTGCATTGTTGTAGCCGGTCACCACCAGACTGCAACCAGACAGCGACAGCAACCAGCCCAGAGCCGTCAGTTTGGCCAGCCTGGGCAGCAGGTGTAGGCGCTGATTGATAATTGCATAAATAGAGGGAATCACATGCATGTCAAAGATTGATGTAGTCATCATGGCAGCGGGCAAAGGCACCCGCATGAAGAGCAGTATGCCTAAAGTTCTGCACCGATTGGGCGGTAGGGCTTTGCTGCAGCACGTGATCGACACGGCACAACAAGTTCAAGCGCGGCGAACGGTGGTGATCACCGGTCATGGGGCAGAACAGGTGGAGGCCTTACTGTCGCCACAGTCCAGTCTGCAAACAGTGCGGCAAATGCCGCAATGGGGCACTGGGCATGCCGTCCAGCAGGCGATGCCGTTGTTGCAAGACGATGGCATTACTCTAATTTTATCGGGCGATGTGCCTTTGATACAAGCCCAGACGTTGCAAGCTTTGTTGCAACTATGCGACTCCAACCACCTGTCATTGTTGACCCTGCAAACCCCGAATCCCAGCGGTTACGGCCGCATCGTGCGTGGACTCGAACAACAAGTGACAGCCATTGTTGAAGAAAAAGATGCGACAGATGAACTTCGGCGCATCCAAGAAATTTACAGCGGCATCATGGCTGTGCCCACCCACTTGTTGAGGACATGGCTGGCACGATTGGATAACAACAATTCCCAAGGCGAGTTTTATTTGACCGATGTGGTCAAGTTTGCTGTCGCCGATGGCCATGAAGTGCAAGCTTATTGCATCGACCAAGCTTGGCAAGTGGAGGGCGTGAATACGCCCGTTCAATTAGCCGCACTGGAGCGCACTTACCAGCATTTACAAGCGCAACAGTTGATGCAGCAAGGCGTGCGATTGGCAGATCCTGCGCGTTTAGATGTGCGCGGTCAACTGGTCTGCGCCGCTGATGTCGACATCGATGTCAATTGTGTTTTTGAAGGCCATGTCAGCTTGGGCGAAGGCGTCAGCATTGGGGCAAATTGCGTGATTGCCAATGCAGATATTGGTGCAGGTTCACAAGTGCTGCCCTTTTCACATATTGACGGCGAAGTCCAAGGTGTTCGAATCGGCAGTGGCGCGCGCATCGGACCTTTTGCTCGCTTAAGACCTGGCGCCATATTGGGCGACGAAGTGCATATAGGTAACTTTGTAGAGGTGAAAAACAGCACCTTGGCCAAGGGCGCTAAAGCCAACCATCTGGCTTATCTGGGGGACGCCATCGTCGGTGAACGGGTCAACTACGGCGCGGGTGTTATCACGGCAAACTATGACGGTGCAAACAAACACCAGACCATCATTCAAGCCGATGTTCACGTGGGCAGTAACAGTGTGCTGGTCGCGCCGTTGAGCTTGGGTGCGGGTGGTACTGTGGGCGCAGGTTCGGTGATTACCAAGGATACAGCCGCTGGCGCATTGACTGTTGCACGTGGCAAGCAAATCAGCATATCGAACTGGCAGCGTCCAGTGAAAAAAAATAAATAAAGGACAGAGTCTATGTGTGGCATCGTCGGCGCGGTTTCTACCCGCAACATTGTTCCTGTGCTGGTGCAAGGCCTGCAACGTCTGGAGTACAGAGGCTATGACTCTTGCGGCGTGGCCGTCAACGCAGATATAGCGCAACTCGAACAAGCTGTCGGTTTGCAACGCGCTCGCAGCACCTCTCGTGTGGCCGAGCTGGTGGCACAGGTCAACGATTCTTCAGGCGGGCTAGCTGGCAAGACCGGGATTGCCCATACGCGCTGGGCTACTCATGGTGCGCCTGCGGTTCATAACGCGCATCCGCACTTTAGCCACGGCCCTGGCTTGTCTGCCAGCGACTCAGATGCACGCATCGCCTTGGTACACAACGGCATCATTGAAAACCACGAAGAACTGTGTCTGCAATTGCAAGCCAAAGGCTATGTGTTTGTCAGTCAAACTGATACCGAGGTGATGGTGCATTTGATAGATTCTTTGTACCTTGGCGATTTGTTGCAAGCGGTCACTCAGGCGATTGCGCAGTTACAGGGCGCGTTTGCCATTGCCGTCATCGCCCGCGACGAACCGCATCGTGTGATCGGTGCCAGAGCAGGTTCTCCCCTCATTTTGGGTGTCGGTAAGGGTGAAAATTTTTTAGCCAGTGATGCCATGGCCTTGGCTGGTGTGACTGACCAAATCGTTTACCTCGCTGAAGGCGATGTGGTCGATCTGCAGTTACACAACTTCACACTGTATGACTCGACGCATCAAAAAGTTCAGCGTGATGTGCTCACCGTTCAGGCACACAGTGGCGCCGCAGAACTCGGCCCTTACCGTCACTACATGCAAAAAGAAATTTTCGAGCAACCGCGTGCCATCGCCGATACGCTGGAAGGTATCGAAGGCATCGTGCCTGATTTATTCGACCACCCGCTGCGCCCGGGTGAAGCCGCCCGCGTTTTTGCAGACATAGACTCTGTGCTGATCTTGGCTTGCGGTACCAGTTATTACAGTGGTTGTGTGGCGAAGTACTGGCTTGAGTCGATGGCACACATTCCGTGTCAGGTCGAGGTGGCCAGTGAATACCGCTACCGCGACAGCGTGCCTCATGCGCGCACGCTGGTGGTCACCATCACACAGTCGGGTGAAACCGCAGACACCTTGGCCGCCTTGAAGCACGCACAAAGCCTTGGAATGAATCAAACATTGACCATATGCAATGTGTCCACCTCGGCCATGGTGCGCGAATGCAAACTGGCTTACATCACGCGCGCCGGTGTTGAAATTGGTGTGGCGTCCACCAAGGCGTTCACTACTCAGTTGGCAGGTTTGTTTTTATTGTCGCTGGCACTTGCCAAAACCAAACATCGCTTGAGCGAAAGCGCAGAAGCACAACATCTCAAAGCCATGCGGCATTTGCCAGTGGCTTTGCAAAGTGTGCTGGCCTTGGAGCCGCAACTCATCGCCTGGGCGCAGGATTTTGCCGATAAGGAAAACGCTTTGTTTTTGGGGCGAGGCATGCATTACCCCATCGCATTGGAAGGTGCGTTGAAGTTGAAAGAGATCAGCTACATACATGCCGAGGCTTATCCTGCTGGTGAGCTTAAACATGGTCCACTTGCACTGGTCACTAGCGCCATGCCCGTGGTGACGGTGGCGCCAAACGATGCATTGCTTGAAAAACTGAAAAGCAATTTACAAGAAGTACGCGCGCGCGGCGGTGTGTTGTATGTGCTGGCAGATGCGGATACGCGCATTCAATCGGATGAAGGTCTGCATGTGATTCGCATGCCTGAGCACTATGGCGCCTTGTCTCCGTTGTTGCACGTGGTGCCATTGCAGTTGCTCGCTTATCACACCGCTTGCGCCAGAGGCACGGACGTGGATAAGCCGAGAAACTTGGCGAAAAGCGTCACCGTGGAGTAAGTTGGCTGGGGGGTATGCAAGGTATTGGTCTTAGCGTTTCAATTTGCCCCCGAACGAAACGACCTAATGGCTGTCAAAGAAATTTACTGCTTTATCTGAAAGGTTTCACCATGAGAAAACTGATTGCTGCTGTCGTTACGTCAGTTTGCTTTATAGGCATTACTGACTTATCAAACGCGCAAGGTGTTCCAAACCATGCCCAAGGTCTCAAGGAATGGTTGGTTGTCGTCGATCTGACTGAAACCAAAAAACAAGTCGGTGTTTTTTCTACAAAAATAGGCGTTGATAAACCAAGCAAACTTGCGGTTTTATTGCCTGGCAGTCCTTCGGTGGTCAGGCCAGTGGTGGAAAACGGTGTGATGGTTTCATCAAAATTAACTGGAAACTTTTTGATTCGGGCGCGTCGATGGTTAACTGATGAAACGATAGCCACCTTGGTGATTGATTGCCAATCTGAAAGCTCTGATGAATGTACAAGTAGCTATCAAGCATCAAAGGAACGTCAGCAAGATGTGCAAAAGTTGATCAACGAAGTGAAGAAACAAGTGCCATCTATCAAGGATGTCTGGTTGGTGGGGACAAGCATGGGTACTGTATCTTCGTCCTTCATGCCCATGCATGATTCTCAGGCCTATGCTGGCGCAATTCACACTGCAACCATTACTGAACCCTATGCAAAAAACTCGTACCGAGAACTAGGCGGGTTTGACTATAAAAAAGCCCCAATTCCTCAGTTTTTTATTCACCATCAAAACGATCCTTGTACGCTGACGACCTATTCATCGGCAAAATCCATTTCAAAAAAATTCAATCTTCCACTGGTAACTGTGACAGGCGGATCAGATTTCGAAGGCCGGCCATGTAAAGCTTTCACAGAACATGGGTTCAGAGGAAAAGAAAAAGAAGTGATGAAAGTGATCGCTGAAATAATCAACACGGGAACGGCTTCGCAACTTGAAGTCAACTAATCCCATCTGCTGACAAGCAGGCTGTCATTGTTGGTATGGAATGCGCCTTAGTTAAGCCACTGTAATTAAAACTATAAAATACTTTATTGTATTTTTTTGTACATTCAAGTGTTATAAATTTTTAATATGGAATTGCGCATGAAAGATTACGCCAGCACCCCCGATAACCTGCCAACACCCCAAGACGATGGTGCATCCGATCACCTCGTGGGTTCGCGTTTGCCAAGTATTTCCTTGCCTTCAACCCAAGCAAGTCATGTAGATTTGGCTCAGCTTGCTGGGTATGTCGTGATTTACTGTTACCCGATGACCGGACAGCCAGGTGTGCCGTTGCCACCGGGTTGGGACGAAATTCCGGGTGCGCGCGGTTGTACACCGCAAAACATGGCTTACCGAGATCATTTCGACGAACTCCACGACCTTGGCGCACAGGTTTTCGGTCTCAGTACCCAAAGTACCGACTACCAACAGGAAATGGCAGACCGACTGCATTTACCTTTTGCGGTATTGAGTGACCACGCCATGAGGTTTTCTCAGGCCTTGCGTTTACCCACATTTCATACCAGTGGCATGCATTTATTGAAGCGGCTCACATTCATTGCCTGTGACGGCTCTGTGGTTGCGGTGAAATACCCCATATTTCCCAGCAACAGTGATGCGCCTTGGGCGGTGGATTGGCTCAAAAACCATTCCAATCCAAAGAGCACATCAACTGGCGGTTGACGGCTGCTGGTTAAACATCACTGCGCCACGCTTTGGGTCTGCAATGTTTGCAATAAAACCGGTTTAAGCAAAATCTGGTAAGAGTCTGCATCAAAACCGATGGTGTTCAATTCCAAATGAATAAAGCCGTTTTTCTTTGAGCACCACGTGCCCAAGTAATTCCAGTTGCGCACGCGGTGTTTTTGCAGCCAACTGCCTCGTTGTTCTAACAAATCCACTGTGCCTTGGAACGGCCAAGTATGAACTTGCAAATCCTGTAAAGCCAGGCGCATACGGTGGTCATGGTCGGCGCGTGACTCTTGTCCGATGCAAACACCAGCGCATTGCTTGGTTTGCCAGCCGAAACAGCCGCGATGGTTGACGGGTTCAAGCCCCAGCAGTTGCAGGCACAAGCGGTGTTGTTGCGCCAATGATTGAAGTTTGTCCTTGGCTGCTTTACGAGAAGAAAACAAGCCATAAAGATCAGGAGTGACACCTGGTTGAACGGTTTGTTCGTCGACCCACAGCACTTTGTCGCCTTGACTCTCACTGACCAGTTGCAGACTGCACAGTTTTTTGACCCGTCGCAAGCGCTGGTTGTACAAAGGACTGTGCGCTTTGATCATTTGAGACTCAAGCAGCAGTGCACCGATTTCCCCGGCAGTTTCAATGGTTTCCACTCTACGTGTTTGAGACAACATGCGCACTTCATCAGGATTGCGCAGGTGAGATAAGACACGCGAGCGAATGTCTACGCTTTTGCCTATGTACAAAGGCAATGCAGAGTCGCCGTAAAACACATACACCCCTGGTGCGCGCGGTAGTGCATCCGTGTTGAGTTGTTCGTTCACAAAGTTTGAATCGAGAGCTTTCTGAATTTCACCACGCCTTTGTTGTATTGCAACGCGATAGGGCCGGCAGCTGTATGGGTGTCGTCTTTGACATCCACCGTGGTTTGGCCATTGAGTACCAGTTGGATGTGGTTATTGATCACTGTGATGTCGTAGGTATTCCAATGTCCGCCAGCTTTGATATTGGGTTGCACAAGTGATTTGGCAATATTCACAACTGCCCCTGTGCCGTAGGCTGGATCGGGTCTTTTATCGTAAATATTGGCTTCATAGGCGTTTTTGTCGTTGATCAGGTTGGCATCTGCGCATCGAAAAAAAATACCGCTGTTGGCTTCGTCGTCGACCCAGAATTCAGCGACTAAATGAAAATTTTGATAACTCGCGCGTGTCACTAAAAAACCGTCACCCAATTCGGCTTGCACCACCCGGTCTTGTAAGCGCCAGTTTGCATTACCTATGGGTTTCCATGCATTCAAGTCATTGCCGTTGAGCAGCTCAACAACAGGTGAAACAGAGCTGTTGGTGGAAGTTGTGGGCAAGTTCAATGACGACGTCCATTCTTGCAAGTTACTGCAAGCAGACAAAGTCAGACAGGCCATGACAGCGAGCAGTGAGCACGCATGGCGTGTGGTCAGAGAGAGGTGCATACAGTTTCCTTTGCGCAGCAGGTTGGGGCAGTGCAATATGGCATTTACCCTTTGTAAGCCATTCTGCACGTTCCATCGAAGAAATACCCGGGGATTTATGCTTAGCCAGAACATGACAGCAAGCTTTCTGTCGAGGCGTGACTATAATTTGTGCACACAATGAGCTATTTAAAACACATCCGCCACGACTTGCAGGACATGCAGGCCTATAGCGTGCAAGACGCCGTCGGCATGGTCAAGTTGGATGCGATGGAAAATCCCCACCGCTTATCTGCCACGTTGCAAGCGCAATTGGGTGAGCGCTTGGGTACCGTGGCAGTGAATCGCTACCCAGGTAGCCGCATCCAAGACTTAAAGCTTGCTATCGCGCAACACACTGGTTTGCCCGAGGGCTACCAATTGATGTTGGGTAACGGCTCGGACGAATTGATTTCCCTGCTGTCCATGGCCTGCCACTTGCCTGGAGCCAGCATTCTGGCGCCAGAACCAGGCTTTGTGATGTACGCCATGAGCGCCAAATTGCAAGGCCTGACCTATGTGCCAGTTTCATTGCGGGACGATTTCGAACTCGACGAACCTGCTATGACCGAAGCCATCGCCAAGCACCAACCGGCGATTGTTTATCTGGCCTATCCCAACAACCCCACCGCCAATTTGTGGGATGCGCAGGTTATTCGTCGGCTGATTGCACAGGTTTCTGCCTATGGAGCTTGGGTGGTGCTGGACGAAGCCTATCAGCCGTTTTCTTCTGAATCCTGGCTGACCGAAATTCAAACAGACCCGCATGCCAACGCCCAAGTGTTGTTGATGCGCACACTCTCCAAGTATGGACTGGCGGGCGTGCGTATTGGGTACATGATGGCGCGCACTGAAGTGATTCAACAGTTAGAAAAAATCCGCCCGCCTTACAACATCAGTGTGCTGAACGCCGAATGCGCGTTGTTTGCACTGGAGCATGCAGATGTGTTTGCACTGCAGGCGCAAAGCATTTGCCATGAACGCCAGCGCTTGGCAACGCAATTGGCGACCATGCCAAGTGTGACTGTGTACCCCAGTCAAGCCAATATGATGCTGCTGCGTTTAAGCGGCGATGACGAGGTGGCCTCACGCGTTTTCGCTGCCCTGAAAGCCAAAAATATTTTGGTCAAGAACGTTTCTAAAATGCATGCAGTGTTGCACCGTTGCCTGCGTATCACCGTAGGCACTTCGACAGAAAACGACCAGTTGCTCGCCGCGCTGAAAGAGATACTGGCTTCACAGGCCTGATTTCATCCACAGAATATTCTTATGACACAACGCATTGCCGAAGTTCACCGCGACACCAAGGAAACCCAAATTCAAGTGCGGGTCAATCTCGACGGTACGGGTCAATCCGATTTATCCACCGGTATAGGATTTTTTGATCACATGCTAGATCAGATCGCGCGTCATGGTCTGATCGACCTCAGCATCAAAGCGACTGGTGACTTGCATATCGACGGACACCACACGGTGGAAGACGTGGGCATCACATTGGGCCAAGCGGTGGCGCAAGCCGTCGGCGATAAAAAAGGCATTCGCCGTTATGGACACGCTTACGTGCCTTTGGATGAAGCGCTTAGCCGCGTGGTGGTCGATTTCTCCGGCCGCCCCGGCTTGGAAATGCATGTACCTTTCAAGAGCGGCATGATTGGCCAGTTCGATTCACAACTGGCGTTTGAGTTTTTCCAAGGCTTTGTCAACCACGCCTATGTCACTTTGCACATTGACAATTTGCGCGGTGAAAACGCCCACCACCAAGCCGAGACGGTGTTCAAAGCATTCGGACGGGCGCTGCGCGCGGCGACCGAACTCGACCCCCGTTCAGTGGGCATGATTCCTTCTACCAAAGGTTCGCTCTAAGCCTTCACCTCTATGGCAAGCGTCGCGGTCATCGATTACGGCATGGGCAATTTGCGCTCGGTGGCGCAGGCTGTCATGGCGGCAGCCCACGGCAGTGGTGTCGACGTCATCATCACCTCAGACCCCCAACAAGTGCGTCAAGCAGACCGCGTCGTGCTGCCTGGTCAAGGTGCCATGCGCGACTGCATGCGCGAGTTGCACGACAGCGGCTTGCTGCCCGAGGTGCTGCATGCGGCCGCATATAAACCTTTGTTCGGTGTGTGTGTGGGCATGCAAATGTTGCTGGACCACAGCGCCGAAGGCGACGCTGGCGGTACAGCTTGCCTGGGCTTGATTCCCGGTGAAGTGGTGAAATTCGAACTAGCCGGCCAACTCCAACCCGACGGCAGCCGTTTCAAAGTACCGCAAATGGGCTGGAACCGTGTCCGTCAGGCAAGTCCGCACCCACTATGGTCAGACGTGCCCGACAACAGTTATTTCTATTTTGTGCACAGTTTTTATGCCAAGCCGTTAGATGTGCGCCACACAGCAGGGGTAACCGACTACGGTCAGGCCTTTACCTCAGCGGTTTCAAGGGATAATATTTTCGCAACCCAGTTTCATCCTGAAAAAAGCGCTGACATGGGTTTGATGCTTTATCGCAATTTTTTGTCTTGGTCACCTTGAAGACCTTACCGTCATTGACTGCCACCACCACTTCATATGTTGCTCATTCCCGCGATTGACCTGAAAGACGGTCATTGTGTTCGCCTTATTCAAGGCGACATGGATCAATCCACCATCTTCAGCGAAAACCCAGCTGATATGGCGTTGCAGTGGGTTGCCAAGGGTGCCAGGCGTTTGCATCTGGTTGACTTGAACGGGGCGTTCGCAGGCAAGCCGCAAAACTACAGCGCCATTCGCAGCATCTTGAAAGCGGTCGGCGACGACATACCGGTGCAGCTCGGTGGCGGTATCCGCGATTTGGACACGATTGAAAAATACATAGACGGCGGCGTGCGCTACATCATCATCGGCACGGCAGCGGTGAAAAACCCTGGCTTTTTGCAAGATGCTTGCAGTGCTTTCGGCGGCCACATCATCGTCGGGCTGGACGCCAAAGACGGCAAAGTCGCCACCGACGGTTGGAGCAAGATGACCGGCCATGAAGTGGTGGATTTGGGTAAAAAATTTGAAGACTACGGTGTTGAATCCATCATCTACACCGACATTGGCCGCGATGGCATGCTCAGCGGCATCAACATCGAAGCCACGGTCAAACTGGCGCAGGCCTTGTCCATTCCAGTGATTGCCTCGGGCGGCTTGTCCAACATGAAAGACATTGAAGGCCTGTGCGCGGTGGAAGACGAGGGCATTGAAGGAGTGATTTGCGGACGCGCCATATACAGCGGCGACCTCGATTTTGAAAAGGCCCAAGCCCGCGCCGACGAACTCAACGGCTGACATGCTGGCCAAACGCATCATTCCCTGTCTGGACGTGACGGCAGGACGGGTGGTCAAAGGCGTGAACTTTGTGGAGTTGCGCGACGCAGGTGACCCGGTGGAAATCGCGGCGCGTTACAACGCGCAAGGCGCGGATGAGTTGACATTTTTAGACATCACAGCCACCAGCGATGGACGGGACGTGATCTTGCACATCATCGAAGCCGTGGCCTCGCAGGTCTTCATCCCGCTGACGGTGGGCGGCGGTGTGCGCACTGTTGAAGATGTGCGCAGATTGCTGAACGCTGGCGCCGACAAAACCAGTTTCAACTCAGCCGCGATTGCCAACCCGCAAGTGATACGCGACGCCTCGGACAAATACGGCTCGCAATGCATTGTGGTCGCCATCGATGCCAAGCGCCGATCTGCGCTTGAAGAACAGCGGCTGGATTCATATGGTGTGCCCGTGGGCCCGGGCTGGGATGTGTTCAGCCACGGCGGCCGCAAAAACGTCGGTCTGGACGCGGTGGCTTGGGCCGCGCAAATGGCTGAGTTTGGCGCGGGCGAAATACTGCTGACCAGCATGGACCGCGATGGCACGAAGTCGGGCTTTGATTTGGCACTGACCCGTGCGGTGAGCGACGCCGTGCCCGTGCCCGTGATTGCATCCGGTGGTGTGGGCAACCTTGACCATTTGGCCGACGGCATACAAACCGGCGGCGCCGATGCCGTGCTGGCGGCGAGCATCTTTCACTATGGTGAATTTACGGTTGGGGAAGCTAAGCAACATATGGCGAGGCGGGGGATACCTGTGAGGTTGTGAAACGGGGCTGAAGATCTTTGGCCTATGAGCACAAAGAGCCTTCCTATGTAGATGTGATTTGCATACTGGCTGCGTGTACTGCCGAGTTACTTATCGGTTGAAGTAATAAAAATATGCAATTAATAGTATTCATTATTATGTTTTAGATGCTACATTCAGATTCCATTTGAGTTACTGGGTTTCAATCCCATCACTTTTTTCTTTTCTCAATCGCCCTAGGGAGCAAAATATTGGAGGGTTTATCTATGACAACCAAGAAAATCGGCAGAGACGCAGGAACCGGGCAATTCAAGCCGGTGAAGGAAGCACAAAAAGACAAGAAGGGGTCTGTGGTGGAAACAATCAAGACGCCTAACAAGTCGCCTCCGTCAAAGAAAGGTAAGTAGCAGCGCCAACGTTAGACCGCACAATCACCATCATGAAGTGCCCACATTGCCAAATCAACTTTCACCCTGCGCCGACTGACTATCCGCTTGGTGAGCATGGTCGATCCGAGAGTTGGACATGCCTCTGGAAGGCGACGATGTTGACATGTCCAGCCTGCGCAAAGCCAACCGCATATGTTTCGTACCAACAGAAGTATCCAAATACCATGTTCAATGGTGACAAAATCATGGCTTTTCCTCGACTCGCTGCCAAGCCCCCCGCGCCGCCAGAAGTTCCGGAGTTGATTGCCCAAGACTTCAATGAGGCGGCCGCAGTACTTCCGATAAGTGCGCAGGCCTCAGCAGCCCTTAGTCGTCGCTGCTTACAACATGTACTTTCAGAAAGGAGCGTCTCGACCTCAAGCAATTTGAGCAAGGCCATTGATGCCGCATTGGCATCAGGATTGCCTCCTCAACTTGCTGAAAATCTAGACGCAATTCGAAACATTGGCAACTTCGCAGCACACGTGCAGAAGGCGGAGCACTCAGGTGAAGTAGTTCCAGTTGAACCCGAGGAAGCCGAATGGAACCTGGAAGTTCTAGAACTTCTCTTCGACTTCTACTATGTTCAGCCAGCGGTCGCCGCGGCGCGTCGTTCAGCACTCAATGCAAAACTCGCCGAGGCGGGCAAGAGCCCTATGAAAGAGCCACCGGGCGCGGCCTAACCCTTGCTGAAGCGGAGAGCAAACGGCAGGACGCCAGGCTCCAAAAATCCGGACTGCAGCGCGTCAAGCGCTAAACTCTTTTCCTTGGAGGTGCTTATGGACTCTGCAATCGTCACGCGAGACCCTGAAATCATGAGTGGTGCCCTGTGCTTCGCGGGCACGCGCGTCCCCGTGAAGAACTTATTCGACTACTTGGAAGGCTCCTCCTCGCTAGAGGAGTTCCTTGAGGACTTTCCTTCTGTGTCCCGCGAGCGCGCAGTAGCTGTACTAGAGGCTGCGCGTCAGAGCTTGGCTGCAGATGCGCCTGCTGCTTGATGAG
>NZ_JAVLFQ010000041.1:0-12397 GCF_046052765.1 Limnohabitans sp. | reverse complement strand
CGCCTGACCCCAATTCTGACTCTGCCCCCCCCAAAAAAACCGAATCAAGCAAGCAACGCGTGTTCATGCGCAGTCTGGCGACACGCGAATTCGGCAGTGAAATCAGCGCTGCGTTGCCTGATGTGATCGCTGCTGCCCAATGCGCCGGTTTCGATTTGGTCGTGGTGGAAACCTCGGGTATCGGCCAAGGCGATGCCGCCATCGTGCCGCATGTAGACGTTCCTTTGTATGTCATGACACCCGAGTTTGGTGCAGCCAGCCAGCTAGAAAAAATTGACATGCTCGACTTTGCCGAGTTTGTCGCCATCAACAAATTCGACCGCAAAGGCGCTGCTGATGCGCTGCGTGATGTAGCCAAACAAGTACAACGCAACCGCGAAGCTTGGACCACACCCACCGACAAAATGCCTGTGTTCGGCACCATGGCCGCGCATTTCAACGACGACGGCGTGACCGCGCTCTACCAAGCCATGAAGCCCCGCTTACAAGAACTGGGATTGGCTTTGAGCGAGGCGCGTTTGCCACCAGTACAGGTACGCCACAGTTCGCACCAAACGCCTATCGTGCCGTCGTCGCGCAGCCGTTATCTGGCCGAAATCAGCGACACCGTGCGCGGCTACAAGCATCGCGCGCGCGCGCAAGCACAACTGGCCCGCGAAGTACAGCAGCTCAAGGCCGCCTCGGCCATGCTGGCAGAAGGCAAACCCAACAAACCACGCGCCTCGGAAGCCAGCTTAGGCTTAGCGTTAGAACGCGAAGAACGGCTGGACGCAGACGCACGATCATTGCTCAAAGATTGGCCAACGCTGAAGTCAGATTATTCGGGCGACGAACTGGTGGTGAAAGTACGTGATAAGGAAATCCGCAGCAGCCTGGTGACGCTCTCCCTCAGCGGCACACCGGTGCGCAAAGTGGCATTACCAACATTCCACGACCATGGCGACATACTGCAGTGGCTGATGTTAGACAACGTGCCAGGACGTTATCCGTATACCGCAGGCACGTTTGCGTTCAAGCGTGACAACGAAGACCCGACGCGCATGTTCGCTGGCGAAGGCGATGCATTCCGCACCAACCGCCGCTTCAAACTGCTGAGCGAAGGCATGCCGGCCAAGCGCTTATCCACCGCTTTCGATTCGGTCACGCTGTACGGTAACGATCCGGATTTGCGTCCCGATATTTACGGCAAGGTGGGCAACTCTGGTGTGAGCATTGCCACCCTCGACGACATGAAAGTCTTGTACGACGGCTTTGATTTGTGTTCGCCTGCGACCAGTGTGTCCATGACCATCAACGGGCCTGCGCCGTCTATTCTGGCCATGTTCATGAACACAGCCATCGACCAGAATCTGGAGAAATTCCGCGCCGACAAGGGCCGCGAACCCACTGCAGCAGAAACCACCGAGATTCGCGCCTGGGTGTTGCAAAACGTGCGTGGCACGGTGCAAGCCGACATTCTGAAAGAAGACCAAGGACAAAACACCTGTTTGTTCAGCACCGAGTTTTCGCTCAAAGTCATGGGCGATATCGCGCAGTATTTTGTCGAACACCAGGTGCGCAATTTTTACAGCGTCTCCATCAGCGGCTACCACATCGCCGAGGCCGGTGCCAACCCCATCTCTCAATTGGCGTTCACGCTGTCCAACGGTTTCACCTTTGTTGAAGCCTATTTGGCACGCGGCATGCACATTGACGATTTCGCGCCCAACCTGTCTTTCTTCTTCAGCAACGGCATGGACCCCGAATACACCGTCATGGGCCGTGTCGCGCGTCGCATCTGGGCAGTGACCATGAAAGAGAAATACGGCGCCAACGAGCGCAGCCAAAAGCTGAAGTACCACATTCAAACATCCGGCCGATCTTTGCATGCGCAAGAAATTCAGTTCAACGACATCCGCACCACGCTGCAAGCATTGATCGCTATCTACGACAACTGCAACAGTTTGCACACCAACGCATTTGACGAAGCCATCACCACACCGACCGAAGAGTCGGTGCGTCGCGCCATGGCGATTCAGCTCATCATCAACCGTGAATGGGGCTTGGCCAAAAATGAAAATCCCACGCAAGGCGCATTCATTATTGAAGAGTTGACCGAACTGGTGGAAGAAGCCGTGTTGTCAGAGTTTGTGGCCATTGCCGAGCGCGGCGGCGTGCTGGGTGCGATGGAAACCGGCTACCAGCGCGGCAAGATCCAAGACGAGTCCATGCATTACGAAATGCTCAAACACACCGGTGAATTACCCATCATCGGCGTCAATACGTTCAAGTCTGCACAAGCGAATGAAGTGCCGCAAAAGATTGAACTGGCCAGATCAACCGATGCAGAAAAACAAAGCCAGTTGCGACGATTGAACGATTTCCATCAAGGCCATGCCAATGCGTCGGGCTTAATGCTCAAGCGACTTCAACAAGCTGTGATGGCCAATGAAAATGTGTTTGCGGTGTTGATGGAGGCGGTGCGGGTGTGTTCGCTGGGCCAAATCACCAACGCACTGTTCGAGGTCGGTGGTCAGTACCGGCGCAATATGTGATCAGTTGGATGCGCTGCCGCGTTTGCCGCGAGACAAATCTACACCCAGTTGTTTGAGTTTGCGATAGAGATGGGTACGCTCTAGGCCGGTTTTTTCAGCCACCCTCGTCATCGAGCCGCCTTCTTGCGTCAGATGAAATTCAAAGTAGGCTTTTTCAAAACAGTCACGCGCTTCTCGCAGCGGATTGTTTAAATCAAAACTTTGAACCGGTTGCAAGACGGCTTGTAAAACCGGCGCAGAAAACACCTGTCCGGGCAGAGATCCCAAGGGACGCGCCTGCCCAAGCTGTGCAGAGTTAGCTGGTGTAACAACGGAGCCGCGGCTTGGTGCCGCAGACTTTTTATTGAGTCCTTGCTCAACCGATTTCAGCAGTTTTTGCATGGTGATCGGTTTTTCCAGGAAGGCCATGGCACCGATGCGGGTGGCTTCCACCGCCGTATCTATGGTTGCATGTCCACTCATCATGATGACTGGCATATTCAATAAGCCAGTGGTGGCCCACTCTTTAAGCAAGGTCACGCCGTCGGTGTCTGGCATCCAGATATCAAGCAACACCAGATCCGGTTGTATGTCAGCGCGTATCGCTCGTGCTTGCGCCGCATTCATGGCCAGCTCTACCTGATGGCCCTCATCATTGAGAATTTCAAACAACAGGTCACGAATACCCAGTTCGTCGTCTACTACCAGAATAGTTGCCATGAAGTTATGTGTGTTCAGTTTGCGAAAGAGTCTACAAGACGAAATGATAACGATACTTGGGCACCATTGATTTTTTCACCTTGCAACCGGTTTTTTATCTCAATGCGCGCGTTGTGCTCGTCTGCAATTTTTTTCACCACCGCCAAACCCAAACCAGTGCCGCTGGCCTTGGTGGTGACATAGGGTTCGAATGCCCGTTGCAATACCGCTTCGCTGAAACCCGGGCCATTATCCAAGACAGTCAGCCTTACCCTTTGTGACTGCAGTCTCC
The DNA here is from genome assembly GCF_046052765.1 of Limnohabitans sp. Lineage (GTDB taxonomy): Bacteria > Pseudomonadota > Gammaproteobacteria > Burkholderiales > Burkholderiaceae_C > Limnohabitans. The sequence continues at coordinate 8,893 of NZ_JAVLFQ010000041.1, read as the reverse complement.
ATTCCGTACTGACCCAAACCTTGGGTTGATGCTGCTCAAGACTGGCATCTTGTGCATTTTGAATAAGGTTATGTACCACCTGGCGTAACTGCTCGGCGTCTCCCATGACTTGGGGCAAGTCTTGTTGCAACTCCCACATCACGGGTACACGGGCATTGTCATTGCTATAAAGCGACATCATCTCCGTGAGCAATAGGTTCAAATCAATGGCGTGCAAGCGGGCGGCCGGCAACCTACCAAAATCACGGAACTCGTTGACCAATCGTTGCAAAGCGTCAACCTGATCGACGATGGTTTTAACCGATTTATCCAACAGCGCTTGTTCTGTTGCAGGCAGTTTGCCTTGCAGCTTCATGGCCAGACGCTCAGCAGATAACTGTATCGGCGTCAAAGGATTTTTAATCTCGTGGGCCAGTCTTCTGGCCACTTCGGTCCATGCTTGACTGCGTTGGGCAGAGACAATTTCAGAAATATCATCAAACACCAACAACCATTCTCCTTGCGGCAACACCGCTCCTCGTGCAACCAATGTGATGAGCCGCTGAGCCGGTGGAGAAAATTCCTTGGCGCTGGTCAATGACACTGCATCCAATTCAAGGGATTGCTCCCAATGGTCAGGTTGTGCTTGTTTTTCAGACACAAGTTCATGAAACTGGTCCACCACCTGCTTGGCAAATTCCTGCAGTCCAGCAATGTCCCGAAAAGATTGACCGCTAGCCATAGGCTGCGGCAAATTCAATATGCGGTTTGCACCCGGGTTAACCGATAAAACCACGCCATGCTCATCTAGCAGCACCACGCCCGCCGTCAAGTTATCCAGCATGGTCTGTAAATGGCTGCGCGCCAGATCAAGCTGGGCCATGCTTTGCTCGACCGTGCTTCTGGCGTCAAACAATTGCTGCGTCATCAGCGAAAACGAGCGTGTCAACCCATCGAGCTCATCCTTGCCTTGTAAAAAAGGTTTGGGACGTAAATCACCAGCTGCCACATCGCGCACACCTTCGGCCAACAACAACAAAGGACTGGCCAATTGGTTACCCAGCAGCACCGCCAATAACACCGCACCAAAGACGGACAAGAACAAACTCAAGGTCAAGGTTCCGATGTACATTTTTTCTAAACCACTGCGTGCCAGCGCCCGCTCCTGGTATTCACGGTTGGCTTCAAGTACCGCCTTGGCATTGGCAACGAGCACTGGGGGCAACTTCTTGACCACTTGAATAACCGTGTCTTGTTGGTTCAATTGAAAACCCTGGTCCGGCAATCGCCACAACACCTTGAGTCGGGGTAATTGGTCAGCGCCTGCCACTTCCTCCAACCCTTCGCTGCGCCAACTGCTGCCTTGCAACCTAGCCTGCCGCCATTCAGACGCCCCAGGCAACTCGGGTCGCAGCCCATAGCCAAATTCGCTGACGCTGGCCACCAACTTGATATTGCCCTGCCACAAACTTACCTCTGAAGCGTCGAGTTGCTCTCGGATTTTTTCCAAACTCAGCGTGGTTTGTGACCGCGTGGTCAAGCGCAGACCGGCGCTGGCGTTGCGTACCCCAACCACCAATTCATTGGCCAAGCTCTCTAGCGTGGATCGGCTCAAACTCAACCCCGCATCTAGAGCGACTTCAACTTTGTTATCAAACCAGACCTCGATCGATCGGGAGACGAACTGAAAGGAAACTGCATAAATCAAAACGCCTGGCAATATACCGACCAAAGCGAAAATGGCGGCCAATTTGACCAGCAATCGACTGCCAAACTTACCCTGTCGCAAACGCTGAAGCAAACGCCAGCCAATCCAACTGATCACCATAAATAAGAACACAGCCAGCACGGTGTTGAGGTCGAACAGCAAGTTGTAATTTTGTTCGTACACGTCCCAGCGCTGCGTTGCCTGCGTCAGCAAGAACAACAATATCAAAGACACAGACACCAGAATAGACATGATCACAACCAGCAACCAACTGCGGTTTCGCAGTGCGTTCCGAGTGGCGGGTTGCTTCATTTGCTCAGTTCTTCGAGTCGAAAACTGTGGTTAAAGTTGACGTTCCAATCGCTGCTGGACTGATTGCCAAATTGCAATGCCTGTGGCAATTGGCTCAAGTCCAGACGAAAGCGTAAATCTAAACGCTGTTTAACGTCTTTTTGCAGCAGATTTAAATCCAACACTTTCCATCGATTGATTTTTTGTAATGACTGGAGGGCGTCTCGCAAATTGTCGTAGCTGTTGCCAAGCGTCACGCCAAGACCCGTGCTCACCACAGGTGTTGGTGACACACTCAGGCGCCAGCGACGCGACAAAGGCTGATAGGTGATGCGGTAGTAACGTTCTGTCAAACCCATGCTTTTGTCATACCAATACCAGCGCTCGCGCATCACCTCTGCTTGCAACACAAAAGTCAACGGCATACCCCGTGTCAGGGCATCTTCCAGGCCAGCAGACAATTCAAAATCCAGACGACCACTTACATACACACCGTCTTCACCACGCTCTATGATGGGCTCAGAGAGTTGCACAGCTATCTGCGCTATCGCAGGCTGCATCGCACCTTGGCAAAGCATGAAAACCAAGCCGGCTAACCACATCAGTGGCCTTGAAAGTAGCAGACCGCTGTTTTCAGACATCTTTTTGTTTTTCCAGCAAGGCATAAAAGAATCCATCGTGCTCATCGGACAGATTGTCCGAGACAGACGTATTATTGACTGTCATACGGGGAAATAATTGACCCGGTGACTTCAGTAAATAGGCATCACTGTTGTTTGCAAGGAACGCTTGGATCTGCTCCACGCCTTCCCTGTTGAACAACGAGCAAGTGCAGTACAACAAACGTCCTCCTGCGGCCAACAACGGCCACAAAGCTTGCAGCAATTTCGTTTGTTGCGCTGCCAAGCCTGCCAAATCACTTTCTCGCCTGAGCCAGGGGATGTCTGGATGCCGGCGCACAATGCCAGATGCGGTACATGGTGCGTCAAGCAAAATGGCATCAAATCGATGTTTGTCCCACCAGTCTGCCGGTTGGGCCGCATCCGCACACATCACGGTGGCTTGTAATTGCAGACGCGCCAAATTATCTCGAACACGCTGGCAACGGCCCTCATCCACATCGATGGCCAACAAGTCTAGGTCTGCCATCTCCAACAAATGCGCGGTTTTACCGCCAGGTGCGGCACAGGCATCGAGTACACGTAGGCGGCCTGTGGCAGGCAAAGTCAAGCCATGCAAGAGCAACGGCGCGGCCAACTGCGCGCCCGCATCTTGCACTGAGAACCAACCGTGTGCAAAGCCTTGCAAGGTCTGAACATTCACAGCCCTTTTGAGTACCAACCCTTGTTCGCCGCATACCTCAGACTCGATACCCAGTTGTTGCCAAGTCTGCTGCAACGCAAGACGCGTTGTTTTGCGTTGGTTGATTCGCACTGACATCGGTGCCGCTTTTTGGCTGGATTGCAAAATAGATTGCCACTGCTGCGGATGGTCTTTTTGCATGGCTTTCACCCACCACTGCGGATGGTTCCAACGCGCAGGCAGTTGATCTTCTGTGGCCTGCATCATCGCAACCCGTTCCCTGCCAAAACGCCGAATGCATGCATTGATGAACGCCGCCTGTGGTCGCGTTGCTGGGTTGTGCTTGGCCGCTTCCACCAGTTGATTCACCAGTGTATGCATCGGATACATGGCGTCTTGTGGTTGCAATGCCAGCGCCACGCCTATGCATAACAAGTCATCGACTACGGGCTTGGGCGAGCGAGCAGCGAGTAGCTGTTTGATGACGAGCGTACGACCCCATTGTCTGAGTACCGCAAACAACAAGGCCTGCGCTGCTGCCCGTAATCGCGGCTCTACCAAGGCCAATGCTTGGCTGTGGTTACGACCTTGGCGTACCGCATGCAACGCCACGGCACATGCCTGCAATTGCTGCCACAATGGTGGCGCAAGCGCAGCAGCCGTTTCTGTCAATGTAGCCGTTGTCACAGTACCGTGGCTACGCGGAATTGAAATAAGCTGGCGATCACAGCAGCAGGGTATTGCGTGATGGCTTGGTTGTATTCTTGAATAGCCGCATTAAAACGGCTCAATTCAGGTTGCACCAGCAAATCGAGATCCAACCAACGTTGTTTCAGCGCTTCAGGTATGTGGACGAAATACGCGTCCGGATGAATCAACGCAGCCCATGCATCTTGTAACTCGGCCGCTGCATCATGCAAGGCCTGTGCGCTGTCTTGTTCCAAGGTATGGTTTTGCATACGCGCAATAGCCACTGTGGATAAACCCGCCGCCACTTGCAAGCGCGTCCAGTAACTGTGGCCCAAGTCTAAATTACCGGGGTGGTCCCACAACTGTGGTGCAGCGGCGGCGGCAGTGACCGCTTGTTGAACCACCTCCTGGTATTCCAGCAATACAGCTTGTAATGGACCGAATTGCTGTTTCACTTGTGCACGCAAACGCACCAGTCTGTTGTATGCCCCCAGCGCCCAAAACACCAGAACGGCAAAAGAAATCCAGAACCAGCGTGAATACAGCATGCTCAACAACGCCTACTGACGGTGACAGATTGAATGGAGATGGCCCCGTGGGGCCATCGCGATCAATCTGCGGGAGTCTCTTCGTTGCTGCCCTCTTGCTGTTGCGCCAAGGCAAGCTCTTCGGCTTCGTTCTCGGTGATGGCACGACGCTCGGCCTCGTCCATGAGATCCTTGGCTTTGCGGGCCCTGTGATAGGCCATGCCGGAACCTGCAGGAATGAGACGACCGACGATGACGTTCTCTTTCAAACCGCGCAATTCGTCGCGCTTGCCCATGATGGCAGCCTCGGTGAGAACGCGCGTGGTTTCCTGGAAGGAAGCCGCTGAGATGAATGAGTCGGTCGACAGTGAAGCTTTGGTGATACCCAGCAACAAGTTGGTGTAAGTAGCAGGTAACTTGCCATCGCGTTGCAAGGCTTCATTGGTGTTGAGCATTTCTGAACGTTCGATTTGCTCACCGCTGATGTAGTTGGTGTCACCGACGTTATCGACCACCACACGGCGCAGCATCTGACGAACAATCACTTCAATGTGCTTGTCGTTGATCTTCACGCCTTGCAAGCGGTACACATCTTGTACTTCATCAACAATGTAGCGTGCCAGTTCTTCAATGCCTAACAGACGCAAAATATCTTGCGGGTCTGCAGGGCCGTCGACGATGCTTTCGCCCTTGTTAACCACTTGGCCTTCGTGCACCACGATGTTTTTCTCTTTGGGAATAAGTTCTTCCCAAACCGTGCCTTCTGGATCGGTGATCTGCAAACGAATCTTGCCTTTGGTTTCCTTACCGAAAGAAACAGTTCCAGTCATCTCGGCCAATATGCCTTTGTCTTTCGGCGAACGTGCTTCGAACAACTCGGCCACACGCGGCAAACCACCGGTGATGTCACGCGTCTTCTGACCTTCCACCGGAATACGCGCCAGCACTTCGCCAGGTCCGACGTCCTGTCCGTCACGCACCTGAATCAGCGCACCGACTTGGAAGCCGATGGTCACTGAGTGGTCTGTGCCAGGGATCTTCACTTCCTTGCCGGATGCATCGATCAACTTGACCTGTGGGCGAACCACTTTCGTGGATCCACGGCGCTTGGGGTCGATGACCACCAGCGTAGACAAGCCGGTGACTTCGTCCAATTGCTTGGCCACAGTCAAACCTTCTTCGACATTCTCAAAACGAACCTGTCCAGCAAACTCGGTGATGACGGGACGTGTCAGCGGATCCCAATTGGCAAGAATGGTGCCGGCCTTGATGCTTTGGTCGGGCTTGATCGCCAAAATAGCGCCATAAGGCACTTTGTGGCGCTCGCGCTCGCGGCCTTGCTCATCATGGATAACGATTTCTCCAGAGCGAGAAATCACCACCAACTCGTTCTTGCTGTTGGTCACATAACGCATGGTGGCATTAAAACCAATCAGACCGTTGGACTTGGCATCCACACTGGAGGCGACTGCAGCGCGTGAAGCCGCACCACCGATGTGGAAAGTACGCATGGTCAACTGAGTGCCTGGTTCACCAATGGACTGCGCGGCGATAACACCGACCGCTTCACCCACGTTAACCAGTCCACCACGGCCCAGATCGCGGCCATAGCATTTGGCGCATAAACCGAATCGTGTTTCACAGTTCAGTGCCGTACGCACTTTGATTTCGTCGACGCCAAGCAACTCGATTTCATCGATCAGGTCTTCGTCAAGCATGTCACCGGCAGGCACCAAGGTTTCGCGGGTTTCAGGATGCACCACATCTTCGGCCACGGTGCGACCAAGCACGCGGTCACGCAAGGATTCGATCACTTCACCACCTTCGACGATGGCTCGCATCAACTGTCCGTTGCTGGTGCCGCAATCATCTTCGATGACCACCAAGTCTTGGGTCACATCAACCAAACGGCGTGTCAGATATCCAGAGTTGGCGGTTTTGAGCGCCGTATCCGCCAGACCTTTACGTGCACCGTGGGTAGAAATGAAGTACTGCAACACGTTCAAGCCTTCACGGAAATTGGCCGTGATCGGTGTCTCAATGATGGAGCCATCAGGCTTGGCCATCAGGCCGCGCATACCAGCGAGCTGTCGGATTTGCGCAGCAGAACCGCGCGCACCTGAATCGGCCATCATGTAAATGGAGTTGAAAGATTCCTGCTCCACTTCTTTGCCATGACGGTCTATGGTTTTTTCCTTGCGCAACTGGTCCATCATGACCTTGGACACCGCGTCACCGGCTTTGCCCCAGATGTCAACCACCTTGTTGTAGCGCTCGCCAGACGTCACCAGACCCGACACGTATTGCTGTTCGATGTCTTTGACTTCTTTTTCTGCGCTTTCAATGATGGCGTGTTTTTCAAACGGCACCAACATGTCATCGATACAGATGGAAATACCGGCGCGTGTGGCCAAGCGGAAACCGTTTTGCAACAGTTTGTCGGCAAACACCACGGTTTCTTTCAAGCCGCATTTACGGAATGAAGTGTTGATGAGTTTTGAAATTTCTTTTTTCTTCAGCGCTTTGTTCAAATTGCTGAATGGCAAACCGCGCGGCAGAATTTCAGACAGCAGGGCACGACCCACGGTGGTTTCTACCAGCGAGGTGCTGCTGGAAAATTCACCGGTGACTTTGTCCTTGGTCCACTCGGTCATGCGCACCGTGATTTTGGCGGTCAACTCGACCACATTGGCGTCAAGCGCACGCTGGACTTCGCCGATATCGGCAAACACCAAGCCTTCGCCTTTGCCATTGATGCGCTCACGCGTGGTGTAGTACAAGCCCAGCACCACGTCTTGAGACGGCACGATAGAAGGTTCGCCGTTGGCAGGGAACAGCACATTGTTAGAGGCCAGCATCAAGGTGCGGGCTTCCATTTGCGCCTCTACCGACAATGGAATATGTACCGCCATCTGGTCGCCGTCAAAGTCGGCGTTGAACGCGGAACACACCAGTGGGTGTAACTGGATGGCTTTGCCTTCGATCAAAATAGGTTCAAAGGCTTGGATGCCCAGACGGTGCAAGGTAGGCGCACGGTTCAATAACACCGGGTGCTCTTTGATCACCTCTTCCAAAATATCCCATACCACCGGTGTACCGGCTTCGACCTCTTTTTTAGCCGCCTTGATGGTGGTGGCTATGCCCATCAACTCGAGCTTGCTGAAGATGAATGGCTTGAAGAGTTCGAGTGCCATTAACTTTGGCAAACCGCACTGGTGCAATTTCAGTGTCGGTCCGACAGTGATGACGGAACGGCCAGAATAGTCGACACGCTTGCCCAACAAGTTCTGGCGGAATCGACCGGATTTACCTTTGATCATGTCGGCCAAAGACTTGAGTGCGCGCTTGTTGGCGCCTGTCATGGCTTTGCCGCGTCGACCGTTGTCCAGCAAACTGTCAACTGCTTCTTGCAACATACGCTTTTCATTGCGGGCAATGATTTCTGGCGCGTTGAGTTCGAGCAAACGGCGCAGGCGGCTGTTGCGGTTAATGACGCGGCGGTACAAATCGTTCAAGTCGGAGGTGGCGAAACGCCCGCCGTCCAACGGCACCAAAGGACGCAAATCGGGCGGCAACACCGGCAGCACCGACAACACCATCCACTCGGGCTTGATACCGGATTTTTTGAACGCTTCCAGCACTTTGAGACGCTTGGCGTTTTTCTTGATCTTGATCTCAGAGCCGGTCAAATCATTGCGGAGTTTTTCAATCTCCATGTCGATTTCCATGGTCTCCAACAAGTCGCGCACGCCTTCTGCACCCATCTTGGCTTGGAATTCGTCACCGAGTTCGATGCGCTTGGCTTCGTACTCGTCTTCGGTCATGATGGCGTATTTTTTCAGCGCAGTCATACCGGGATCGGTCACCACATACGCTTCAAAATACAAGACACGCTCAATATCGCGCAATGTCATGTCCAACACCAGACCTAAGCGACTGGGCAGCGACTTCAAAAACCAGATGTGAGCACAAGGTGCAGCCAGGTCGATGTGACCCATGCGGTCACGACGTACCTTGGTCTGCGTGACTTCAACGCCGCACTTCTCGCAGATCACACCACGGTGCTTCAGGCGTTTGTATTTGCCGCACAAGCATTCGTAGTCCTTGATAGGGCCGAATATCTTGGCGCAAAACAAGCCGTCACGCTCGGGCTTGAAGGTGCGGTAGTTGATGGTCTCGGGTTTTTTGACTTCGCCAAAAGACCATGAGCGAATTTTTTCCGGCGACGCCAGTCCAATTTTGATGGCATCGAAATGCTCATCTGGTGTGAACTGCTTAAAGAGGTCGAGTAATGATTTCATGAACGCTCCAACTCAATATCAATGCCCAATGAACGGATTTCTTTGACCAGCACGTTGAACGATTCGGGCATGCCCGCTTCGATCGCGTGCTCGCC
>NZ_JAVLFQ010000040.1:0-1643 GCF_046052765.1 Limnohabitans sp. | reverse complement strand
TTGATCTTGCCGCGAATTTCCTTGCCGACTGCCATGAAGTGCTCCTTGCTGCTAGATGGCGGTTAGATGAAAGATTTTTTGAAAGCTTCGATGGCCTTGACCAACTCGGCTTCAGCGTCTTTGTCCATGGCTTTGTCTTTTTCCAACTTGGCCAGCAAAGCAGCGTGTTTGTCTTTCAGGAAATGGTGCAAACCAGCTTCAAAATGCAGCACCTGTTTGACTTCAATGTCGTCCAGATAACCTTTGTTGGCGGCATACAGCGTGGCACCCATCAAGCTGATGGACAGTGGGCTGTACTGGGCCTGCTTTAACAACTCGGTGACACGTGCACCGCGGTCGAGTTGCTTGCGGGTGGCGGCATCCAGATCGGAAGCAAACTGCGCGAACGCAGCCAACTCGCGGTACTGGGCCAAGTCGGTACGGATACCGCCGGAGAGGTTTTTCACCAATTTGGTTTGGGCGGCGCCACCGACGCGGGAGACAGAAATACCGGCGTTGATCGCAGGGCGGATACCGGCGTTGAACAACGAGGTTTCCAAGAAGATCTGTCCGTCAGTGATTGAAATCACGTTGGTCGGTACGAAAGCTGACACGTCACCTGCTTGGGTTTCAATGATGGGCAATGCCGTCAATGAACCGGTTTTGCCTTTGACTTCGCCTTTGGTGAAATGTTCGACATAGTCGGCATTCACGCGGGCGGCACGCTCGAGCAAACGGCTGTGCAAATAAAACACATCACCAGGGTAGGCTTCGCGGCCTGGCGGGCGGCGCAACAGCAAAGACACTTGGCGATAGGCTACTGCTTGCTTGGACAAATCGTCATACACAATGAGTGCGTCTTGGCCACGGTCACGGAAGTACTCTCCCATGGTGCAACCTGAGTAAGCAGACACGTATTGCATGGCAGCAGACTCTGAAGCAGAGGCTGCCACCACAATGGTGTAAGCCATGGCGCCGGCTTGTTCAAGCGCGCGCACAACGTTTTTGATAGATGACGCCTTTTGACCGATGGCGACATAAATACAGGTCATGTTCTGACCTTTTTGGTTGATGATGGCGTCGATAGCCACTGCCGTCTTACCGGTCTGGCGGTCGCCAATGATCAATTCGCGCTGTCCACGGCCCACAGGCACCATGGAGTCAATGGATTTCAAACCGGTTTGCATAGGCTGATCGACAGACTGACGCGCGATCACACCAGGAGCCACCTTTTCAATCACATCGGTCATTTTGGCGTTGATCGGGCCTTTGCCGTCAATAGGATGGCCCAGCGCATTGACCACGCGGCCAATCAATTCAGGGCCAACCGGCACTTCCAGAATGCGCCCGGTGCACTTGACGGTGTCGCCTTCAGAGATGTGCTCGTACTCACCCAAAATCACCGAGCCAACAGAATCGCGCTCTAAGTTCAGCGCCAGGCCGAAGGTGTTGTTGGGGAACTCCAGCATTTCGCCTTGCATCACATCGGACAAGCCATGGATGCGGCAAATACCATCGGTCACGGAAATGACCGTGCCTTGGTTACGCACATTGGTGTTGCCTGTCGAGCCCTCAATACGGGTTTTGATCAGTTCTGAGATTTCTGCGGGATTGAGTTGCATGACTCTTTCCTTCTTCCTATGTAAGGCTGATGTGCAAGAGCG
>NZ_JAVLFQ010000039.1:0-6860 GCF_046052765.1 Limnohabitans sp. | reverse complement strand
TGACGCATGAGTGGTTTGTGATTGACGCCACCGATAAGGTGCTCGGACGGATTGCCAGCGAAGCAGCCCTCCGTTTACGCGGCAAGCACAAAGCCATTTATACGCCCCACGTCGATACCGGCGACTACATTGTCGTCATCAACTCGTCAAAGATTCGTGTCACAGGCAACAAGGCCCTCGACAAGATGTACCACCGCCACTCCGGTTATCCAGGCGGTATCTCCAGCACCAATTTCAAAGACATGCAAGCCAAGCACCCCACACGTGCGCTTGAAAAAGCAGTCAAAGGCATGTTGCCCAAAGGTCCTTTGGGTTTTGCCATGATCAAAAAGCTCAAGGTCTACAGTGGCGCCGAGCATCCCCATACCGCCCAACAGCCTAAAGTGCTGGATATCTAAGGAGCTATGAAATGATTGGTGAATGGAACAATGGCACAGGCCGTCGCAAATCCAGCGTCGCCCGCGTGTTTCTGAAAAAAGGCTCCGGCAAAATCATGGTCAATGGCAAGGACATCGCTGAATATTTCGGCCGTCAAACCTCAATCATGATCGCCAAGCAACCTCTGTTTTTGACTCAACATGCCGAAACTTTCGACATTCAGATCAACGTACAGGGTGGCGGCGAATCCGGTCAAGCCGGTGCGGCCCGTCACGGCATCACACGTGCATTGATTGATTACGACGCTACGCTCAAACCCGCATTGTCAGCAGCTGGTTTTGTTACCCGCGATGCGCGTGAAGTGGAACGTAAAAAAGTCGGTTTGCATGGTGCTCGTCGCCGCAAGCAGTTCAGCAAACGCTGATCCTGTCGCAGACAAGTTGTTTGCCATCAACCGCCAGAGCCTGTGTTCTGGCGGTTTTTTTTATGCGAAATCTGTTTGGCTGCCTCCAACGACATCTCGGCCTAAAACCTTATAGCGGTTATTGTTGACTGAAATAGGTTACTATTAGCGCTCAAAGAACATCAAATATGGAGTGCGCCATGAGTGCCTTAGCCGAGTCTATACCTTCCGTCATGCCTGAGCCGATAGTCTTCACTGACAGCGCAGCGGCCAAAGTCGCTGACCTGATTGCTGAAGAAGGTAACCCTGAACTGAAACTGCGCGTGTTTGTGCAGGGCGGCGGTTGTTCCGGTTTTCAATACGGCTTCACTTTTGATGAGATCACCAATGAAGATGACACTGTCATGTCCAAACATGGCGTCTCTTTGTTGATTGATGCCATGAGCTACCAGTATTTGCTTGGCGCTGAAATCGATTACAAGGAAGACTTGCAAGGCGCTCAGTTCGTCATCAAAAACCCAAATGCCACCAGTACCTGCGGATGCGGTTCTTCATTCTCAGCCTGATTTTTTTCAGCTGAGCAACAAGCCGGGCGTGTCCCGGCTTTTTTCATTTATGCAGGATAAATCGCACCAAGCACCCTGGGTCCTCTGGCGCCTGTGACCGCCGGTAGATTACCCGGTAGGTTCAAACTGGTTTGGCGTGCCAGCCAAGCAAACGCTGCGGCTTCCACTTGCAACGGCGGCAAGCCATGTAGCTCAGTGCTTTGGACAGTCATACCAGGTAAGAATTGTTGAAGCATATGCATCAAACAGTGGTTGTATGCGCCACCGCCACAGACCAGCACACTGGCCGCCGTGGGCGCGTATCGCCTTACATCATTTGCACAAACTTGTGCGGTTAAAGCCGTGAGTGTTGCTTGAACATCGGCAACCCCTGTGTTTGGAAAACCAGCCAACTGAGTGTTCAGCCAATCGGCATGGAATGTATCCCTGCCGGTACTCTTAGGTGGTGGTCGGTGAAAAAACGGCTCGCTCAAACATTGGGTCAATAAATCTGGAATCACTTGTCCAGAGGCTGCCAAAGCACCGTTGCGGTCAAAGGCTTGGCCGGTATGTTGCTGGCACCAGTGATCCATCAGCACATTACCCGGGCCGCAATCAAAACCTGTCACTGCCAAGTCCATCAAAACGCTGAGGTTGGAAATTCCGCCGATATTGAGCACAGCCACAGTATGACCAGGCTGACCAAACACATGTTGGTGAAACGCAGGTACCAGTGGTGCGCCTTGACCACCGGCCGCCATATCTCTGCTGCGGAAATCAGCCACCACACGAATGCCAGTCAACTCTGCCAGCAGCGATGGATTGTTGATTTGTAAGGTGTACCCGATGCCGTCATGCAACCCGGGTTGGTGTCTGACTGTTTGCCCATGCGCGCCTAGGGCTGAAATAGCTGTTGGCTGATACCCAGTCATTGCCAGTAAGTCTTTCACTGTCTGTGCATAAATATGCGCGAGTTGGTTGGCAGCCAGTGAAGCGATATGCAATTCATCGGCACCGCTGCTGTTCAGATGAAAAAAGGTTTGACGCAAGGAATGAGGAAAAACCTGACTGCTGTGGCTGAGGACGCGAACACCATTTGAAAAATCTACCATGACCGCGTCCACACCATCCATTGATGTGCCTGACATCACGCCAATAAAAAGCGTGGACATGGTTGGAATACTCAGGGTTGGGTATTGGCAACTGCCATAGACGCCGAGGCCAATTGTTTAGCGACGTCCGAGGCTTGGCGGTTGAATTGATCGCGCGCGTAAGCAGGTACAGGAATAGATTCACTTTGACGCGCCAGTTGCTGGGGGTCTTTGTGTACGCCATTGACGCGGAATTCAAAGTGCAAATGAGGTCCGGTCGCCCAACCAGTAGCGCCAACGAGGCCAAGCGTTTGCCCTTGTGACACAGATTGACCGCGACGCACCAGCATTTTGCTTAAATGGGCATAGACGGTGGCGTGTCCATTGCTGTGTTTGACAACGACCGCATTGCCGTACCCGCCCATATTGCCAGCGCTCTCGACCACACCAACGCCGACACTGCGAACCGGTGTGCCTTGGGGTGCTGCGTAATCAACCCCAAGGTGGGCACGCCAAGTTTGAAAAATAGGATGAAACCGCATGCTAAATCCGCTGCTGACGCGTGAAAAAGCCAGAGGAGATGCCAGATAGGTACGACGCAGACTTTGGCCAAGCAGGTTGTAATAGCCACCAGATTTGGCTGGATTCTCTTGAAACCACATGGCTTGATGCGATTTGCCCTTGTTAACAAATTCAGCGGTCAATACTTTGCCGGGCTTGAGCATTTCCCCATCTGCTTCAAGGGATTCATAAGTCACGGTGAAACGATCGCCCTTGCGCAATGCGCGATGAAAATCAATATCACCAGAGAAAATTTCAGCCAATTGCACGGCGATGCTGTCAGGTATGCGCGCATCATCAGTTGCAGCAAACAAAGACGTTTGAATCAAGCCGCCAGTCAAGCGCACTGAGGGTTTGAGTTCACCTTTGTCGCGCAAAGCAATGAAACCTTGGTTGGTGTGTTCAATCACCAATCGTTGAAAAGAATCGTTACTGTCAGTCGCCCAACGCGCTGTCAATTTCAACAGGTGGTTGTCGTCATCCACTTCGGCACTCAGCATGCGTGCGCCTTTGCCTAGCAGACCTTCGCGCACCAAGGGGTGATTGCGCATAAAGTCTGCGGCTGATTTGTCAGATATGCCCAATCTGGCGAGCATGGATTCTGCTGTGTCACTGGCACGTGATGTACCTGTCCTGTAAAGCCGAAGTTTGTCTTTGCTTAAACTGTTGATTTGGCTGTCCAAAGTGAGATTGCTGACGGACTCAACCAATTGCTGAATGGGTACTGCAGTCGGATTGACTGCACTGAAACCGGCAACAGCAAACGCACCACTGGCCAAAAACATAGCGAGCACACCTATGCGCATCAACCATGAAGAGGTGGTGGCGGTTTGATCAGTTGGATTGGAATTCTCGATGTGCGGCAAAACGGGTGTCCGGTGGGTAAAGAGACGCAGATCAAACTGGCCGCTTTAGAATGAAAGAGTAAATCTGTTGCCGCGCCGCTGGGACATGGCTCAAAAAGCAAGAGTATACAGGCCACGCCTGATGGCAGCAAGCCCAAAATCACTTATGAATCAAGCATCTAAGACCGAAACCTCCGTATCTGCACAAGTTGAACAAGCGCTGGCTGTGTCGCTGCGCGGATGCGAAGAATTGCTACCCAGGGATGAATGGCTCAAAAAGTTGCAACGCCACGAAACATCCGGCCAACCATTGCGTATCAAACTAGGCTTGGATCCCACTGCACCCGACATACATATAGGTCATACCGTGGTGCTGAACAAAATGCGCCAGTTGCAGGATCTGGGACATCAAGTCATTTTTTTGATCGGCGATTTCACTTCGCTGATCGGCGACCCTTCCGGGCGCAACAGCACACGTCCGCCTCTGACGCCTGAGCAAATCAAACATAACGCCGATACCTATTACAAGCAAGCCAGCATGGTGCTTGACCCTGAGCGAACTGAAATTCGTTACAACAGCGAATGGAGTGAGCCTTTGGGTGCCAGCGGCATGATTCAACTGGCTTCCCGCTACACGGTGGCACGCATGATGGAGCGGGACGATTTCCACAAACGTTTTCACGGCGGTCAATCGATCAGCGTGCACGAGTTTTTGTATCCATTGATGCAGGGGTATGACAGCGTAGCGCTCAAGAGTGACCTAGAGTTGGGCGGCACCGATCAAAAATTCAATTTGCTGATGGGGCGACATTTGCAACAGGAATATGGACAAGAGCCGCAATGTATTTTGACCATGCCTTTGCTCGAAGGTTTGGATGGCGTCGACAAAATGTCCAAGAGCAAAAACAATTACATAGGCATCACTGAAGACGCCAACACTATGTTTGCCAAGGTCATGTCGATCAGCGATGTGTTGATGTGGCGCTGGTTCACCTTGCTGAGTTTTCAAAGTCTGCAAGACATTGACAAGCTGAAAGTTGAGATTGAAGCCGGGCGCAACCCGCGTGACGCCAAGGTCATGTTGGCCAAAGAAATCACAGCGCGTTTTCACACGAAGGCATTGGCTGACAGCGCCGAGCAGGATTTTGTGAACCGCAGCAAAGGCGGTATTCCTGATGAAGTGGCAGATGTGCATTTGAGCGGCGCACCGTTGGGCATCAACGCCTTATTGAAAAACGCAGGTCTGGCGCCATCAACCAGTGAAGCTGGAAGATTGATAGAAGGCGGCGGCGTTCGCATAGACAGTAGCGTGGTCAGTGACAAAGGCTTGAAGCTGGGCGCAGGAACGTATGTGGTGCAAGTCGGAAAACGCAAATTCGCGCGTGTGCATCTCAGTATTTGATTTCGCGTGAAGACAACCGGTATCCAACCCATGAATGCATTGAATCACTGGTTATTGAAGCTCTCGCCCACCACCTTGTTGTGGACTTCGGTGGTGGTGGCCATCATCACCATCATCATGAAAACCCTGGCCTGGTACATCACCGATTCGGTCGGCTTGTTGTCGGACGCCATGGAGTCTTTCGTCAACCTGGCCAGCGCCATTTTTGCGTTGATCATGGTGACCGTGGCGCAGAAACCCGCTGACGAAGAACACCCTTACGGCCACCACAAGGCCGAGTATTTTTCATCAGGCTTTGAAGGCGTGTTGATCATGGGCGCGGCCGCTGCCATCATCTGGGCTTCGGTACACCGCGTGTTTGATCCGCAGCCCGTGGTTGAACTCGGCTGGGGTTTGAGTTTGTCAGTGGCCAGCTCGGCATTGAACGGCCTTTTGGCTTGGGTGATGTTCAAGGTGGCCAAACAACAGCGTTCTATCGCGCTTGAAGCAGATGCCAAACATTTGGTCACCGATGTATGGACCTCAGGTGGCGTGGTCATCGGTTTGTTACTGGTGCTTTACACCGGTTGGCTGTGGTTGGATGCCGTGGTTGCCATGGGTGTGGCTGTGAATATTTTGAAAGAAGGTTTTGATTTGATCTGGCGCTCTTCCCAGGGGCTGATGGATGAAGCGGTCGAGCCTCAGATACAGGCCGATATCCACCAAGTGTTGCAAGGCTTTGAGCACATGCGCGGTGAAGTGCAAATCATCCGCTTTGACCACATCACTACCCGTCAGGCCGGGCAACGCCGGTTTGTGGACATGCACATGCACATGCCGGCCAGTTGGTCACTGGGACGCGCAGCGGCTTTGCGCACTAGTGTCGAGCAGGCTTTGATGAGCGCGGTGCCGGGACTGCGCGCCAGCATCCAGTTACTGCCGAATGATGTGGAAGCGCATTTTGATGATGTGCGGGATTTGAAATAACTGTAGGTTTGACTGATTTGAAATATTGAAAGTGATGCAGGCCGATAATCCCCGCATGACCTCTTCTTTTCGCACGCTCACTCTTTCCCCTGACACCCTCAACAACCTCGATCAACTGGGCTATGCCGAGATGACGCCAATTCAGGCGGCGAGTTTGCCCTTAGCACTCGCCGGTCAGGATGTGATTGCCCAGGCCAGCACCGGCAGCGGCAAAACTGCAGCCTTCGGTTTGCCCTTGGTTGAAAAGCTCACCGCCAACTTTCATGCGGTGCAAGCACTGGTGTTATGCCCGACCCGCGAACTCGCCGATCAAGTCACCACAGAAATACGCAGGCTGGCGCGCGCCACGGCCAACATCAAAGTCGTGACCTTGTGCGGCGGTGTGGCCTTGCGCGGTCAGGAGCAAAGCCTGCAACATGGCGCGCATGTGGTGGTCGGTACGCCCGGGCGCATTTTGGATCACTTGACGCGCGGCAGTTTGCGATTGGATTCAGTCAAAACATTGGTGCTTGATGAGGCCGATCGCATGTTGGACATGGGTTTTTTCGACGACATTTCGCAACTCATCAAACAATGCCCGGCGCAACGCCAGACGCTGCTGTTTTCTGCTACTTACCCCGAAGGCATAGGCAAGTTGTCGGCGCAGTTCATGCGCCAGCCGCAAACCGT
>NZ_JAVLFQ010000038.1:0-26438 GCF_046052765.1 Limnohabitans sp. | reverse complement strand
AACCGCATGTTTCCGCTCACGCTCAAAGGGCTGGAAGATGCGATGCGTATGTTGAGTAAATAAATTAGTCTTGTTTGATTTCTTGGTCTGATGCTGCCTGTAGCACTTCGTGCTTGAATCCGCCTTATTATTTCAATCTGATTTTTATTAAATATTCTTTTATATTTCTTTTTATTAATTTTCTAGTTATTTTAAATTTTGTTGCAAAAGAATCTGTTTTTCTAAACTTAAAATCAGTTCCTCTTGTCATGGATGAATCTGTGTTTTTTGTGAAAGAATTATAGTAATATAAAGCAACAGATTTTCTTGTTATATTTTCAGGGCACTTAAGCGGGTCAGGATGACCATGATAACTTCTTTCATCTGTATTAAAAATAACACATCTGTTGAAAATTGGCTCTATCGAAGTTACCGCCTTTGACATTTTATCATCCCATAATTCTAAATTACCACCAAATTCAGTATGCCAGTTTTTGTTTAAATAGATTAGCATATTAATTCTCCGCTGAAGATTTAATTCCTTATGAGATCTAAAATCAGCATGAATAGAAAGTTTTCCTCCACTTTTTATTTCATGATAACCGCCACCAAGATAATAAGGATCAGATACTAAATTTGAAATATCCGTTAGTCCCTCTAAAAACTTAAGAATGGGTGGTGAATTAAAAAAACTGAATATATGCTTAGCCGCATAATTACAATCTGATGGATTTATACCTCTTTTTAAATTTTCTAAATGAATTGTGTTTGCAATATAATCATTATTGGACACTTCATTAGGGAAGTTTGACAATAATTTGTCAATTACTACCTCAGGAAGAAAATTATCATAAATGATGCTAGGAAAGGGTTCGGCACTTAGATAGATACTTTTATAATCATTTCCTAATGAATGGGCATAATCCAAATTTAGATTGAGTCCATTTTCATTTTCAATTATGGGAAGAGTAAATTTAATAGTCATGATATTTTATTTGGATGAGGTTGTACATATTTTATCAAATTGACAATTTTATCTAATCCAATTTTATATGAGATCAACAAATCGGACAGGCGTGTGGCAATACCGACAAAGCATCAGCATCATTCAACAACTGGTCAGCAACCGCATGTTTCCGCTCACGCTCAAAGGGCTGGAAGATGAAATGAGGATGTTGAGCAAATAAGCCACTAGTTTTTTGTTGCGCTTGCAGACTCAGCCTGCTGCTTTTCCCTCTTCAGTCGCTCTTTCTTCAAATCCCGCATTTGGTGCCAGGCAAACACAAACACCAAACCGAAAATACCCAATTCAATCCATATACCCATGGGATACCTCTTTGCTTAGATTCGTGGCAACCGCACGAAACACCCTAGCCTACAATCTTTGGCAATGCCACCGTAGTTCAATGGATAGAACTCTCCCCTCCTAAGGGAGTGATACAGGTTCGATTCCTGTCGGGGGCACCAACCATAACCTTAATTTTTTTGGGGCTTTATCCTCGGGTTTACACCGCACACAAACCTTCGAAAACATATTGAATCTGCGGCAACAAATCATTAAATTAGCTTAATAAATTCATAAGCACATTAATGTTTGATAAATACCGGTTTTACGTTTGCTTCTTTGTTGTACTGTCACTTTGTACAGGCCTAGCGCTTGGTCATCCCCATTTGCGTATGGCCTACCAAATCCAGCCCTTGATGGCAGATGGTGGCATACGAGGTTTTCATATCAGCTGGCAAATGGATGCCCAAAACAGTTTGTTGGTTCGCGAAAACATCGATTTAAATCAAAACGGCGTGCTCGACACCGATGAATTGCAAGCCTTCGCTGACAGCAACAGCCCGCTCATGCAACCTTACAACTATTTTTTAACCATTGAAGATGGCAAAAGCGCAGCGCCCTTACCTTTCGAGGTGAGTCACTTTTCTGCAAGGGATGGCGGACGCGGTTTTCAAGGCGGTATTTACTTTGAATTCGATGTGCAGCTGAGCCAACCCATCAGCCACAACCAAGCACAGTTGCAAATGCAAGACCCGACTTGGTACATAGGATTTATGCCTCGCTTGGGCCAAGTACTCGTTGCCGACAGTGAATGCGATTCCAGTTTCACGCGTGAAAAACGCCAAACGCCTACCCAAGGCGAACAAGAGGTTCAACGCATTGTTGTTCAATGCACATCAGGGACTGCGGCCCGACCTGATGCGCAGGTTTCACCCAACCACGGGCCCATCCACGGAGACAATTCATGAAGATCAAGAAAATTGCTGCCACGTTCTTGGCAAGCGCCCTTTTAGGTGCAATGTCTGTAGGCAGTGCCATTGCCTACGAAAATTGCCATAAATCCAAATGGGGTCCAGATGACCAAATTGGTGCTGTGAATAACATCACCAAAGACAATATTTTGGCGGCTACCAAGCTGATCAAACAAGGCAAGAAAATGGCCATGGCGATTGAAACCAATGCCCAAACACCCGCTTTCCCACCCCGTACTTACTCAATCACCATCGTTAAGCCTGGCCAAGAAAACGGTCAAACTTTAGGTAACACCAAGACCAGCTACCACGACGACATTTTGCAAACTTGGGTAGGTATTGGCACACAGCTCGATGGGCTGGGTCATATTGGTATTGACAATGTTTACTACAACTGCACGCCGGGCATTGAAGTCACCGGCATCGGCGGCTTGAAGAAATTCGGCATTGAAACTTTCCCAGGCGTGGCCACCCGCGCTGTGCTGTTGGACATGACGGCTCTGATGGGCAAAGACATCGTTGCTGAGGGAACGCCTTTCAATCAGCCTGAAATTGAAGCTGCATTGAAGCGCCAAGGCAATATGAAGATCAACAAAGGCGATGTGGTGATTTTCTATACCGGTTGGCACAAACTGCTGGGCGTGGACAACAAGCGCAACGGTTCGGTTGAACCTGGCTTGGGTGTGCAAGGTGCTCGCTACTTGGCCTCTTTGGGCGTATCCATGATCGGTTCAGACACTTGGGGCTTGGAAGTTGTTCCCTTTGAGAACGCAGGCCAAGTGTTCCACGTGCATCAAATCTTGTTGGCTGAATTCGGCGTCTTCATTTTGGAGAACGTGGTTGCTCAACAAGCTATCAAAGATGGCGTTTATGAAGGCATGATCACCGTGGGACCGCACCGTACCACTGGTTCTGTACAAGCTATTGTGAACCCGATTTTTGTGTACTAATCCCTGCAAAGGCTGGAAAAAAAGGCACCTCCGGGTGCCTTTTTTGTTCTGATTGACTCAGATTTTTTTGGTTGAGTTTGCGTTTGGAAAAGCCTCAGCAATCGTCTCCACTTTTCCGCAATGTGCAGCGGTATAGCCGGGCAATTGATTGACAGCAAACTGAAATGTATCGCTGTTCAATATTTTCAGCACTGCCTGCAAATGAGGCTTCTCCAAATCGGATTGGTTACAAAGCAAAAAATAACGCTCTGTCGCTAACGGTAAAAATTCCAGCTTAAAGCGACGTGCAGGTGTTTCCACGCCAAAGCCCACATCAGCCATCCCACTGGCGACATAAGCAGCCACAGCCGCATGGGTGAACTCTGCCTGTTCATAACCAGCAATCTGTGACGGATCAACCTGCGCTTTTTTCAAAAAACATTCCAACAAAAAGCGAGTACCGCTGCTGGGTTGTCGGTTCACAAAACGGATGCCTTTGCGAGTGAGATCACCCATCTCGTAAATCTTGTGCGGGTTGCCGCTGGTCACCATGAAACCCTGACGCCTTGTTGCCACATGGATGATGCGACTTTCTTTGAGAGACAACCATCGAGAGTAGTGTTTGAAACCTAGCTCTTCAAACTCGCCCTGCGGTATGTGGAATCCGGCGATTTCACACGCGCCTTCGTGCAGGGAAGCCACGGCTTCGATACTGCCCACATATTTGCGCTCGACATGCATGCCTGCGAGCGTCAGGTTTTCAATCATTTTTTCGACGGCAAAACCATGACTGGCATGGACCCTTAATGCGTCGTTATTGCTGGACAAAAGACGGCCGATTTCGCCTTCCAGTTCGGAGGCCAAGGTCTCAAGCATGGGCGTCAGCCTGGCATTGATGCGGTGACCGGCCCAGACCAATTTTTCTGCCAGCGGTGTCAATGTAGAGCCTTTACCGCGCTCCATGTTCAACAAAGACATACCCAATTGCGCTTCACCTTGTCGGATCAAATTCCAAGCATGCCTGTAGGAAGCGCCGGTTTTTTTGCAAGATCCGGACAAACTGCCGTGGCCTTGCACCTCTGCCAGTAATTCGAGCAATCTGGGCGCCAAATTTTGGCCTGCGGCATCGCTGATGGTCCATTGAGGTTTGATCGAGACTTTATGCATGGGAATAAATAGGCTCTTAACAGCATATTAGTTGTGTGTCATAAAACCATCATAACTGACACCGATCATCATATTGCGGCTTCTCAGTGCTTACCCTAGACTGTGTTGTGCTGGGAAAGCATACGTTAAAGTCGCTTGCTGACAAAATTTCCCAACCCAAAATTATGGAGACACCATGAGCTCATCCACAGAAGCTTCAGGCACGCCCGGTTTTCTATCAAAGGAACGCATCATCGCTGGCGATGGTTTTAATCGCTGGTTGGTGCCTCCTGCCGCTTTGGCCATTCATTTGTGTATCGGCATGGCGTACGGTTTTTCTGTTTTCTGGCTGCCATTGTCCAAAGCGCTGGGCATCAAAGAAGCCATCAAATGCGGACCCGAGATCGGATTCTTTCAAGAATTGTTCATCACCACTTGTGACTGGAAAGTCTCCACACTGGGTTGGATGTACACCTTGTTCTTTGTGCTGCTGGGAAGCTCGGCGGCGCTTTGGGGTGGTTGGCTTGAACGTGCCGGACCGCGCAAAGCAGGCGTAGTGAGTGCGTTTTGCTGGTGCGGCGGCATGTTGATTGCAGCCTTGGGGGTGTACACCCACCAGTTTTGGTTGATGTTGCTAGGCTCCGGTGTCATAGGGGGTATCGGCCTTGGTCTGGGTTACATCTCACCTGTCAGCACCTTGATCAAATGGTTCCCAGACCGCCGCGGCATGGCCACGGGCATGGCCATCATGGGCTTTGGCGGCGGCGCCATGATCGGTTCACCTCTGGCCGCTGAATTGATGAAGCGATTCGCCTCTGACACCGAAGTCGGTGTGTTTCAAACGTTTGTGTGCATGGCCATCGTTTACTTTGTGTTCATGATGGCCGGCGCCCTCGGCTACCGCGTCCCCGCTACCGGTTGGAAGCCCGCAGGTTGGACACCACCGCCGCAACAAAGCAACAACAGCATGATCACGCAAAACCATGTGCATGTGAGCAAGGTCTGGGGCATTCCCCAGTTCTGGATGGTCTGGGTGGTGTTGTGCATGAACGTGTCTGCCGGTATCGGCGTGATTGGCATGGCCAGCCCCATGTTGCAGGAAGTCTTTGGTGGCAGCTTGATCGGTGTGGATGCCAAATTCGGCGATCTCGACAAAGCGCAACTGACCATGATTGCCGGAGTGGCCGCGGGTTTCACAGCTTTGCTGAGTTTGTTCAATATTGGCGGGCGTTTTGTTTGGGCCAGCTTGTCTGACAAGCTCGGTCGCAAACTCACCTACATCATCTTCTTTGTGTTGGGTGGTGCGCTCTACGCCTCTGTGCCAGCCAGTGCCATGGCAGGAAACAAACTGTTGTTTGTCGCAGCGTTTTGCATCATCTTGAGTATGTACGGCGGCGGCTTTGCTACTGTTCCTGCTTACCTCGCCGATTTATTCGGTACGCAAATGGTGGGCGCTATTCACGGCCGCTTATTGACCGCATGGGCGACCGCCGGCATTTTGGGCCCGGTGGTGGTCAATTACATGCGTGACTACCAGTTGGGCTTGGGCATTCCTCGCGAGCAGGTCTATAACCAAACCATGTTCATTTTGGTCGGCATGCTGGTGGTTGGTTTGATTTCCAACTTGATGATTCGTCCAGTCAATGCCAAGCATTTCATGACGCCAGAGGAACTGGCGCATGAGAAGCAACTCGCCCATGAAAAAGCCAGCGCGTCTGAAGTCGGTAGCGCCCAAGGCGATTCATCAAACACCCATCCTTTATGGGTGGTGCTGGCCTGGACAGCCGTCGGTATTCCGCTGGCCTGGGGCATCCACCGCACCGTGTTGAGTGTGAGCAAATTTTTTAACTGATATCAAAAATGAATAAACCTGTCGAAGCCCCTGAACTGCTGACTGTCAGTCGGCTGCTGCCTGAATTCAAAGACATGCCAGGCGGTCTGATGCCCTTGTTGCATGCGGTGCAAGAGGCTTTGGGGTTTATTCCAGCCAGTGCCGTCCCCATGCTGGCCGAGGCCATGAACTTGTCACGCGCCGAGGTTCATGGCGTCATCACCTATTACCATTTTTTCCGCAGCAAAGCACCCGGTAAACACGTGGTGCAAGTGTGTCGCGCCGAGGCCTGTCAATCCTGCGGCAGCGAAGAATTGCTGTCACAAGCAGAAGAACTTCTGGGTTGCAAATTGCATGAGACCAGCGCTGACGGCCTTTTTACTCTAGAGCCTGCGTATTGCCTGGGCTTGTGCGCGTCTTCACCTGCGGTGCAAATCGACGACAAGCTGTATGCGCGAATGGACAAAACACGCATGGCCCGATTGGTTGCTGACATAGGGAGCGCTGCATGATCACCGTTTTTGTTCCCTGCGACAGCGCGGCCTTGGCCGCTGGCGCCAATGAAGTAGCCGATGCCTTGCTTAAGGAAGCCACGGCACGCGGCCTGTCTATCAATGTTCAACGCAACAGTTCGCGCGGCATGTTTTGGCTTGAACCGCTGGTTGAAGTCGTCACTGCCAAAGGCCGCATGGCTTACGGGCCGGTGACTTTTGAAGACGTGCCTTCTTTGTTTGAAGCCGGTTTTTTGAATGGCGGCTCGCACGCTTTGTCTCTTGGCCTCACCGACGAGATCGCTTATCTCGCCAAACAACAACGCCTGACCTTTGCCCGCATGGGCATCACCCGCCCTTTGTCTTTGGATGATTACGCGGCACATGGAGGCTGGGTCGGTCTGCAAAAAGCTGTAGCTATCGATGGCGCTGATGTGGTGCAAACCGTGTTGGATTCGGGCTTGCGCGGACGCGGCGGCGCAGCGTTTCCGGCAGGCATCAAATGGCGCACCGTGCGAGCCACCACGGCGGCCCAAAAATATGTCGTGTGCAACGCGGATGAAGGCGACTCGGGCACGTTCTCCGATCGCATGACCATGGAGGGTGACCCCTACATGCTGATCGAAGGTATGGCCATCGCTGGTGTGGCGGTCGGCGCCACCCAAGGCTATATCTACATCCGCTCAGAATACCCGCACGCCATTGCCACCATGAACACCGCCATCCAATTGGCGCAATCTGCCGGCTACCTCGGCGACAACGTGTTGAACAGCGGCAAAGCATTTCATTTGCATGTGCGCAAAGCCGCGGGTTCTTACGTATGTGGTGAAGAGACCGCCATGCTTGAAAGCCTGGAAGGCAAACGCGGCATAGTGCGTGCCAAACCACCCCTGCCTGCGCTAGAAGGTTTATTTGGCCAACCCACCGTCATCAACAACGTGATCACGCTGGCCAGTGTGCCCATCATCATGGCCAAAGGCGCTGCGTTTTACAAAGATTTCGGCATAGGCCGCTCCACCGGCACGCTGCCATTTCAAATCACCGGCAACATCAAACAAGGCGGCTTGGTTGAACGCGCCTTCGGACTCACGTTGCGCGAATTGTTGTTCGAGTTTGGCGGCGGCAGTCGCAGTGGCAGACCGATCAAAGCGGTGCAAGTGGGCGGCCCCTTGGGTGCTTATGTGCCTGAGTCGCAATGGGATGTGCCACTGGACTACGAAGCTTACGCAGCGCTTGGATTGGTGGTCGGTCACGGCGGCATTGTGGTCCACGACAACACCGCCAATATGGCGCAACTGGCTCGTTACGCCATGGAATTTTGTGCGTTAGAGAGTTGCGGCAAATGCACACCGTGTCGCATAGGCTCCACGCGCGGCGTGGAAACCATAGACCGCATCGCCACTTCCTCTAACAAGGAACAGCAAGTGCATTTGTTGCGCGATTTGTGCGACACCATGTTGCACGGAAGTTTGTGTGCCATGGGCGGCATGACGCCCTATCCGGTGCTTTCAGCACTCAACCATTACCCTGCTGATTTCGGTTTAGAAAAAGCCGAAACCACTGCTTCTTAAGGACTCCCCATGTTGATGTACCTGAAACAAGAACGTGACCATGGAACACCAGCTCGCACATCCTCTGAAACTGTCAGCCTGAGCATTGACGGCTACGATGTCAGTGTTCCCAAGGGCACATCGCTGATGCGTGCAGCGGTTGACGCCGGCATACAAGTCCCCAAACTGTGCGCCACTGACAGCTTGGAACCTTTTGGTTCTTGTCGTTTGTGTCTGGTTGAAATCGATGGCCGCAAAGGCTATCCAGCTTCTTGCACCACGCCTGCAGAAAACGGCATGGTGGTACATACCCAAACCCCGAAGTTGCAAGATTTGCGCAAAGGCGTGATGGAGTTGTACATCTCCGACCACCCGCTGGATTGCCTGACATGCAGCGCCAACGGCAACTGCGAATTACAAGACATGGCAGGTGTCACCGGTTTGCGCAATGTGCGTTATGGCGTGGGTGCTCAAGCGGGCGACCACCATTGCGACATGAAGAAGGACGAGTCCAATCCTTACTTCACCTACGACCCGAGCAAATGCATTGTGTGTAACCGCTGTGTACGCGCCTGTGAAGAAACCCAGGGCACATTCGCATTGACTATTTCGGGCAGAGGTTTCGAGAGCCGCGTATCCCCCGGACAAGACCAGCCTTTCATGGACAGCGAGTGTGTGTCATGCGGTGCCTGCGTAGAAGCGTGTCCGACCGCCACCTTGCAAGAAAAATCCATCATTGAACTCGGTCAACCCGAGCACAGCCTGATCACCACCTGCGCTTATTGCGGGGTCGGTTGCGGCTTCAAGGCCGAAATGAAAGGCAATACCGTGGTGCGCATGGTGCCTTGGAAAGACGGCAAAGCCAATGAAGGTCACTCTTGTGTGAAAGGCCGATTCGCCTGGGGCTATGCCACCCACCAAGACCGTATCACCAAGCCCATGATCCGCAGCAAAATCACCGATCCGTGGCAAGAAGTCAGTTGGGATGAAGCCATCAACCATGCAGCCTCAGAGTTCAAACGCATACAAGCCAAACATGGCAAAGACGCGGTAGGCGGCATCACTTCTTCACGCTGCACCAATGAGGAAACCTATCTGGTTCAAAAATTGGTTCGTGCCGCATTCGGTACCAATAACGTCGACACCTGTGCACGCGTGTGCCATTCACCCACCGGCTATGGTTTGGGTCAAACTTTTGGTACATCGGCCGGTACACAAACTTTCAAATCGGTGGAACACGCAGATGTGTTGCTGGTCATCGGCGCAAATCCAACAGACGCGCATCCGGTGTTTGCGTCGCGCATGAAGCGCCGCTTGCGTGAAGGTGCGAAACTCATCGTCGCTGATCCCCGCAAAATTGATCTGGTCAGCAGTCCGCACGTCAAAGCACAACACCATTTGGCCTTGAAGCCGGGCACCAATGTGGCACTCATCAACTCATTGGCGCATGTGGTGGTCACTGAAGGACTGGTCGCCAAAGACTATGTGGCAAAGCGTTGCGACGACAAGAGTTTCAGCGAATGGTGCGACTTTGTCTCCAAACCAGAAAACTCACCCGAAGCCTTTGAAAGCATCACCGGCGTTCCCGCCGCCGACGTTCGCGCTGCGGCACGCATGTACGCCGCTGGCCCTAACTCTGCCATTTACTATGGCTTGGGCGTGACAGAACATTCGCAAGGCTCCACCATGGTGATGGGCATTGCCAATTTGGCCATGGCTTGCGGCATGGTCGGACGCGAAGGTGTGGGTGTCAACCCTTTGCGTGGTCAAAACAATGTGCAAGGTGCCTGCGACATGGGCAGTTTCCCGCACGAGTTGCCTGGCTATCGCCACATCTCTGACACGACGACCCGCACTTTGTTTGAAGGCGCATGGGGCGTGGCGCTGAGTCCCGAACCTGGCTTGCGCATCCCGAACATGTTTGACGCTGCGATGGACGGCTCGTTCCTCGGGCTTTATTGCCAAGGCGAAGACATTGTGCAATCCGACCCTGATACGCAACACGTGGCGGCCGCTTTGTCCGCCATGGAGTGCATCGTGGTGCAAGACATCTTTTTGAACGAAACCGCTAAATACGCTCACGTGTTTTTGCCGGGTTCATCCTTCTTAGAAAAAGACGGCACCTTCACCAATGCAGAGCGCCGCATTTCCCGTGTGCGTCAAGCCATGCCGCCGATGGCGGGATTGGCTGACTGGGAAGTCACCGTCAAACTGGCGAAAGCGCTGGGTTATGAGATGCATTACGCACACCCGCAAGACGTTATGAAGGAAATCGCCGCACTGACTCCGAGCTTTGCAGGTGTCAGCTATGAAAAGATTGACCAGCACACCAGCTTGCAGTGGCCTTGCAATGCCGACACTGCTGAGGCTGGCATTGACATCATGCACGTCAGCGGCTTTGTGCGCGGCAAAGGCAAATTTTTTCCAACGCAGTATGTGGCTTCGCAAGAAAAAGTTACCCGCAAATTCCCTTTGCTGCTGACCACCGGTCGTATCTTGTCGCAATACAACGTGGGCGCACAAACCCGCCGCACCGACAACAACCTGTGGCATGACGAAGACCTTTTGGACATTCACCCGCACGACGCCGAGGAACGCGGCATCAAAGACCATGACTGGGTAGGTATCGAGAGCCGCGCCGGGCGCACTGTGCTGCGCGCGCGTGTGACCGAGGCCATGCAAGCCGGTGTGGTCTACACCACCTTCCATTTCCCCGAGTCAGGCGCGAATGTGATCACCACTGACGCATCCGACTGGGCCACCAACTGCCCCGAGTACAAAGTAACAGCTGTGCAAGTGGTAGCGGTCACTCAACCGTCTGAATGGCAACAAAACTACCAGCGCTTCAACAAAACACAAATGGATTTGCTAGCCAAGGCTCAGTCCGACAGTTTTGAGGTGGTTGGTAAGTGAAATTTCAAACGGCTCTTTCTGCCAGTTTGGCTGAGGAGGTGCCGGTGGCCTTGGTGTTCAATGGCATTTCCCATGCGGTGATGATGGCCACGCCACTGCAGTTGGAGGATTTTGCGCTGGGTTTTGCACTGAGTGAAGGTTTGATCGACCTTGCTTCACACATGTATGGCGTTGAAGTGATTGAACAGGAACAAGGCATTGAGTTGCACATTGACATAGCGTCCCAATGCGAGGTCCGCTTAAAAGAACGCAAACGCAGCATGGCCGGTCGCACGGGATGTGGCCTATGCGGCACTGACAGTCTGGCGCAAGTCAAGTTGTCGCTGCCCCAAGCACCAGAGGTTCATCTGGACATACAAGCCATGCAACGCGCACACGCTGGTTTGCGTGCCATGCAACCCCTGAAGCTGCAAACTGGTGCCACACATGCGGCGGCTTGGTCGGATGCTTATGGCGTGATTCAACTTGTGCGTGAAGACGTGGGCAGACACAACGCCTTGGACAAACTGATTGGTGCGATGACCAAAGCCCACTTGGATGCGACACAAGGTTTTATTTGCATCACCAGCCGAGCCAGTTTTGAAATGGTGCAAAAAACCATACAGTCTGGCGCAGGCGCATTGACTGCGGTATCTGCACCGACACGTTTGGCTGTCGACATAGCGCTGTCACACAACCTGTTGCTGGCTGGTCAGGTGCGTGGCGACAGTTTCACTGCATACAGTTACCCTGAGCGATTTTTATCCACTGCTTTTATCGAATCCACAGAGACTTAAACATATGGACATACATAATCTGGTTCACATGGCCAATCAAATTGGCGAATTTTTTTCTGCTTACCCAGACCGCGACGAAGCATTGGAAGGCATTGCCAACCATATTCGTAAGTTTTGGGAGCCGCGTATGCGTTTAAAACTGTTTGAGTCGATAGATCAAGGACTCACAGGCGAATTATCAGAACTAGTGGCGCAATCGCTGGCTTTGCACCGCACTTCACTTCAACCTACAGCAATGCGCTAATTTGTATTTGTATGCTTGCGGCATCAAGCCGTTTTCTTTTTTTCAAAACAACTATTTTCTGAATCTATTTTCAGTTTGCACTGACAAGTCAAAGCATATTGAATGCTTTGCTATTGCTGCATAGCCAGCTCTGATTTCTTTATGGCACAGGTGTGAAAAAACCGTCTATCGACGGGATATGATTTTGCTTAAAGCCTGGCATGTTCACTGGAGATTGACATGCCAAATACTTTGAGATCCTTTTTGCGCTGCGCTTGGACCCAATGCACAGGTCTAGGTTGCCAACTTTTCACCCTGCTGCTGATTGGCCTGACAGGCTTAGCTCACATACCTGCATATGCGGACAACAACTACTTCGGCATACACGGCCCCAGCTACCACGATGGCGGACATTTCAACAATGCCAACTATGGTTTGTACGTTGTTCACCAGGGTTTCACCGGCGGTTTTTACGCGAACAGTTTGAACCGCGACACGTTTTATCTGGGCTATGCCCGTGAATGGGATTTACCGGGGATTGGCAAAAGTACGGTGAATTACGTGTTGCATCTGAGCTATGAATTCAGATTGAAGTGAACAAGTGCTAAGACCTAGACCTTCAACTTCTCACGGGCATCACATGTATCCAGCGACAATCCATGCTGATGGAGAGACTGTGTCCAGCTTGCACATGGTGTCTTTGCATGCCTGACAAGGTCAATTGCAACAGCAAGCCAGAGGGTTTCTCTAAGGCCAATGTGGCTAAAGACATCTCGCCCAGGCTGCGCAATTCACTGACTTGTGCCTGCAATAACACGCGCTGATAGTCATTTATTTCTGCTGGTGTCGATGCAGGATGAACTTCAAAGCCATCACCTTGAATCACCCAAGTCACTGCTTGACCGGTTTTCTTCAAACGCCCTTTGTCCATGACCACCAGTGGCAATCCGCTGGCAGCGTCGGGGTGTGACAACCACTCCAACCATGCCAAACCCTCTGGCAATGCATGTGGCCCGCCGTTGCCCAACCAGCGGCCATGAAAGCGGTTGGGTATACCCACCAGATCTGCCACACGTGCATTGCGCGGCGCTCGGTGAATATGAGCAGGCGTGGCCTCTTGCAACACCTGCCCCTCATCCATGACAACC
The DNA here is from genome assembly GCF_046052765.1 of Limnohabitans sp. Lineage (GTDB taxonomy): Bacteria > Pseudomonadota > Gammaproteobacteria > Burkholderiales > Burkholderiaceae_C > Limnohabitans. The sequence goes on along the minus strand of NZ_JAVLFQ010000038.1, from coordinate 13,196 downwards.
AGTTTGTCTGCCAGTTGTCTGGCTTCGTTCAAGTCGTGCGTGACCAGCACGATAGGTAGGGACAAGTCCCTGCGTAAATCTGCAATCAGCGCGTAAAGCCCTCTGCGGCTCATTTGATCCACAGCGGAAAACGGTTCGTCCATCAACAATAACTTGGGCTGCCTGGCCAATGCTCTGGCCAGCGCAACCCGTTGTTGCTGTCCACCAGACAACATCGCAGGTGCACGCTGTTGCTGCTCGGCAGTCAAGCCCATGCGGTTCAACCAATCAGTGGCGGCTTGTATGCGTTGTTTAGCAGGTAAATGCAACATGGCAAGCGCGACATTGTCTAAGGCATTCATATGCGGCATCAAAGCATAGTTTTGAAACACCAGACCGACCAGACGTTGACGCGCCGACAAACAAATGCCTTGGTCCGTGTCGCACCAGGTTTCGCCTGCTATCTGTACTTTGGCTTGTGCGGGCTTGAGCAAACCTGCCATCAATCGCAACATGGATGTTTTGCCCGCACCTGAGGGACCTACGAGCGCCAGCATTTGACCGGGTTCGCAACTAAAACTCCCTTGCAATGGCATAGGCAAGTGTTGGCTGACACTGACGTGCAAACCTACGCTTTGGCTTACGTTATTGCCAGTGGTCATCTGCGCCTCGTCAATCGCGAAGTGGCAAAAAACGAAGCCGCCACAGCCAGCAATGACATGACGAGTAACAACAAGGCCATGCGATCAGCCGATTGCACATCAAAAGCTTGCACCCGGTCGTAAATAGAAATCGCCAGTGTTTTGGTTTCACCAGGAATACTGCCGCCCATCATCAAGACGACGCCGAATTCACCCAAGGTATGCACGAATGTCAGCACCATGGCCGACAACACACCGGGCCAGACCAAGGGCAATTCGACCCGCCAGAACGTGGCCCAACTGCCCAGACCGCATACGGCAGCAGCTTCGTTCAAGTTGGAGGGAGCCGATTCAAACGAACGCTGAATGGGTTGCACCAAGAAAGGAATATTGAACAACACAGAGGCCACTACCAAGCCTGAGAAATGAAACGCAAGTTGAATGCCTTGCTGTGACAACCATTGACCCAAGGGTGAGGCCGCGCCGAATGACACCAACAAGTAATAGCCCAACACGGTCGGTGGCAACACCAAGGGCAACACCACCAAGGCCTCAATCAAGTATTTGCCCTTGAACTCGGTATAGGCCAACCAACGCGCAAGCAACATGCCGGGCGGCAACAACAAAGCCAGCGTGATCGCTGCAAGTTGCAATGAGAGTGAAAGCGCTTGCCAATCGATGGTGTTCTCCTGAGTATCAAGGCATGGCAAAACCATAGTGCGACAGCACTGCCTGCGCCGCTGCACTGCCCAGGTAATCGTAAAACAGTTGTGCGCCAGGTGACACGGGTTTGATCAACACCATTCGCTGAACCAAAGGCTGGTGATTTTTTGCATCAATCAAATCAAACCGGCCTTTGTCGGCGAATGCAGGAGCCACGGCCAATGACTGCGCGATGATGCCAGCTTGCGCAGACCCCGACAAGGTGAATTGCGCGGCCTGCGAAATGTTTTCGCCCAGAATCAATTTGCTTTGCAATGCGCTCCATAAGCCAACGTTTTGCAACACCTGTTTGGCGCGTTCACCATAAGGGGCATGCTCGGGGTTGGCGATGGCGAGTTTTTGCAATCGCCCGTCTTGCAAGCTGGCCGCCAAGTCTTTCAAACTGCCGTCAGCTTTGAGGGAGGACCCGTTGGGTGTGAACACACCAATGCGGCCAACCGCATACACCTTGCCGCGGTCTGCGGTCTTACCTGCATCAGCAATTTTGTAAACAAAATTTTCATCGGCTGACATGAATATTTGAAATGGCGCACCTTGCAGTATTTGCGTGGTGAATTGTCCGGAAGAGCCAAACACCAGCGTGATTTTTTGACCGGTTTGCTTTTCATAGCGGGCGGACAATTCTTCCAATGCAAACTTCAAATCAGACGCAGCGGCCACGCGTACCACGGCGGCTTCTTCAGCGTGAGCCAATGGCGTCAAGCCCATCATGACCGAGATAATCCAAGCAAAAAAACAATGTTTCATTTTTGACTTCTTCAACGCAAATAAGCTACTGTGAACAAGTTATTTCTTGACGCGGTTTCGCTATTCTCTTTTAGAATAGCGAATGTATCATAAGCCCGGAGCCAAGCTGTGCCCCCTAAAAAAATCGCTACGCCGCTGCCAGACGCGCTGGGTCATGCCATCACGGACAAGCGCTTACTCATATTGCGCAGTCTGTCCCAAGCCGGTTCTATCTCTCAAGCTGCCAGACAAGCCGGTGTCAGTTACAAAGCCGCTTGGCAAGCGATTGACACGCTGAGCAATTTGTCGGGTGTAGCTCTGGTTGAAAAAGTCGTAGGCGGTGCGGGCGGAGGCGGCGCGCGGTTGACGCCCGCCGGCGTTCAATTGCTGGATGCTGCCCAAAAACTGGGCACTGTGCGCAAGCAATTACTCGCAGACATGGCACCTGCGCATGCTAAAAACAACATGCCGCCAACACCCATGGCTTTGGCGGTTCGCACCAGCATGCGCAACCAATTGCTCGCCAAAGTGGTGACGGTCAAAACGGTGGGGGCACTGGCATGGGTCAGATTGCAAATCACCGAAGAAGTGGTGTGGGTGGCGAAAATCACCAAAGAAAGTGCCCAGCTGTTGGACTTGGTGCCCGGCATGCAAATCATGCTTTTATGCAAAGCCACGGCTGTCCGTATTTCTAGGCGGCTAGTGGAGAAACCAGGCACCAACAAAGCCTACGGCAAAGTCACTCGCCACTCCCGGGCCAAGGCCACTGAAATCAGTTTGCAAATTGCGCCTAATATCAGTTTGATTGGCTTTGCCGAGGAAGAACAAATTAAAACCGGTGAAACCCTTTATGCATATTTAGAAGATTCATCCTTGGTATTGGCATTGGTTGAATAAGCCAAACCAGTTAAAGTCAACACATCCAAAGAAATCACACCGAGAACTTTATGCAATCCAGATTCCACACTGTCACGCTCGCCGGACTGTTGCTTGGCTTACTCAGCCTGCATTCATTCGCCCAAGACAAGGCGCCCGAATCCAAGGCGCTTCATGCGCGAGCCAATGCCGCTATGTGCGCCAACTGCCACGGCAGCGAAGGCCGCACTGTCAAAGATTCGAGCGTTCCCTCTATTGCGGGTTTGCCGCGCGATTACATGGTGCAGCAAATGCAAGCTTTCAAAGATGGCAGCCGCCCCGCCACCATCATGCACCAGATCACCAAAGGTTTGACTGAAGCTCAAATTGCTTCCATGGCCGACTATTTCGCAGCGCTACCCCGTTAAGGACTGAGCATGAAAAGAAGACATTTGTTGCAAGCCGGATTGGCGCTTGGTACCACTCCCGCTTTGTGGGCGGCCAACTTACCTTCCAAAGCCCAGGTGGTGGTCATCGGCGGCGGCTATGGCGGGGCCACTGCAGCCAAATATGTGCGCTTGCTCTCCAATTACAAAATCAATGTGTTGCTGATCGAGCCCAACACCAGTTTCATCTCCTGCCCCATGTCCAACTTGGTGATTGGCGGCAGCAAAAATCTCTCCGACTTGACTACGTCTTACGACGCACTCAACAGCAAACACGGCATCACCGTGGTCAAAGACAAAGTAACGGCGATTGATCCGCAGAAAAAAACGGTTGCATTACAAAACGGTGCTTCCATCGGCTATGACAAACTCGTGTTGTCCCCCGGTGTCGACATGATGTTTGACACCATAGAAGGTTTGCAAGCAGCGAACGCCAGCGGTCACATATTGCAAGCGTGGAAAGCCGGTGCTGAAACGCTGGCGTTGCGCAAACAACTCCAAGCCATGCCCGATGGCGGCGTGTATGCGCTGACGGTGCCTGAAGCGCCTTACCGTTGCCCGCCCGGGCCGTATGAACGCGCCAGCCAGGTGGCGCATTACTTCAAGCAAGCCAAGCCCAAGTCCAAGGTACTGATATTGGATGCCAACCCAGACGTCACATCAAAAGCGGGATTGTTCAAAAAATTCTGGAGCGACAACTACAAAGACATCATTGAATACCGCCCCAACCATAAAGTCACTTCTGTCAACAGCGGCACCATGAATATCAATTTTGATGTGCAAGAGCCAGTGAAAGCCGATGTTCTCAATGTATTGCCCGCCATGCGCGCAGGTGCCATTGCCGTACAAACCGGTTTGGCTACGGCCAACAACCGCTGGTGCGGCATCAATTACCAAACCTTTGAATCAACCGTCGCCAAAGACATACACATTCTGGGGGACGCCATCCTCGCTGCACCCGCCATGCCTAAGTCAGCGCACATGGCCAATTCACATGCCAAAGTGGCTGCCGCTGCCATCGTGGCGCAAATATCTGGCTTGGATATCAACGACACACCGTTTCTCACCAACACCTGTTACAGCTATGTGAGTGACAAACTGGTGGTGCATGTAGCCTCGGTACACCAGTACAACGCAGAAGAAAAAACCTATAAAACAGTCGCCGGTTCAGGCGGCTTGTCCAGCGAAGCCAATGCGTTAGAAGGAACGTATGCGTGGAATTGGGCGCAAAACATCTGGGCAGATTCGCTGCTTTAATTGAATGTGAATTGGGGTTAAATTGGGGTCATAAATTGGGGTCAGAGATAAATTGGGGTCAGATACCAATTAATTTAAAAATTAATTGGTATCTGACCCCAATTTAATCTCTGACCCCAATTTACCAATTTACCAATTTACAGTTCAAAGGCCACTCTACCAGCCACCAAGGTGGCATGCACACGACCTGGCATCTGGCTGCCATTCATGTCAAAAGCAAACGGTGTGTGCTTGCTCTGACTGTGCAAAGCAGACGGCTCGACTTGCCAGTGTTCTGAAGGTTTGTAAATACAAATATCCGCCGGTGCACCAACTGTCAACTGACCCAGACCTTGACCCGCAGGACCCAATAATGCAGCAGGGGCGCTGGTAATGACTTGCAAAGCACGTATCAAGTTCACATTGCTTTGATCTGCCCACTTCAAACAGGCGCTGAGCAGCATTTCCAAGGCAGACGCACCCGGCTCAGCCTGTGCAAAAGGCAAATCCTTGGCGTCGCCTTCCACAGGCGTGTGGTCTGACACCAGCACGTCGATGGTGCCATCTGCCAAACCCTGACTCAAAGCTTCCCGGTCACGCTGCTGCCGCAAAGGTGGTGTCAAACGCGCACGGGTATCGAAATAACCCACATCGTTGTCGGTGAAATGCAAGTTGTGGATGCTGACATCCGCACTGATAGCCAATCCCTCGGCCTTGGCTTGGCGCACCAATTCCACACCTGCAGCACTGGACAAGCGACACACATGAACACGTGCCCCAGTGCTGCGCATGACATCGATCAAGGTATGTAAAGCAATGGTCTCAGCTGCCACCGGTACACCGCTCAAACCCAGCCTTGTGGCCAAGGGTCCGCTGGCTGCCACGCCTTTGCCTAGGTGAACATCTTGGGGTCTTAGCCACACCACGTAGCCGTAAGTGGCTGCATATTGCATGGCACGTTGCAAAGTCTGTGTTTGCGTCATGCCGTGTTCAGCTTGCGAAAAACCTATGCATCCAGCCAAGGTGAGTTCGGCCATGGGGGTGAGACTCTCCCCAGCAAGACCTCGCGTCAATGCCCCCAATGGAAACACGCGCGACAAATGCAAACGCGCAGCGCGAAATTGCAGCATCTCAACCAGTCCGGGTTCATCCAACACCGGTTGCGTATCGGGCGGACACACCACGCTGGTCACACCTCCAGCGACAGCTGCGGCCAATTCAGACTCGAGCATGCCTTCGTGTTCGTGCCCGGGTTCGCCCAAACGGGCACAGGCGTCCACCAGTCCGGGAATCACCATGCAATCGGTGGCATCGATGGTTTGGTCTGCTTTGAAGTCGGCAGGTATGTGTCCAATAGCCAGCACATGGCCTTTTTGCACCGCCACATCCGCGCGTTGACTGAAACTGCTGGCCGGATCGATGACGTGCCCGTGTTGAATCAATATATTCATGCGTCGTTCCCTGCCACGATAGACATCACCGCCATGCGCACCGCTATGCCAAAAGTAACTTGCGTCAAAATCACACTTTGCGTTCCGTCGACCACCGCAGATTCAATTTCCACACCTCGGTTGATCGGCCCCGGGTGCATCACAATGGCATCAGGCTTGGCCAGTTGCATGCGGCTTTGGGTCAAGCCAAAGCTTTTGAAATATTCTTGGCTTGAGGGCAATAATGCACCGCTCATGCGTTCGTTTTGCAAGCGCAAAGCGATGACGACATCGCAGTCGCGAATACCTTCTTCGATGTTGTGAAATACTTTGACGCCGAGTTGCGACAAATCTCCTGGCACCAGTGTTTTAGGACCGACCACACGCACTTCGGCGCAACCTAACGTGGTCAAAGCATGAATATCAGAACGTGCCACCCGCGAATGCAGCACATCACCGACGATAGCCACACGCAGGTTGGCAAAGTCTTTTTTGAAATGACGGATGGTGTAGGCGTCAAGCAAACCCTGGGTGGGATGTGCATGCCTGCCGTCACCTGCATTGATGACGTGCACATGCGGCGCCACATGCTCGGCAATGAGGTAAGGCGCGCCTGACTCGCTGTGGCGAACGACAAAAATATCGGCAGCCATGGCGCTCAAATTGGCGATGGTATCGAGCAGACTCTCGCCCTTGCTGGCCGAAGATCGTGCAATGTCCAGATTGAACACATCGGCACTCAAACGCTTGGCTGCAATCTCAAATGTAGTACGGGTGCGGGTACTGTTTTCAAAAAATAAATTGAACACTGACTTGCCGCGCAACAAAGGGACTTTTTTGACTTCTCGGTCATTGACTGAGACAAACTGATTGGCGGTGTCCAGAATATGCGTCAGTATGTCGCGCGATAAACCTTCAGTGGACAACAGGTGAATCAATTCACCGTTGCCATTGAGTTGGGGATTGCGTTTGTACAACATCAACTGCCTTCCACCGAAAAAACAAACTGACCGACATCGTTTCGCATCAAGCGAAGGGATTGTCCGGCAGGCAGCGACAAACGCGCAGCCGCGTAATCCGCTTGCACTGGCAATTCGCGTCCGCCACGGTCAACCAATACAGCCAAGTGCACCGCAGCCGGACGTCCATAGTCAAACAATTCGTTCACCACAGCGCGAATAGTGCGTCCAGTGAACAACACATCATCTATCAACCAAATCACAGCGCCATCCACCTGAAAAGGCAATTGGGTGGCGGCACTGTCAGCCAATCCGCGTTTAGAAAAATCGTCGCGGTGCATAGACGAAGAAACCACGCCTAGTGCAGTGTGCCGCCTCATGTCTGACTGAAGTTTTTCGGCCAACCAAGCGCCTCCGGAAGTGATGCCGACCAGATGCGCAGATGCTGGCACACGCTCGCGCAAATCCTGCAACATCTGTGCGTACAAGGCTTGTGCATCCAAAGACAAATGGCCAGTGCTCATGGTGTGAGGTTTCTTAAAAATTGGTCCAGTATGACGCAAGCTGAAGCAGCATCTACATCAACGGCACCGCTGGCCTTGGCCTCGGTGGTCGAGTAACGCTCATCAACTTCATACACCGGCAGAGCAAACCGCCCGTGCAATTGACGTGCAAATTTTTTTGCTAAGACGGTGTTTTCATGCGCTGCCCCGTCAGGATGGTAGGGCACGCCGACCACGATAGCGTCGGGTTGCCAGCGCTCGATATGTTTGGCAATCAGGGGCCAGCGTGCGTCGCCGCTGGCGTTGACCGTGCCTTGCGGTTGCGCTTGACCCAAAAGGCGTGAAGCATAAGCCACGCCGGTGCGTTTCAGACCGAAGTCGAAAGCAAGAAAGGATTGCATATGTGCATGTATCAACGGCTGCACAGCCGCGTTCATGCGTGGCCCGCCTGCGGTGACAGCATCCAAGCCTGAAGACCTAACAGAGCCAATGCGCTGTCGTAACGCAACTCAATAGGGGTGTCAAAAATGACTTGCTCATCCGCCCCCACTGTGAGCCAACTGTTCTCTGCGAGTTCTGATTCAAGCTGTCCCTGTGCCCAAGCGGCGTAACCCAGAGTGATCAATACCCGCTTAGGGCCTGCGCCAGTCGACAGCGCTTCGAGCACATCTTTCGAGGTGGTCATCTCCAACCCGCCGGGTATGGCCAGTGTGGATGCATAGGCAGATTCAGACTGACCAGCATTGTTGCTGACATGTGACATAGGGTCATGTAAGACAAATCCGCGCTCAGTGTGCACAGGACCGCCTTGGAACACCGGCAATTCAATCAAATCGGTACGACCCAGTTGTAAATCCACTTTGTCGAACAGCGACTGCATGTTCATCGGGCTGGGTTTATTGATGATCAAACCCAAGGCGCCGCGCTCGCTGTGCTCACACAGATAGATCACGCTGCGTGAAAAAGATTCGTCCATCAAGCCCGGCATGGCAATCAAAAAATGGTGGGTCAGGTTGATAGGTGCAGAATCCGTGGTCATGGCATGATTTTAAGGCTGAAGAAAATGGACAGAAAATTCCCTCATTTTGCCTCTGTATTGGTCTGGTTCAGACGGGATTTGCGGCTAGACGACCACACGGCGCTCAGCCAGGCTTTGCTGCACAGCGACAAGGTCTATGGTTGTTTTGTTTTTGACCAGGAGATTTTGGCGGGTCTTCCCTCAAATGACAGACGGGTGAGTTTCATTCACACAAGCGTATGCGCCTTGGATCAACAATGGCGGGAACGTGCCGCGCTCGCAGACGCCAGCTTATTGGTACGCCATGGCATAGCGGTGACAAACGTCGTCACACTGGCCAAACAACTGGGCGTGCAAGCTGTTTTCACCCACCATGACGACGAACCGCAGTCTCTGGCGCGGGACGCCCAAGTGTTGGGGGAATTGGCCAACCAAGGCATTGCTTTTCATAGTTTCAAAGACCATGTGGTGTTGGAACGCAGTGAGGTCATGACGCAAAACGGTACCGCCTACAGTGTGTTCACACCGTACAAGAATGCTTGGTTGAAAAAAATCACGCCAACCGATATGGCAGAGAGAAAAACCACACCCAAGCCCGGACAGTTGGCCGTGGTACCCGCCGCTTTGCGCCAGCCCCTACCCGATTTGAAAAGCATGGGTTTTGACACCGTTGATCTGTCTGCATTGCATATACATGCGGGCAGTGAGGCTGCGCTTGCATTGGTGAAAGATTTTGCCAAGCGCATCAAGCTTTATGAAGAGACCCGCAATTTTCCGTCTGTCAAAGGCCCAAGTTACCTGAGTGTGCATTTGCGTTTTGGCACCGTGTCCATCAGGCAGCTTGCGCGACTGGCGTATCCGCTGGCCATCCAAGGTGACGCGGGCGCACAAACCTGGCTGTCCGAGCTGATCTGGCGCGATTTCTACCATCAGATCATGTTTCACCATCCGCACGCCATGAAGCGTTCTTTCAAGCATGAATACGATGCCATCGAATGGGAAAAAGGCAAAACCGCCAAGGCCTTGTTTGAGGCTTGGTGCGAAGGTCGCACTGGTTATCCGTTGGTGGATGCTGCCATGGCGCAAATCAACCAGACGGGCTATATGCACAACCGGTTGCGCATGGTGGTAGCGAGTTTTCTGGTGAAAGACTTGGGGATTGACTGGCGCTGGGGAGAGCAGTATTTCGCACTGCACCTGAACGATTTTGACCTGGCGGCCAACAACGGCGGCTGGCAATGGGCCAGCTCCAGTGGCTGCGACGCACAACCGTATTTCCGCATCTTCAATCCGATCAACCAAAGCGAAAAATTTGATCCCCAAGGAAAATTCATCAAACGGTATTTACCGCAATTAGCCGCTTTATCCGACAAAGACATACATGCGCCTTGGTTAGCCAAACCTGTGGATTTAAAGGCTGCAGGAGTGGAATTGGACAAGAACTACCCGTTGCCATTGGTAGACCACGCCAAGGCGCGGGCCAAAACACTGTTACGTTATTCGGTGGTAGCTAAAAAGAAACCTGTTTAAAGCTGAACCATTTCAAAGTCTTCCTTGCGCGCGCCACACTCGGGGCAAGTCCAGTTCATCGGCACCTGTTCCCAAGGTGTGCCGGGGGCAATACCTTCATCAGGCGCACCAGCCGCTTCGTCGTATATCCATCCACAAATCAGGCACATCCAAGTCTTGTTCACAGCGTAATTTCCCATTGTTGAAAGCGTCATGGCCATGTTCACAGCGTGGCATAGAATGAATCAAAGTATAGACGGCCATGAATCAAATCATCACGCTCACCGACGAAGGCCAGACACCCGAAATGGCACACCCATGCGCCATGACATTCAACAGCAACGATCCCAGTGGCGCTGGCGGCCTCACCGCTGATATTTTGGCGATGTCATCTGTCGGCGCCCATGTGTTGGCCATATCCACTGGGTCGTATCTGCGAGACACTGCTGAAACTTTTGACCATGTGGCCATGGATGAAGATGCAGTAGACGATCAAGCCCGCCATATTCTTGAAGACATTCCGGTACAAGTGATCAAGGTAGGCTTTTGCGGGACGCCTGAAATTATTTCTGTGATCGCCGAGTTGTGTACCGATTACCCGGATGTGCCCGTGGTTGCCTACATGCCCAGCCTGTCTTGGTGGCAGGATGACCCGATCGAAGCCTACCAAGATGCATTCATGGAATTGCTGTTGCCGCAAACCACTTTGCTGGTGGGTAACCATTCCACCTTATGGCGCTGGTTGTTGCCCGATTGGGGCAGCGAGCGTTCACCAAGCGCCAGAGACATTGCCAAAGCGGCTGCAGAAAAAGGGGTGCCCTACACACTGGTCACCGGCTTACCCAAAGGCGGGCAGCATTTGGAAAACGCCTTGGCTACGCCATTGTCTGTGATGGTCAGCGAAACCATTGAACGTTTTGACGCAGTGTTCACCGGTGCGGGTGATACGCTCAGTGCCACTGTCGCCGGATTGCTTGCCATGGGTGACGATCTCGAAGCCTCGGTCGCCGAAGCATTCAGTTACCTCGACGGTGCACTTGACGCAGGATTTCGCCCTGGCATGGGACATGCAGTCACAGACCGCTTGTTTTGGGCACAAGCACCTGACGAATCCGACGCTTCGGACGAAGCGGCCAATGCCGAAGATTTTTTACCTGGTCACGATACCCGTCATTGATTTTTTTAACATCGCTCATTCACAACCATGACTGATCTCAACCAAACTTTGTTCGACCGGGCCCGCTTGGTGATCCCTGGCGGTGTCAATTCACCGGTTCGCGCGTTTCGCGCGGTTGGCGGCACACCGCGTTTTGTCAAACGCGCCCAAGGTGCTTATTTCTGGGACGCGAATGAGAAACGCTACATCGATTACATAGGTTCATGGGGTCCGATGATTTTGGGACACGGCCATCCCGCGGTACTCGAAGCGGTGCAAAAAGCCGCGCTCGATGGCTTTTCTTTCGGTGCGCCCACAGAGCGTGAAATTCAACTGGTTGAAGCATTGCTCAAACTCATGCCGTCCATGGACATGGTGCGATTGGTCAGCTCCGGCACCGAAGCCGGCATGAGTGCCTTGCGCCTGGCACGCGGCGCCACGGGTCGCAGCAAGTTCATCAAGTTCGAAGGCTGCTACCACGGTCATGCGGATGCGTTGCTGGTCAAGGCTGGTTCGGGTCTGGCCACCTTCGGCAACCCAACCAGCGCCGGTGTGCCGCCCGAAGTGGTGCAACACACCTTGGTACTGGAGTACAACAACATCACTCAATTAGAAGAAGCGTTTGCGTTACACGGCAAAGAACTCGCCTGTTTGATGATCGAGCCGATTGCGGGCAATATGAATTTTGTGCGTGCCAGCGTCCCCTTCATGAAACGCTGTCGTGAGTTGTGTAAACAGCACGGTGCGTTGTTGGTGTTTGATGAAGTCATGACCGGTTGCCGCGTTGCCTTGGGAAGTGCGCAAAGTGTGTATGCCAAATCGATACCTGGTTTCGAGCCCGATGTGACGGTGCTGGGCAAGGTTATAGGCGGCGGCATGCCGCTCGCAGCCTTTGGTGGCAAACGCGCCGTCATGGAACAACTCGCGCCCTTGGGGCCTGTGTATCAAGCGGGTACGCTCAGCGGCAATCCGGTCGCCACCGCCTGCGGTCTGGCTACGTTGCATGAAATTTCCAAACCCGGTTTCTTCGATGCTTTGTCCGCCACAACCCGTTTGCTGGTCGATGGCTTGACACAAGCCGCACACCAAGCCGGTGTGCCTTTCAGCGCCGATTGTGAAGGGGGTATGTTCGGCTTTTTTCTGCTCCCTGAGTTAGCGCAAAACTACGCCAAGGTGATGACCAGCGACTCACCCAAGTTCAACCGGTTGTTTCATGGGTTGTTGGACCGTGGTGTGTACATTGCACCCGCACTTTACGAAGCAGGCTTTGTCAGCGCCGCGCACACGGCGCAGGATATTGCGGACACGGTGCAAGCCGCTGCTGAGGTGTTTGCTTCTTTTTAAAAGCTTGGTCGCTATTGCGTAAGCGGCTTTAAGCTGGCAGTATCAGCCACTTGGTTAGATGGCTTTTGTGCATCAATATGGCTGATTTTCTCAAATGGTTGACCCGCAATCTCAAGCTACTTGCTTGGAGCTTGTGTGCCTGCCTGCCAGCCTCAAACGCTGAGTACCGAACCGCAAATTGTTGAACTGCACGCGCCTTTATCAGTTTGGTTAAACCCTGGTTTTTATTCAGCGCATTTCGATACCCACAAAGGCCTGCGCAACAACAACCTAGGCTTTGGCGTAGAGGCTGTCATTAACGAAGATTGGTCGGCCACGGCGGGTGTTTTTACCAACAGCAACAACGCACGCTCCCACTATCTGGGTGCGTATTACCAACCTTGGCATTGGGGTTCTTGGAAAGCAGGCGCAGTGGTGGGCGGTTTCAATGGCTACCCGAATGCTTTCGGCGGGGGTTGGTTTCCAGCCATGTTGCCAGTGGTCACCGTCGAGGGCGAACGCTTCGGTCTGAACATTGCCTTGGTGCCGCCGCTGAAAGATCGCTTGTATGGTGCGGTCAGTTTTCAGCTGAAGCTGCGAGTCAATTAATTTAATTAGGGTCATTTAATCGGGGTCAGATACCCATTTAATCGGGGTCAGATACCAATTGTTTAATGTAATCGGGGTCAGAT
>NZ_JAVLFQ010000037.1:0-4214 GCF_046052765.1 Limnohabitans sp. | reverse complement strand
TGCAAACGGTAGAAAGCGTCTTCCATAAAGAAGTCAGGCCATTTTTCCCACTCTGAGGAATCACACACCATGGCGTAATCGCTGTAGAGGTTTAAGAGCTCGAAATAGGTGTTGAAGTCCATCATGCTCATTCCCCCATCACTTTGCGCCAGTACTTGTACATGCCGCGAATCAATGTTTCTGTGACCATGTGGTCGGTGTCTTCCACCTCGTAGCCGCCCATCTCCACCACCGTGCGGTGCGCAGGTTTTTGCTCGAAACCTTGTTGCGACCATTCGATGACTTCACCGTCATCCGCTGACACAAAACCTGCGGGACCGAACAAATTGGCTTGTATCAAACGGCGCTGCTCCATCTCAGGCGTGTCGTCTTCAAAACCGAAATGCGTCCAGACAAAATCGAAGGAGCCGTGGCCGTTGGGTTGTATGTGCCGGGTCGACACGCTGTTGACTTGCTGCTGAATGATCAGGCTGGGAAATACCGTGGTCATCACAGCGGTCGGGCCGTTCCACCAGGCCTCGGGCACGATGTCCAGCAGGCGTTTGTCATTCAAAGTCATGGTGTCTTTGAAGCTGTCCACGCCGCCGACCACTTCTTCGTTTTTGCCGCCTTGTCCGCGTGTGGAAATCATGGCGGCATGGCGAAACTGCGCGTCCATCTTCAACTCGGATTTGTTGTCAGCGCGCCAAAGCCCGAAGGTGGAAAACCAGGTGTGCAACAAGCCCGGGTGGTAGGGGTCTTTGATGTTTTCTTGCATCAGCTTCCAGTTGCCAGGAATGCGTTGACGCCGGTAGCCCAAAATTTTCAGCTTTCGGCCGTTGAACGTGCGGTCGAAGTAACTCAGAATGACCGGGCCTAAAAAGTCTTCCAATGACTCGATGTCATGGTCAAAAGAGGCAAACACCACGCCGCCACGGGTTGCCACTTTCAGCTTGGTCAAACCGTGATCTTCGACTTTGAAATCTTTGGGCATGCCGCCGTTGATCTTGCCGTCTTGCTTGACACCACGGCGAAACGGCACACCTTGTAAATCACCTTTGACACTGTAATTCCATTGGTGGTAGGGGCAGAAAAAATCTTTGGCGTTGCCGTTGCGTTCGCGGCAAAAGCGCATGCCGCGGTGGGCACACACATTTTCAATCACGTTGATACCGCCGTCCGGATCTCTCACCATGATGACCGAACGCTCACCCACCACAGTGCGCCTGAAGTCGCCCGCATTCGGTATCTCAGCCTCCAGACCAACGTAACACCAGTGGTGGTTGTAGAAAAATTTGTCCAACTCTTTTTTGTACAAGTCTTCGCGCGTGTAAGCCCAAAACGGAATACGGCTCGTACCCTCGCCTTCCCACTTGGGATCAGTTGGAAATACAGATGTTTGTGTCATGAATAATTTCCTTCTTTCAAAATCAAATACCCGACGGGTAGAAAGCATCTGCATGGATCTTTTCCAAAGGCATACCCAAGGATAGTGCCAATCTGTTTAATGCCTCCACCATGGCGGGTGCACCGCAAAAATAGCCGATAAAGTTATTCAACAGCGGAAGATCATTTTGAATGGCGTCGGTCACCAAACCACTGCGCAAACCTTTGCTCACAGTCCCTGTTGCCACCACCACATGTAATTGCATGTTGCCGTGCTCTTGAGCGATTCGGTGCAAGCTTTCTAAGTCGTAACTATCTTCTTGGCTACGCACACCGAAGTACACATGCAAGGGATTGTGCATATGGGCTGCCATGGCTCCACGCACAATCGAAACAATAGGTGCAATACCTGTGCCACCGCCTACACACAGCATAGGCCCTTTGTGTTTTTGGCGCAAATACGCCGTGCCCAAGGGACCGCTGATGCGTACAGCATCGCCCACTTTCAATGTTGAAAAAACATACTCGGTGGCACGTCCACCAGGAACTTTCCGAATTTGAAATTCCATCTCTTCATCGTCTGGCAAGCCCGCCCACGAATACGGTCGAATATAGTCTGGTGTGAATTGCAGCGTGGCGTATTGGCCTGGAGAAAATGCCATCGGCTTAGCTGGCTTGATACGTAAGCGGCGTATATCGTGCGTCAATACATCTATGACTGTGACCGTACCTTTGATGATCTTGGCTGGGTGAACAACCACCTCATCCATATCGGGAATTTCAATCGTGCAGCTCTGCGTCAACACCGATTGGCATGCCAACACATAACTGTCCTGACCTGTTGTCGGACGACCAGCTTGCGGACCACTGTAGCTCAACTCACCGCCGGTGACTTTACAGCGGCAAGTGCCGCAACGCCCAGACATGCAACTGTAAGAAATTGGCACTGCGTTGTCGCGTAGCACATCAAGCAGATTTTGTCCGCTTTGTATGCTCAACCTCAGGTTGTCAGGCTGCACCACGAGTTCCATGTGATATCCGTTTGAATGAGAATATGTGTATTGTGGTTATTCATATCTTATAAGTAAATAAGTCAACTCATATAAGTTATATTTGTTTTATGAATAAAGGCTAGCCCATGGACCTCAGAGACATAGACCTGAATTTGCTGGTTATCTTCAATCAATTACTTATGGACAGACGGGTTTCCACCTCAGCAGATAAATTGGGGCTGTCACAACCCGCAGTCAGCAATGCACTTAAACGCTTGCGTGTCCTTTTAAAAGACGAATTGTTTGTGCGAACCTCGCGCGGCATGGAACCTACGCCTTACGCCTTGCATTTGATTGAGCCCATAGGCTATGCGCTTAGCACCTTACAAAACGCCTTGAACCAACGCGACAGTTTTGACCCGACTACCAGTGAGCGCACTTTCACACTGGGATTGACGGACATAGGTGAGATTTATTTCATGCCCACGCTGATGGCCATGCTCTCACGTGAAGCACCGAATATCAAGATAAGCACTTTGCGTCCCAACACAGGCCACCTGAGCGACGACATGGCGGCAGGTAATGTGGATATAGCCATAGGCTTGCTCCCGAGTTTAACTACAGGTTTTTTTCAGCGTCGCCTATTCAAGCAGCGTTATGTTTGCTTGTTCCGTCAAGGTCATCCCAAAGCTCGCAACCCTATCACCCTTGCACAATACAAAGCACTGCCGCATGTAGGCGTGATCTCGGCCAACACGGGGCATAGCGAGGTTGATGAATGGATGACACGCAAAGGCATTGCGCGTGACATTCATTTACACGTACCGCACTTTGTGGCGGTAGGTCATATTTTGCAAAGCTCGGACTTGATAGCCACCGTGCCCGAGCGCTTTGCCCAAAAATGTGCTGAGCCGTTTCAACTGGAAACCTCACCCCTACCGTTTAAGCTGACAGATATTGCCATCAATCTGTTCTGGCACGCCAAATACAACCGGGAGCCGGGTAATATGTGGTTGAGACAAAGAATAATTGAATTATTTAGTGAATAAATCGGTGAGTAAGCGACTTATTCAACTCGCCCCATCAAAAATGTTATCTGTGCAATGGAAGATATCACCCCATAGGTTCGTGCATAAAGGTTTTCACTTCATCTGAGTCAAGCATGACTGCTAGTTCAGGTGTGCATTGATACACTGCCGTAATTCAATAACGAGTTCGCTAGGCGTCATGCCAATCGGACCAATACCTTTGCTTACAAGTGTGTCTGCCGCCACTGCATGCAACTGCACCGCCAAGCAACTGGCTTGCCATTGGTCTAGGCCATGCTTTCTACCCTGAGCAACAATGGCTGACATACATCCAGTCAACACATCACCGCTGCCAGCCACAGCCAATGCAGGATTGCCCTGCATACATTGCAATATACCGTGCATGGGAGAAGCCATCAAACTGTGGTGGCCTTTGAGTACCACCACCGCCTGCGTGCGTTCAACCAATTCACGTATGGACTGGGCACGGTGTGCTTGAACGTCAGCACTCGCGCAAGACAATAGTCTTGAAGCTTCTCCAGGATGAGGTGTCAGGGTAGTTGGATATGCACGCTGTTGCAATGCCTTCAGCACATCCTCGTGTTGAGCAAGCAAATTGATAGCATCCGCATCAATGACCAATGGCGTAGGCGAAGACAATGCTGCATTTAGCCATTGCAATGCCAGCGGGCTTTGTCCCAGTCCAGGTCCAATCGCAATCACATCGGCTTGTATTTGACTCAATGCCACTTGGGGTTGTTTGTTGTGCGCATCATGAACCATCAATTCAGGTTGTTCTGGCACCATATGTGCACTGGCTTCATCAAGC
>NZ_JAVLFQ010000036.1:0-1760 GCF_046052765.1 Limnohabitans sp. | reverse complement strand
AACCTGTTGCTGACAATGGCACCAAAGAAGGCCGCGCCAAAAACCGCCGCGTCGAAATTGAAGTGGTCGGTGCGCGTAAGAACTGATTAACTTTCATGCCTATCAAACCCCGCCTGGTGCGGGGTTTTTTTTGACCTTTGCATCAGCTGGTCACCTCACAGTTGAGCGCCCATCCCATCAAATATCGTTGACAATCCGGTGATGAACAATACGAACGTAGACACCGCAGAACTCGCCAAATTTTCTGAACTTGCCCACCG
The DNA here is from genome assembly GCF_046052765.1 of Limnohabitans sp. Lineage (GTDB taxonomy): Bacteria > Pseudomonadota > Gammaproteobacteria > Burkholderiales > Burkholderiaceae_C > Limnohabitans. The sequence continues at coordinate 1,500 of NZ_JAVLFQ010000036.1, read as the reverse complement.
CTGGTGGGATGTCAACAGCGAATTTCGACCCTTGCATCAAATCAATCCGCTTCGATTGGAATGGATCAACTCACTGGCTTCTATCAAGGGCAAAGCGGTGCTCGATGTCGGCTGTGGCGGCGGTATTTTGAGTGACGCCATGGCCCGTGCTGGAGCCACTGTCACCGGTATTGATCTGGCCACCAAGTCATTGAAAGTGGCGCAATTGCATGCGCTGGAAACCCAAACACCGAATGTGACTTACCGTGAAGTCAGTGCCGAGGCCATGGCCGCAGAAGCACCCGCGCAATTTGATGTGGTCACCTGCATGGAAATGCTCGAGCACGTGCCCGATCCGTCCTCTGTCGTCAAGGCTTGTGCCACCTTGGTCAAGCCCGGCGGTTGGGTGTTTTTCTCCACGCTAAACCGCAACCCGAAATCTTTTTTGTTCGCCATCATTGGCGCTGAATATGTGTTGAACCTGCTGCCCAAAGGCACGCACGAGTTCGCTAAATTTATCAAGCCTTCTGAACTTGCAGCATATTGCCGTGTGGCCGAATTGCAATTGCAAGCGACCAAGGGACTGCAGTACAACCCGCTCACGCGCCGCTATTGGTTGGATACGAACACCAGCGTCAATTACATGATTGCCACCCAGCGCGTACTTTAAGCACACCATCCATGCGTTCGTTTCCAAGACCCAAGGCCGTGTTATTTGATTTGGACGGTACGTTGATAGACAGTGCTCCAGACTTGGGTGCGGCCGCCGACAAAATGCGTACCGACCGCGGCATGACCTCGTTGGACTATGCCTTGTACCGCCCGATGGCTGGGTCAGGAGCGCGTGGCATGCTGCAAGTGGCGTTTGGTATCACTGAAGCGCATGCAGATTACGAGGCGTTTAAGAATGAATTTTTAGACAACTATCAGAACGCTATGACCGTCAAAACCACGGTTTTCGATGGTGTTGACGACATGCTGACAAGATTGCAGCAACTGGGGTTGTTATGGGGCGTGGTGACCAATAAAAGTCAGCGTTTCACCATTCCGCTCAGCCAACAAATGAGCCTTTTCAAAACAGCTGGCGCGGTAGTCAGCGGTGACACCACGCCGCATGCCAAACCGCATCCCGCGCCTCTGTTTGAAGCTGCACGTTTGCTGGGGTTGCCGCCACAAGATTGTTGGTATGTGGGCGATGATGAGCGAGACATCGTCGCTGGTAAAGCCGCTGGCATGGTGACAGTGGCTGCTAACTACGGTTATCTGGGCGCTGAAGCGGATGTGTTGGAGTGGGGGGCGGATTTTGTGATTCACCATCCCAAAGAGCTGACAGACTTATTACCCAAGGCGTAGAATGAAGATTCTTGGGGCTGCATTGGTTTCGACATGGGTTCGGACGCGGCGCAGGGCATGTCGAGGTTCTGTCACCTCGTAAATCCGCAGAAAAAAACTAACTGCAAACGACGAACGTTTCGCACTCGCGGCTTAAACCCGCGAGCCTTGCAACAGTTGGCCGATAGG
>NZ_JAVLFQ010000035.1:0-67267 GCF_046052765.1 Limnohabitans sp. | reverse complement strand
TTGAGGTCAGCAAGAACACAAATACTGCACCTGTGATTGAGCCATCTGGCAGCGTCACGTCGACCAAAAAAATTAAACGTCTTCCTAATAAAGTGGAGGAAAAAATAGCTGTCAGTAAGGAATATTCCTTGCGGGAAAGTGAGATTGCACAATGTCTTCCTAATGAATCAGTGACTTGGAAAGATGGTCCCAGCGACGGCAAAATGCTCAGTCCCATCATGACGTATGTATACGATCACCAAGGTGCACCTGCCTCTGTTAACGAGGACGCCGTTTTGTCAGTTTTGCAAAATTCCACGCAGGCTTGGGACCAGTGCGGAGGTCAAAACACCGTGTTTTTAAAACGTGATCTCAAAGACTCGAATGCTGGTGTGAAAATTTCTGTGCAGTGGAATGACGATGACAAACTGGGTACGATAGGACTGGCCAACATCACAAAAAAAACCCTAACGCTCAGTCCCGAAGCGTTTCAAAATTTGAAAAAAAGCAATGCAAATCGCAATTTAATGGAAACCCTGCAAATGGTTGTTTCGCATGAGATAGGTCATTTTCAAGGATTATTGTCACATTCGCGTCGATGTGTGGATGTCCTGTCTTACTACACCAATGATGCGGGAGAAAAATGCTCTATCCGCGATAACGGTGTCATGCCTAAAAATTTCGAATACCGCGCATTACTGCCAACTGCGTGCGATATTCAACGTTGCTTGGCCTCAAACAGCAAGCAATAAAACTTCTTTGATGCTTTTGCTGACTATCCATGGGGACGTTTCAGTAATCTTCATCTCCGCTAACGCCAACGTAGATAATGTCAATCTTTCAATCAACCCCTATTCATCATGACTTTGATTAAATTGCAGGGCGTATGTCTTGCCGGACTGATCTTTTGCAGTGCAGCTTTGGCTGACATCAAAATTGAAACCCTACCAACGGGTATCAAAATCGAACATCTCAAAGAAGGTGCTGGTGCAACGCCTGCTGCTTCAGACACAGTGGTGGCCCATTACCGTGGCACCTTGCCAGATGGAAAAGAGTTTGACAGCAGTTACAAGCGCGGTGAACCCATTGCGTTTCCTTTGTCGCGTGTGATTCCATGCTGGACCCAAGGTATGCAAAAAATCAAGGTGGGTGGCAAAGCCCGTCTGACATGTCCATCTGAGACGGCTTACGGTTCAGAAGGCATACGCGGTGTGATTCCACCCAACGCAGTTTTGGTATTCGAAGTGGAGTTGGTCAGTATCAAGAAATAGATGCTTAGAAATGGTTGGCCGGTTCAGGCTTGCATGAACCGGCGCAACCATGCGCTGGCTTGGTCGACCAAGATGGACAGAAATAACATGGCTACGATGACTGAACTGGCTTGCGCATAGTTCATCAATGACATAGAAACATAAAGCAACTGCCCTAAGCCGCCAGCGCCCACAAATCCCAATATGGCTGCCATGCGTATATTCATCTCCCATCGATACAAGGTGTAGGCCAGTAATTGAGGTGCTATCAATGGCAAGGCGGCATACAAAAAGGCGAGGGAGCTTGTGGCTCCGGCCTGCTTCAAAGCATTGATGGGTTGTATGGGTGCATTGTCAATCGCTTGCGCAAACAGTCGACCCAGCACGCCCGTGGTGTGCAAGGCCAGTGCCAAAGTGCCTGCAAATGAACCCAGACCGACAGCAAGCACAGTGATTGTGGCCCACACCATTTCAGGAACGCTGCGGCAAATATTCAAAAAAAAGTTGACTATCAGTCGGGGTTTGCATAAGGCAAACAGCAAGCCTGCTACAGCGGCACACACGGTTCCAAGTATTGAAATCGCAAGTGTTTGCCAAATGCCGTAGGAAATTTTTGTGAGCCAAGCAGAACTCATATCAGCTGGAAAAAAACCACTCGCAAAGCGGGCCATGGTTTGCAGTGCTTCGAAGCTAAACAGTGAAGAAAAGTCGGTCTGTAGCAAATGAAAGCTAGCTAAAACCAGTATCCATAACATAAAGGCCAATACCATGTGACGCCGATTAAAGGCAAATGCATTTGAAGAGGTTGTGGTTGCCGTGAAATCACGTAACCAGGCAGATAGCTTGTCGGCCAGAAATACCAATCCTAGAAATACGATAAGTACCGAGCAGGCTTCCCCACCATTGAGCATTTTCATGGCTTGGTCCATCAATTGACCCAGTCCTCCTGCACCCACAAAGCCCATGACTACTGACGCGCGTAAAGCACATTCCCAACGGTATACCGTATAGGAAATGAGTTCTTTGGATGCCAGCGGCAGCAATCCATAGAGCATGGCAAGCGGGCGGGGAGAGCCAGCCGCAATCAAGGCGTTTGCAGGTGCTTGGTCAACCGACTCCAGAATTTCTGCGTACACCTTTGCCAACATGCCGCCGTAAGTCAGTCCCAAGGCCAATATGCCTGCTGCAGGGCCTAAACCTAAGATGCGAACAAAGGCTAAGGCCCACACCAATTCGGGTATACCGCGCAACAGGGTCAGTAAACCGCGTGGCAGCAATTGCATTCCCAGATACGTTCGACACACGCTGCTTATCTTGTATGCCAGAGGTATACCAATCAGCATCGCAAACACCATCCCGACCGTGGCGATGGCAATGGTTTGCATCGTGGCATTGAAAAGTTCGATTAAAAAATCTGTGCTTGTTTGCGGAGGCAAAAAGGCCCACAAAAAATAACCAATGACTTTGAGATTTGCTGGGTCAATTAGCGCCCTCGGGTTGAACTCTGCGGCAATCAGTAAAGGCCAGACCAGCAGAATCACTGCAAGACATAAAGACAGGCGTTTCGCCGCAAGCGGATCCCGATGGTTGTGCTTGTTGGTCATACAAGTCACGCCGTGTGAGGAACAGGTGTTCTATTGACGGTTGTGTATCTATCCGTTGTGGAGTGATGAGCGGTGGATTCATTGGCATACAAATGGTCCAGCATTTGCGGGGTCACTTGTTGCGTGGGTAAATCAAATGCAATCTGACCGTCACGCAAACCAACGATGCGCTCAAAACAAGACAGCGCAATATCAACCGAATGCAGGCTGGTTATCAGCGTGGCTTTGCGTTCGCGAGCGTCTTGCTGCAACAACTGGATCATGGCTAAAGCCAAACCAGGGTCCAAGGCAGAAACGGGTTCATCTGCAAGCACAAGCGCTCCTTGTTGGTAAAGCACACGCGCCATACCCACACGTTGCAATTCCCCTCCAGAGAGTTGGTCGCAGCGGTCAAACAATTTTTCACTTAATTGAACTTTTGACAATACATCTGCTGCGCCATCCATATCCATAGGGTAGAGCAGGGATGCCAAGGATTTCCATGTCGGCCAGATTCCCAGTCGACCAGCGAGCACAGCAGTGACCACGCGTTGTCGGCCTGGCAACGGTGGTTGTTGATAGATTGAAGCAATCTGACTTCTTAAATGCCGCAAGGCACGCTTGTTGTCAGCGTCAACAGTTTGATTCAAAACGGTCAATCGACCATGTGTAGGTTTTAGCCGAGTGCCAATCAACGACAGCAATGTGGTTTTTCCAGCGCCGGATGGACCAATCAATGCGATTTGTTCACCTGACTTAGCTTGCAGGCTCAGGTCAGTAAGTGCTGTGACGCCATTGGCATGCACATAATCAATATGGTCTAGTTGAAAACTCATAAGCGCTGATTTTTCAAGTAAGTCAACTTATGCCAAGTTTGACAATGCGTCATGGGATCTGAGGATGTTTATTTCAATAAACCTGCAGACACGGCAGCCTTTTCTATACCGTCATAGTTCTCTTTGCGCGTAGGTATAAAACGTGTAGCACGTTGTAAGGTCAGAAGTTCTTTGTGCTCCTGGTTGTTTGGGTCCAGTTTTAGAAATGCATCCGTCAAGGCTTTGATTAACTTAGGATCTAAGTCGCCACGGACAGTCCAGTTGTAATCAAAAAATGTTGGCGTGGTGGCAAATACGCGCACCTTCTCGGGATCCACTTTTTTCTGTTCAACTAATTTGTCCCAGACAGAGGCATTGAGTACACCGGCATCTGCTTTCCCTGCAGAGACAAATGCCGCGGTTGCATCGTGCGCGCCTGAAAAGGCAATATTTTTGAAGTCCTTGTCTATGTTCAAACCTGCCTGCTGCATGAAAAAACGCGGCATCAAACTGCCTGAGGTGGAGGAGGGTGAGCCAAATGCAAATGTTTTACCTTTGAGATCATTCAAGGTTTTGATACTGGGGTCTGCGGTGATGAACTTGGAGGTAAATTTGGCATCTTCTTCTCGCTGCACGATGGGAACCGCACTGCCATTGGTGCGTATGCGCGTTTGTACGAAGGTAAATCCGCCTAACCATGCCATGTCAATTTTGCCGGCGGCCAAGGCTTCGACAACCGCGGCGTAATCGGTTACAGGAATAAAAATAACTTTCAAACCAGTTTGCGCAGACAGGTATTGACCCAAGGGAGCAAACTTGCGCTGTAACTCCGTTGGCGCCTCATCAGGGATAGCAGAGACTCGCAGCACGCCATCGTTGGCGAAAGAGGTCACATGGAAAAAGGTGGAGGCGGTCAGGGCTAACGCCCAGAGCAAAGCCAGTCGACGACTGTTGCAGTGAATCATGATGAGGTCCGATTTGAAAAAGCCACCGTCGTGCGGAATCACGTCGGTTTAATGAACGCCAAAGCGTGGAAATGCGGGGTTCGGTACACAGGACCGAGCAATTATTTTAACGCTGGCCTTTTTTGATTGGTGATTACCCTCACCACAGCGAATGAAAGCGTCTCAAAACATCACGTTTACAGTTGTCTGTGCTAAGGTCAAAGGTTATTGAATAGCAAGCAAGGTACTTCGAATGAATGATTCCATTTCCACTTCAGCCGACAGCGCTGAATTTGCCAAGGCCACTTTCGATAAAGTAGCCGGCCGCCTTATTCCCTTTCTTTTTGTTTGCTACATCGTGGCTTTTCTTGACAGGGTCAACGTGGGTTTTGCCAAGTTGCAAATGGCAACCGATTTGCATTTTTCAGATGCGATATACGGTTTTGGTGCGGGAATTTTCTTTATTGGTTATTTCATATTCGAAGTGCCCAGTAATGTGATTTTGGAAAGAGTAGGTGCTCGGCTTTGGATAGCACGAATCATGATCACTTGGGGGATTATTTCTTCAGCCTTCATGTTCACTGATGATATTTACTGGGGTTCCATCGCTACTTGGTTTAACTGTACCGACCCAGAGTTCACTTTTTATGTGTTTCGTTTTTTGTTGGGTGCATGTGAAGCTGGATTTTTCCCTGGCATCATTTTGTATTTGACTTATTGGTTTCCCGGTTCGCGCAGAACCAAAGTCATAGCCCTGTTCATGACCGCTATTGCCATATCCAATGTCATTGGCGCACCAGTGTCGGGTGCCATCATGCAGTACATGCAAGGCATTGGAGGCTTACGGGGTTGGGAATGGCTTTTTTTGCTTGAAGGCATACCCTCTGTGATCGTGGGTTGCTTAGTTTTTGTGTTTTTACCAAATGGTCCGCGTCAAGCTGAATGGCTTGATGAGCGTGAGAAAAACTTTATCGTCCATCAAGTAGAAGAAGATGACGCTGGCAAGAACGAACTCGGTAAAGGCCATCGTTTTTGGGACGCATTCTCTGACTACCGTGTATGGTTTCTGGCTGTGGTTTATTTTTCAGGTGTTGTGTGTTTTTACGCTATCAACTTTTGGATGCCCACCATCATTCAAGAGTTAGGTATTGATAAAAAAGACTTTCTCAAAGTGGGTTTACTCAGCATGATTCCTTGGGGTATATCTGCGGTTGTCATGGTGATCTGGGGAGCCCATTCAGACAAAACAGGTGAGCGCAGATGGCATGTGGCGTGTTCTCTGTTGCTCGGTGTATCCGGTCTGATTGGTTTGGCTTTGGTTGGTCATGCGCCCATTCCCTCGATGATTGCACTTACCTTGGTTGCTTCTGGCACCTTGTCATTTGTGGCGACCTTTTGGTCGCTGCCCACAGCTTTTTTGTCAGGTACTGCCGCAGCAGCCGGCATTGCATTTGTCAATTCTGTGGGTAACTTGGGTGGACATTTTGGTCCTGACTTGATTGGTCGCATTCGCACCATGTCAGGTGGAGCCAGTGAAGCCGCGTTCTTGGCTTTGGCAGCCATTGCAGTGCTTGGAGCAATCATCACCATTGCTTTACCAAATACACAGAAAAAATTGCATTGAGTTTGATGATATTTTGCAAACTGCACGAATGCTTTTCATGAGTGTATTGGTCTGCAAAAACGTCATCAAACCTCAGCTCTATATTCTTTGAAATGATGCATTCTTCGCCTATGGTACTCAGAGGTATTTCCTCCATGGCTACCCAATCTTTGCTGAAAGCACTGTGCTTAAAGTATCAACAAGTTCATCAGGTTGAAGTGCAGATTGAATATGCCGGAGGAGTAGATGCTGCCAAGCGCATTCAATCCGGTGAGTCATTCGATGTGGTTTTTCTCGCATCTGAGGCCATAGAGCGACTCGCATTGCAAGGACACATTCAGGCTGGAAGTCGGTGTGATTGGGTCAAGTCGCCCGTCGCAGTTGCGGTCGCCTCTGGCACTGTATGGCCCAAAATGGATACCGAATCTCAATTGCGTGAGGCTGTGCTGTCTGCGCCCAGTCTGAGTTATTCCACGGGTCCCAGCGGAACCTATCTTGAGCAGTTGTTCAAGCGTTGGGGCGTGTTTGATCAAATCAAAGACCGTATTGTTGTACCTCCTGCTGGAACGCCGGTGGGTTTGTGGGTTTCTCAAGGCAAAGCCGCTTTAGGATTTCAGCAAAGAAGCGAATTGATGAACCAAGAAGGCGTGAGTTTGGTTGGCGATTTGCCCACTGAAGTAGCCTGTATAACCACATTCAGTGCAGGCATTGGTTTAGGTCTAACCGAAGATAGAACCCAAGCAATACACACGCTTTTGCACTATTTGCGTGATGTAGCGCAAAGAGAATGCAAGCGCAGTCATGGCATGGACTGGGTTGAAGCAAGCTGAAAATTATTTATCTGCTCTCCGTGTTGACCACATTTCACAGCATACAAAATCGCATTCAGCACTGGCTGATTGACAGACCATTGATACTTGCCATGGGTCTTTCCTTAGGCACCATCATTGGTACCAGTCTGGTTAGGTTTTCGTATGCCTTATTTGTACCGGCTATGCGTGAAGATTTAGGTTGGTCGTATTTACTTCTCGGCGCCATGAATACCGCACACGCTGCGGGTTACTTGATTGGTGCATTGAGTTTATCTATGGTGATTCGACGGTATTCTTCATGGGCTTCTTTCGTCACTGGCGGTGTTTTATCCAGTGTATTTTTAGGTTTGTGCGCATGGTTCACTGATGCGTGGTTGATTGGTTTATTGCGCTTGTTATCCGGTTTCACCAGCGCCTCGGTATTTGCTGGCGGCACGGTGTTGATCGCCCAATTGGCAGGGCTTCACCCTAAGCGTTCAGGTACTTTGTTGGGAATTTATTATGCGGGTGGTGGTTTGGGCATGGTGCTGTGTGCGGGCTTGGTTCCTTGGACATTGTTCGAAGGAGAACAAGCACATTGGCTGCACCCTTGGCAACTGGGTTGGCTTGCGGTGGGTGCAACGGGTTTGCTTTTGACACTTGTGATGTGGCAACCAGCCAAGGCGCTTCCTGCCATTCAACATCGACAAAGTGCGTCTGACACCACAGCCATAGGTCGTTATTTTTTCATGCTGGCCGGCTATTTTTGTTTCGGTATGGGCTACATCGGGTACATGACGTTTGTGATTTCTTTGTTGCGGGAATTGCATTGGTTCAATTGGCAAACTGGATTGTTTTATGCAGCTATGGGAATGAGTGGCATGTTTGGTGTGCGGTGGTGGTCTGGCGCACTAGACAGACACCGGGACGGCCTGTGTCTGGCGCAAGTCAACAGTTTGCTGGCATTGGCTTGTCTGATCCCTGCTTGCATGGCTTTCAGCGGTGACTGGGGCGATGGGATGGGTGTGGACAAGATAGCTATATTGGGGTCAGGCATCTTATTTGGTGGATGTTTTGCTACGGCAGTGGCTTCCACCACAGCATTTATCAAGCACAATTTACCCTCAACGCAATGGCTGTCTGTCATCACTGTTTTCACCAGTGTGTTTGCTGTCGGTCAGATGTTGGGTCCAAGCCTCACAGGTTGGATTTCAGATCATGCCGGAGGACTGCCCGGTGGTCTGTTATTTTCGGCGGCCATTTTGTGTGCGGGCGCACTGCTGGCATGGCGGCAAACCAGTCTTCAGGATGCAGGCAAAATAGATGCATGAACGATTCTGTCACTGAATACAAATTTCTGACGGCGGCTTTTTATAAATTCGTTGATCTGCCGGATTATGTCGAGATGAAGCCTGCCTTGCTGGCGGTGTGTGAGGCGCACCAAGTCAAAGGCATGATTTTGTTGGCGCGAGAAGGTATCAACAGCACCATTGCTGGAGCTGCCCAAGATGTGCATGCAGTCCTGTCTTATTTACGTTCAGATCCGCGTTTGGCCGATCTTGAGCATAAAGAATCCTTTGCCTATGAACCGCCTTTTTACCGAATGAAAGTGCGGTTAAAAAAAGAAATTGTGACCATGGGGGTGCCAGGGATCAGTCCGATACATATGGCGGGCACGTATGTCAAACCCGCTGATTGGAATGCCTTGATTTCAGACCCAGAGGTGGTCGTGATTGATACAAGAAATGACTATGAAGTGGAGATTGGCACATTTGCCGGTGCCGTGAATCCGAATATCCAAAGCTTTTCTCAATTGCCTTCTTGGGCCGATAAGGCGACTGAATTACAAGCGAAAACAGGGAAAAAACCTAAAGTCGCGATGTTTTGCACAGGCGGAATTCGTTGCGAAAAGTCAACCGCCTTGATGCGCACTTACGGATTCGAAGAGGTATTTCATTTGCAAGGTGGCATCCTCAAGTACCTTGAAGAAATACCAGCCCAACACAGTCTGTGGCAGGGAGAGTGTTTTGTATTTGATGAACGCACCTCGGTCGGACACGGTTTAAAACCAGGCACATTGGGCATATGTCGCAGCTGCCGCGATCCATTGGCTCAAGGCATGACCGAATCACCGCTGTTTGAATTGAGTGTCAGTTGTCCGCGATGTCATGCCCATACCAGCGAAGAGCAAAAAGAGCGAGCGCGAGAAAGACAAAAACAGTTTTTGCTTGCCAGAGCACGGGGTCAAGTGCATTTAGGTGAGCCACAAAAGCAGAAAAAAATGGCTGAATTACTGCCCCCGCAAGCGCCTTTGCTGTATTCATTTCGGCGCTGTCCTTATGCCATGCGAGCCCGCTTGGCGTTATTGTCTGCTGGCATACGCTGTGAAATTCGTGAAATCGCCTTGTCTCAAAAACCAACTAGCTTGCTTGTTGCTTCGCCTAAGGGCACCGTACCCGTGTTGGTCTTGCCAGACGCCGTGATTGAGCAAAGTCTTGACATCATGCTTTGGGCGTTGCGCCAGAATGATCCGCACGGTTGGTTACCAAAAGACAGCCAGTTGATGAATGTACAACTTTCATTGGTCAAGCAATGCGATGATGAATTCAAATTCCATTTGGATCGCTACAAATACCCAGATCGTTATCAATTAGCAGATGGCCTGGTCCATCGGCAGGCAGGGGCAGAGTTTTTGCATCTATTGAACCAACGATTAAAAACAAATGCCTTCTTAAGCACTGCTCAGTGGGGTTTTGCAGATGCTGCTATTGCGCCCTTTGTTCGGCAATTTGCACACACAGATCCCAACTGGTTTGCGTCTCAGTCTTGGACACCACTGATTGAATGGTTGACTCAATTTGAAGCTTCTAAAGACTACCAACAAGCCATGTACAAATACAAAGTGTGGCATCCCGATTCAAAGCCAGTGGCTTATCCAGCGAATTAAATCCGGTCACACCTCATCTGAACAAGGAAAATACGTATGAAAAATGAGCGAATTGCATTGATTACCGGTGCCAATGTGGGCATCGGTCGTGTCACAGCATTGAATCTTTCCAAGCAAGGGTATCGGCTTTTTTTGGCCGGTCGTTCAGAGGCCAGAACGCAACCCGTGATTGATGAGATTTGCTCTTTGCGTCAACAAAACGATGCGGCAACATTTTTACCCCTTCAACTTGACGATCTTGAGTCAGTCAAAAATTGTGCCGATTTATTTTTGAAAACCGGCCTTGATTTGCATTTGTTGGTCAACAACGCAGGACTTGCGGGTGCTAAAGGGCAAACTCGCCAGGGGTTTGAGCTTGCCTTTGGTGTCAATCATTTGGGTCATTTCTTATTGACGGTTTTGTTGATGAAGAAATTAACCGCTAGTGCACCTGCGCGTGTGGTCACTGTCGCCAGTCGGGCGCATTTGATGGCCAGAAACGGAATCAATTGGGACGGTTTGCAATCTGCTTCACATAGTTTGACAGGTATCTCTGAATACGCAGTCTCCAAATTGGCAAATATTCTTTTTAACGCACATTTGGCCAAGGAATTGGCAGGAACCCAAGTATCTTGCTATGCCTTGCACCCAGGTGTGGTTGATACGCATGTCTGGCGTGAAGTGCCGAGATTTTTACAACCTATCATGAAATGGCGGGGAATGTTGACACCAGAGCAGGGCGCACAAACCAGTTTGTACTGTGCGCTTGAAGCACCTGCCACTGAAAGTGGTTTGTATTACGACAAATGCACCATCAAAGCCCCGTCAATGGTCGCGCAAGACCCTGTGACTGCACAGAGACTTTGGACAAACTCTATGCAATGGGTATCGGCCTATCTGAATTAACGGCTATTTCAAGACCCCGTGGGGAGTGGGTTGTGGCCCCCATGGTGCAGACACCATCAATTGCACATTCTGCGAATGAATCAATGGTCGTATGTGTTTTGCAAAAACAAGAAACTGTTCATCTGACATTAACCTATGCCAGAAATCACGTCTGTCAGTATCGCTGTCAAATCGCCAGATATGGATCAATTGATGCAAATCGCCTGTGTCACTTATGAAGTAGCCCACCAATTTTTTGTCAAATTCTCCCGCAACCATAGCCGGATAACCAAGACTTGAATACACGCGCTTGACTTCTGCCATTTCGCCAACTTTGACAGCATAAATTCTTTTTTCATAAATAGGATGCATCACATGACCTCAGTGGAATTGAAAATGGGTTTCTGCTGGAAAATTTGTAATGATAAGAATTTTTTTATGTCTATTGAATTGGTAAAGAGATTGAGATAAAAAATATAAATTCAAGAATTAGGTTGAATTGAAAGATGATTTGACAGGGTAAATACTAGGTTAATTGCTATGTTTCGTTTATTTTGTTCCTTCAATATGTTGGATCATAGAAGTGTGCGGACACAGCTGAAAAGCCATCAGTTTGGCATTGTGAGTGGGCTTTGTCAGTCCAAAATCAATTTGTAAAAAAAATTAAAAAAGGTATGCATGAAAATTCTTCAATTGATTCACAAGGTTCCCGGCGGTCTGATGGTCGTACCTCTTTTTCTGGGTATGTTGTTGAACACATTAGCACCTGACGCGATGAAAATCGGCGGATTCACTCAGGCATTGACCAATGTGGGGTACCCTACATTTCTTGCCATGTACTTATTTACAGTAGGTACAAAAATGACTTTGAATGCTGCCCCTACTATGCTCAAGCGTGGCTTTGGCATTATGTTTGCCAAAGTAGGAATGGCCATTGTGGTAGCTTTGTCTTTGGCCCATTTTTTTGATGGCGACCTGATTGGCCTGAGTACGCTGGCGGTGTTAGCGGCGATGAATGACACCAACGGCGGCATGTTTTTAGCCCTGACCAGTACGTTTGGAAATAAAGAGGATGCAGGCACATATATTCCACAAAGCATAGAAACAGGTCCTTTTCTGACCATGTTGGTGCTCGTTGGTGCTGGTTTGGCAGTTATTCCCTGGTTAACCATGGTCAGTGTTATTGCGCCAATTGTGGCCGGTGCCATTCTTGGAAACTTAGATGAGGATATTCGGGAATTTTTTGGCAGCCATGAACCCATCATCATTCCTTTCATGGCGTTTACCTTAGGTCAAGGTATCAATCTGAATGCCATCACCAAGGCTGGTATTCCTGGCTTAATTCTTGGTTTTTCAGTGCTTGTTTTGACTGGATTGGTATGTATATTTGCCGACCGGATCTTGGGTGGATCGGGTGTTGCAGGTGCTGCGGCATCTAGTACAGCTGGGAACTCAACGGGTACACCACAAGCGGTTGCTTTAGCTGATCCATCTTTTGCGGCCATTGCGCCGATTGCCACTTTACAAGTAGCCGCTTCAGTCATCGTGACAGCTGTTTTTACGCCACTTCTGACTGCTTATGTTTACCGTAGAGTTCAAAAGCAAAAAGAAAACAAGGAATGATTCACTGTCGCATGCGTTGTAGCGATAACCAGCCAATGAACAAACTGCGCAAACTTGCAAGCACCAACGACGGTCTCTTCATGAGAAGTATGCCTGTGGCTAGGACAGGATATATCGGGTGACGGTAAAGCCATGCGATGACAGATATAAACTGATCTGCATAACTTAAGGGTTTTTTTATTTGTTGTAACTGGTGATCGAGTGCTAGTCTCAAACTCGCACTTTTTTCTAAGAGTTGTTCTTGTTGTTGAAGTAGAGTCCTGTTATCCATCTGAGGACTTACTATGCATATGGGCTAAATCATTTTTCAATTCGTTGATGCTCACATTGAAAATACCGATCGTACTCACCATCAGCTTGCGTGATTTGAAATAGAAATAGGTGCCTGAAAATAAAAATAGGATGGAAATCCAGAAGATGACTGTGAGTCTGGTGTCTGGTTCAGAAATAAAAATCAAGAGTGCACATAAAAAAATCAGACTCATGCTGAAAAAACATAGGGCTAGGATAGCAGTTATCAGGGCCCTCAAAATCCGACGTTTTTCAAATTCAATTTCATTGCCAAACAATTCCAGTCTGACCATCATTAGCTCGATAGCTGTCACTGACAGTTGACGCAAAGATGAGAATATGCCCCCTGTTTTGTCGTTGTGCATGCTCGAACCACTTAGCGTCGACTGATTAAGAGACCTGCAACCAACCCTATACCAGCTGCAATACCTATGGATGTCCAAGGGTTGGCATGTACAAATTCATCGGTTGCATCACCGACCAATTTGACATTTTTTACAGCCATTGATTGAAGATGTTCGAGCTCTATGCTTGCTTTGTTCAATCGATCTGACACCTTGGATCGGATACTTTCAGCGCGTTCGCCTACTTGATCAGCAGAAAGGTGAAGTAATTCTTGGGTTTCATGAATAAAATTTGTCAGATCATTGATCAATTTATCTTTATCTTTTGTATAAGCCGTCGGCATCGTAATTCCTATGTTAAAAACATAAGTGGAAATGTATGGCGCAAACAAGAATAGCTAATTGATTAATATCAATGTTTAGGGAAGTTTCTGTAGAAATGATTCGGTATCTGATTGTGCCGGTCTATTTGACCGTCAGCAGAGCGAATAATGATGCTCATCGTTCGCTCTGCTGTAAAAAAACGGCCAAAAATTGTCAGATAGAGCAAATAAATTTCAATAAAGCTTGGCTGCTTGGATCAGATCCTATAGTGACCCAATCCGTTGGTTTATAAACTTCTTCAGTTTTCTCTCCACCAGCCATGGGTTTGGAATAAGCAGCGACTTGCATATTCCGCTGTTTCTTCTCTGTGCAATCATATTGCCAGACACCTCGGTAAGACATATCGCCTTGGTTATCCGCTTTGGCAAGATCTTGTATATGCCAAAACATGCGCAAATTTCCGTTGATTTTGATGTTGGGATCGACGTACAAAGACGTCCCTGTTTCATTTTTAGAAACCAAAACCCATTCTGCATACGCTGTCACACAGCATAGTAGACAGACGAGTGTGAATAATTTTTTCATGAATTTAATCCCTTGTTTACTTTTCATTATAAAAACACGGTCAATTCAATGAATACCCTTTGAGCCTAGGGTTTCTGTTCCTAAGCTGTCTGGCAAAACATCTCTCCATTCCTAGGTGCAAAGCGCTTAAATGTAATTGACAAACCCATGGCAAAGAATAAGCCTTTATAAGATGAAACCTTGATTGATACTTGCAGATGAACCTGCCTATAACCTAGATACTGAAAGTGGAGACAATTTTTTTGATTTCTGACTGGAAGTTTGTCCAATAAATCATATGGCTGAACTGTTCATTACATTTAATCCATTGCTATGTGAAAGATGCGATCTAACGATTCAAGTTGTCGATGCATCAACTACCAATTGACGAGGAACGTGGTTGGTTGATCAAATATTTTTTTCGAATTGGCTTGAGCAATCCAATCGCTAAACACGCTGCCATCAGATCCAAGCTGATCATCAAAACAAATACGGAAATCCAGCTACCACTGCTGGCATGAACCATGGCGGCGACTGGGCCGCCAATGACCGAGCCTACGCCTTGCGCCATGTATAAAAAACCGTAGTTAGTGGTTGCATGTTTTTCTCCAAAGGTATCGGTTAAGGTTGAAGGAAATAATGAAAATATTTCCCCCCATCCGAAAAAAACGACGCCTGAAAGAATGACGAATAACAGGGGTTGGTCAATGCTCAATATCCACAACAACATGGCAACGGCTTCCAAACCAAAGGCGAAGCACATAGTGTTCTCTCGCCCCCATACATCGGATACCCAACCAAAAAACGGGCGGGTAAGTCCATTCGTTAATCGATCAATGGTTAATGCCAATGGAAGTGCAGCCATTCCAAAAACAACCGCATCTGAGACTTGGTAATCTTTTGCTATCGCGCCCATTTGCGATATCACCATCAATCCTGACGTTGACATCATGGACATCATTAAAAAGAGTAACCAAAAAACCGGTGACTTCAACATCTCCTTTGGACTTACGCCATTCAATTTTGGAAATCCCTTGCCTGTCGATAGCTGCGGCGATCGCAGGGCTTGAGCCAATAACCACCCAATGACTCCGATCAAGCAGCCAAACCACCATAAGGTTTCCTGTATGCCTTGGCTTGCCAGTGAATGGGCGATAGGAAATGTTGTTACGACTGCGCCCATACCGTAACCGGCTGCAACCATGCCAACCGCAAATCCACGTTTAGCTGGAAACCACTTGACAGCCTGTCCAACCACACCAATGTAAACAATACCCGTACCGAGACCACCCAACAAGCCATAAGTTAAATAGAGTTCAAAAATGGAATTTGCTCGGGAGGCTAATGCCCAGCTGGTTCCAGTCAAGATGAATCCCATAGACAATAATCGTTTCGCTCCGAATCGCTCTACCAGATAGCCTTGAAATGGCGAAAAAAAAGTCTGTAAAACAATGAGAATTGAAAAGGTAATTTGTAATTCAGTCAATCCCACATTCAGCTGAGAACCCAATGGCTTAGTAAACAGCGCCCACACATACTGTGGACTGGATATGCACATCATGCAAAGTACCCCTGTCAACAGTTGCACCCAGCGAGTATTCAATTTTGTTTCAATGACGTTCCACATGCTTACTTTCCCTCAAAAAGGTGCATATCTCGGTTAAGAATGCACTGTATACGTGCGCTGGGGGGGGGTAAATTTGAAAGCCCGTAGATTCAGAATCCAGTCAAGGGCTTCAAACAATGACATTGCATTCAACACCTAGATAGAAAAGCAATTCCTATACCATGATTAATACGCAGAGAGCGTGTAAAAAGGATATTCAAAATGAAGGTAAACCCTAGATATTGCTCATTGGCTATTGACTGAATATTCAGCCAGATGTAATCTGATTAATGATGAAGTCAATTCATTGCTTCTGCAATGGTCTTATTGTCAAATGCATTCATCCCATTTGAAAGGAACCTAAATATGTTTTTTCCTGAACCTCATGATGCAAAAGATGCCGTTTCTAAATATGCTGGCTTTGTAGGAATGGTGATCAGCATTGCAATTGCTGTCAATTTGATATTGCCATCCTCCGGCGCAGTTTCCGGCACTTCTAAGTTGATCGTGTGCGTGGTTATTGGTATTTTTCTTGGCTGGCTTTCTTTCGCCATCAGTGCCCCCAAGAAATAATTAATTAAGTGGTTGATTTTCTCGAGAGCTATTCAGTTATTTTGAATAATCTCGGGAGTCAACGCCTTGATGGCTTGATAGTTGGTTAAAAATACCTGGCCGTGCAAATGCTCAAGAAACCGTGTTTTTTGTAGTTTGTCCATCACAGGCCCTTTGATTTCCGAGAAATGCAGATATACGTTGGCATCTTTCAATCTGCTGGAAATAGCTTCCAGGCTTTCTAATGCACTCGCATCAATATCGTTCACAGCTGAACATTGAAGCAATACGTGTTCTACATCAGGTCTGGTTGCGATCTCGGCATTGATTCGATCTTCAATACTTCTTGCATTTGCAAAAAACATGCTTGCATCCACCCGCAGGCAAACCAATTTGGGGCTGACCAACACATCGTGGCGCAACACATTGCGGAAATACTCGGTGCCGGGTACCAAACCTACAGAGGCTATGTGCGGTCGACTGGCTCTGAATAAAAACAAGGCCAAAGACACAGATACGCCGGTTACCAGCCCGCTTTCTACACCCATAAGTAGAGTAGCCAATAAGGTGGTGAGCACAGCAGTGAAATCCAGTTTGGAAAAATGCCACGTAGATTGGAGGATGTCAAAATCTACCAATGAAAGAACAGCTACGATGATGGTGGCGGCCAAAGTAGCTTGGGGCAAATAGTAAAGAGCAGGTGTTAAAAAAAGCGAAGCCAAGGTGATGCCTGCCGCGGTGAACACACCCGCCGCAGGCGTGACAGCGCCAGCGTCAAAGTTGACCACCGACCTCGCAAAACCGCCTGTCACTGGAAAGCCACCAGTGAAGGCCGCTGACAAATTGCTGGCTCCCAAGGCTACCAACTCTTGGTCGGGTTCGATGCGCTGACGGCGTTTGGCGGCCAAGGTTTGACCCACTGATACCGACTCCACAAAGCCCACCACACTGATGAGAAGTGCAGGCAACAGTAACTCTTGCCAAAGGGCCAGATCCCACAAAGGGGCAGTCAATGGCGGTAAGCCTTGTGGCACTGTACCCACCAATTTCATACCCTGGCCTTGCCAGTCCAGACGCCAAGCCAATACGGTGGTGAGAGCAATGGCAACCACAGGGCCAGCCTTGGCCAACACGTTGGCCAGCTTGGGCTTTAAACCTGCCGAAATGAGCAATGGCTGCAAGCCCTTTCTCACCCAAAACAAAAAGGCTGTGGCGACGATGCCCACCACCAAGGTAAGCAAGTGCAGATGCGAGACTTGGTTCATCAACGCCAACAGCAGATCGAAAAAGTGATGTCCTTCGGCTGTCACGCCCATAATGGTTTTCATTTGGCTCAGCGCAATCAACAAACCCGAGGCTGATATGAAGCCGGAGGTGACAGGATGACTCAAGAAATTCGCCAAGAAACCCAAACGTAACAAGCCCATCATTAGCAACATGCTGCCTGACAAAAACGCCAACGTGATGGCGACTTGCCAGTAGGCATGGCTGCCAGTAACGGCGTGTTCAGACACGGCTGCCGCCGTCATCAATGACACCACGGCCACGGGGCCGACCGCCAATACGCGGCTGCTTCCCAGCACCGCATAAAGCAACAGCGGTGCCACGCTGGCATACAAACCGACCTCGGGCGGCAGCCCCGCCAATAATGCATAGGCTAGGCTTTGCGGGATCATCATGAGGGTGACAATCAGCGCAGCCACCGCGTCGTTGGTGAATGTTTCGCGGTTGTATTGGCGACCCCAGTCAAGCAAGGGAACCGAGGGCAACCAACGCTTTAAAGCAGACATGAGCCCTCCATTTTCTGTTTAAGCCGCGTTAAATTTGGCTTTGCGAGGGGCGTGGACAAAACGGTCCATCAGCTCAAAGCCCAGCATGCCGACCCACATGGCCAACACGAAAACCAACGCCTTGGGTTGGCCGTCAGCCATTGAAACCAGTGCAGGGCCAGGGCAAAAACCGGCCAAGCCCCAACCGGCACCGAACAACAAACTGCCAATCACCAGCGGTTTGTCCATGCTGTTGTTATCGGGCAGACGTAATAAGCCTCCAAAAATTGCTGTGGTGCGCTTCTTGGCTACATGGAAGGCGAAAAAACCCACCATGATGGCGCCACCCATAACCATTGCCAAGGATGGATCCCAGTTGCCAATCAAGTCCAGAAAACCAATGACTTTGCCAGGGTCGGTCATGCCCGATAGCATGAGCCCAAGGCCAAAAAGCAGTCCGGCGGCAAACTCAGCAACGCGGTAGAAAAGGTTTTTGTGAAGCATTGGAGTTCCTTAAATGACAAAGAGATGGCGCATGACGTAAACGATTACGAAGCCAGAACACATGAAAGATACGGTGGCCACCAAGGAGCGTGGTGACAAGCGGGATAAGCCGCAAACACCGTGACCACTGGTACAACCCGATGCATAGCGTGTGCCAATGCCCACCAGCAAACCTGCGGCTACAACCATCGCGTCGCTAGCGTCAATACGGGGGGCGGTGACGTAGCCTTCAGGCACCACCGCATGAAACACCGTGGGAGCTGCAAACAAGCCTAAGAGGAAGGCGATTCGCCAAATGGTGTCACCCGCTTTAGGGGGCATCAAGCCGCCCAAGATGCCACTGATACCAAGTATGCGGCCGTTGATCAAAATAAACATGGCCGAGGCTACGCCCAACATGACGCCGCCGGACAGGGATGCAAAGGGTGTGAAGTGTGTCCAATCGATGTTCATGCGTTTGCTCCTGTGTTCGGTCCACAAAATTGGTCAAACAAAACGACCATGACCGCCAGCGCTTGTGGGCTGGTGATTTGGTAATAAATGTTTTTGCCTTCGCGGCGGGTGGAGACCAGTTCCTCCTCACGTAAGACGGTGAGTTGCTGGGACAAGGTGGGCTGCACAATGCCCAATACCTCTTCCAATTCGCCTACCTTTTTTTCGCCTTGTGTTAACTGACAAAGCAGCATGAGCCGGTCGGGGTTGGATAGCACTTTCATCAGTCGGCAAGCGTTACCAGCCGATACTTTCATTTTGTCGAGATCCAAAGTTGCAGTGTTCATGGGTGATTTTCTTGGCGTTTTTGAATAAGATGAGAAAGTATATTGACAAACATAATATCTGTCAATATAATATCGAAAACTTAATCAAACATGGAATCCTCTATGACCACAATGACTGTCAACCCCCAAGTTCACGGTATTTTTGACCCTGCTACTTGGACCGTTACCTATGTGGTTTATGAAAAACCAGGATCTGCTTGTGTCATCGTTGACTCAGTGCTGGATTACGACCCGAAGTCGGGACGCACCAGTCACACATCCGCTGACAAGGTCATCGAATTTGTCCACCACAACAACTTAAAGGTCGAATGGATACTTGAAACCCATGCCCATGCTGACCATCTGACCGCTGCACCTTACTTAAAGCAACACTTGGGTGGTCAAACTGCCATTGGCGACCATATCAGCAGCGTGCAAAAAGTGTTCAAGGGCATTTTCAACATGGAGCCCAGTTTCAAACAAGACGGCTCACAGTTTGACCATTTGTTCAAAGACGGCGAAAGCATTCAAGTCGACGGCCTGACTGGTTACGTCATGTACGTGCCCGGCCATACGCCTGCTTGCGTGGCTTACCAGTTTGGCGACGCGGTGTTGGTGGGCGACACCATGTTCATGCCCGATGTAGGTACTGCGCGTTGTGACTTCCCGGGTGGCGACGCCAAAGCCTTGTATGCCTCTACCCGCAAGATATTGAGCTTGCCGCCGGCTACCCGATTGTTCATGTGCCATGATTACCCACCCGACGGACGCCCGGTGAATTTCATGACCACCGTTGCCGAGCAAAAAGCCAATAACATCCATGTGCATGATGGCATCAGCGAAGCGCAGTTTGTCGAGATGCGCAATCAGCGTGACGCTACATTGGAAATGCCGGTGCTGATCCTGCCTGCGGTACAAATCAATATCCGCGCAGGTGAGCTGCCACCCAAGGAAGACAACGGCATTGCTTACGCCAAAATCCCTTTGAACGCGCTGTGAACATGACTGAAACCGATATTCAAAAGGGCGCAGGCCACAAAAAAAACATGTCGGTGTGGCTAGGTTTTATTTCTCAAAAAATATGAGCAACTTACATTTGGTTTGTCCACATTGCAACGTCACCAACCGGGTACCGTCTGACAAATTGCAGGCCGAGTTGGCATGCGGTCAATGCCACGCCTCCTTGCTGGGAGCGCATCCTGACAACCTCAGTGAAAAGGCTTTCAATGCGCAGTTAGCCAAAAGTGAGCTGCCTGTGGTGGTCGACTTTTGGGCACCTTGGTGCGGCCCTTGCCGAATCATGGCGCCAGCCTATGAAAAGGTCAGCCAAGACATGCATGGCAGAGCCCGTTTCGTCAAGGTGAACACTGAAGAAGAGCAAGGATTGGCGGCCAAGTACAACATCAGAAGCATTCCTACTTTGGCGGTTTTTGCGGGCGGCCGTGAAATCGACAGACAGCCTGGGTCTATGTCGGCACCCGATATCACGCGTTGGGTCAGCGCTGCATTGCGCAAGACATAACAAGACCCATCATCATCAAGGAAAACAACTTGGCTCAAAACCTTGGCGGCATCGGCCGCATTCTTCGCATGATTCGATAATCAAGCCTCAATTGGTTACTGGGCTATTCTTTGAGTGCTGACTTCAGCTGTTCGATACGGTCTTGGCCCCAGAACATGTGTTCGCCGACAAAAAATGTGGGAGCACCAAAGACGCCTCGGTCCACAGCTTGCGTGGTGATATCTCTGAGTCTGTCTTTGGTGGCTTGCTCGTTGGCGAGTTGAATTAATTCAGCGGCGTCAAAGTGCGCTTCGCTCAGAACACGCTCTACCACTGCAGGGTCATTGAGGTTTTGTGCATCTATCCATATCGCATGAAAAATAAGGTCCATGAATTCATGTATGCGAGGATCAGAGCGCATCTGTAAGCCTGTCAATATGCGCATCAGTGTGGTTGTGATGATGGGAAAGAAAGGGTTGTTATTGAGGGGAACGCCGTAACTGTCTGCAAAACGTTTGAAGTCAACAAAAATATACTTGCCTTTGGCAGGTACGCTTACCGGTGAAACGTTGCCTGTCGCCTTGAACACAGCGCCCAACAGCATGGGAAGGTAATGGGGTATGGCACCCGTTTCAGCCTGAATCTTGTCCATTTGTGTGTGCGCCAAATAGCTGGCCAAGCTGCCAAAATCAAAGTAATAATCAAATGCTTTCGTCATGGTGTCTTTCTTTATTTGCAGTTAAAACTTTTCCATATAGGGTCGTAAATCGAGTTCGTGTGTCCAAGCGTCTCTCGGTTGCTGATGAAGCATCCAATATGCATCGGCTATATGGTCCGGATTGAGAATTCCGCCTTGATCTTTCAAGGCGTATCGATCGGGAAAAAGTGTTTGAATAAACTCTGTATCAATGGCTCCGTCAATGATGGTGTGTGCTACGTGTATGCCCATGGGACCCAATTCGCGAGCCATGCTTTGGGCCAATCCGCGCAGCGCCATTTTCCCGCCAGAAAAACCTGCAAAGTTTGCACTGCCTCTTAAAGAGGCAGTGGCACCCGTAAAAATGATGGTGCCTTTGGGCGTAACACCGTTGATGTGTTGATCCCTTTGTTCAAGCCTCGAAACCATTCGCTTCGCTACCTCGCGCCCATTTAAAAAACCAGCAAAACAGGCCATCTCCCACATTTTCATGTAGCGTCTTGCTGTTTCTGTCAATACGCTGTTGGGAGAGTTAGCGCCAATATTAAAGACCAGCACTTCTATGGGACCGATGCTTGATTCGATATGTTCTATCAGTGCGATCACTTCATCTTCTTTGCGGGCGTCAGAAGCAAAACCATGTGCAATGCCACCTGCTTGTTGTATTTGGATTAACAGTGGTTGTAATTTATCTAGTGTTCTGCGCGTCACGCAAGCAACATAGCCTTCTCTTGCAAATCTTTTGGCGACTGCGCCGCCAGTGGCGTCCCCTGCACCTATGACCAAGCAGACTTTGGAAGTTTTCATTGAAGGTTGAATTTTTGGATATGTAAACATCTTACGCATTTCTTATTGAAAAGACATTCCTAAACGCTTGTTGTAGTGACAATACCGATTTATCCAGTCATCTTTGCGACTGCAAGAGACCAGCTTCTCCGCAGTTAAATATGCTCACACAGGTGTGATGAGGGCACGCAACGGCCGCATCGCAGATACGACAATGATGACTTGCTTGTGATAGCTGCAAAACCACCTTAAGGGGGATTGGCTATTGCAGTGGCGTCAAGTGCTTGCCAGACCCTGAACGCTGCATATGCATCATTGGCTGCATAAATCAATTGCGCCTCTGTCAGCACAGATTGGGCCCAATTGCTCGTGGCCGCTTTTTTGGACTTGATAAAGCGTTGGTTAAAAAGGACTGCGATAGCGCCTTTGACACCAATGTCTTTGCGAAAACCGCGCTCACGAAACACCGCGTTCAAATCCAATAAATCAGTTGGATCCACGCCTAATTTTTGAATGATGCGTTTGCGGTCATCGCCCAGACCAAAGCCTGCTTTGATGATGCCAGGCTGGGTCAGCAGTTCAGCAGCAACCTCGCGGCACGGCGGGTCATGCAATTGAATCACCCAAGCTCTATCAGCGGTAGCCAATTGCAGGATATGCGGGCCGTCAGATACCTCGCCAACTTTGAAGGTGGGCTTGGATTCGGTGTCAAAACCCCACACCTTGTATTCAAGCAACTGCTCACGCGCCTCTATGGCTTGTGTGGCCGTACTGATTAACGCTATTCGGTCCATGTACAAGCGTTCAAATGGCTGTAACAAGGCGATGGCCTCTTTGTCTGGCGTGGGTTGACGGGTATGCATATGTAGTGATTGTGAGGGATTGGACTTATTTACCCATCTGCTGGCCCAACCTCGTTTGGAGCTTAGCGTTGAAGCGCAATATTTGATACCCATGGTCAAGTGGCGTTAAACCCTATACATTTCGAACACGTTGTCGTTTTTTGCGCCATTCAAAACCATAGCAATTCACAAGGGGATAGTCATGCCAAGTTTGTTTGCCCAGAAGCAGCGGTCTGACTATGAGCGAGATGGATTTGTTATCGTGCGTCGCTTATTTGATGAAACGGAAATAGGCTTATTGCGAGAAGCCATAGAAACTGATCCGCAGTTATGTGAGAGCTTGTATGACAGACATGACGCCAGCGGTAAAGCGACGCGTATGGCCACTTGGAATCATCCTGGCGAAAGTGTTTATGGTTTGGCCGCCCGCAGCCGTCGAGTGGTCGACACCATGGAGGACATGCTTGGTGGCGAGGTCTATCACTACCACTCCAAACTAACAGCCAAAGAACCCAAAGTGGGAGGCGCATGGGAATGGCACCAAGATTACGGCTACTGGTACCACAATGGATGCGTCTTCCCCTTGATGGCGAGTGTGATGGTTGCGTTAGACCGCAGCAGCAGAGAAAACGGTTGCTTACAGGTGATCCGAGGATCTCATTTGGCTGGACGTGTAGAACATGGCATCTTGGAGGGTGAGCAAGTGGGCGCCGATCCGCGACGTGTGGAGGAAATGCTTAAGTCGCTTGAACTGGTTTATGCCGAACTCGATCCAGGGGATGGCTTATTTTTTCATTCAAACCTGATGCATCGCTCCGATCAGAACCGATCTGACCACCGTCGCTGGACGGTATTGTTTTGCTACAACGCTGCCCGCAACAACCCCTACTTAGAGCATCACCACCCGTTATATACACCATTGATCAAAGTCGATGATGATGCCATTCAACAAGCAGGGGTCAAACATAACGATAGCAATGACAATTTTTTTCGCAGTACTTTCAGTAACCCGCCTGAATTGAAAAAACGTTTGGGCGCTTGATATTGCTTGTTCGAGTGCCTGTTGGAAAGTCAGACAAATACCTTAGCAGCATCATGAATTTTGTTGATGGCCAATGTGAAATTCATTAAGCCCACACACATCACGGCCCTTCAGTAGCCCAAAGGGTAGGGCGCTCACCCGTTTTTCGGGTCTCACGCCAGGATTGGCTTGGATCAAATTTTGTAATTCAATTTGTAATGACTTCAACATGTCATCTGGCAGACGAAACTTTGGAACCGCATAACCGTTTTGTTTGTAAACGCTTTTTCAGCGGAACTCAAAATGGACTGATGCATGGACAACTCAGGTTTAAATAGACTGGCAGTGAAGCAAGATGACATGGTAAAGGCCAAATATCAAAAAAAACCCCACCATGCATGACGCACAGCGGGGGCTTGATTTAACCCAAAGAGCAGAACTGATTAGCTCAGAGCGTGACCTTGTGCATTCACGTACAAAGCGTAAATAGAGGTAGATCCGCACATGAACAAACGGTTGCGTTTGGTGCCACCGAAGCACAGGTTGGCAATGACTTCAGGAGTGTGCAGGAAAGCCAACAAAGTGCCATCTGGATGATGGACGCGAACGCCATTGGTTTCCATACCGCCCCAACCCCAACCGCACCATACGTTGCCATCGGTGTCGCAACGGATACCGTCGGTAAAACCTGGTGCAAAATCTGCAAAAATTTTGGGGTTGCTGAGCTTTTGGTCTTTCACATCAAACACGATGATGTTGGCAGGGTTGCCAGGACCATCGGTTGCGCCGGTGTCAACCACATAGCACTTCTTGAAGTCAGGTGAGAAGCAAATGCCGTTAGGACGACGCATTGGGCCTTCAGCTGCCACTGTGACCTTACCGTCTGGTGCAATGCGGTAGACGCGTGTGGGCAACTCGAACTCTGCTTTGTGGCCTTCGTAGGGACCCATGATGCCGTAGCCTGGGTCGGTGAAGTAGATGGAGCCGTCAGGTGTGGTGGCTGCATCGTTAGGTGCGTTGAGTCTTTTGCCGCCGAAGCTATCGCACAACACAGTCCATGTGCCGTCAAAGTTACGACGACGCACGCGGCGTGTGTCGTGTTCCATGGCGATCAAGCGACCTTGTGTGTCACGGCTGTGGCCGTTGGAGTAACCAGAGTCACTCATGTAAGTGCTGACAGCACCATTTTCTTCGTTCCAACGCAACACACGGTTGTTAGGAATATCGCTCCAAAGCAAATTGCCCCAGTCGCCCATCCATACTGGACCTTCGCACCACAAGGCAGCGTCATGACCTTGGCCGTGCCAAATGCGTTGCAAAGTGGCATTGCCTTGGCGACCGCTGAAACGCTTGTCCAGTACTTCGAAAGCAGGTTCTGGGTAAGTCACGGGGTGATTACCGGTCCAGTCACGGCCTTGCTGGAATTTATCGTTAGCGCTGGCAGTGACTGTGGCAGTCGCTGCAGCCACGCCTGCTGCTGCACTGGCTAAAAAGCCACGGCGTGCAAGTGATTGGGGTTTGGCTTCGACAGTGTCAGCGACAGCAGTTGAAGTCTGGTCTGCGATGGGTTTCATGGGTTCTCCTTGGATTGTTGCGCTTATGAATGCTTAGAAAGCATTGGCATCTTCAGCGCACAACCCAAAGTCCACAATCAGCGTAAACCCTTTGTAAAACTAGGGATTTTTATAATTGCTCTTTTTTTACTGGAAAGTACGGATTGCAACCCGCCGTATTAATTTGGCGGATTGACTTGTACACAGTTTATTGCTTGACAGCTTCAACTTGAATCAATAATTTGACCTTGTCTGGGATACCAAAATCGATGCCCCAGTTCATGCCCCATTGGCTGCGCATCAGGGTGGTTTCAAAGTCGCCGCCGCAAACTTCACGCTTGAGCATGGGGTGGTCGTAGCAATTGAAATGGGTGGCTTTCAACACCACGGGTACAGTTTTACCTAACATGGTCAAGCTACCCGTTACTTCAGACACTTTATCGCCGTTAAAGCTGAATTTGTCGGCAGTGAACTGCATGGTCTGGTGCTTGGCCGCGTCGAAAAAGTCGGGCTTTTTCAAATGGGCATTGAAGGCTTCCGTGCCTGTATTGATCGAGTCGGCTTGGATGGTCAACTCCACCTTGCCAGTTTTAGCTGCACGGTCAAATTGCACAGTGCCTTCTTTTTTATCAAAACGACCTCGGTTGGTGGATGTGCCGAAATGGGTCACTTCAAAGGTGACGAACGTATGGGTGGGGTCAATGTTGTAAGTGGCTGCCTGGGCGCTGACTGAGCCGACAACAGCGGTGGCTGTCATGGCGGTGGCTATAAAAAACTGACGCATGAAAATACTCCTGGAGATTGAGTGAAAAAAATTAAAGTTTGGCAACGCCTGTCAGTACAAATTTGAATTTCACTTGTACCTCGTCGGCCACCATGGAGGTATCCGACCATTCGTTGTCACCGATCTTGAAGGGCAACCGCTTGAGAGCGAATGCGCCCACGGCGGTGGTGAGGCCGCCGGTTTGGCTTAGGTTGACTGGGACCACGATGTCCTGGCTCATTCCCTTGATACTGAGTTTGCCGCTGACTTCATATTTGCCAGCGCCAGTGCTTTTGAGGTTGGTTGATTGAAAACTGGCCTTAGCGAATTTTGCGGTGTGGAACCAGTCGGGTTTAACGAGCTCAGCGTCTGTTTCTTTAGACCCCAGCGTGGCGCTGCTCATGTCAACCATGAAACTGATGTTGCCTGCAGCAACTTTTGCCGGATCAAAAATAATGCGAGCATCGAAATTTTTGAACCGTCCTTCGACGGGCACACCCATTTGCTTGCTGACAAAAACAATCTCGCTTTGAGCGGTTTGTAGTTTTTGTTCAGCCTGCGCAGGAGAAACACTAAAAATGCACAGCAGAAACAAACCCAAGCATTTCCGTAGGAATATTTTCATATTTTTTCTCCAGATGATGGCTGACGTGGTGGCCACATACGTTGAAGGAGTGCATGCTTGTCCATCCATTGGTGTTTAAGTGCCGCAGACACATGCAAGATAACCAGCCCCGCCAATGCAAAGGCAGTGATCTCGTGCCACGGTTTGATCCACGCTGCCCATGTTTTGTCTGGTGCAATAAAGTCGGGCAGGGGAAGCACACCGAATACAACCACTGGGAAGCCTGCCGCTGAGCTGTAGGCCCAGCCCACCAAGGGCACGATCAAAAATAATGCATACATGACATACTGCACTGCATAGTGTGCTTGTTGCTGCCATGCAGGCATGTCTGCTTGGATTTCTTCAGGCAGAGGGGGCGCTTGGTGTGACATGCGCCATGCAAGTCGCCACAGCGACAAAACCAGCACACATATCCCGGCCCACTTATGCCAATTGAAAAGTTTGAGTCTCAACGGGGAAACGGGCAGATCTGACATGAACAAGCCCATACCAAACAACCCAACCAGGCCTAAAGCCAACATCCAATGAAAGAAGATTGCGGTCACACCGTAAGTGTTTCCAATGGGGGTGAGCTCGGCGTTTTCTAAATCCATGGAATGGATCTTAGACCTGGAATGAACAAAACCCTTGCATATATTTCACGATTACGATTAAAAATTTTGATCTCTCAGCCATGTATTTTCGTCGGTGACATTCTGACCAACATACCAAAAATGGAGTGGCACATTCCTTCTAGGCGGAGAAAAGACTTGATCAGTGAAATTTACCTGCGCTGTAGCTCAGATTGAATGGGAAGCAAGGTGTACTCAATTTCCATTTCCTGCCCGCCGTTGGAGGTCAACTCTATCCAAACCACGCGTTGTCCTTTGGCAAACTGAAACGAGTTGTGCAAACTCACTCGACGATTAAGCATCATTTCCCAGCCTTTGGCTGCCGCATCTTCCACAAGAATATCGCGTGCAACATCCAAGCAAGGCGCGCCTGCATTGCATTGAATGACGGTTTTCTTTTTGGCAGGGCTACTGGCTACTGGCGTCAATTCAATCGGTTTATTGACGTTACTTTTACGGGATTTTTTATCTGAGGATGGTGTAGCGGTTTCTGCGGGGGGCGTTGCAACATCAACCCATGTCACATCGGTGGATTTTTCAGGGAATAACACCTTGGCATACAAACGCCCCAGCATTTGATCGCCAAAGCCAACAATGGTTTCTTCATTCACACGTACAGGTTGAGCACCTGTTATCCATGGGAAATCGTAGGTAGGTTTTTTTTGCCATTTGCGTGGTGCTTCGCCTTCACGCAAGCTGGGTATGTAAGGGGCAAACAACATTTTTGCGTTAGGCGCTCGGGGTTGTTCGTCAACCACGGGTGTAGGTGCCTGCGCAACCTGCTTGGGCATCACCGCGGGTGTTTTGTTGTCAGTAACTACTTGTTCCGCCTGAGCCAATAAGACAGTTTTTTCGGTGAATACAGCTAAATCCGTGGCTGGTTTATTGAGGGTCAAGGGTTCATTGCGGTTGATGGAATCCCTCAGAGTTCGGAAGAAAGGCTGGCTGTCATCGTCCAAATTTAGGAAGCTGGAACAGGCTGTGATCAACAGTAACAATCCACTGAAAGATAGCCATTTGATAAAGAGGTTGAATTGGTTGTGCATGGAGTTACCCGGTGTGATTCAGTGTGGCTTTTTCAATCGGAAGATTTGGTCAATGGCTGCAGGGAGACATCTCGGGTTTTTGATCGATTGCCGCGCTGATTCATCAAAACAGAGTAAACCGCATCCACACCTTTAACCGTATTTGTCAATCGAATATCAAGAATGCGTTCATCCTGAGTCATGGTCACCACATAACTGGTGCCGGTTCGCATCACAGAGAGAAGCCGCCAGTTTTTCATCAGACCATCATTGATCAATTCGTTTTGCACTTGCTCGCTATAGGCTTCAGGCAAGGTTGCATAAAAGATACCGGTTTGTTGGTGCCCTTCACCTAACAAAACAGTTTGCTCATGACGGGTTAACAGCATCGACTCGACATAGGGATAAATCGAGCTTTGCAACACAGGCCATGGGGTTTGTGCCCACAAAATCGGCTACAGTAAAAACAACAAGCAGCCAAAGATCAAAGACTTAAAAAATGTATGCATACGAAGGAAGATGATGTGGTTAAACCATCAAGGTGAATGGACATGTGCAGCTGCGAGCTGAATTTATACAAATATATCAATTAATTTGTTAAAAATGAAATTTTTAACAAATATCCAACGTGTTTGATTTAAAAAAAGTTCGAAAAAATACTTAAATAAAAATTAAATGGAAAAAAACCAAAAATAGTTAAAACGAAAATAATAAATGCTGCGATTTAGAAGACTGAAATATTTTGTTTATGAATATATTTAATATTTTGAATAAGGTGATTAACGCCTTCTACCACTACCTAACAAACCTCCCAGCACGCCGCGAACTATTTCGCGACCGATGGCTGAGCCTACGGTGCGAACAGCGCTGCGGACCACTAACTGAGCAACGCCATCGTGTCGTGCGCCGCGTGGTCCGGTTGTGCCAAACAATATGTCCGATACCTGTCCCATGACGCCGTTGTCAGTTGAGCCAGTGGCAGTTTGGATACTTTGTTGAGCTTGGCTGATGGAATGCGCGTCCATGGCTGGCGCACGACCTTTGATTTTTTCGTAGGCAGATTCTCGGTCAATGGTTTTCTCGTAAACGCCTGCGACCAATGAACTGCCCATCAATTCTTTTCTTTGTATGGGTGAAACGGGCCCTAACTGACTGCCAGGTGCAAGCACAAAAACACGCTCAGTTTCACTGGGTCGGCCTTTCTCGTCCAATAAGCTGACCAAGGCTTCTCCCACAGACAATTCGGTGATGGCTGCTTCAATGTCCAAGCCTTTTTGAGGGCGCATCGTCTGCGCAGTGGCGGCGACTGCTTTTTGGTCACGGGGAGTGAAAGCTCTCAGCACGTGCTGAACGCGGTTACCCAGTTGTCCCAACACACTGTCTGGTATGTCCAACGGGTTTTGTGTAACGAAATAAACGCCAACCCCTTTAGAGCGAATGAGTCGAACCACCAGTTCTATGCGTTCAATCAATACTTTCGGCGCTTCATTGAACAATAAGTGGGCTTCGTCAAAGAAAAATACCAATTTGGGTTTGTCCAGATCACCGACCTCTGGCAATTGCTCAAATAATTCAGACAACATCCAGAGCAAAAAACTGGCATATAGGCGAGGAGAATTCATCAACTTGTCAGCAGCCAAAATATTGACCAGACCGTGACCTTGGGTATCGGTTTGCATGAAGTCGTGAATGTCGAGCATGGGTTCACCAAAGAATCGGTCACCGCCTTGCTCGTTAATTTGTAGCAAACCTCGTTGAATCGCGCCGATACTGGCCGCGCTGATATTGCCGTATTCGCTGGTGAAGTTTTTGGCGTTGTCACCCACATGCTGAAGCATTGCTCGCAAATCTTTCAAGTCCAACAATAGCAAACCGTTATCGTCGGCTATTTTGAAGACCAGATTCAGGACGCCAGCTTGTGTCTCGTTCAAATTGAGCATGCGGGATAACAGCAACGGCCCCATGTCGCTCACGGTAGCTCTGATGGGATGGCCTTGTTCGCCAAACACATCCCAGAGGGTGACAGGATTGGCGTTCAATGTGGGTGTTTGAAGTCCCCGTTCCTTTAAGGTAGCGACCATTTTTTCAGACAACTTGCCCGGCTGGCTGATTCCACTCAAGTCGCCTTTGACATCTGCCATGAATACAGGGACGCCTATGCGCGATAAACCCTCGGCCATGGTTTGGAGTGTGACTGTCTTGCCGGAGCCGGTGGCGCCGGTGATCAACCCATGGCGATTAGCCAACTGAGGCAGTAAAAAGCAGGAGGTCTTGCCATTGGTAGCGATCAGTATGGGGTCAGCCATGTTCAATCAGCGCTGTGTGGAATCCGTCGATTTGCTGAAAGATTGGGTATCTACCCTACGAGCCCCGTTGAACCGCGTTCGCCAATAACTGTCTGACATGCTCTCAAGCCGTACTTCACCCCCCGCACGTGGAGAATGAATGAACTTACCTTCACCCACATAAATTCCTACATGGCTGAACGTCCTGCGTAAGGTGTTGAAAAACACCAAATCTCCGGGTTGCAATTCGTCACGGTCAATTTTCTGGGTGACCTCAGCTTGGGCCTTGGCGTTGTGTGGGAGAGCCAAACCTAGGGTGTTTTCATACATGGCACGGACAAAACCACTGCAATCAAAACCGCTGATACCCGTGCCGCCCCGCTTGTAAGGAACACCTAAAAAACCCATGGCATTGATGACCAAGTCTGAGGCCCGATTGCCGACTGATTGGCTGATGTGATTGATTTGTGAAATAACGATGTTTTGATTGATGAAGCTTTCCAGATCATCCTGATCAGGTAAAACAGGCGCGGCATGGGCCACTCCTATTGATAAGCAAATAATAAGTATCCATTTATACATAGCACAATATTCTAACGGTACAAGGCTAGGTGGCTATCTGTCGCACAATCTTGACTTCTGTTACACCCACTATCAAGGAATTACAAATGTTTCGTGCCCTCGTTTTAGAGAAAGAACCTGCTTTCAGTGCCAGTATCCAAACAGTTGACGAGGGTCGCCTGCCGCCAGCGGATGTGCATGTCAAACTTGCTTATTCCACATTGAATTACAAAGACGGGCTGGCTATCACCAACAAAAGCCCTGTGGTACGCCAATGGCCTATGGTCGCCGGTATTGATGGTGCCGGCACCGTGATTTCTTCGACACACGCCCACTGGAATGAGGGCGATCAGTTTGTACATAACGGCTGGGGTGTAGGCGAAACACATTGGGGATGCTTGTCTGAGCAAGCGCGATTAAAAGGTGATTGGTTGGTTAAATTGCCTCAAGCATTTACGCCGCGACAAGCCATGGCTATTGGTACTGCGGGCTATACCGCCATGTTGTGCGTCATGGCTTTAGAGCAACAAGGGGTTCAACCAGGACAAGGCGAAGTGTTGGTCACAGGCGCAACGGGTGGTGTGGGCAGTGTGGCTGTGGCCTTGCTTTCCAAATTAGGCTATGCGGTGGTGGCAGCCACCGGTAAAGCGACTGAAGAAGCGTATTTAAAAAGTTTGGGTGCGATCAGCATCATGGACCGTGCTGAGTTGTCAGCCCCAGGCAAACCTTTTCAGAAAGAACGTTGGGCTGGTGTGGTCGACGCCGTGGGCTCGCACACACTGGCTAATGCGCTGGCTCAAACCCGCTATGGGGGTGCGGTTGCAGCATGCGGCTTGGCCCAAGGCATGGATTTACCTACAACTGTGATGCCATTCATTTTGAGGAACGTGCGATTGATCGGGGTGGACTCGGTGATGGCGCCGCTGTCGCTGCGTCAACAAGCCTGGGACAGGTTGGCCATGGACTTAGATGTCAGCAAACTTGAGAGCATGATCGAAGAAGTTAGCCTTGAACAAGCGATTGACAAGGCACATGCGCTGATGGCAGGTCAAGTACGCGGTCGTGTGGTGGTGAGGATCTAAGCCATGCTGCTCGAGGTTGAAGATTCCCAACTGGTGCTGGTCGACTATCAGGAACGGTTGATACCTGCCATGTTCCAAGGCGAATTGTGTCTGCACAATGCCATGCAACTGGCTCGGGCCGCCCATATTCTGGGCGTTCCTGCATGGGCTACGGAGCAAAATCCATCCAAACTTGGCAGCAATCCTGCAGAAATGAAAGTCCTTTGCAGGCAAACTTTGGCCAAAATGCATTTCAGCGCCTGCGAAGAAGGTTTAGTGGAGTGGTTGCGACCAGAGGTCAAAAACAAAATCTCAGGAAATGCCCGCAGTCTGCCCAAGCATTTGCAAAAACCTGTGGTAGCTGCTAACTCGCCATCCAGCATTGTTATTGCGGGCGTCGAAGCCCATGTGTGTTTGTTACAGACGGCGCTGCATTTACTGGAAGACGAATTTGATGTCTGGGTCGTGACCGACGCATGTTCTTCACGCACTGAACGCAACCGCGATGCCGCTTACGACAGGCTGGCTGCTGCTGGTGCTGAATTGCTCACTACCGAAATGGTGTTGTTTGAATGGTTACGTACTTCTGAGCACGAACATTTCAAAGATATTCAAGCCTTGATCAAATAGAAGTCAAAACGGGAGCCGCAGTGAACAGTTACGCCAGCTTTTACAAACGTTCTATCGATGATCGCGACGGTTTTTGGTCTCAACAATCTGATCTCATAGATTGGCATGTCAAACCCACACAAATTTGCGATTACACCCATCCGCCATTTGCACACTGGTTTGTCGGCGGCCAAACCAACCTGTGTCATAACGCGGTGGATCGGCATTTGAAAGACAGGCCCGACCAGCCTGCGTTGATTTATGTCTCTACCGAAACAGGCGTGGAAGAGACTTACAGTTTTGCCCAACTGAGTGATGAAGTGCAACGCATGGCCGCCGTGTTGCAAAGCTTGGGGGTAAAACAGGGCGACAGAGTACTTATTTACATGCCAATGATTGCTGAGGCTGCGTTTGCCATGCTGGCTTGTGTACGTATTGGCGCCATCCATTCCGTGGTGTTTGGCGGCTTTGCCTCGCATTCACTCGCCACCCGAATTGATGACGCCACGCCGGTGCTGATCATCAGTGCAGATGCAGGTTCGCGCGGCGGCAAACTCGTGCCCTATAAACCGTTGTTAGACGAAGCTATTTCGCTAAGCCAACACAAACCTTCTGCGGTGTTGATGGTAAATCGTAGTCTGACAGCTTTCACCAGTGTTACAGGGCGTGACCATGATTACACGGCTTTGCGTCATCAGCATTTGAATGCGAGAGTGCCATGTGTGTGGGTAGACAGCCAGCACCCGAGTTACACCTTGTATACCTCGGGCACCACGGGTAAACCTAAAGGCGTGCAACGAGACACTGGCGGATACACCGTAGCGCTGGCCGCCAGCATGCAACATATTTTTGAAGGTCAGGCTGGTCAGGTGTATTTCAGCACCAGCGATATCGGTTGGGTGGTCGGCCACAGTTACATCATTTACGGCCCACTGCTCGCTGGCATGGCCACGCTGATGTACGAAGGCCTTCCGACACATCCACATGGCGGTATCTGGTGGGAGTTGGTTGAAAAATACAAAGTCACGCACATGTTTAGCGCACCTACTGCTGTTCGCGTGTTGAAAAAACAGGACCCCGCGTTGTTAACTCGATACGATATCTCCAGCCTCAAGGCCTTGTACCTGGCTGGTGAACCCCTAGATGAACCCACGGCGCAATGGATTTCAGACGGGCTGGGTAAACCTATCATCGACAATTATTGGCAGACTGAAACAGGTTGGCCTATTTTGACAGTGGCAAACGGCGTTCAAAAAATGCCTAGCAAATTCGGTAGTCCAGGCATACCTATGTATGGATTTGATGTCAAACTCTTGAGTGACAGCACAGGCGAAGCACTTACTGGAGCGAATGAAAAGGGCGTGGTTGTCATCAAAGGTCCGTTGCCGCCCGGTTGTTTACAAACTTTGTGGGGCGACGATGAACGTTTTGTCAAAACCTACTGGCAAAGCGTCCCTGGTCAATGGCTTTATTCCACATTTGATTGGGGTTTGCGCGACGAGGATGGTTATTTCTATATTTTGGGTCGCACCGATGACGTGATCAATGTGGCCGGTCATCGCTTGGGTACCAGAGAAATCGAGGAAAGCATCTCCAGCCATCCCAATGTGGCTGAGGTTGCTGTGGTCGGCGTGGCTGACGCTTTGAAAGGGCAGGTGGCCATGGCTTTTGTGGTGGCGAAAGACATATCCGCTTTGGGTGACCCGGTCGCAAAGTTGAAACTGGAAGGCGACATCATGAAATTGGTCGACAGCCAGTTAGGCGCGGTAGCCCGACCTTCTCGCGTCCTGTTCCTGAACTTGTTGCCTAAAACCCGCAGCGGCAAGTTGCTGCGTCGCGCCATACAAGCGGTATGCGAACAGCGTGACCCGGGTGACTTGACCACGATGGATGACCCGACGCCGCTGCAGCAAATCAAAGAGCAACTGGCCTAAAAGGTGCCAACACGTTCCACTTCAGCGATCGGTCGGGGCAAACTTAGGGGCATATACGTTTAAATTGAGCCCAGCGCAGCGCTCAAGCAAAAACTTCCGCTGGTATCGGTCGGTTCAAGCCTGATTTCTCCCCCTGAAACTTTGTCGTGAAACTGTCAGGCTTTGATGGCACAATCAACACACATATTGGTGTTCTTCAAGGCGCCAGTCGCATCCACTATCCGGTTCAGCCGTGTCGTGGAGGGTCTATCAACCAAGCTTATGTTTCCTGCAGGGAAACGGAGGTCAGCAATGAGCGATTCACCGCAGACGGGTTCGTCCGTCTACCAAGCCTATGCAGGCAACACTTATCTCTTCGGGGGCAATGCGCCTTACGTCGAAGAGATGTACGAAAACTATCTCCTCAATCCCGGCAGCGTGCCTGATACTTGGCGACAATATTTTGACGCTTTGCAACATGTCCCTGCTGTGGATGGCAGTCAGGCCAAAGATGTGCCGCATTTGCCCGTCATCAACGCCTTTGCCGAACGCGCCAAGCAAGGTGGAACCCGCGTGGTCATGGCCAGCGCGGACCAAGAAATGGGGCGCAAGCGAACAGCAGTTCAGCAGCTGATTGCGGCCTACCGCAATATCGGTCAGTTATGGGCCAATCTCGATCCTTTGCAACGCACCGAGCGCCCTCAAATTCCTGAGCTGGAGCCGTCCTTTTACGGCTTTACCGATGCTGACCAAGAAACTGTTTTCGACACCAGCAACACCTTCTTTGGCAAAGACCGCATGAGCTTGCGCGAATTGCTCAACGCCTTGCGGCAGACCTATTGCGGCACACTCGGCGCAGAATACATGTACACCACCGATATGCGTCAAAAGCGGTGGTGGCAACAGAAACTTGAAAGCATCCGCAGCCATCCGCAACTGTCAGCTGATCAACAAAAACGCATTCTTGAGCGGCTCACCGCAGCAGAGGGATTAGAGCGTTATTTACACACCAAATACGTCGGACAAAAACGCTTTTCACTTGAAGGCGGTGAGAGCTTTATTGCGGCCATGGACGAACTGATCCAAGCTGCTGGTGTTCAAGGCGTGCAAGAAGTCGTGATTGGCATGGCACACCGTGGTCGCTTGAATGTACTGGTCAACATCATGGGGAAAATGCCCAAAGATTTGTTTGCCGAGTTTGACCACACTGCCCCCGAGGAACTTCCCGCAGGGGATGTGAAATACCACCAGGGTTTCAGCTCGGATGTGCCCACTCCCGGCGGGCCGGTGCATTTGTCATTGGCCTTTAACCCCTCACACTTAGAAATCGTCAACCCGGTGGTCGAAGGTTCGGTGCGTTCGCGCATGGACCGGCGCAGCGACCCAACAGGCAGTCAGGTGCTTCCTGTATTGGTTCATGGCGATGCGGCCTTTGGCGGTCAAGGTGTTAACCAAGAAACGCTGGCGCTGGCGCAAACCCGTGGTTACACCACTGGCGGCACGGTACACCTCATTATCAATAACCAAATTGGCTTCACTACTTCTGATCCACGTGACATGCGTTCTTCAGCCTTTTGCACAGACATTGTCAAAATGGTTGAGGCGCCAGTCTTGCATGTGAATGCAGATGACCCAGAAGCGGTGGTGTTGGCCACCCAATTGGCCTTGGAATACCGCATGACTTTCCGCCAAGACGTGGTGGTTGATATCACTTGCTTTCGAAAATTAGGTCACAACGAGCAAGACACGCCCAGCCTAACGCAGCCTTTGATGTACAAGAAGATTGCCGCACACCCTGGAACCCGTCGCTTGTATGCCGACCGTTTAAGTGCGCAAGGCTTGGGAGAAAACATTGGCGACGACATGGTGAAAACCTATCGCGCCGCATTGGACGCAGGCAAAAACACCTCTGATCCAGTGCTGACTAATTTCAAAACCAAGTTCACCGTGGACTGGAGTCCGTTCCTCGGCAAAAAATGGACTGACGCTGCAGACACTGCTTTGCCAATGGCGGAGTGGAAGCGATTAGCCGAACGCATCACCACATTGCCCGCCGGTGTGACACCGCATTCGCTGGTGAAAAAAGTATTGGATGACCGCGCGGCCATGGGCCGGGGCGATTTACCGGTGGACTGGGGCATGGGCGAGCATATGGCGTTTGCTTCGCTGGTGGCCAGTGGTTTTCCGGTGCGTTTGTCTGGAGAAGATTCAGGACGTGGCACCTTCACGCACCGCCATGCGGTGATTCACGATCAGAACCGCGAAAAGTGGGACACAGGCACTTACATTCCTTTGCAAAACGTGGCTGAGAACCAGTCTCCTTTCATCGTCATAGATTCCATTCTTTCTGAAGAAGCGGTGCTGGGTTTTGAATACGGCTACGCTTCCAATGATCCGAATACCTTGGTCATTTGGGAGGCTCAATTTGGTGATTTTGCCAATGGTGCGCAGGTAGTGATTGACCAATTTATCGCCTCTGGCGAAGTGAAATGGGGTCGCGTCAATGGCATCACATTGATGCTGCCCCACGGTTATGAAGGGCAGGGGCCGGAGCATAGTTCAGCGCGGGTTGAGCGGTTCATGCAACTTGCCGCTGATACCAATATGCAAATTGTTCAACCAACCACAGCCAGCCAAATTTTCCACGTGCTACGCCGTCAGATGGTGCGGAA
Source organism: Limnohabitans sp. (assembly GCF_046052765.1). Classification (GTDB taxonomy): domain Bacteria; phylum Pseudomonadota; class Gammaproteobacteria; order Burkholderiales; family Burkholderiaceae_C; genus Limnohabitans. Next base: position 29,631 of record NZ_JAVLFQ010000035.1, on the reverse strand, counting down.
TCTGCGTAAGCCATTGATTATCTTCACGCCCAAATCATTGCTACGCAACAAAGACGCTGCTTCTCCCTTATCCGAATTCACCAAAGGCGGTTTTCAGACCATCATTCCAGAAGTTAAAGAACTCAAGGCCGACAAAATCAAACGTTTGGTGATTTGCTCTGGTAAGGTCTATTACGACTTGTCCAAGAAACGCGAAGAGAGTGGTCACGACGACACAGTGTTGCTGCGTTTGGAACAGCTGTATCCGTTCCCGCACAAAGTGTTTGCCGCCGAGTTGAAAAAATACCCCAATGTCACAGAGGTGGTCTGGTGTCAGGATGAACCGCAAAACCAAGGTTCTTGGTTTTTTGTACAGCATTACCTGTTTGAAAACATGGCCGCCGGACAAAAACTCGGCTACAGCGGTCGCGCCGCTTCCGCCTCACCCGCTGTCGGTTATTCGCATTTGCACCAGGAGCAGCAAAAAGCGCTGGTCGACGGTGCGTTCGGCCGTCTCAAAGGTTTCATATTGACCAAATAAGCATGCCCGCTTTCAAGCGCGCGTTTGGTGTCTGTCATTCATTCAGGAATTCAACATGTCTATCGTAGAAGTCAAAGTCCCTCAATTGTCAGAGTCGGTGGCTGAAGCCACTTTATTGCAATGGAAAAAGAAAGTCGGTGAGGCAGTGATTGCTGACGAAATCCTCATCGACGTCGAAACTGACAAAGTAGTGTTGGAAGTGCCCGCACCTTCTGCTGGCGTGATTGTCGAAATTCTCTGTGCCGACGGCAGCACCGTCATGGCCGATCAATTGATTGCACGCATTGACACGGCCGCCAGCGCCTCTGTTGCCGCACCTGCGGCAGCAGTTGCCAAGCCTGCTGCATCTGCTCCTGCGGCAGTATTTGTCGCTGCCACATCCAAGTCAGATGTGCTCATGCCTGCCGCCGCCAAATTGATGGCGGACAACCAACTGGCTACAGGTTCAGTCACTGGCACAGGCAAAGACGGCCGGGTCACCAAAGGCGATGTGCTCGGTGCGGTGGCTGCCGGCGTCAAGACCGCGTCTGTTGCGATTCCAACCGGTATACCTACCAAGGTGTTACCGCAAGTCGATGGCCCCTCAGTCAATCTGGGAGAACGTCCCGAGCAACGCGTGCCTATGAGTCGTTTGCGTGCCCGTGTGGCCGAGCGTTTGTTGCAGTCGCAATCCACCAACGCCATTTTGACCACGTTCAATGAAATCAATATGGCGCCCGTGATGGAAATGCGCAAGCGCTTTCAAGAGAAGTTTGAAAAAGAACACGGCGTCAAGATCGGCTTCATGAGCTTTTTCGTCAAAGCAGCAGTTCATGCGCTGAAAAAATATCCAGTTCTCAATGCCTCCGTAGATGGCAACGATATCGTTTACCACGGTTATTTCGATATCGGTATCGCAGTTGGTTCACCGCGTGGTCTGGTGGTACCGATATTGCGCAATGCCGATCAAATGAGTTTTGCTGAAATCGAAAAGAAAATCGCTGAATACGGCGCCAAAGCACGCGATGGCAAACTTGGCATCGAGGAGATGACCGGCGGTACCTTCTCCATCAGCAATGGCGGCGTTTTCGGTTCTATGCTGTCTACGCCCATCATCAACCCGCCTCAGTCGGCTATTTTGGGTGTGCACGCCACCAAAGACCGCGCCGTCGTAGAAAACGGTCAAGTGGTGGTTCGTCCCATGAACTATTTCGCCATGTCTTATGACCACCGCATCATCGACGGCCGCGAGGCCGTTCTCGGCTTGGTCGCCATGAAGGAAGCATTGGAAGATCCAGCTCGCTTGTTGTTTGACATTTGATGAAAAGAAAAAATCATGAGTAAATCATTTGATGTCATCGTCATCGGCGCCGGCCCTGGCGGCTATATTGCGGCGATTCGCGCATCCCAACTTGGTATGAACGTTGCCTGCATAGACGAATGGCAAAACGCCAGTGGCGGCCCGGCACCAGGCGGTACTTGTACGAATGTGGGCTGTATTCCGTCAAAAGCCTTGTTGCAGTCTTCTGAGCATTTTGAGCAGGCGAACCACCATTTCGCCGAGCACGGTATCACTGCCTCCAGCGTCAAAATGGACGTGGCCCAAATGCTCGCCCGCAAAGACACGGTGGTCAAGCAAAACAACGACGGCATTTTGTATTTGTTCAAGAAAAACAAGGTCACGTTTTTCCACGGGCGCGGCAGTTTCGCCAGCAAGTCTGACGCTGGTTATGAAATCAAAGTGTTCGGCAAAACTGAAGATTCTTTGACCGCCAAGCACATCATTGTCGCTACAGGTTCAAGTGCGCGGGCTTTGCCTGGTGTGCCGTTTGATGAAGAAAATATTTTGTCCAACGATGGCGCCTTGCGCCTAGGCGTGGTCCCCAAAAAACTCGCGCTGATTGGCTCAGGCGTGATTGGTTTGGAAATGGGTTCTGTTTGGCGACGTCTGGGCGCTGAAGTCACCATTTTGGAAGGCTTACCAACGTTTCTTGGCGCGGTAGATGAGCAAATCGCCAAAGAAGCCAAAAAGATTTTTGACAAGCAAGGTTTGAACATACAACTCGGCGTCAAAGTCGGCGACATCAAAAACAGTAAAAAAAGCGTCAGCGTGAACTTCACCAATGCCAAAGGTGAAGCGCAAATACTGGATGTTGATAAGTTAATTATCAGCATAGGCAGAGTACCCAATACCACCGGTTTGAATCCCGAAGCGATTGGCTTACAACTCGACGAGCGCGGTGCCATTGTGGTGGATGCCGATTGCAAAACCGCTTTGCCGGGCGTCTGGGCAGTGGGCGACGTGGTGCGCGGCCCCATGCTTGCGCACAAAGCAGAAGAAGAGGGTGTGGCCGTGGCTGAGCGCATCGCAGGTCAACATGGCCATATAGATTTCAACTTGGTACCTTGGGTGATTTACACCAGCCCTGAGATCGCCTGGGTTGGGCGCACCGAGCAGCAACTCAAGGCTGATGGCGTGGCTTACAAATCCGGTACCTTTCCGTTTTTGGCTAATGGACGTGCACGCGCTTTGGGCGACACCACAGGCATGGTGAAAATGCTTGCCGATGCCAAAACTGATGAAATATTAGGTGTACATATCATCGGACCACAAGCCAGCGAGTTGATTTCTGAAGCAACCGTTGCCATGGCTTTCAAAGCCAGTGCGGAAGACATTGCGCGTATTTGTCATGCACACCCATCGCTGAGTGAATCCACCAAAGAGGCTGCGTTAGCCGTTGATAAAAGAACATTGAATTTCTGATCATGAATTTGACTGTCGCTTGAAATATTTTTCATGCAACTGCGTAAAGCCCCAAACCCAGCTCGAACAATTTCTGCCGATCAAGCTGCGGCTATGGTCAAGTCCGGTATGTGGATCGACTACGGTGCCACCTTGTGTCAACCTGATGCGTTTGATCAAGCTGTGGCTGTGCGTAAAGACGAACTGCATGACGTAAAGTTTCGTTCTTGCATCACCATGCGTCCACGTGCGGTGCTGGACCAAGACCCAGAGGGCAAGCATTTCCATTTGTTCAGCATGCATTTCTCCGGTTACGACCGCAAAATGCATGACGCAGGGCGGGTCCATTACTTGCCGGTCAATTTGGGGGAAATCCCAGACTATTACCGCCGCTTCATTCCACCCGTGGATATCGTGGTCCTCAAAACCTGCCGCATCGATGCGCACGGTTACTTCAATTTCAGCGCCGCCAATTTATGGCACCGCGACATCATTGAACGCGCCCGTGTGGTGATGGTGGAAATCACTGATGGCTTGCCGTATGTGTTTGGCGTGAACAATGGCGTGCATATCAGCGAAGTGGATTACATCATTGAAGGTGATAACCAGCCGGCGCCTGTGCTGCCGAATCCGCCTGCTTCCGATGTTGATGTTGCTGTCGGCAAATTGATTGCCGCTGAAATCGAAGACGGATCGTGTTTGCAAATTGGTATCGGCGGCATGCCAAACGCGGTGTGCGAACAATTGCTTCATAGCAATGCGCGTGACCTCGGCGTGCATTCTGAAATGTTGACCGAGGGCATGATGGCGCTTTACGATAAAGGGCAAATCACCAATGCACGCAAGCAACTTCATACTGGCAAGATGGCGTTTTCTTTTGGTCTAGGGTCGCAATCGTATTACGATAGTCTGCATCGCAATCCCGATATGGCTTGTTTGCCTGTTGAGGATACCAATTTGCCGCATGAAATCATGCGCAACCATCGTGTAGTCGCTATCAATAACACTACCCAAATGGATTTACAAGGGCAAGCAGCCTCCGAGTCGGATGGTTTTCGCCACATCAGCGGAACTGGTGGACAACTTCAGTTCGTACGAGGTGCATATGCCTCCAAGGGTGGTAAGTCTTTCATGTGCTTGTCGTCAACCTTTGAAAAACGCGGCGAACGCAAAAGCCGTATCGCACTTTCACTGACCTCAGGAAACATCGTGACAACCCCGCGTACCGACATGATGTACGTGGTGACCGAATACGGCATTGTCAATCTCAAAGGTAAATCCGTGCCCGAGCGGGCTTTGGCTCTGATATCCATAGCCCACCCAGATTACCGAGAAGAACTGACCCGACAAGCTTATGAGAATCGAATGATTCCAAGAGGCGTAAGCTTTAGCTGAGCTGATGTGATGGGACTGTGGAGGTTTTGAATATTTAAATCATGAAATTACTTTGCTATTCCTTTTATACCTGTCCTCGCTTGTCTGCACAATCAGCCAAATACTTCCATAAATAGACCAGCTAAATTAAAAAATACATCCGGTATTTTTAATTGGTTATGCTTATTGTTTTTGACACTCACCACATACGTAATGAAAACCAAATATTTTCTCGAATCCAAAGATATTCAAGCCATAGCTTCTGCTGCGATGGCGGAGGCCATCAAAAACGAATGGGCTGTGACAATTGCCATTGTGGATGAGGGCGGACATTTACTTTGGTTGCATAGGCTCGATGGCGCCGCTCCAATTTCAGCTCACATTGCACCTGCCAAAGCGCAAACTGCTGCATTGGGGCGTCGAGAAACCAAAATTTACGAAGACATCATCAACAACGGCAGATTGTCTTTCCTCAGCGCACCTGTCATACATGGAATGCTTGAAGGTGGCGTGCCTATCATCAAAGATGGCGCTGTGATCGGTGCCGTAGGTGTAAGCGGCGTAAAGTCAAATGAAGATGCGCAGATAGCAAAGGCAGGGATTGCTGCGATTGATCTTTGAAATCATTCAGTAGGTCAATCGGTCAGGTTTGACCTCTTGAATAATTGTTGTTGCGATTTCCTCTATGCTTTTAGTTGTTGTTGACAACCATCGGATACCATAAAGTTTCATCATTGATTCTGCTGATTTAACTTCATACTGGCAATTATTCAATTTAGCGTAATGAGAATTGGGTCTTCGTTCGTTTCTAATTTCACTTAATCTGTCAGCAGTGATGGTTAAGCCAAATATTTTTTTCAGGTGAGGAACCAAAGCGGATGGAAGTTGTTGTCTTTCAAAGTCCTCAGGTATGAGTGGATAGTTAGACGCTTTGAGCCCGTATTGCATTGCCAAATACAAACTTGTGGGGGTTTTACCGCTACGGCTTACCCCTACGAGAATGACATCAGAATTTTCTAGATCCGTATTTTTTTGTCCGTCATCGTGCGCCAGGCTGAAATTGATAGCTTCAATGCGGTCATGATAGGCTTTACTTTTGCTGATGTCTGAAAATCTGCCTATCCGGTGATTTGATTTAATGCCAAATTCAATTTCAAGCGGTTTTACAAATGTGCTGAACATATCCATGATGACGGCATTAGTGTTGAGCGTCAAAATTTCAAGTAATTCATCTTTGGCCAAAGTTGTAAAAACAATAGGCTTGTTGCCTTCTTTTTCAGCAGTTTGATTGATTCTTTCTACTGCTGTCCATATTTTTTCTATTGAATCAATAAAGGGAAGTCTGATGTGCAGCGGTTGAATCTCAAACTGGGCCAAAATGGCATTGCCAAATGTTTCCGCAGTGATGCCGGTTCCATCGGATACAAAAAAAACTGTTCGGATCGACATATTGATCTCAGTAAATTGAATTGAAGCTAAGCTTTAAAATAAGCCTAACAGAATTTAAGCATGCCAAAGCCAAATATTACCTACATTCGAATGAATGTTTTTGCGGTTCAGTGCATGTCCAGTGAGAACTTAAAAAAAGTGACTCACTGCGTTTCGTTTTTTTATTTTTGGAGTATTGCATGTCTGATCTTTTCAATTCCTCGGCAATGGTCGTTCCATTCGAAAATTTACGAATGTCTGATGTAGAAGATGTGGGAGGAAAAAATGCCAGCTTAGGAGAAATGATTTCGCAAATCCCAACTGCTGTTAGGGTGCCTAGTGGTTTCGCCACCACTTCACATGCATTTCGCGTTTTTCTTAAACAAGAGAATTTAGATAATCGAATTGAAACTGCTCTTGAAAATTTAAACTCAGAAAATTTATCTGATTTAGCCACAACAGGGGCCATGATTCGGCAATGGATTATTGACCAAGCCTTACCTGAAATACTTGAAAAAGAAATTCGCTTGGCTTTTCAGAAATTAAATGGTCAAGATGCAAAAGCTTCATATGCTGTGCGCTCATCTGCAACAGCAGAGGATTTACCAGATGCATCATTCGCAGGCCAACAAGAAAGTTTTTTGAATGTTCAAGGTATAGACGATATTTTGGTGAAAATCAAAGAAGTTTTTGCTTCTTTGTATAACGACCGTGCCATCAGTTATCGGGTCCACAAGGGATTCAAGCACTCTGATGTGGCTTTGTCTGCTGGTGTTCAAAAGATGGTCAGATCCGATCTGGCAACCTCAGGCGTCATGTTTACTATCGATACTGAATCGGGTTTTAAGGATGTAGTTTTTATCACTTCAAGTTACGGATTAGGTGAAACAGTCGTCCAAGGTGCTGTCAATCCTGACGAGTTTTATGTCCATAAACCTATGCTGTCTGCAGGTAAAAAGGCCATAGTCCGAAGAAGTTTAGGTTCAAAATTAATACAGATGAAATTCGCCTCAGAAGTGGAGCGAAAACAAAACGGCAAATTGGTTTCTATAGAAGATGTACCGTCTGAAATGCGAAACCGATATTCATTGACAGATTTAGAAATCAATCAATTGGCGAAATATGCCGTACTTATTGAAAATCATTACGGGCATCCCATGGATATTGAGTGGGGTAAGGATGGCCTAGATGGTCATTTATATATATTGCAAGCTAGACCTGAGACAGTAAAGAGTCAATCAAAAGGCAAGTCTGAACAACGATTCCGTTTAAAAAATAAAGGAACTGTTTTAGCTGAGGGTAGGGCGATTGGCCAAAAAATTGGTACAGGTCCTGTCAGACTGGTGAGTCATTCTTCTCAAATGGAAAGTGTGCAACCGGGCGATATTCTTGTGACGGACATGACTGATCCCAATTGGGAACCTGTGATGAAACGAGCGAGTGCGATTGTCACCAATAGGGGAGGGAGAACTTGTCATGCAGCCATCATCGCGCGAGAACTTGGCATACCAGCAGTTGTAGGCTGTGGAAATGCAACTGAGATTTTGGTTTCTGAAAGTTTAGTCACTGTCAGTTGTGCCGAAGGTGATACTGGATTTATATACGACGGTGTTCTAGAAACAGAAATTTCTGAAGTACAGCGCGGCGTGATGCCTGACATCAATACCAAAATCATGATGAATATTGGCAATCCAAGCATGGCTTTTGATTTTGCTCAACTTCCGAACGCCGGAGTGGGGCTGGCCCGATTGGAGTTCATCATCAATAACATCATCGGTGTCCACCCTAAGGCGATTTTGGATTATCCAAACATAGACACAGAATTGAAAAAGGCGGTTGAATCAGTTGCAAGAGGACATGCCTCCCCTAAGTCTTTTTTCATCGATAAGGTGACGGAAGGCGTGTCAACCATAGCTGCAGCTTTTTGGCCCAAGCCTGTGATTGTGCGTCTATCAGATTTCAAATCTAATGAATATAGAAAACTGATTGGCGGCAATAGGTATGAGCCAGAGGAAGAAAATCCCATGCTTGGATTCAGAGGTGCTGCCAGGTATTTAAGTCATGATTTTCAAGAAGCGTTTGCCATGGAATGCCAAGCTTTGCGGTATGTCAGAGATGAAATGGGGTTGACAAATGTACAAATCATGGTTCCCTTCGTAAGAACCTTAGGCCAAGCTCAAAAAGTAGTCGATTTATTGGCCCAACACGGATTAAAGCGGGGCGAAAACGATTTGAAGCTCATCATGATGTGCGAAGTACCAAGCAATGCATTGCTTGCTGATGATTTTCTGACATTTTTTGATGGGTTTTCTATAGGATCAAATGACCTGACCCAACTTACCCTAGGCTTAGATCGAGATTCTGGAATGCCATTGCTTGCAGCTGATTTTGATGAAAGAGATCCTGCCGTAAAAATACTTCTTGCAAAGGCGATTGAAGCTTGTCAAAAGAAAAATAAATACGTGGGAATTTGCGGTCAGGGCCCAAGCGATCATCTTGATTTCGCACTGTGGCTGGTAGATATAGGAATTGAATCCATTTCTCTTAACCCCGACAGCGTTATTTCTACTTGGAATGCTTTGGCTCTAGCCCAAGAGAAAGCCTAACTAAGATTGCTATAATGTTTGTCTTTCACCTTGCCATACCACTGAAGACGCTGTGGGTGGCTTATTCCACAAGGAGAGTTTATGCGTCATTATGAAATCGTATTGCTGATACACCCGGATCAGAGTGAGCAAGTACCTGCCATGCTTGAGCGGTACAAAAGTTTAATTACCAATGGATCGGGCAAAGTTCATCGCCTGGAAGATTGGGGTAGACGTCAGTTGACCTATATGATCAACAAATTAGCCAAAGCTCATTATTTGTGTTTGAACATTGAAGCCAATCAAGAAGTAATGGCTGAGTTAGAACATGCTTTTAAGTTTAATGATGCTGTTTTGCGTCATTTGACGGTTGCTAAGAAGAAAGCAGAAACTACCCCATCTTTGATGATGAAAACTGTTGAGCGCGAAGAAGCCCGCAAAACTCAACACACTGAATTTCAAGCTTGAGTTTTAACCAGATGTGAATCATGTTGAGTTGATTGCTCGCATTGTTGAAATTTCAGCGCTGCGATACACGCCATCCGGACTCCCGGTATTGGATATTCAACTAAGACATGAATCTGAAATTGAAGAAGCAGGAATTCAGAGAAAACTTAGCTTTTTAATCAAAGCAAAAGTTATTGGAATTTCGGCAGAAAAGCTAGTTTCACAATCGATGGAATCTGCTTTTTTATTCAACGGTTTTTTGGCATCTGGTTCTAACTCAAAGCATGTAGTTTTTCATATCCAATCGTACCAATCTGTTTCCTAGGAGCCCATCATGGCAACTTTTAAAAAATTTAACAAAGACAAGCGCCCCAAGCGCAACACCCAGTCCTTACTTTTTAAGCGTAAAAGGTTTTGTCGGTTCACAGTCACTGGCGTTGAAGAAATCGACTACAAAGATATAGACACGCTGAGAGATTTCATTGCTGAGAATGGAAAGATCATCCCGGCCCGTCTAACCGGTACCAGAGCCATATATCAGAGACAATTGAACACGGCCATCAAGCGTGCTCGATTCTTGGCAATGTTGCCATATACCGATCAGCACAAAATCTAAGGAGTCGCAACATGCAAATTATTCTTCTTGAAAAAGTTGTGAATCTGGGAAATTTAGGTGAGATCGTCAAAGTCAAAGACGGCTATGCAAGAAATTTTCTGATTCCATCGGGCCAAGCTCGTCGTGCAACCAGTGTAGCCATTAAGGAATTTGAGGAAAGACGTGCTGAGTTAGAAAAGGCAGCCCATGAAAAATTGGATGCTGCTCAGACGCAAGGTGAAAAGTTAAAAGGTACTACTGTCAAAATCACACAGAAAGCTGGTGTGGACGGTCGACTGTTTGGATCTGTCACTAATTTTGATATTGCTGAAGAGTTGGGCAAGATGGGATATGCAGTATCCAAAGCTCAAATCCGAATGCCTAAAGGGCCAATTAAAGTGGTGGGTGATTCCCCTGTATCTGTTTCACTTCATACAGATGTTTTAGTAGACATACAAGTATCTGTTTACGGTGAATCTGCATAATTTAATGCTACTTTTAAAAACCGCTCTTTGGGGCGGTTTTTTTATGCCAAAGTTATTCACAACCTCATGAACTTATCCTCAGTATTTTCAACAAGTTTATACAGTGACAAGAAGCTGCGGTTTGAATACCATCAATCTTTTAGAGGATAAAAATGGCTGTTGTTTTTCCAGAGTTTGAAGAATCATCTTCATCTATTGATCGGCAAATTGCTCAATTACGCATACCCCCCAATTCGGTGGAGGCAGAGTCCAGTGTTCTTGGTGGCCTCTTACTGGACAACAGCGCGTGGGACAAGATTGGTGACGTCTTAAGTGAAAGCGATTTCTACCGTTATGAACATCGCCTCATATTCACCTCCGTCAGTGGATTGATTAACGCAAACAGAGCTGCCGATGTCATTACTGTTTTTGAACAATTACAAAGTCAAGGTAAATCAGAAGAAATAGGCGGATTGGCTTTTTTAAATTCCTTGGCGCAATACGTACCGAGCTCTGCCAACATACGTCGTTACGCTGAGATTGTTCGCGAGCGAGCTATTCTCAGAAAACTGGTCAGTGTGAGCGATGAAATCGCTACATCTGCTATGAATACCAATGGACGCCCTGTACCTAATATTCTGGATGAAGCGGAGCAGAAGATATTTAATATCGGTGAGGAAGGCTCGCGCATGCGCCAGGGCTTTCAATCGATGGGTAATTTAGTCGTTCAACTCTTAGATAGGGTTGAAGAGATGTCTCAAAATCCAAATGACATTACAGGCGTTCCCACTGGATTTTTTGACCTTGATCGAATGACTTCTGGTATGCAAGCAGGGGACTTGATCGTATTGGCTGCCAGACCATCTATGGGTAAAACAGCCTTAGCAATTAATATTGCTGAAAATGTAGCTTTAAATGAAGGTCTTCCAGTTGCTGTTTTTTCAATGGAAATGGGCGCTTCTCAGTTGGCCATCCGTATAGTGGGTTCTATTGGCAGAATTGATCAGACAAGACTGAGAACTGGCAAACTGATAGATGAGGAATGGCCCAGACTGACTGAGGCTGTTGAAAGATTACGCAATGTTTCTCTATCCATAGATGAAACACCAGGGTTGACCACAGCTGAACTCAGGGCAAGTGCACGCCGCCTTGCACGTACTTGTGGAAAATTGGGATTGGTTGTTGTGGATTATTTGCAATTAATGAGTGGCAGTAGTGGCGGGGATGGTGATAACCGAGCGACTGAATTAGGTGAGATTTCTCGTGGATTAAAAATGCTTGCCAAAGAACTGCAGTGTCCTGTGATTGCCCTCTCTCAGTTAAACCGTGGTGTTGAGCAGCGAACCGATAAGCGTCCAATGATGAGCGATTTGCGCGAGTCAGGTGCGATTGAGCAAGATGCAGACGTGATTATGTTTATTTACAGAGATGACTATTACAACAAAGATTCAAAAGAGCCAGGAGTCGCAGAAATAATCATTGGAAAGCAGCGAAACGGTCCAACAGGGATGGTTAAATTGACCTTTCTTAAACCCATCACCAAGTTTGAGTCTTACGCGGGAAGCAACGCCGATTATTAGACTTACAGAACTTCGCTGGCGTAGTCTGCAAGTCGTGATCTCTCACCTCTAGCAAGGGTGATGTGTCCGCCGTGTGGCCATCCTTTAAATCTGTCAACTGCATAGGTCAGTCCGGAGGAGCCCTCTGTTAAGTAGGGTGTATCAATTTGGGCAATATTACCCATGCAAATGATTTTTGTCCCAGGCCCTGCTCTGGTAATCAAGGTCTTCATTTGTTTAGGGGTTAAGTTTTGAGCTTCATCAATAATGACAAACTTATTTAAAAAAGTTCTGCCGCGCATAAAGTTCAAACTTTTGATTTTGATTTTGCTTCTGATTAATTCACTGGTTGCAGCACGGCCCCACTCACCAGCGCTGGTGTCGGTTTTTCCAAGCACTTCTAAATTATCATCAAGCGCACCCATCCACGGGCCCATTTTTTCTTCTTCTGTACCTGGCAAAAAGCCTATGTCTTCACCGACACTGACGGTTGCTCGAGTCATGATAATTTCTGTATACCGACGTTCGTCTAATACTTGAACTAGGCCGGCAGCTAAAGCTAGTAAAGTTTTACCAGTACCCGCTGTGCCAGTCAAAGTCACAAAATCAATATCTGAATCCATCAACATGTTCAGTGCGAAATTTTGCTCTCTGTTCCTTGTTGTAATTCCCCAGGCAGCATTTTTCAAATGACTGAAATCTTTCAGCGTTTTAAAAACAGCTGTTTTGCCTCTTATTTCAGTAACCCTTGCATACAAGCTGGGTTCCCCGGGAGACTCAAAAAAAATGAATTGATTGATATGAAGACTTGATACAACCGCTCCGCTGATTCGGTAATAGGTGTGACCAGCGCTTTGCCAACTCTCAATGGTTTTAGCTTGCTTAGACCAGAAGTCTGAGCTCAAAGCTAAGGCTCCAGAATAAAGTAGATCTCCATCTTCCAGTGTTTTGTCGTTTTGATAGTCTTCAGCATGTAACCCAAGGGCTCTTGCCTTAACCCTCATATTGATGTCTTTACTGACTAAAACAACCTGTCTATCAGAATGTAAATCCCCAAGTGCTTTAACAACACCTAAGATCTGATTGTCTGCTTTTCCTTGGGGAAGACTGACAGGTAACTCAAATGCGAGTGGCATGGTTTGGAAGAAGAGTTTTCCTCCTACTTCTTTATGGCCAGTGCTAGATAAGGTTAAACCGTTTGAGATGTCTGAGTTGTGTATTCCCACCAAGCCGTCGAGTAATCTGCTGGTTTGACGAGCATTTCTTGCAACCTCTGTCATGCCTTTTTTATGACTGTCTAGTTCTTCTAGAACAATCATAGGTAAGAAAATATCATGTTCTTCAAACCGAAAAAGGCACATGGGATCGTGCATCAAAACGTTTGTATCCAAGACAAAGAGTTTTTTTACAACATCTTTGTTCTTTCTATTTTGTTTGATCTTCTCTTGTGAGTGAGTGTTGCTCTCAATATGTTTGCGTGTCTTTGATCGGGGATTTTTTGTGGCCTCATTATGTTGAATTCCGATGACCGCAATTGCGTCTTGCGGTTCAAAGCTCGCAGGCGACATGTCCACCTCTTCTAAGAGATTATTTTTTATGCCAATTTTTGAAACAGCCGATTTTCTAGGGTTTGTTGCTTGGAGTAAGTCGGCTCTTTTGCGCGGTTGTGATGGAAGAGGCATGAATCAGACTGAAGCGGTTGACTTTTTGAGGGCTTTTACCGCTTTGAGTACTTCATCAACATGGCCAGGAACTTTTAATCCGCGCCACTCCTGCTTAAGAACGCCATCAACGCCAATGAGAAATGTACTACGCTCAATTCCTTTGACCTTTTTGCCATACATGATTTTATTTTTAACAACACCAAACATGTGACACATTTTCTCTTCTGTGTCAGCGATCAATTCAAATGGAAGTTCTAATTTTTCTTTGAAGCTGTCATGAGAACGCATGTTATCGCGCGAAACTCCAAAAATAACAGCGCCAGCTTTGGTGAAATCTTTGAATTTATCTCTGAATTGCATGGCTTCAGTCGTGCATCCAGGGGTATTGTCTTTGGGATAGAAGTACAAAATAACAGTTTGACCAATGTGTGAATGGTGTGTAACTTTGACGCCGCCTGTAGCGTTTGCTTCAAATTCGGGTAGGTGTTTATTGAGAACAATCGCCATGGTGCTGGATCCGTTGTGACAGAAGAGTCCGAAGAGTTTATTCGGTGTAACGCCATTTTATATCGAAAAGACATTTGCTTTATCTGTCAGTATTTACTTGCCTACAAAATAATTTTTAATCATAGATTTTCATCAAGAAGAAAAATGGCGGATACCTTGCGCCCTTCATTCCTTAATATGTTGAAGGTTCTGCAAGCAGCAGCAGTATCCATAGACTCAACACCAATCCCTTTGTTGAAGAAACCGATCAGCACTTGGGGTGAGAGCATTTTTTGTGTCCTACCTGAGCCCCAAATCAATATTTCACAATCAGAATCAAAGATTAAATTAGCGTGCTTGGGTTCCATTCCCTCCAAGGATGAAATCTCCCATTGATGAATCAAGCCCTCGAAACTTATGAACAAACTGTGGGGGTATTGCTTACCGTTAACCGCAATCCATGAGTCACCGTAAGCGGTTATTGAGAGATTGTCAGATCTATCAGGCTGTATTTTCATAATTCCAATTGAAGCGGGCAGGAATTCGTCCCGAATTATGGTCAAATTATAGACTTTTCATACGAACTGATCATGGAGTTGAGTTGAAAACCATTCATAAATCATCCAAGTTGGACAATGTGTGCTACGACATTCGCGGTCCAGTGTTGGAAAAGGCCCGTCAAATGGAAGAAGAAGGCCATAAGATTATTAAATTGAATATAGGCAATCTTGCTGTTTTTGGATTTGATGCGCCAGAGGAAATTCAGCAAGACATTATTCGCAACCTACCAGGTGCTGCTGCTTATTCAGACAGTAAGGGCATTTTTGCTGCTCGTAAAGCTGTCATGCACTACTCACAGCAACAAGGTGTGGAAGGCGTAAATTTAGATGATATTTATTTGGGTAATGGGGCCAGCGAACTGATAGTCATGGCTACCAATGCGTTACTCAATACAGGCGATGAGTTGTTACTCCCTGCCCCTGATTATCCACTGTGGACTGCTGCGGTCAGTTTGTCTGGAGGAACGCCAGTTCATTATTTATGTGATGAAGGCAACGGATGGATGCCAAATATAGAAGACATCAAAGCTAAGATAACCAAAAAAACCAAAGGTATTGTGGTCATTAACCCAAATAATCCCACTGGCGCTTTGTATTCAGATGATTTGTTGAAAAGTATTGTTGATTTAGCCAGAGAGCATGGATTAATTATTTTTGCCGATGAGGTGTATGACAAAGTCCTGTATGACGGTGTTCACCATACGGCAATGGCAAGTTTGTCTAAAGATGTGCTTACTTTGACCTTTAACTCACTGTCCAAAAGTTACAGGTCATGTGGTTACAGGGCGGGATGGTTGGTGGTATCTGGTGATAAAAAACCAGCGAAGGATTACATTGAGGGGCTTAACATGCTGTCGTCAATGCGGTTATGCGCCAATGTACCCGGCCAATCCGCCATTCAAACCGCACTTGGAGGCTATCAAACGATCAATGATTTGATCAAGCCTGGCGGCAGGCTAAGAAGACAGCGTGATTTAGCCTATGAATTAATCACAGCCATTCCCGGTGTATCTTGTGTCAAGCCACAAGCCGCACTCTATATGTTTCCTAAGTTAGATCCCAAAATATATCCAATCAAAAACGATCAGCACTTTATCAATGAACTATTGCAAGAGACAAAAGTTTTGCTGGTGCAAGGCACTGGATTCAATTGGCCGACAACAGACCATTTCAGAATAGTGTTTCTGCCACATGAAGATGAACTGACAGTTGCGATAGAACGTATTGCTAAATTTTTAGAAAATTACCGAAAGAATCCGCAATGTTAAAACCGCTTCAAGTTGGTTTAATTGGATTTGGAACTGTTGGAAGCAGTACTTATCAGTTATTGATTCAAAACCAAGATCAAATTGAGCGGCGTTTGGGCCGCGCTTTGAACATCTCTATGGTTGCTGACCTTGATACTGCGAAAGTAAAGTCTATAGTGAGCGCTGATTGTCGTGTGGTATCTGATGCCCATGAAATCATTGCTAACGCAGAAATTGATGCTGTTATTGAATTGATAGGCGGTTATGGTTTTGCATCTGAAATAGTCATGAAAGCTATCGAATCAGGAAAGCATGTGGTGACGGCCAATAAAGCACTGCTGGCTACTCATGGCGGAAAAATTTTTGAAGCAGCACGAAAAAAAGGCGTCATGGTCGGGTTTGAAGCATCGGTTGCCGGCGGAATCCCTGTCATTAAAGTGCTCCGCGAAGGCCTATCAGCCAACCGAATTCAATGGATAGCTGGCATTATCAATGGCACAACCAACTTTATCTTGACTCAAATGAGTGAAAAGCATTGGGGATTCCAACAAGCCTTAACAGAGGCACAGCGATTAGGATATGCCGAAGCTGATCCTGCTTTTGACATACAAGGTATTGATGCCGCACACAAGTGCAGTATCTTGGCTGCCATTGCCTATGGCATCCCTATTCCATTTGATCAAACATATATTGAAGGAATTTCGCATCTTCAATCACAAGATATGCAATTTGCTGAGCAGTTGGGTTACAGAATCAAATTGTTAGGCATTACAAAGCAAACGGCCCAAGGAGTTGAGGTTAGAGTCCATCCTTGTTTAATTTCAGAGAGATCGTTACTTGCAAAAGTAGAGGGTGCAATGAATGCAGTGATGGTGAACTCGGATGCCCTAGGAACAAGCATGTATTACGGCAAAGGTGCTGGTGGTGAACCTACCGCAAGTGCAGTTATTGCTGATCTGATAGACATCAGCAGACTTGCAAAAGCTGATCCTGATCAACGGGTAGCTGATTTGGGTTTCCGATATGAACATACTCAATTCACGCAAATCATTTCTATTGCTGATGTTTCAACTTGCAATTACCTGCGCATAGGGGTTGCAGATCAATCTGGTGTGCTTGCCAGTATTTCCAGCATACTAGCTGATCATGGCATCAGTGTAGATGCTATGTTGCAGCAACCAGCTAGCGCAGAAAGCAAGCAAACTGAACTCATTATTCTCACGCATGAGGCTAAAGAATCCGTGATGGAATTGGCCATATCCGAGATTCAAAAACTATCTACCGTTTTGGTACCTGTTATTCGTATTCGCAAGGAAGATTTCAACTGATGTTTTATGTCTCAACACGAGGGTATGCTCAAAAACAAAAATTTTGCGATATTCTGCTGGAAGGCTTAGCTCCAGATGGAGGTCTTTATCTGCCTGAAAGATACCCTTATTTAAATCTAGAAAATTTGAACAGATTGCGCAATATCTATCACACCAAGGGATATGCGTATCTGGCATTTGAAATCGTATCTTTATACATAGATGATATTCCTGCTCAGGATTTAATGGGTTTGTGTGTCAAAACTTACCGTGCAGAGATATTTGGTGACCCTTTGATCACACCCTTGAGAAAACTCGATTCCAACATCTCAATCCTTGAACTTTCTAATGGACCCACCTTGGCTTTCAAGGATATGGCCATGCAATTATTAGGAAATTTATTCGAGTATGAGTTATTGAGAAGGGGTGAACAGTTAAATATCCTTGGCGCGACTTCTGGCGATACTGGAAGTGCGGCTGAATATGCGATGCGAGGAAAGCAAGGGGTGCGCGTATTCATGACCAGTCCCCATGGACGCATGAGCAAATTTCAACAAGCACAAATGTTTAGCCTATTGGATGAAAATATTTTCAATATTGCTATCGATGGAGTTTTTGATGATTGTCAGGACATTGTCAAAGCTGTATCGGGGGATTTAAATTTCAAAAAGAAATACAAAATTGGTACAGTCAATTCAATCAATTGGGCGCGACTTCTTGCGCAGGTTGTATATTATTTTTCTGGGTATTTCCAAGCCACCGACACAAGTGATCAGAAGATCAGTTTTGCAGTACCTAGCGGTAATTTTGGAAACGTTTGTGCCGGTCATGTTGCCAGAATGATGGGTTTGCCAATCTCTCAACTGGTCGTTGCAACCAATGAGAATGATGTTCTAGATGAATTTTTCCGCTCTGGTGTGTATAGGCTTAGAGACAGTCAAAATACGTTTGAGACGTCTAGTCCCTCTATGGATATTTCCAAGGCAAGCAACTTTGAGCGTTTTATATTTGATTTTTTAAATCGTGACACATCATTGACCAACGATTTATTCTCAACTCAATTGAGAGAGCGAGGCGAGTTTTCGCTTGCAGCCCAGCCGGATTTCATGCATATTAAAGAAAAATATGGCTTTGTAAGTGGTAAGAGTTCTCATCAAAATAGACTAGATTGCATTAACCAAGTCTACTCAAGCTATGAAAGAATCATTGATCCACATACTGCTGATGGTGTGAACGTTGCTCGTTCTTATTTGATACCTAATGAACCTATGGTAGTGTTAGAAACTGCATTGCCAATTAAATTCTCTGAAACAATTTACGAAGCCATTCACCAATTACCTGAAATACCAGCCAAATTCAAAGATCTGACAAAGCTTGATTTGAAATACACAGTTTTACCGCCACATATCAATTTGATTAAGAATTACATTGAGACTAACTGTCACTAATTCTATCTTTTCATTAGTTGTAAAACCTCATACATCATGAACAAGCAAGCACTTCTTCCACTCGATGACGCTTTAGAGTTACTGCTTGGCTTTTCCGCAAGCTTGCCTGCTGATGAAGTGGTTTCTATTTTTGATGCTGACCATAGAGTCTTGGCCGAGGATATTTATTCCAAAATAGAAGTACCTGCTTTCGATAACTCGGCCATGGATGGTTATGCTTTTAAGCATTCAGATTTTTTAAAGAGTGGTGGCATCTTAAAAATAGGCAATCGAATTCCTGCTGGAAGTTCGCCTGTCAATCTAACACCGGGTCAAGCAGATAGGATTTTTACAGGTGCACCAATGCCTCGGGGGGCGGATACTGTAGTGATGCAAGAGGAATGTGAAATATTAGAAAACGGACACATTCAAATAAATGCGCAACCTAAAGCGGGTCAATGTGTTCGTCACAAAGGCGAAGATATTTCATTGAACTCTAAAATTCTTTCTCGAGGTCAAAGACTTCATCCCTCGGCCATTGGATTGGCGGCAAGTATTGGTTTAGCAAAAATTAAAGTAACTGTCCGACCTAAAGTCGCACTTTTTTCAACGGGTGATGAATTGGTTATGCCCGGTGAGATTGAGCCTGAGAATATGAAACCAGGAGCAATTTATAACTCCAACAGATTCTTTCTTAAGGCCTTGCTAATTCGTTTGGGGTGTGATGTGTCTGACTTCGGCATACTACCTGATGATTTGACAGAAACTACAAAAGCTTTTTCAATCGCTGCAAACAGTCATGATCTCATTCTTACTAGCGGGGGTGTATCTGTGGGAGAGGAAGACCATGTTAAACCTGCTGTTCAATCGCTGGGTCAACTCAATCTTTGGTCATTGGCTATCAAACCTGGTAAGCCATTCGCGTACGGGCAAATCATTCATCCAACCAAACTGACTCACTTTATAGGCTTGCCTGGTAATCCAGTTTCTAGTTATATTACTTTTTTACTGTTAGCAAAACCATTTATCTTGAAATTACAAGGCGCAAATGGAACTCATTTATCCTCCTTTCCCATGAGGGCTGATTTTGCTTGGCCTAAAGCGGATAAACGAAGAGAATTTTTGCGTGTAAAGCGAAATGAACGCGGCGGATTGGATATATTTGAAAATCAAAGTTCAGGTGTTTTGACATCTGTGGTTTGGGCGGATGGCGTGGTGGACAACCCGCCTGGCAAAGTCATTAATCCGGGAGATGAAGTTAATTTCATTCCCTTTACAAATTGGATGTCATGAAAATCAACATTCGTTATTTTGCTTCAGTGCGTGAACAAATTGGAATTTCCAGTGAAGAAGTCGAGACATCATGCTTAGATTTAAATGGGTTACGCGATGAATTGATGTCTAAAGGAGCCAATTACCGTGCTGCACTCTCTCAAGGTAAGGCTATACGAATGGCAATGAACCAAGTTGTTTGTGATGGTGATTTGTTATTGAAAGAAAATGCCGAGGTAGCTTTTTTCCCTCCTGTGACGGGTGGATAAATATGTATTTAAAAATCGCTATTCAAACTCACGATTTTGATCTAAGTCAAGAAATTGAGAAATTGCGTCTTGATAATAAAGAGGTGGGCGCTGTTTGCAGTTTCATCGGGACTGTGAGGGATCGAAATCAGGGAGACACTGTTTCCACGCTCGAATTGGAACACTATCCAGGTATGACTGAAGCGTCTATTCATCACATGGTGGGGGAGGCTAAACTTCGTTTTGAACTTATAGGGGCGACAATTATTCACAGGGTTGGTTTATTGAAGCCACTTGATCAAATCGTATTGGTAGCAGTTGCCTCTGCTCATAGAGGACAAAGTTTCCAAGCTTGTGAATTTTTAATGGACTACTTAAAAACACATGCGCCTTTTTGGAAAAAGGAACTTACCCCTCGCGGGCATAGTTGGGTAGATGCTCGAGTCAGTGATGACCATGCTTTGAGCCGATGGGGCATATTGTCAAACAATGCGGCGCACAGTCCTTCTAAACCTTTAGATTGATATTGAAAAATGGTTTAACTGCCGCAAATAGCTCTTAGAACTGAAAATGAGGTACGTATGCGGCTAGACAAGTTAACAACCAAATTCCAAGAAGCTTTATCAGATGCACAAACTTTGGCGCTTGGTGCTGACCATGGCTACATAGAAGTCTGTCATTTGGTCGTCGCTATGCTTAAACAAGACGATGGACCGCGGGCGCTGTTAATGCGAGCTGGTGTCAATATCAATGCATTACTCCGTGACAGCGAAGAAGCGATGGGTAAACTTTCCACTGTTCACGGGCAGGAACAAGTCCAAGTAAGCCGAGAACTGGTGACTATATTGCAAGCGGCAGAAAAAGATGCACTTAAGCGTGGAGATCAGTACGTAGCCAGTGAGTTGTTTTTTCTAGTGCTGGCTGATTCAAAAATAGAACTAGCAAATAAAGCCAGATCGCATGGTTTAAATAAACAAACATTACTAGCTGCCATAGAGGCTGTCAGAGGAGGGGAGTCAGTCAAAAGTGCTGATCCTGAGTCTCAAAGAGAAACTTTAAAAAAATATTGCTTGGATTTAACCGAGCGCGCACGGCAGGGAAAACTTGACCCAGTCATTGGAAGAGATGATGAAATTCGTCGCGCTATTCAAGTACTTCAACGTAGAAGTAAAAATAATCCTGTATTGATCGGTGAGCCAGGCGTAGGTAAGACCGCAATTGTTGAAGGACTTGCGCAGCGTATTGTTGCTGGCGAAGTTCCTGATTCCTTAAAAGGTAAGCGAGTTTTATCCTTGGATATGGCCTCTTTATTGGCAGGTGCAAAATTTAGAGGCGAATTTGAAGAAAGATTAAAGAATGTTTTGAATGAATTGGCGAAAGATCAAGGAAATTCAATCGTTTTTATTGATGAACTGCACACCATGGTCGGCGCAGGAAAAGCTGAAGGTGCGATGGATGCGGGGAATATGCTCAAGCCTGCTCTTGCAAGAGGAGAATTGCACTGCGTCGGAGCAACGACTTTAGATGAATACAGGAAATACATTGAAAAAGATGCTGCTTTAGAGAGGCGATTTCAAAAAATCATTGTGGGTGAACCAACAGTGGAAGCAACCATAGCAATTTTGCGGGGGTTACAGGAAAAATATGAAATTCATCACGGTGTGGAAATCACAGATCCTGCAATTGTTGCTGCTGCAGAGCTTTCTCACAGATACATTACAGATCGGTTTCTACCGGATAAAGCCATTGATTTGATTGATGAAGCCGCGGCCAAAATAAAAATTGAAATAGATTCAAAACCTGAGGTAATGGATAAGCTTGATCGACGATTGATTCAACTCAAAATTGAACGTGAGGCTGTGCGCAAGGAGCAAGATGAAGCCTCTCAAAAACGTATGGCAATCATCGAAGATGAAATTGTTAAGTTGCAACTTGAATATGCAGATTTAGAAGAAATCTGGAAATCTGAAAAGGCTCAAGCACAAGGTGGCGCTTTGCTTAAAGAAGAAATTGAGCGATGCAAAATGCAAATGGAAGAATTTAAACGACAAGGTAATTTCAATAAGGTTGCTGAACTTCAATACGGCAAGTTGCCTGAATTAGAAAAAAAATTCAAAGAAGCAAATGCGTATGAGCAAAACCCCGCAAAAGCTGTTCAAACAACGCGCTTGCTAAGAACACAAGTCGGTGCAGAGGAAATTGCCGAAGTTGTAGCCCGTGCAACAGGTATTCCTGTGTCGAAATTGATGCAGGGTGAAAAAGATAAATTGCTGCAAATGGAAAACAGCCTGCATGAAACAGTGATTGGTCAAGACGAGGCGATCCAAGCCGTTGCAAATGCCATTCGGCGATCAAGGGCTGGTTTAAGTGATCCATCGCGTCCAACTGGTTCTTTTTTATTTTTAGGTCCTACTGGTGTTGGTAAGACCGAGCTGTGCAAATCTTTAGCGGGTTTTCTTTTTGATAGCGAGGACCACTTGATTCGCATAGACATGAGTGAATTCATGGAGAAACACTCTGTAAGTAAATTGATTGGTGCTCCCCCCGGGTATGTGGGCTACGACGAAGGAGGGTACTTAACTGAGTTAGTTCGTCGCAAACCCTATTCAGTCATTCTGATGGATGAAATTGAAAAAGCACATCCTGATGTTTTCAATATTCTTTTACAAGTGCTCGATGATGGTCGATTGACAGATGGTCAAGGTAGAACTGTTGATTTTAAAAATACAGTTATTGTGATGACTTCAAACATAGGATCCAAGATCATCCAATCAATGGTTGGTCAGGATTCACTGGAAATCAAAGAAGCTGTATTTGATGAATTGAAAAATCATTTCCGTCCAGAATTTCTAAATCGAATTGATGAAACAGTAGTTTTTCATTCCTTGAATGCTCTACATATTGAGAAAATAGCAGGCATACAGTTGCGAGCTTTAAGTGATCGATTAGCAAGAATTGACCTCGACTTAAATGTTTCTAATCCTGCATTACTTGAACTTGCAAAAGTAGGTTTTGATCCTGTTTTTGGTGCCCGTCCGCTCAAAAGGGCCATACAACAACGTATTGAAAATCCTTTGTCAAAGTTATTGCTTGAGGGAAAGTTTCTTCCAGGCGCTGTTATCTCAGTGAACGTTGACCCTATCCGTGCGCCAGGTGAATTTACATTCACTTCGACAACCAAAATTTCTAATACAGTTGTGTAAATAAAAAGAGCCGCAAAAGCGGCCCTTTTAAACAAGCAGTTGTGTATTTTCAGTGCAAGTGTTTGCCAATTAAGCTGGCTAACTCGAACATTGTTACTTGAGCTTTTCCGAAAACAGCCTTTAATTTGTCATCAGCGTTGATGTTGCGCTTGTTGACTTTGTCTTGCAGACTGTGCTTTTTGATGTATGTCCACAATTTGCTCACGACTTCTGTGCGTGGCAACGGACTTGATCCAATCACCGCAGCTAACGCACTGCTTGGTGTCAGTGGTTTCATGAACGCAGCATTGGGAGTGCGCTTTTTAGCAGGCGCCTTTTTGGCTGTTACTTTTTTAGCAGGTGCTTTTTTCGCTGCAGTTTTTTTGACTGCCGCTTTCTTTGCAGGTGCTTTTTTCGCTACTGCTTTTTTAGCAGGTGCTTTTTTCGCTGCTGGTTTTTTGACTACCGCTTTTTTTGCGGGTGCTTTTTTTGCAGGAGTTTTTTTAACAGCGGTTTTTTTAGCCGCTTTTTTTGCAGTTGCCATTTTCATTTTCCTTCTAAAAGTGATTGAAAAGCCGCCAAGTTTTTTTGCTTTTGTCGGCTTCCTATATCCTAAGGTAGAAATTGTTTATTTCATAACAAAAATCACTTTTTCTCCTCTGAAATTCATTTTTTATTGATTTTTGCCTTGGAAATTTTTCTATTCGCTCCATAGCTTGAGAAAAATCTGCTAATTAAACTTATTGGATGAAAATCTTTTCCACATAATGAAATTATTGAAATTAATTTTTTATTTATCATCTTATAATACAAATTACGTTTTTATAATATGATATTTAATATATAAAGTATTGATTCATATGTATTTTAATTTATTCATATATAAGACACAAGATTGAAAAAATATCTTATATAAGACTTAAAATACACCCCATATTCATCCTTGTTAAAGGAAGAGCCGTTCAATTTTCATCACATTGGAGCTAAAAATGACAAAAACCCTACTTAACCGGCAACAGCAAATCGAAGCCATCGAAAAAGACTGGGCAAATAACCCACGTTGGAAAGGCGTCAAGCGTGGATATTCCGCAGCCGACGTGGTGCGTTTACGTGGAAGTATGCACATTGAACACACGCTTGCAAAGCGCGGAGCTGAAAAGCTGTGGGACAAAATCAATGGAGGTTCTAAGAAAGGTTATGTCAATGCCTTTGGAGCGATCAGTGCCGGTCAAGCCATGCAACAAGCTAAAGCTGGCTTAGAAGCTGTCTATCTGTCTGGGTGGCAAGTGGCTGCAGATGGAAATACTTCAGAGACGATGTATCCCGACCAATCTTTGTATGCCTATGATTCTGTGCCGACAATGGTTCGCCGTATCAACAACACGTTCAAGCGTGCTGATGAAATTCAATGGGGTCGTGGTATCGAACCTGGTCACAATGATTTCATCGACTATTTCCTGCCGATTGTGGCTGATGCAGAAGCAGGTTTCGGTGGCGTATTGAACGCTTTCGAGTTGATGAAAAACATGATTGCCTCTGGTGCTGCAGGGGTGCATTTTGAAGACCAACTGGCAGCTGTTAAGAAATGCGGACATATGGGCGGCAAGGTTCTTGTACCTACGCATGAAGCTTGTGAGAAATTGATTTCTGCACGATTCGCTGCAGATGTCATGGGTGTGCCTACCATTGTTCTGGCCCGCACCGACGCGGAAGCCGCCAATCTGATCACTTCAGACCATGATGCTAACGACAAGCCATTTTTGACTGGCGAACGCACCCAAGAAGGTTTTTACCGAGTCAAAAACGGTTTAGAGCAAGCCATCAGCCGTGGTGTGGCATATGCCCCTTACGCTGATTTGGTCTGGTGTGAGACTGGCGTTCCCGATATTGGGTTTGCGCGCGAATTTGCCCAGGCTGTTCACGCTGCTTGCCCGGGCAAACTGCTTTCTTACAACTGCTCACCCTCATTCAATTGGAAGAAGAATTTGAATGATAACCAGATCGCCTCGTTCCAGGAAGATTTATCCTCGTTGGGTTACAAGTACCAGTTCATTACCTTGGCAGGCATTCATATCAATTGGTTTAATACTTTCCAATTTGCTCACGCTTATGCAAATGGTGAAGGCATGAAACATTATGTGAATATGGTTCAAGAACCTGAGTTTGCGGCCAGAGATCAAGGCTATACGTTTGTATCGCATCAGCAGGAGGTGGGTGCTGGTTATTTTGACGATGTGACCACTGTTATTCAAGGTGGATCATCTAGCGTCAAAGCACTGACAGGATCTACAGAAGAAGAACAATTCCATTGAAATTCGCTGCTTTGTAAAGCCCGGTCGTGACCGGGCTTTTTTTATGTGAAAATCAACAACTTGTTGACACTCCAGCCATTCAGCGCGGTTTATTTCCGCGCTTTTTTAATTTCAGACACATGGTTCAAATCACATTACCTGACGGTTCTTTGCGTGAATTCCCTGGCCCCGTCACGGTCGCTGAACTGGCCGCATCCATAGGTGCTGGACTAGCTAAAGCCACATTAGGTGGAAAAGTCAACGGTCTTCTTGTTGATGCAAGTTTCAGCATTTCACAAGATACGACTGTTTCCATAATAACAGCTAAGGACGCCGAGGGTCTTGAGTTGATACGCCACTCAACTGCGCACTTATTGGCTTATGCGGTGAAATCCTTGTTTCCACAAGCTCAGGTCACCATTGGTCCTGTCATTGAAAATGGTTTTTACTATGACTTTTCATTTGAGCGGCCTTTCACGCCAGAAGATTTGGTGGCCATTGAAAAAAGAATGTCCGAACTTGCGGCAAAGGATGAACAGGTAATTCGCCGTGTGTTACCGCGTGACGAAGCTGTTTCTTATTTTGAATCCTTAGGCGAGCATTACAAAGCAGAGATCGTGGGCAGCATTCCCGCTGGTGAAGATGTCAGTCTTTACAGGGAAGGAGAGTTTGAGGACTTGTGCCGCGGCCCGCATGTACCAAGCACAGGAAAGCTCAAACACTTTAAGTTGATGAAAGTCGCGGGTGCTTATTGGCGTGGCGACAGCAAAAACGAAATGCTGCAACGTATATATGGAACTGCTTGGGCAAGCAAAGAAGACTTACAACTGTATTTGACGCAAATAGAAGAAGCTGAAAAACGCGACCACCGCAAGCTGGGTCGTGAACTCGATTTGTTCCATATCGACGACCATGCACCTGGCCTGGTGTTCTGGCATCCGAACGGATGGACTTTGTGGCAGATGGTGGAGCAGTACATGCGCCAGGTTTACCGTGACAACGGGTACCTAGAGGTCAAAGCGCCTCAAATCTTAGATAAAACTTTGTGGGAGAAAACAGGTCACTGGGACAAGTACCGTGAAAACATGTTCACTACCGAGTCGGAAAAACGTGATTACGCACTCAAGCCCATGAATTGTCCTGGACATATTCTGATTTTTAACCAAGGGATTAAAAGCTATCGCGAATTGCCTTTGCGTTACGGCGAATTCGGTCAATGTCACCGTAACGAACCTACTGGTGGATTGCATGGCATCATGCGTGTGCGTGGTTTTACGCAGGACGATGGACATATTTTTTGTACTGAAGAGCAAATATTGGATGAATGCGTTGCGTACACTTCGTTACTGCAAAAGGTTTATAAAGATTTTGGCTTTGTCGATATCATTTACAAAATTGCCACGCGCCCAGCACAACGCATAGGCTCTGACGAAAGTTGGGACAGGGCAGAAGATGCGCTGATGCATAGCTTAAAAGCATCTGGTTGCGACTTCATCATTTCGCCCGGTGACGGCGCTTTTTACGGTCCTAAAATTGAATACACCTTGAAGGATGCTATCGGCCGTCAATGGCAATGTGGAACCATACAGGTGGACTTTTCCATGCCAGAGCGACTTGGCGCGGAATATGTGGGAGAAGACGGTGCACGACATCGTCCGGTCATGCTGCATCGAGCCATCGTTGGAAGTCTTGAGCGATTCATTGGTATTTTGATTGAGCAACATGCTGGTGCACTGCCTGTTTGGCTTGCTCCTGAGCAGGTGGTCGTGCTCAATATCACCGATGCACAGGCTGAATATGCCTTGGATGTGGTCAAAAAGCTGAAAAATCAAGGGTTTAGGGTGACCAAGGATCTGAGGAACGAGAAAATTACGTATAAAATACGCGAGCATTCAATGCAAAAGCTGCCTTACATCCTAGTCATGGGTGACAAGGAAATGGCAGCAGGTACCGTCGCAGTGCGCGCCCGGGGCAATATCGATCTCGGTGTCATGACACTCGAAGCTTTCTCCCAAAAGTTAGCCTCTGATATCGCCTCCAAACAATGACATTTTGTTATTGCCTTGAGCCTCATTGCGCGGTGTTTTCTGCTGGTTACTCAGCGACTTTTTGAAGGATTGAACCATCGCTACTGAATTTCGCGATCGCCGTCAACGCGAGGAACGCAAACACCGCCTTAACCGGGAAATCATGGCTCCCGAAGTCCGCGTTAGCGGCCCGAACAACGAAGCCATAGGCATTCTGAGTCTTGCTGAAGCATTGCGAATGGCTGGCGAGCTAGATGTGGATTTGGTGGAGATTTCACCCACCGCGGTTCCACCGGTTTGTAGGTTGATGGATTACGGCAAATTCAAGTACCAGGAACAGAAAAAGGCTGCAGAAGCCAAGTCCAAGCAAAAAGTGATCGAGGTTAAGGAAATCAAATTCCGTCCTGGCACTGATGATGGTGACTACAACATCAAGTTGCGCAACATCAAACGGTTTTTGGATGATGGCGACAAATGCAAAATCACATTGCGATTCAGGGGTAGGGAGATTACCCACCAAGAAATCGGTATGGCGCTATTGCAAAGAATTCGGGATGAACTTGCTGACTTGATTGTGGTTGAGCAGTTTCCCAAACTGGAAGGACGGCAGATGGTCATGATGATCGCGCCGGGCAAGAAAAAACCGGGTAGCGTAGCCAAACCCGCCGCTGAAACTGTGCAAACAGCGACAGCGTAAAAGGCCACGCAAACAAGTGTCTCGGGGCTAACAAGTCTGCGTCTGGTTCGCAGCGCCTCACGAGCACAAAAAACAGGAGCATTCATATGCCCAAGATGAAGACCAAAAGCAGCGCTAAAAAGCGTTTTCGCGTTCGTCCAGGCGGTACCGTCAAGCGCGGTCAAGCCTTTAAGCGACACATCCTGACCAAAAAGACCACCAAGAACAAACGTCACTTGCGCGGTCCAACCGGTGTGCATGAAACCAATATGGGTCACATGGCGCAAATGCTGCCCATGGCCGGCCTGTGATCAACGGACGAACAAGGAGAATTTAATATGCCTCGCGTAAAACGTGGTGTGACGGCTCGCGCCAGACACAAAAAAGTTTTAGCCCTTGCAAAAGGCTTCCGTGGTCGCCGCGGTAACGTCTATCGCATCGCCAAAGAAGCGGTGA
This sequence comes from Limnohabitans sp., assembly GCF_046052765.1. Classification (GTDB taxonomy): domain Bacteria; phylum Pseudomonadota; class Gammaproteobacteria; order Burkholderiales; family Burkholderiaceae_C; genus Limnohabitans. Next base: position 1,094 of record NZ_JAVLFQ010000035.1, on the reverse strand, counting down.
TGAAGGCTGGGCAATACGCCTACCGTGACCGCCGTGCCAAAAAACGTGTGTTCCGCCAATTGTGGATCGCCCGTATCAATGCGGCTGCACGTGAATTCGGCATCACTTACAGCCAATTCGCCAACGGTTTGCGCAAAGCCGCCATCGAGATCGACCGCAAAATGCTGGCAGATCTGGCGGTGCATGACAAAGCTGCATTCGGTCACATCGTTGACCAAGTGAAAGCCAAGTTGGCGGCCTGATCCGGCCTTTGAATTGTCCGTCTGACCACGGGCAGTTTGTTGATCCCTAGGGGTTGAGGTTTCCAAACTTCAATCCCTTCTTCATTTGTAGCAAAGACAAGTCATGAATGAGCTCGATTCCTTGGTGAAACAGGCGCAGGAACTGTTCACCGCTTGCACCACACCTGTTGAGCTGGAAAATGCCAAAGCGCAGTTCCTGGGAAAAGCAGGGCATTTGACCGAGCGCATGAAGGGCTTGGCCAAACTCGATATAGAAGCCAAGAAAAGCCAAGGCGCATTGATCAATGTCGCCAAACAAGCGATCGAAGCGGCTTTGAACCATTGCCGCGAACAACTTGCTCTCGCTGAGTTGAACGCTCAGTTAAAGGCTGAAACCTACGACGTGACTTTACCGGGCAGCTTACACAGCCAAGGCGGATTGCATCCCGTCAGCTTGAGCCTGGAGCGCATCGAACAGATATTCACCTCTATGGGTTTTGAAGTGGCGCAAGGACCTGAAATCGAAACCGACTGGTTCAATTTCACGGCACTTAACACCCCTGAAGATCATCCTGCGCGTTCCATGCACGACACGTTTTATGTTGAAGGCGGCTACTTGTTGCGCACCCATACCAGCCCCATGCAAATCCGTCATGCCATGGCACATGTGCAAAAGTACCAGACTCGGATAGATGCTGGGCAAGCCATGCCAGAAATACGTGTGATTGCTCCCGGCCGCACTTACCGTGTTGATAGCGATGCCACGCACTCGCCCATGTTTCACCAATGTGAAGGCTTGTGGATTGGCGAAAACATCAGCTTCAAAGACTTGAAAGTGGTATTTACTGATTTTTGCAAAACCTTTTTTGAAAA
>NZ_JAVLFQ010000034.1:0-46332 GCF_046052765.1 Limnohabitans sp. | reverse complement strand
TCTTGCGTCCAAGCGGGTTTATCAGGTGCATAACGTTGTCGCATCCACTGAACTAAAGCCGTGATTTGCGCCTTGCTCAAGCTGTTTTCAAATGCCGGCATGTAGCCAATGTCGCGTGAAGCCGCTTGCTGCACACCTTGCAGAATAACCCGTACCAAATTGGCTGGACTGTCGCTGTGCAAATTACCGTTGAGTGCAAGCGGTTGATTCACACCGAGCAACTGCGGACCATCACCGTCATGGTGGCAGGCACCGCAACTGCCCGCAAACTGTCTGGCTGCAGCGTCAGACAAGGGTGCGCGGTCTGCGGCTTGCGTGACTACCGCGAGGGCACGGCCCCCGAAATCAGCCTCATCTAAAGCGGTAGAACTAGGATTCAAAGACGCCAAATACAAAGACATGGCTTGCAAGTCATCGTCAGAAACGGTTCGTAAATTACGCACCACTTGCGCCATCGGCCCACTGGCTGTGCCATGAAAACCCGTATAGCCTTTGCGCAAGTAATTGAAAAAGTCCTGCTCGCGCCAAGGCATCGGTGAATGGTTGAAACTTGTCAATGCCGGTGCCTGCCAGCCATCTACCCAAGCCCCTTGCATATAAGCCGTTTGCTTTTGCTCGGCCCCAATGATGTTGCGCGGTGTGTGACACGCACCGCAATGCGCTACGCCATTGACCAGGTATTCGCCGCGGTTCCATTGTGGGGTTTGGCTGCTGTCGTAGCGGTCTGCTCTGTCGGTGTGAAACAAAGCGTTCCATACGGACAACAAAGGGCGCATATTCAAACCCAGCACCATGACTGCTGCAGGCGTTGATTGTGTGACCGGCGTTTGCGCCATCAACCAAGCGTACAAGGCAGTCATGTCTTCATCGCTCATCCGTGCAAATGAGGTGAACGGAAACACCGGATACAAGGCATGACCGTCACGCGACACACCCTCACGCATGGCGCGTGCAAACGCCTGGTATGACCATGCGCCCATACCGGTTTCAGGATCAGGGCTCAGGTTGGTGCTGTAGACCGTGCCGTAGGGCGTGACGAAAGGTTTACCGCCAGCCAATGCGGCCCCTTGATCAGCTGTATGACAACTCACGCAATTACCCAAGGCTGCCAACTGTGAGCCGCGCTCTACTTGCGCGGATGAGAATGAGGAACTCACCGGAGATACACGCGGCAAAGCACTGCGCCAACCGATGACGGTTGCACCCACAGCAAGCCCAGCGAGCAATACACCGCTCAACTGTTGCCAGCGCCAACCTCTGACCATGCCCGGTTGTGTGGCACGTGGCACATGAGGTGTGACTTGATCAGCTTGCGGTGCTGGGGTCGCGGGTGCGGCCAATGGATGTAAAGCGGCACGTACCACTTCCGGCGTGAACGGTGGGTTACGAAATCGCACACCGGTCGCATCAAAAATCGCATTCGCTATCGCTGCTGTTCCAGGTACTGAAGAAGACTCGCCAGCACCTAAAGGGTCTTGCAATGGGCGCGGCATTTGCACCACTTCAACCACCGGCACTTGATTGAAATTCAAAATCGGATAGCTGCCCCATTCGGCGCTGGTCACGCTGCCGTTGACGCTATCGGTTTGTATCTGCTCCAGCAATGCCCGACTGGTGGTTTGCAACACATTGCCGTGTACTTGTTGTTCGACGCCTTTGGGGTTGATGACGCGCCCCGCATCATGCCCTACCACCACGCGCTTGACCTGTACTTCGCCTGTGATTTTGTGTACTTGCACATCAGCCACCCATGCCGCCCATGCTGCGCCAAAGCCTGGCCATTTGCTGTGCGTGTAGCGTGCATAAGCCACGCCTTGTCCTTGCAACCATTCACCTTGTGCAGCTTGTTGCTGTGCCTTTGTGTGCGACTTCCATCCGGCTTTGTCGGCGGTGGCTTGCAACACGTCCTTGGCACGCTCATCAGACATATGCGCCAGTCTGTATTGCAACGGATCCACTTCTGCGGCAGTCGCCAGTTCATCGATGAAACTTTCATGCGCAAAGGCGTTCGGCAAAGCCGATACACCACGCAACCAAGAAGCTCGCAATATAGGCGGCATGTCGTTGACAGTGACTCGCAAATCGGCATAGTCATAAGGCGGGCGTGCGGTGCGGTCGCCCATCTCGTAGGCACGCGCCAGCGGTTCTACCGTGCGCGTGAGCAACAGCGCCAGCGTCGTAGCGCCGTTGGACGGATACGATGTTTGAAAGTCATAACCACTGGGTTCACCGCTGACAGACAAACCGCCTCGCACTTGCATCAGTTGAGCCGCACCCTTGGGTTCCCACAAGTGCTCTTGCTCGCGGCTGAGTTGCACACGCACCGGTGCACCCACCGCTTTGGACAACAAGGCTGCATCCGCGGCCACATCATCTGCAGCGTTGCGTCCGTAACAACCTGCCGCCTCCATGCGCACCACTTCCACCTGTGTATCGCGCAGTCCGCAAAGCATGGCAATGTCGGCGCGCAAGGCATGCGGGTTTTGTGTGCCAGCCCAGATACGTAATGCATACCCAGACGCATTTTTCTGTAACGGTTGCCAATGCGCCACTGCGCACGATGGCCCGATGGACGCGTGCATTTGATAAGGCCATACATAAGTGCGTTGCAATTGTTGTGCAGCATCGCCCAATGCCTTGTCAATATCGCCGTCGTTGATCAATTGGCGCTGCGTTGACGGGTTGCTTCGGATCGCGTTTTCACTGTCAGACACATCAGGCATACCAGGCCAGGTTTTCCAAACCACCGTGAGTTCGCGCATGGCCTGCTCGGCGTGTTCTTCGCGCTCGGCCACGATGCCGACGAAGTCACCTTGTACGACCACCGAACGTATGCCGGGTATATGGGCGATTGATTGAGCTTCAACACGCTCCAAAGTATGACCGATGAAGTCCCCGCTGTCAGCACCTGCATAAGGCGGTCGCACCACACGCCCGTGCAACATCCCCGGCAACCGCATGTCATGCACAAACACCAATTCGCCAAATACCTTGGCAGGTATGTCGATACGCCCCAGACTCTGGCCAGACAAGCTGTGTTCATTCAATGGCTTGAGTGGCGTATTCAAGTCCAAAGTCAATTCAATGTTCAAGCCGGTGAGCAACTTACCCCAGGGCACAGGCGAACGGTCTTTGGTTTGTATACCTGCCGGGGTCAAACGTAAATCATCTACAGGCAACACCCATAAACGCGCCGCTTGTTGCAACAGCCATTGCGCGGCTTGTGCGGCTGCGGCACGCAATGGCGCAGCGTGTATTTGTATCGAAGCACTGGCAATGGTCGCGCCTTGGTTGGGTGAAACACCCGTCATTCCCATCAACAGGTGTATGCGCGATGGCGATACGGACAATTCTTCGGCCACGATTTGCGTGAGCGCAGTGCGCAATCCTGTGCCTAAATCCACATGGCCGTGAAGCGCTGTGACGCTGCCGTCGTCCCACAAAGCAATGAAGCATTCATGACCTTCGTCTGGTTGGCTGAACACAAAGCCGGGTTGACCTGGCGCAGGCGGCGCTGCTGGCAAGGGCGCACGCACAACGCGACACACACCGCTTGCCTGCCATATATCCTCGCGCGACTTGACTTGTGACGCGCGCATGTTCATGGTGTATGCGAACCCATTAATTCTGCTGCACGATGCACAGCGGCGATGATTTCAAGGTGTGTGCCGCAGCGGCACAAATTGGCCGACAGGGCTTGTCGTATTTGCTGTTGCGTGGGATGCGGGTGGCGGCGCAACAATGCCACGGTCATCATCAGCATGCCATTCAAACAATAGCCGCATTGCGCGGCTTGGGTCTCAATGAAAGCTTGTTGTACTGGATGCGGACATTGCGCATCGCCCAAACCTTCCAACGTAGTGATGTTTCTGCCTTGCATTTCTAACGCAGGTATGACGCAAGCACGGGCGGGAATATCGTCGACCAACACGGTACACGCCCCGCATTCGCCTAGCCCGCAACCGTATTTAGGTGCGTTCAGTCCAAGGTCGTTGCGCAGCACATGCAACAAATTGGCCGCGTCGCTCAAGGTCAGATCAACAGTGTGTTGATTGACCTTGAGTGTGACCTCCACTGAACGCAAGGGAGTCATAGACGTCGGTGTGATCAGGCTTTAGCTTCAGCCGACTTGGATATCGTCAGACTGGATGCGCTTGACACCTTTGTCGGCCATGCTTTTCCAAGCTGCAGCCAGCGAGCCGTTCAAGTCAATGCCACGGCAGGCATCTTCCACCACAGCCACTTCAAAACCGGCGGCGCGAGCATCCATCGCTGTCCAAGCCACGCAAAAGTCAGTGGCAAGACCTGTGACAAAAACTTTCTTGATACCGCGTTGTTTCAAGTAACCAGACAAACCCGTTGCAGTTTTTTTATCTGCTTCCATGAAAGCCGAATAGCTGTCAACCTTGGGGTGGTAGCCCTTGCGGATGATCAATTGAGCGGATGGCAAGGCCAAGTCTTTGTGCAACTCTGCATCTTGCGTGCCTTGCACACAATGGTCTGGCCAGAGCACTTGGGTGCCGTAGGTGAGTTTGGTGGTTTCAAACGGTTTCTTGCCGGTGTAAGCTGAAGCAAACGACGCATGGCCTTGGGTATGCCAGTCTTGTGTGACCACGATATTGTCAAATGCTTTTGAAATGCGGTTGATCACTGGCACAACTTCAGAACCTTTGGCCACGGGCAAAGTGCCGCCTTCTACAAAACAATTTTGCACATCAACCACGATCAATACCGAATCAGCGCCAGGTTTGACTTTGCTGGCAGACCAAGCCCAAGGCGCAACCGCACCCAAGGCGCCCATGGTGCCCAAGGCGGTCAGAAGTTTTCTACGATCAGCTTTCATACATCAACTCCAATCAAGAACCGCACAACCCGTGCGTAGGGATACCGACTTAACGCAGGCCGTCCTGACCTACGATCTCTTGTATTTGTAAGCCACCAATGCGCGGATGAGGCCGCCCGCTGTCAGTGACCACCACGGCAACCACGATTTCGTTGGCGCGTGGTGCATCGGCGACACGCGCTTCCATGGCGTCGAAATGGCTGCGTACAAACGCCGCGTCCTTGTGGCCCAACGGCACATCCACCGCAGTACCGAGTGTGCCCTGTTTTTTTGCTGAGGGGACCAAAGCTGCGCCTTTGCTCACGGCTTTGCGCAAGGGCGCGCCCAGCTTAGGATGAAGAATAGCGGCTGCGTGCTCGAGTTCACCGCCCTCACCGACGATGGCGGCTTTGCCATAGCTTTGGGCAAGATCTGGCGCAATGCCCAAGGCCTGTACACAGCGTTCGCCCAACAGACCACCGAGCTCTTCGCCAATGTCAATGAGCTCATCCAAGGAATCGCTAAAGCGTCCCGCATACGGATTGGCAATCACCGCCATGGCCAACGCACGGCGGGTCGGCGGAGACACAGATTGACCGCCATCCTGATGGATTTCGTCCAGTTGCACAATGATTTTGCGGATATTTGCTTTCATATTGTCTCCTGCGCGTTCAGCGCAAACCGTTCCATTGGCTGATGTCTTGCGCTTTTAAGCCGCCCACACGCGCATGCACACGGGCGCCGGTACTCATGGCCAATATGACAATGATTTCATCGGCACGAGGCGCACCCGGCACACGCATTTCTATCGCATCAAAATGGCTGCGCACATAACTGGCGTTGATGTGCGTCATCGGTACATCCAATGCCGCACCTGGCGGGCCGACTTTCTTGGTAGAAGACACAATCGCCAAAGCGTTGCCAGGTTGACCGCTGGGTTTGTCGCCGCCACCGCCTTGGGTGTAAGCGGCACGCTCACCTTTCCAACCCAGCAGTTCTCGCATGGCGTACCCACCTGGTACATGCCACAGTGCACCATGTTCAAGTTCGCCCGCTGCGCCTACGATGGCGCCTTTGCCGTAGCCTTGAATGTGTTGCGGCGTCACACCCATGGCATCACACAGTTGCTTGGCCAAGTCCACACCCAAAGGATTGAGTGCTTCCATCATAGGCAAGATGTCTGCGTGATAGGCACCAGCATACGGATTGCGCAGCACAGCGGCAATTGCGCCTCGTACCAAGGGTATGTCTGCGGGTGGACCAAACTCGTGGTGTATGTGTTCCACGTGAGTGAATACTCGACGCACATCAATGAAGTCATTCATGATTCAACCCTACACTCCATAGATTCAACCAGCACGCTCTGGCCTTGACAACTTAAAAAGGCCGCATGGATCAGACCACGCGTCTGCATAGCTTGGGCACAGTCTAGCCCGAGTTGCAAAGCCTGCTGAATCTGCACTTCTGACAAAGGCGGCACATCCACAGTCACCAAACGCGCACCCAAATCGGTGTCGTCGCGCAAGCTGTCGGCCGGGCGACGTTGAATGCGTGGGTCGTCAATGTTGACTGCGTTCGCAATCAAGGTCGCAGCCACGTCGGCTTGCGCGGCGGTGGCGGCAAGCACTGTCACGCTGTCAGCAATACCCAATGAAAAACTGCGTCCTTGCCAGCCGCTGGTGGCAATGCCGCGCACCGGCATGTGAGCCTCTATCATGAACGCACCGTCAACCACAGCATCTATTTCACCCGCGTCATCCACAGACAAGCAAGACAAGGCTTGCGACAAGTCGCTGACCAAACCTATGCGCCAGTGCTCTGCAGGGTGTAAGTGCAAAGCGATATCACCTCCATTGTTGACATAGGCTTTATCGACACCGGGTTGCGCAAGATACGGTAACAACGCTTGCGCCACTGATCCCGCCACTGCGGCCATGGGTGTGACAAACCCATCAGTGGCGGCGAATGCAGCCTGCGCAACCGCACGGTGCATGAGTTGGGCCACTGGGTGTTTGAACACATGGTCACTCAACTCAGCGACGGGTTGTCTGAGGAAAATCAATTCACTCACCAGTTCGGGCAGTAGGGTCTCGAACCGATGCCAGGCTTTTTCCAACGCAGTGGCACAAGCATCGGGCTTACCCTGCAATTGCAAAACAATATCGATAGGCCCGTGCTGAAAATGCCAACGACCCTCAGACAGTGATCGGCGTTGTGCGTGCATATACATCAGCCCAACATCGGTGGCGCGTCCAATGGCCATGGACTGGATTCTGAAGGTGGTGACTCCCAGCGCATAAGCGTGGGTGCGCCGTCGTTGTGCCATGCACCGTGGCGGATACTGTCATCCAGCGTACGCACAAAACCCATGTGGCCGCCCAAAGCTTGGTAGTCACTCAGCCGCATAGTGAATTCAATCGGTGCCACGATGGCAGGCGTCGGCACCGTGCCAAAACTGTGGGCCGGCATACGCATCACATCCACCATCAAAGTGATACCACCGCCCGGCCAGACATAAGCAGGAGCGCCGCCGCAACTGACGTTGACCAAGGCCTGCTTGACCGCACGGGTGAGTTGAATCGGGTTGTCGGTGACACCGGAGCGCAGACTCCCGCCTGCACCACCGAGAAACAGTACCGACACCAAAGAGGGTTCACAGTTCTCGCCGATGCGCTCCACCACTTGCCTCACCTCAGCAGGCATTTCAGCCGGCTGCGGCCTGAGTTGTGTGTCCAATACATACCAAGCAGAATGTTCACCGGTGGTTGAAGTCATGAGCAAACGCAAACCCGGCCACGCCTCTTCGGGGTTCCATTCACCCAAAATAGACAGGGGGTCGGTGATGCTGGTGCCTCCCCAACCGGTGCCGGGTAGCGCCACTTGAAAATAACGCCCGGGTGTGGACTTGCGCCCGTTGATGGCGATACCACTGGGCTTCATGTGCAAACAACGTCCGGCTTGGTGCTCGGTCAACACGCCGGTGATGTGGTCGTCCACCACCACCACTTCATCGCATGTACCCCACCATTGACGGGCAAACATGCCAATGGCCGCAGAGCCGCAACCGACACGCATGCGCTGTTCAGTGACCCCGTCCACCACCGGTGCTTTACCTGCTTGCAGTAAAAGCTTGGCACCGTTCTCAATTTGTACTTCCAAGGACTGTTGATTGCCCAGTTTGTGCATCAACTCCAACGCCATGCGGCCTTGCTTTTTGCTACCACCTGTCAAGTGATGTACGCCGCCCAAGCTGAGCATTTGCGAACCATACTCCGCTGTCGTGACATGGCCGACTTCTTCGCCTTGGTACAGCACGGCTGCCCGCTCGTTGCCGAGGTAACGGTCGGTATCTATCTTCACCTTGAGACTGCAATAACTGAAGATGCCCTCGGTCACCACCGTCACCATGTCCACGCCACGCGATTTGGACGCGACAATGAAAGGCGCAGGCTTGTAATCCGGATAAGTCGTGGACGCGCCTATGCCGGTGACGAAAACGCCGCGTTCTTCGCTGTCACCCATGGACAGTGTTTGCGGCAAAGTGTCTGATTCGGTACGTGGCATCAACGGCTGAGTTGCCGTGCTTGCCGCTTGGCGGCTCAGCATCACCACGGGATCTAAGCGCACCAGCACACCTTCGTGGTTGGCGTAGCGATCGCAGGCACCGACACGGCCTTCTGAAATTTGACACAGCACCGGGCAGGCATTGCATTCCACCTTGCCCTCGCGCACTGGTCCGTGTTTGGGCTCGACGCGCTGCAAGCCTGTGGGCAGCGTGTTGTCTGCTGCAGGCAATCCATCGGTGTGTGTGTTGCTCGGTGTGTGCATGCCGTTCGGATGGGTGAGGATCTGGGCAAAGGCCAAGACGCATTATGCTTGTGGCTTTGCCATTGCCCCATCACACCATAGTACCAAGGAGTCCGTCATGGCCACCGCTGCAATCGAAGAAGCATCCGGCAAAGTCGTTATCAAAAACATCGGCTTGCTGCTCTCGGGCGACATTGACCAACCCGTTTTGCAAGCCGACACCATCGTCGTCATGGACGGCATCATCATGGCAGTGGGCAACTACAAAGACTTGAACACCGAGGGCGCAAAAACCGTCATAGATGTGCGCCAGACCTGCGTGGCACCTGGCCTGATCGACAGCCATGTGCACCCGGTTTTCGGCGATTGGACCCCCAGACAAAACCAAATCGGTTGGATAGACTCGACCATGAACGGCGGCGTGACCACCATGGTGTCTGCGGGTGAAGTGCATTTGCCGGGACGCCCCAAAGACATCGTGGGCTTGAAAGCGCTTGCGATCACCGCACAACGCGCCTTCAGCAACTTCCGACCCGGCGGTGTCAAAGTGATTGCCGGTGCACCCATCATCGAAAAAGGCATGACCGAGCACGACTTTGCAGAACTCGCCTCCGCGGGCGTGACGCTCTTGGGTGAAGTGGGATTGGGCTCGGTCAAAGCCGGTTATGAAGCCAAAGAAATGGTGGCTTGGGCACGCAAACATGGCATACAAAGCACCATACACACGGGCGGGCCATCGATTCCAGGATCGGGATTGATCGACAAAGACGTGGTGCTTGAAGCCGATGCCGATGTCATTGGTCACATCAACGGCGGCCACACCTCATTAAGTGAAGCCCATGTGTGCGAGTTGTGCGAGAAGTCCAGCCGCGCCATTGAGATCGTGCACAACGGTAACGAACGCGTGGCGATTGCAGCCGCCATTGCCGCGCTCGAACTGAAGTGCCCGCACCGCGTGATTTTGGGCACCGATGGACCTGCGGGTTCAGGCGTGCAACCACTGGGCATGTTGCGCATGATCGCCTTGCTCTCCAGCTTGGCCCACATACCCGCCGAGCTGGTGTTTTGTTTTGCAACAGGCAACACGGCGCGTATACGCAACCTGAATTGCGGTTTGATTGAAGTCGGACGCGCCGCCGACTTTGTGTTCATGGACCGCGCGCAACACACCGCTGGAAAAACCTTGTTGGAGAGCGTACAACTTGGCGACATACCCGGCATAGGCATGGTGATGATCGACGGCTTGGTGCGCTGCCACCGTTCGCGCAATACGCCGCCTGCGACGGAAGTGCCGGTGGTGGTGCACTGAACTCTATAAACATCCGGTAAGTACTCTCTGCAATACTTGTTGTTATCACTTTTTTAACAATATTTGCAACATCAGGTGAACACATAAGCCTGACTCACCTCTCCCCCAGTCAACGCTGGCTTATTCGCGGCCATGACGAATTTCCTTTATTCATTCTGTATGACATTAAAATTTAATTTGTCATACAATAACGTTCATCGATAAACCGTTACTTTTTGACGAGGAGCAACCATGCTGTCTGTCCGTTTACCCGAGTCCATTGAGCGCGATCTGACACAGTTTTGTGCCTCTCGCAATCTGTCCAAATCTCACGTGGTGCAACAAGCTTTGGCCGAATACATGGTGGCGGCCAAGTCAGACACAGCCGCCCGGCAGTTTCCCGCTCCTGACTTGTCTTTTCTGTCACCGGACGACCCTATCCGCCAATTCATCGGCATAGCTAAAGAAGGTCCGAGCACCGACGAGTGGATGGCCATCACCCGAGGCGATGACTGGAACAAGCCATGATTTTGGTGGACACCAATGTGCTGCTCGATATTTACAAGGCAGACGCTATTTGGATGCCTTGGTCTGTCAAGCAATTGCGCAGTGCAAAGCCAGGTCAACTGGCGATCAACATGGTGGTCTACGCCGAGTTGTCTGCTTACCCGACAGAACACAAACTGCTCGACGGGTTTCTGGCGACGCTGAGTATCCAAGTGCTTGATCTGACGCGCCCTGCTGCTTTGTTGGCAGGCAAAGCGTTTCGCCAATACCGACAAAGCGGTGGAACCAAGACCGGTGTGTTGCCCGATTTTTTCATTGGTGCTCATGCCGAAGCTGAAAAATTCAAATTACTTACCCGCGATGCAGGCCGCTACAAAACCTACTTCCCAAAAATCAAATTGATTTGCCCTTGAAAGCCCCTGAATGACCTCCACCCACGACAGCACCCCGCCATCGCTACACATCGCTGCAGGAGTTGCCACCCTCACCTTGAACCGTCCAGCGCAACGCAACCGTTTGGAAAACGCCGACCTTGTCACGTTGCTGGAACAGTTTGATCAGATCAACCAAGATGAAAATGTGCGTGTATTGGTATTGACTGCCAACACGCACGGCCAGCCCAAACCGGTGTTTTGTGCGGGCTATGACATTGGCGGTTTCAAAGACAACGCACAAGGCTCTCACGCATTTGAAAAAATCGCTGATGCTTTGGCGTCACTGCGCCCTGTCACCGTGTGCGCTTTGAATGGCAGTGTGTATGGCGGCGCCACCGATTTGGTGCTGGCCTGCGATTTACGCATCGCACTGCATGGCATTGAGTGGCGTATGCCAGCCACGGCATTAGGTTTGCATTACTACCCCAGTGGATTGCAACGTTACGTCAGTCACTTTGGCATCGCTGCGGCCAAACGTGCCTTTTTGACTGCGCGGGTGTTCAATCAATCACAACTGAATGCCTTGGGTATTTTTGAAAGCTGGCATTCGCCCGACGAATGGGACAGCGGCTTGCAAGCCTTGGTCGATGATGTGCTGGCACTCGCGCCGCTCGCTGCTCAAACCACCAAACAATCATTGAATGAAATTGCTTGCGCAAAGTATGACGAACACCGCTTGCGTGCGCGTGAAAACGCCAGCTCAAGCAGCCAAGATTTTGCCGAAGGTCTGGCTGCTTTTGCTGAGCGACGCCAACCGGTTTTCAAAGGCACATAAAGCAAATGAATACGCGCTTCGTTGGTGATTAACTGCGCCGTGGCATGCGCCAAGGCAACATGGCTTGCACCACCGGCGACACCAACCTTGGCACAAACAAAGTCTCATGAAAACTTTGCACCTCTTCGCCCAACAATCTGCTTTTAAGTAAAGCGCGTTGGTAAAAAGGCGTGTCTTCCAATTGCTCCTGCACTTGCACCGACGATTCACTGCGCATACGCCGTTGAATTCGCCACAGCGTGGGGTTGAGCGCCTGTCTTTCAGGTGCTGTAAATTTTTCTATAGAGCCATCGGGTTTAAATCGCAAAGCCAACAGCTTGTCCTCTTGTATGCCAGGTTTACCTTGCAAGTCATAAATGACTGCCGTACAGCCGTCTTTCATGGGACTGCGCGACCAATCCCATTCATGGCATGAACGATCTATGGGTTCATCGCCCTCGTTGGAATCCAGATACGCATTACCCGTCCATTGTTGCGATGGATGCTGCAAATTCACCTCCACGCGTGCAGTCGGTGCCAACGGTCCCCAACGGTGTTTGCCGCTGTGGTCTATGGGTGTGCTGAAGTTAAACCAAGTGTCTGCATGCACACGCACTTGCCCGCGCACACGGTGTGGCAATGGCACGCCAACTTCATCGATGTCGATCACCAATGCATTTCCGTCCCAACGCAATTGGCTGGGGCCAATGGTGAACTGGGTATCGTCCCGGTAACAGTGCCGTGCACCGCGTTCGGTCATGGTCCAGCGTTTGGCATGCTTGCTGTAAAGCGCGACATTTAACGCACAATAGTTGTCAGGTAATGTGAGTTTGCGTGACCTGTCCCAAGCGTAATAAGGCGAAAACACGCTGCCTACAAACGCGATGATGCTAAAGCCCCAGTGGCCATCGTCACTCAGTGCGTCAACGTACCACCAGAGATAACCGTCTTGCGGGACAAACTGGTCAAACCGAGGTCTGCCATCAACGCTGCGCCCGCCAATCGCCCGGACATCGCTGCCATCGGCACCCCCGGCCCCGGATGCACGCTGCCCCCCGCCAAATACAGACCCGGTATTTGCGAACGGGCGTTGGAGCGGGCGAACGCCGCCATCCATCCATGTGTGGCCTGTCCGTACAAGGCCCCGCCCGTCGCTGGAAACAGATGATGAAAGTCCTGGGGTGTGGTGCGAATACATGATGCGGTGGATTCCAAATTTAAATGCAAACCTGAAGCGGCCATCAATGCTTGACTGCTGTGTGCGCAAGCCTGCAATTCATCCTCTGATTGTGGCTTGTCGCCACGCGCTGGCGCATTGACCAGACACAAAAGTCGCTCAGCGCCATCTGGTTGTGTGCCTATCCCGCGATCCTGGGCGCACACATACACCGTCGGCTGATGCGGCAATTTGCCATGCGTGAAGATGTCTTCAAATTCACTCGCATAGGTGTTTCTGAAAAACACATTGTGTCGGTCTAGTGCCATGCCACCAGTGTCAGCATGCATAGACCATGTCACCGCTGACAACGATCGGGGTTGTACTTTTTCTTGGACTGATTTTTGCAAGCCGGGTCCGAGCAATCCTTTGCGTAAGGCTGAAATATCGCCGTTGAATACCAAGCTGTCCGCACGCAAACTGTCTCCTTGCATCAATCGCACACCAGACACTTTGCCTTTGTCCAATTCGATGCGTTCACATTCGCTATTGAATAAGAAATTGACGCCACGGGCTTGCGCCAATCGCATCAAACACGCTGCCAATGCATGCATGCCACCGTCTACCGCCCAGACACCGTCCATTTCTACCTGTGCAATCAGCATCAATGTAGCCGGTGCTTCCCATGGCGATGAACCGCAATAAGTGGCATATCGCGCAAACAATTGACGCAATCGTTGATCGGTGAAATGTCGCCCCAAGCTGTGCCACAAACTGCGCATGGGCCCTACGGAAGCTAACGTGGCCAAACCGCGCGGGCCCAAACTACCCATCATCTGAGCCATCGATGGAGATGGAGATTTGATGAATGGCCCTTCAAGCAAGTCATACACCTGACGGGCTGTTTCACAAAATTTCTTGAACCTGTCTGCCTCGGCACCTCCCGCAAAACGGGCGACCGCATCCAAGGATTGCGCGGGATCTGCATACAAATCCAATTGCGAGCCATCTTCCCAAAAATGTCTGGCCAAAATATTCAGCGGATGTATGCGCAATTCGGATTCAAGCCGAGTACCTACATCGGCCATTATTTGATCAAACACCCAACGCATAGTGAATACGGTGGGGCCGCTGTCAACCGGTATGCCATTGGGCATCAATTGCCTGATTTTTCCCCCAGGGCCAGCAGCTTTATCCACCACGGTTACTTGCACACCTGCGTGCGCCAATTGCAATGCGGTCACCAAGCCGGCCATGCCAGCACCGACCACGACAACTTTGTGTTCAGCCAAGACCATCTCCTTGCGCCCCATGGGTTGTCATCACACCGGCCCAGTCCCCCACACGTCTCAACACGCGCATACGCACAAACATGGACTCGGAGAAGAAATCACTTTTATAGGCGGCTTGTATCGCCTCTTGGTGCGCCCCTGAATGCGCATAAGTAACCATGGAGGGTGTGTCTTTCCAAAGACTGAAAGTGCACTGGCGCACCAATGGAGCCTCACCCAAGCCCATGGCCAGCAAGCAGCCTGGTGCTTTTTTCAAATCATCTTGTGCAGCAGGTGCATAACGCCAAAACGCCACCGCTTTGGCGGGCCGGATACTGGCGCGTGTGAGCGCCACCATGCCGGCAGAAGCGGTATCCAAATCGGTGTATTTGCCAAGGCTTTGCTCTGGTGTGACACCCCAGTGGTGTCCATCCCAGCTGCCGCGTACCGAAGTCACAGCCAATGCACTGACAAACAATGATTTGGCACGGTCTGCATAAGCCTGCACCACGGGTCCGTCTATGAATTGATCGGCTTGCTCTGCGGTTTCAAACATGCAAATCAACCCTTGGTGGGTGGCACTGGGTCGAAGCACAAAGCCGCCTTCATGGCCACTGCCCATGACTTTGGTGAACAGCAAACCCGGCGTGTCTTTCAATCCTGAGGCGCCTTGCACCAGTCGCATCCAACCCCATCCTTGGTGCGCTCTCAGGTAATCCACCAGCAGTACCACCACCACACCTGAAACTGCCATGGACAAGGGATCTTGGTTGACCATGGGAATTTCATGCTTGATGGTTGGATACAGCTTAGCTAGCGGTCACTGACTGGCAACCTGCGGCGGTTTTCCAGACCAAAGGGGAGACAACTCAGGAAAGTCTTTGACCATGGGTGCACCGAACAAAGGTTTGTAAGCACCTTGATGGCAGGTGTTGCAATTAAGTTTAGGTGCGTCACCGAGTTCACCTTTGCGATGTTCAGGAAATACCGGTGTCAAAGGCTCCATGTAATTGACGTTCAAATCACGTGCCATGCGGATGCCCCACCATGCAGTGGCGCGTTGCGGCGGACTGTTCTCCCAGCTTTGGAATGAACGGCTGTTGTGACAATAAGTGCAATTCACACCCAGCGAGGTTGACATGTGCGTCATCAACGCATAAGTCCATTCGGTTTGTTTGGTTGAATGTCGGTTACCGGAAGGCAACGGGGTAGGACCATTCATGCGGATGTCTTTGGCTTGCAACAAAAACGGTGTGAAGGGATCGTTAGGCAAGCTGGCCAGGCCCACTTCAACTGCGGGCTCATTTTGTCCTGCCTTGTCGCCCATGAAGTTAGAACCATGCGGTTGATGGTCTTTGGTAAACCATATGGCCGATGGCACAGGTTGTCCACGGTGACAGGTATAACAAGTCACGCCAGTTTCAGCAACGTGGTTTTTCCATTCGCTGTTGATGTATTGCGTCATTTGTAGCATGCGTCTGGCAACCACTTTGGTGTATTTGGCATCTTCGGCAAAATTGGCCGGGTTGTGGCAATAGACGCAACCACCTTCGTTAGGAGCAACCCATGCCGTAATGGAAACCATCAATCGGTTGAACTGGGCGGTGCTCAGATTGCCAAGTACCTTTACATTTTTGTAAGTCTGTGAGGCTTTGGGTCCTTCAGACGGTGCTTGAGGAAGGGCCACAGGTGGCACATTGACCAAGACTTTATCGGCAAGCAACCGGGTGTTGTACACCTGCACCATGCCCGTGCCACGGTAGCCATGCTGTACGCTGTTAGGGCTTGGCAATTCGCATCCTGATAATAGCAACACGGCTGACAAGCCCACAGCACATTGCCATAAGCGTTGGGTCCATTGGTATGCAATCATGGCTTCGCTCCCAGGGTCAGTGCCGGATCAATCACAGCAGGAAAAACATTTGGATACGGCGGCGCGACACCGTGCTTGATCGCCCACAAATACCAGTTGTCCACTACAGTACCGGTCAGCAAGATGCCGATACCACCGGTCAACGGACACAGCACCGCGAACCACCATGCCCAACGGTGTATGGATTCCATGGAGGCGTTAAAGCCCATGGTCCATCGCCAAAACAATCCAGCACGTTCAGAGGCAGTGCCGCGGTCAACGATTTGCTCAATCTCGCGCTCGCCGCCGTAACGGGTCACAGCCAAGATGGTCGCGCCGTGCATCGCAAACAGCAGCACCGAGCCATACAAGAACACAATCGACAAAGCGTGAAAAGGGTTGTAAAAAAGATTGCCATAACGAATGGACAAAGCCGCTGTCCAATCCAAGTGAGGGAAGATGCCGTAGGGAACAGCCTCGCCCCAAGAACCCATCAGAATCGGACGGAATAAACCCAGTACGAACATCAACCACAAGGCTGCTGCAAAAGCCCAAGCCACATGCGTGCCCATACCCAGAGCAATGGCACGGCGGTACATACGCACCCACCAAGCCAAAACAGAGATGGAGAGCAATAAACCCACAATCAAAAACCAACCGCCTTGGTTCAGCGGTGGCAGCGACAACCCGTATTCAGGCGGTGGCGGTTCAAGCGCCAGCCAAAACAACTGACGCACCAGTTGCACCGGATCCCAGTTGACAGAAGCTAACATGTTCAAACCGATGATGTTGAATGCCAACATGCCGCAGACCAGGGACAGCACACCAAAACCACCAAGGTAAATAGGGCCGAGTTGTGCATTGCCGAGTTTGCCTAATATCCAAAAAATAGCAGGGTGTCCGAAGCGGGTGTCATTGCCCTTGCCCAGTTCCACACCATGGTGTACCGGTCCCTTGGCTTGGACAGTTGTGAAAAGGTTGTAGTAGTCAGCCATTTATATTGCTCCTGTCAATCGTCAAGGCCACTGAGACCAGATCGGCAAATTCAGCCACCAACCCCACCACTCTGGCCAGCCGCGACTCCAGAACGGACCGCTTATCACAATACACAAAGCACTGAAAGCCACAGCAGCCATAGCGAGAAATACCCCGAGACGATGGATACCCAAGGTGCCAATGGAGTAACCGATGGTGTCGCGGAAAAACGTGTCCTCATGCTCAGGTGTTTTGACAACCTGACCCTTGCCTGGATTGGTGGCCGACAAAATCAAAGCACCATGCAACGACAACGCGAACGTGGTGGCAAAGAAGAAACTCACCGCCAGCATGTGAGCTGGGTTGTAATGAAAGTGCAGGTATTGGTAGCCGACGTTGGACACCCAATCGAGGTGGCTGTAAATGCCGTAGGGAAATGCATGTCCCCATCCGCCCATCAACACCGGACGAATCACTTCCAATGTGAAGTAAGCAAATATCGCCATGCTGAAAGCAGCGGGCACGTGATAACCCATGCCTAGCTTGCGACAAATTTCAACTTCACGCAGCATCCAAGACACGAACGCACCCAAGGCGCAAATGGTGATGAGCTGCCACAAGCCCCCTTCCATCAGCGGCGCAAAGCGCAGGCCGTAGGAGAGGTTGGGCGGAGCAATGCTGATTTGCCACAAATTCCAGCTTGGGCCCTGTGACGCGCCCCACAAAATCATGGTTGTTCCGAGGAACGCAAAAAAGATGGTGGTGACCCCGAAAAAGCCCACGTAAAACGGGCCTAACCAAAAGTCAAATAAATCACCACCGACAAGGGTTCCGCCCCGGACTCGGTATTTTTTTTCAAAGCTGAGCATGGCCATGTGTTAGCCCTCCTGCCGCAAGTGATGTCACAAAGAATTTAAAAGTGCAGGTGCTGTCTTTTAAACAGCACCTGCCGGTGCTGACAAAGTTCAGGACTTTTCGGCAGGAACAGCCGCAGGCATAGGCGAGTTTTGCGCCGATGCAGCTACAGGCTTTTTCGCGCCATCCAGCCAGTTGAACTTGTTCGTGCTGAGCAAAATGAGATGGATCATTGCTGCCAAACCGAACAGAAAAATACCCTGGACCACCATGGCCCGCAAAGGGTCGTACAAGCGCCAAATTCTCCACATGATGATTTCTCCTAAATGATGTGAGACATGAACGTATAAACCGAAGCCTTGACACCTGAAATGATGTTTGGCATGTTCTCCGCCCCGGGTAGCCAGGATTTCCAACGCATGCCAATCATTTGACCGACAAAAGCAAACGAAAACAAGACAACGAAACAGGGAACAAATATCAGAACAAACGCAATTTTTTCATCCCAATCGGATGCTTTATGCGATTCAAAAGAGGTGGTGTTAGCCATGGGTTTACTCCATTCGGTTAAAGAACTTGACTCAGAACCAGGGCCGCCATGCCCAGACCAAGATGTGGGCCAACACAGCAACTGCTGTGAAGCCAACGGTTCCCTGGATCCAGAACTGGTGGAACTCCTGAGCTTCTTCGTCAGTCAGGCCGGAAATTGATGTCCGATGATTTGACATGCGATGCTCCTTCTTCAAAATGGCCGCAAGGCCAACGCTGCGCCCAACCCGCGCAACCTGGGTAGCCGCAGCTGCTGCCACGACATCGGGGTAGTTTCATACGCGAGTGCATATGAAAAAAATACATCAGCCGTTTTCAAACTGTCTCTCCCAGACCGAGTTCAAGGCCGGCTTTGTTGACATGGTCTTCGGTGACAAGTTCTTCGCCACCAGAACGGGCCTTGCCTTCGGCGAGATCGCGCAATCGCTTGGCCGCAGAAATTTGTACCAATACCGGTTGACCGGATACCAATGCATGCAAACGGTTTTGAGCTGCGTCTTCCCAAGGGGTGTTTTCCTGTGCGCCGCTGATACCGCGAGCCAGCGTTGCATCCACTTTGTCCATGTCCGTACCTAACGGCAAAATATGAAACAAAGCATCAAACAAAGAATTGCACACTTCTTGAATCAAGTAGGTGGCACCGCTGTATCCCATGAAAGGCGTACCTGTATGACGACGAATGATGGCGCCTGGAAATGATGCAGGAATGAACGACGCCTTCATCGGTCCGGTACTGCCCGCCTCGGCCAAGTACATGCGTTCGTTGTAACTGCCAAACAAAATGAGTGGCATTTGTTTGTGGACCATTTCGCGTACTGCGGCGTTGTCTGTTTTCTGTCCCGGCATACGCGAGACTGCAAACTTACAAGGCATGCCCATTTCTGTTTCTAAAAATTTTCGAATACCGCGCGTATAGGTGTCCGTGGCAACGACGGCAAAACTGGCTGTCGCAAAAAAATCTTGTGTGACCGAGCGCCACAAGTCCCACACCGGCTTGATGGTGGTGTGACGTTCACGCTGAATAAATGGTTCGGGGTCAAGATCCAACAATTCACCCAATTTACGCAAAAATTTAGTGGTGCTGTGCAAGCCAATAGGCGCTTGCAAATACGGGCGGTCAAGTGCTTCGCACAGCATGCGTCCGAACTCACGGTACATGCAAATATTGACATCGGCTTCCACCAATTGCGATACCTCAGCCAAATGGCTGCCTAATGGGAATACCAAGTTGATATCAGCACCAATACCTTGCACCAAACGACGAATTTCAGCCAAATCGCTGGCGCTGTTAAAAGTGCCGTAACAAGGTCCGATGATGTTGACGCGTGGCTTCTCGCCCTCTTTACGCACACGCTTAGGCACTTTTTTCATGCCGTATTCGGTCCACAACCAGTAGATGGCACGGTTGGCACATTGCCATTGGTCTTCGTCGATGGTGCGCGGCAAGAAGCGCATCAGGTTGGTGCCTTCAGGCGTGACTCCTCCACCAATCATTTCTGCAATAGAGCCAGTGACCACCACAGCAGGCAAATCGGGGTCGAGCACATTGTGCGCACGCTTCATCGCACCTTCGGTGCCTTCGCGTCCTAACTGTTCTTCGGCCAAACCAGTGACCACAATGGGCAACTCATGGGGCGGCAGTGCATCGGTGTAATGCAACACCGATGTGACCGGCAGGTTTTCGCAACCTACGGGGCCGTCAATGACAACCTGCAAGCCTTTGATGGCGGTGAATACGTACACCGCACCCCAATAACCGCCAGCTCTGTCGTGGTCTAGAACAAACATCAGCCCATCTCCTCGGCTTTGCGTTTTTTCTGCTTCTTTTCGAACTGGCGACGTACTTCTTTTTTGAAGTCCGGGTGCATGACAGGAACGCCCTCCCAAACACCAGCCTCATCGCCTTGCCCGACAGTTCCGAAAAACGCTTTCATTTCATCGAACCTGGCCTGGTTACCAATGGCTGCATTGACCACTTGGATCAGGGAACCGGCGCCAGCAACACCCATGAGTGGACGTGCGGAAATCAGGTTGGTGAAATACAAAGAAGGAATACAGAGTTCTTTGGCCGCCTGAACCACAGGGGTGGTACCGATGGCCAATTGAGGTTTGAATTCGTGAACAGCCGCCATGTCTTGCTCCAGCGAAGCACGGAACTGAACATGCACGCCCTTGGCTCTTAACCATTCGGCATCGTGCTGGTTCCAAGGCGTAGACGGGCAAGCGCTGCCCACATAACGTAAATCGGCCCCGCATTCGATCAGCAAACGGCCTACCAATAATTCGGAACCTTCATAACCACTGAGCGTGATGCGACCGTTGATTTTTTGTGAAGCCATGACGCCTCGCATGGCACCCAGTGTTTGATTACGGGCGGCGTCAATTTTGTCTTGCGACACACCGCAGGCTTCACCGATGGCACCCAGCCAGTGGTGAGTGCCTTCAATACCTACTGGCGCTGAGCCAACGACAGGACGGCCTGCCATTTGAAATTCGCGCACACTGGCGGTATAGAAAGGATGAATGGCTGCAACCGCTTTGCAATCGAGTGCGGCATACAGTTCTCGCCATTCACGGGTAGGTGCCACGGTGCCAACGGCCAAATCCATGGGGCCGATCATTTGCGCAATCATCATCGGATCAGCCGGGAACATCTCGCCCAACAACGTAATGGTTGGTTTGCTGTTGCGGCCTTGACGCGGCGCTGCTACGGGACCTGCCATAGCTTCCTGCCGTGCGTACTGAAGCATGGCGCCAGCGAGTACATCTTTGGCTTCTGCGTGGGTGGGTACGCCAAAACCGGGTACGTCGATACCAATGATGCGCACCCCGTTGATTTCTTTGGGTAACAACTGCAAGGGCACACCACTGGCGGTGGGTACACACAGATTGATGATGACGATGCAGTCTAGTTTTTCAGGGTCGGCTTGCTCGTACACCGCTTCGCGGATGTCTTCAAACAATTTGCCGGTGACCAAAGTTTCAGAATTGAAAGGTACATAGCCCACGGTTCGACGTGCGCCATAAAAATGCGATGTGAATGTCAGTCCGTAAACACAACAAGCTGAGCCACTCAGGATGGTGGCTGTACGCCGCATACGCAATCCAACACGCAATGAGCCGAAAGCAGGACACATGGACTGTGGTTGGTCATGCGGACCTTTGGGATAGTCAGCTGCATACTGAGCCAGCACGTCGCTTTTGCCTGCTTTGGCCGCTGCGTCCAGCATTTGGTCTTTTCCTGCATGACAGCCCAAGCCGTCTGCGCTTGTTGCAGCAGCATTGGCCAGGGGAGTGATGGGAATGATGTCGCGCATTTGAGTCTCAGACTTCGTCGTAAACCACTTCGAGGGTTGGCCTGTCAATGACTGTCTTGCCGGTCATGTCCACTTCAGTTGCAGGTGTCATGACAAAGTCCCGTCCGGTAACGTCGGCACTGAACAAACCGAGCAACTGATCCTGTGTTTGGGGCTTGGGTCGCTGGGGCGGTGCCTCTGCCACGTTTTTGGCCAACTCTGCAAACAACGAACCCCATTCGCCATCAGGCTTGCCGATGATTTCGTAGCTTGCACTTTTGCGGCGAATATCTTCGTTGGCAGGAATAGCTGCCAGCACAGGGATACCTGCATTGGCTGCGAATGATTGCGCTTCACCTGTGCCATCGTCTTTGTTGATGACCATGCCCGCTACACCTACATTACCGCCGAGTTTGCGGAAATATTCAACAGCGCTACAGACGTTGTTTGCGACATACAGCGACTGCAAATCGTTGGATGCCACAACGATGACTTTTTGACACATGTCACGGGCAATCGGCAAACCGAAACCGCCACACACCACATCGCCTAAAAAGTCGAGCAATACGTAGTCAAAACCCCACTCATGGAAACCGAGTTTTTCCAGCGTTTCAAAACCGTGGATGATGCCGCGTCCACCGCAGCCGCGCCCGACTTCTGGTCCGCCGAGTTCCATGGCAAACACCCCGTCACGAATGAAGCAAACATCGCCGATCTTGACTTCTTCGCCTGCGAGTTTTTTCTTGGAGGATGTTTCGATGATGGTCGGACAAGCTTTGCCGCCGAACAGCAGACTGGTGGTGTCACTTTTAGGGTCGCAGCCAATCAGCAACACTTTTTTACCCTGCTGGGCCATCATGTAGCTGAGGTTGGCCAACGTAAAGCTTTTACCAATGCCGCCTTTGCCGTAAATGGCAATGACCTGTGTTTCTTTGGTCACTTCGCCCGTATGCACGGCATCAGGCTCTTGGAATGCCTCTTCGCGCAGCCGTTCGACGAATTGGATGGGCTTTTCATTGCTGTTAGGGTCACTCATCAGTCTCTCCGTTAACCAACCTAGGATGAAAATGCACTTGTCTTGTCTGTATTGTTAGATTTACAGTAATTTGTGTCAACTCTAATTGACGTTTTATCTGGCATACAAGGGTATTCACTTATCTTTTCTGTCCAAGCAACAAGCGTGTGTGCATGGGCATGGGATTCGCAATCGGCTCAACCGAATCAAAACCTGCTTCCAGCATCAGACTTCGCAGCTCTTGAGGAGTACGTAAGCGCCCACTACCCATCGCAAGCAGATAAAAGTGAAAATAAGCATCACCCACTGGTTTTTCACCAGCGGGCTGTGCCATGGGTTCAGCCAGCAACATTCGACCGCCACTGGGCAACATCTGGTAAATCTTGTTCAGCAAGGCTTTGACAACCGCATCTGGGTGGTCATGCGCTACCCGCACCAGCGTGACCAGATCGGCGCCAGCGGGTAATGCGTTGCTGATGAAACTGCCGCCGTGCACCTTGACACGTTCTGACACCCCAGCCTTTTCCATGCGTGATGCAGCCAGCGCAGCCACCGGCGGAAGATCCATCATGTGCAATTCAAGCGCCGGTACTTTTTGTGCCAAAGCCAACACCCAGCCACCCTTGCCGCCCCCAATATCCAACACCTGCTGGTGCACCGAGAAGTCATAGGAGGCCAACAATTCCTCAATCACAAAGCGTTGTGACGCCGACATCAGTTCTGAATAACGTGCTACTTTTTCTGCTTCCCAACCCTGCGGGTTGTCGCCGTTCATATACGGCCAGCAGGCCTGCATATGCGGCTGAATTTCGTCGCGCAGCAACGCCAGTGGGTCGCGCATGTCATCGAATAAAACCGCGTTGTGTTCAATCATTAATCGCAAACCGGGGTCGGCAGCCACCGGCGCGCCCAAGGCACCCAGCCCATAGCGGTTGTAGCCACGCAATTCAATCAATCGAATAGCCACCGCTGACTGCAATAAGCGCTGCATAGCGGCCACTGGCATGCGTCCGTGTTGCGCCAATTGTTCAAGCGAACGTGGTTTATCGCGTAACAATTCAAACAGGTTCAAACGCACACATGCCAGCAAGACTTGGCTGTGTACAAATCCCGCCATGACATCAAATAATTGGGCTGCACGCCTGCGTGTGACCCAGCGTGTCAACGGATTGGAAATTGCCCACCGGTAAAAAGCAGGTGAGGTCATTCGCTGGTCTAGCCACTGATCGAGTTGCTGGCGCCATCCCGGTCTAGAAAAACCCCGCGCTTGCGTTGGCTTGGCCAGGTCCAGGCTTTTCATGCTCGACGCCTGTCAAGCGCTGACGCGCGACGATTGAGTAGCATGCTGACGGGTAATCATTTCGCATGCAGAGGGTGGCACCAATCGTTCGGATTCGCTCAAAACCAATTGACGCATGGCGGCACGGCTTTCACAAGCTGGAACCGAGTCCGCAGCGGTTTGCATCAGGTTATTGAAATAGTCGAGCGCACCGACCAATCCCAAATCTGCGGCGGCACTCGGACGACCCAAGTGCGCGTCCTGACCCGCAGGCTTACCCAATTGATCGGCTTGCATCATCACGTCACGGATATCGTCGGCGACTTGGTAGGCTTCGCCCAAAGTGTCGCCAAGCTTGCGCCATGGCTGGGGGTCAACGCCTGCGGCCAATGCGCCGCCACACGTTGCTGCGACAAACAAAGCGCCGGTTTTAGCGCGTTGGTACTGACTGAGCTCCACCCGGGATTCGCATTCCCAAGCCTGACCGGCAACGATGCCATCGGGTGCACCAACGCCATCACTGATCACGTTAAATAACTCGACCGTGCGCATAGGATGTAAACGACCGCTGCGCGCGAGCACTTGGTAAGCCATGACGATCAAGGCATCGCCCGTCAAAAGCGCAAGTGATTCACCAAATTGTTTATGGACAGTGACCTGCCCCCTGCGCGTATCAGCATTGTCAAAACACGGCATATCGTCATGAACCAGCGAAGCACAGTGCATCAACTCAATGGCAACTGCTGTGGCATTGGTCAGGCCTGAATCATTTTCACCACATGCCTTGGCCACGGCGATGCAAAGCTGAGGACGTATACGTGCGCCACCCGGAAATACCGCGTGTCGCATGGCTTCCATCAATCGAGGCGGTGCACTGGCACCTTGGGTCATTAAAAAATGATGTTTAAGCGCAGTTTCTATGCGTACTATTAAGCTCATGTGACCCCCTGGTGGGGTGGCAACCGCCGCCTCGACAATTCAAAGCGACATCCACAAGTGTCAATTTAACATGACACTTGACTTTGTCAATGGCTATATATAAGGGTTGACCCGAATTACCGGGGATCTTTAACTGATGAAATCTGTCATGAAGGCTTGCGCAGACAGGGTGTGGCGGGCTTACCAGCCCAATGGACTCACAGCAAACAACCAAGTATGTCCGCCAAACAACAAAATAGCCCATGCAACCACGCCAATCACAACCACACGCCATGTGTTGGGGGAAGCTGTAGGTTCCACCGCAGTGCCGTCCGCTTGAACGTGTCGGTCACGTTGTCTGGCAGCTCGGAAGTTGAGCACCGACCAGACCAGGAACGCACCGAACAACACCAAATCTGCCTGCTTGCCATTGGCCAATAAATGCGCCAAGGCCCATACCTTGACAGACAAGACCATCGGATGGCCGAGTTTGTCTTTGATAGCGTTGTGCGGAACTTGGCTAGCCACCAGTAAGACCATGGCAATCAACATCAAAACAGCAGCGATATGCCGCGTTGCCAAAGGAGGGTTCCACAACACCGGACTCTCCCAGCGAATTTGGCTAAATCCATACACCAGCAACACAAACCCGACCAATGAGGCCACGCTGTACATGCCTTTGAACATTTTTTCGCCCATATTCTCGATCATTTTGCTGCGCCAGCCATCGGCAAACACACGCACAGAGTGGCTGCCTAAAAACAGAACCAATCCCAAAATAAATAATGACATTTTTTTCCTCGGTTTCACCTAAGTAAACACCGTATCAAGCCACGGTGAACTGCTTCAATGTTGACGCTGCAACACCCAATCCGCCAAACCCTGTAAAGCCTGCGTTTGCAACAGTGCACTGTCTGCCAACGCCTGTTGCGCCTGCGCTGCCAATGCTGCCGCTTCTTTTCTGGCGCCATCTAAGCCCAAGAAAGACACATAGGTGGGCTTGTTGTTTTCTGCGTCCTTGCCTGCGGTTTTGCCCAACGTGGACGTATCTGCCGTGACGTCCAATATGTCGTCAACCACTTGAAACGCAATGCCCAAAGCCTGACCATAGGATAGCAAGGCATTCGTCGCTTGCATACTTGCCTGCGCGGCTTGCGCTCCCATGAGCACACTGGTTTCCAGCAATGCCCCAGTCTTGCAGCGATGCATTTGTCGCAATTGCGCGATAGACAGTTGTATGCCAACGCTTGCCAAGTCGATGGCCTGGCCTCCGGCCATGCCGGCATGGCCGGCGCCGTGCGCGAGCAAACCGCACAAGCGGGCTTGTACTTGTGCAGGGATAGCGCTGTCTTGGGGTGTCAATAATTCAAACGCTAATGATTGCAGTGCATCCCCAGCCAGTAGCGCACCGGCCTGCCCGTATTTCACATGCACCGTGGGTTTACCGCGCCTGAGTACATCGTTGTCCATACAAGGCATATCGTCGTGGACCAACGAATACGCATGAATCAATTCAACCGCACATGCAGCACGCATACCAGCCTCTGACATAGGCGCAGTGAGTTGGTCACCTGCACAGGCTTGCATACTGGCCAAAACCAACAGCGGTCTTAAACGCTTGCCACCGTCTAGAACAGCGTAACGCATGGCTTCACCCAGTCCTGCAGGCGCATCTGCAGGTACCCATTGCATGAGCGATTGCTCAACCGACATCAACTGTCGGCTACTCCAAGCTTGGATGTCAAAGCTGTTCATTCCGTTGCGCCTGACCAATTCTTCAAAGTACCCGCTTCTAAGACTTGAATCTGCGCTTCAACGGCTTGTAGCTGGCTGCGGCAATGTTCAAGCAAAAATGCGCCGCGCTGATAAGACTGCAACATATCAGCCAATGGCATTTGGCCGGATTCCATTCGCGCAACCAATTGCTCCAATTCCTGCACTGCGGATTCGTAGCTGTTGGGTTGCGCTTGTGCGGATGTGCCGTTGGCTGGTGTTTGGGAGGCCTTGGTCATGGTGTATGTGGAGTCAGGGTTTGCGAGATTGTAGGTGTCTGCTGCCACACGGCTACAATCACCCTCCGCCTGGCATTGAGCCAGTTTTTTTCTCTCTCCCTGTGGGGAGTCTTTAGGTCAGGACGTCGAATGTCTGATTTAAGTCTTCAACTGCAGCAGGCCATTGGCCAACTCCCAGTTACAAGCTATTTTGACCCAGCGCTGTACCAGCGCGAATTGCAATATCTGTTCAAACAGGGGCCGCGCTACATCGGCCATGTGTTGTCAGTTCCTGAGATAGGTGATTATTACGCCTTACCGCAAGAAAACGAAGGCAGAGCCTTGGTGCGCACGGCAAAAGGTATCCAACTTATATCCAATGTCTGCAGACACCGTCAGGCGGTCATGCTCAAAGGGCGCGGCAACTTGAATGACCCAGCCAAGGCCATGGGCGGCAATGTCGTCTGCCCGTTGCACCGCTGGACGTATTCCCCCGAAGGCCTATTGCTAGGTGCGCCGCATTTCCAACAAGACCCGTGTCTTAATCTGGAAAATTACCCACTGCAAGAGTGGAACGGCATGTTGTTCGAAGCCAATGGCAGAAATGTGGCCCAAGACATGGCGAATCTGGGTCCACGTAAACAACTTGATTTTTCAGGCTATGCGCTCAACCATGTGGAAATGCATGAGTGCAACTACAACTGGAAAACATTCATTGAGGTTTATCTTGAGGATTACCACGTGGGTCCGTTTCACCCAGGCTTGGGCAACTTCGTCACCTGTGACGATTTGCAATGGGAATTAAAAGAAAACTATTCCGTTCAAACCGTAGGCGTCGCCAACCGCTTAGGCAAAGCTGGCAGTCCGGTTTACGAACGTTGGCATCACGCTTTGCTCAATTACAACAGCGGCGAACCTCCTCAACACGGCGCCATTTGGTTGACCTATTACCCTCACATCATGGTCGAGTGGTACCCGCATGTGCTGACTGTGTCAACCCTTCATCCGATGGGTACGAACAAAACGATGAACATCGTCGAGTTCTTTTATCCTGAAGAGATCGTTGCATTCGAACCAGATTTTGTCCAAGCGCAACGTGCTGCTTACATGGAAACTTGTATTGAAGACGATGAGATCGCTGAACGCATGGATCAAGGTCGCATGGCATTGATGCAACGCGGCGACAACCAAGTCGGGCCTTACCAAAGTCCCATGGAAGACGGCATGCAGCACTTTCACGAGTGGTACCACAAGCACATGGCACAACAAGCCTAATGCAAGCGCTATGGATGTTGCTGGCGGCTGCTTTTTTGGCCAGCATGGGGGTATGTGTCAAATTTGCATCTGCGTATTTCCAAGCCAGTGAACTGGTATTTTTTCGTGGATTTATCAGTTTGGTGATGATGGCTGCATATGCGCGTTTTGCAGGCCTGAGCCTTCGTACCCCAGTCCCTGCCATGCATTTTTGGCGCAATATTGTGGGCGTCACCTCGTTGGGTTTCTGGTTTTATGCCATTGGCAAACTGCCTCTTGCGACAGCGATGACATTGAACTATATGAGCAGTGTTTGGATCGCAGCTTTTCTGGTTGGCGGCACTTTGATGGGTACGTTGTCAGGCACTGTCAATGACGCCAGCCGCCAGGGTCCGTTAGTGCTTGCTGTACTCAGTGGTTTTGCTGGGGTTGTGCTGATGCTACGCCCCACCATTGAACAAGATCAGGTGTTTGCCGGACTGGTGGGTTTGATGTCGGGTTTTATTTCTGCATTTGCCTATATGCACGTCATGGCTTTGGGTCGCGCCGGAGAGCCCGTGGCTCGGATTGTGTTTTATTTTGCATTGGGTACCTCCGTAGCTGGTTTGGTCGGTATGGCGGTTACCGGCTTGTCCACCTGGGAGTGGTCGCATGCCATGTGGTTGTTACCCATTGGCATATTGGCGTCCTTAGGGCAAATGTGTTTGACCCGCGCATACTCACAAGGCGCTACATTGGTGGTAGCCAATCTCCAATACTCAGGTATTGTGTTTGCTGCTTTGTATGGCTTATTCTTATTTGATGAACAATTGCCATGGATAGGTTGGCTGGGTATGCTGCTTATCATCTCCAGCGGCATCGCCTCCACCGTCTTGCGTACCCGCGCCGTACCTGATTCACCTGCCGAGGAACATTAACCATGTACACCACACTCATTTCAGCTTCAGAATTAAAAAATTTTTCAAGTGATATACGCATATTTGATTGCAGCGCGGACTTGACCAACCCACAAGCCGGTATTGAACAGTACGAAGAAAAACATATTCCAAATGCCTTGTTTGCTGATATCAATTCCGATTTATCAACGCACGACAAAAACTTGGCTGTCAACGGCGGACGCCACCCTCTGCCTTCACGCGAACATTTCGCGTCTTGGCTTGCTTCCCAAGGTGTATCCAACACAACCCAAGTTGTTGTTTACGATAGGCAAGGCATGAACTACTGCGGCCGGCTGTGGTGGATGCTGAAATGGTGCGGCCATGAGGCCGTGGCAGTGCTAGACGGCGGATTGCAAGCGTGGCTAGCTGATGCTGGTGAAGTGCAACATGGAAGAGTTCCAAAACCCTTAGCAACAAAGTTTGAACTACTTGATCCGCTGGTGGTTTTGAAACACACAACCGATGTGATGGCTTCATTGGGCAAACCGGCACAAACCATAGTGGATGCCCGTGCACCTGCACGTTACAAGGGCGAAACCGAGCCGTTTGATCCGGTAGCTGGTCATATCCCCGGCGCATTGAACCGTCCGTTTAGTAACAATATAAGTGCTGATGGAAAAATGAAAACTGCGCAAACTTTGCGCACTGAATTTGAAGCTTTGTTGGCAGGTCATGAACACTCGGGGGTGGTACACCACTGTGGCAGCGGCATCAGTGCCATACCTAATATTTTGGCGATGGAGGTTGCCGGTATGGGTCGCACAGCCCTTTATGCAGGCAGTTGGAGCGAGTGGAGCAACACACCTGGCCTGCCTTGTGCACAAGGTTAAAAAAACAGCCGGCTTAGCCAGTCTGTTTTTTTAGATCAAGCCAATTTATTGTGCGCACCATCGCATAAAGGTTTGTTGGCACTGTGCTTGCAACCACAAAAATACACCGTCTTGCTTTCATCCGCATCAAATTTCTGAGGCGTGAAGTCTGAACCTTTGTGTGAACCATCACAAAAAGGCTGAGATTTACTTTGGCCACACGAACACCAGTAATAGCTTTTACCAGCCTCAACATCTACTTTGTAAGGCGCTTTTTGTGCAATATGGGGATCCATGAAAAACTCCTTTGAATTTGAATGAAGCTTCATGATAAGCCCAGCTCAAAGAAACATTTAAAAAAATATCTGTGTCGCTTGACCCCTATCAATAAACATTTAATGAATATGCATGGATTGTGTGGCTAGAGTGACTAAAGCAATCCCAGCCAATAGCCAGACAATTTGCATAGCGGTCTCTGTGGCAGATAAACGTTTCTGCAACTGGGGTATCAAATCTGCCAAAGCTACATACACATAACTGCTGCTTGCGATCACCAGCATGAATGGCAACCAAGTTTCATGACCCTCGATCAGAAAATACCCCAGCAAGCCTCCGACAATAGTGACACCACCGGCCAGACATAATTTGAACAAAGCCGTCCGACCGTGGCCAAAGCCTCGCTGCAACACAGCCAAGTCTCCCATATGGTGTGGAATTTCATGCGCCAGAACGGCAACGGACGCCGCAGCGCCTAAAGTGAAATTGGTCATGAAAGCTGCTGCGACCAATATGCCGTCACCAAAGGCATGCACACTGTCCCCTGTTAAGACCGCCCAACTACCGGCAAACCCAGCGTCATCCTGGGAATGCGAATGGTCAGTGTGAAGGTGTGTAAGGTCGTGCGCATGCTGATGGGAATGTCCATCGCTGTGCTCATGACCGTGGTGCCATAACTCAGCCTTGTCGAGTAAAAAGAAAAACACCAACCCTGCCAACAATGTCATGAACAACATCTGTGGAGTGATCTCGGATTCAAATGCTTCAGGTAATAAATGCATGAATGCCGTTGCCAACAAAGCCCCTGCGGCAAGACTTAACAAATGTTGTGTAAAACGTGTCATCAATGCACGGGCAAATACAGCAGCGAGTAAGACACTGCCTACCCCTGCGACCAAGGTTCCAGCGAAAATAGCCAGCAGCGTTAAATTCACGTCTCAATCACATTAAAAAATCAAGTGACACCATGGCGTAAAAACCATTGGAGCATACGCTGCCATCCATCTTCGGCTTGCGCTTGTCTGTAGCTAGATCGGTAATCAGCATGGAATGCATGTGGCGCATCTTGATAAACGTGTATGTTACTTGTGAAGCCCTTTTGTCCTTTAGCCAATTGATCCTGCATATTCGAAACACTTTCCATGGGAATACCAGTATCTGCACTTGCGTACAGGCCTAATACTGGCGCTTTCAAATCATTTGCAATATCGAGCGGGTGAAAGGGTGTGAGAGAGGAGTTTTTACCCACCAATTTACCGTACCAAGCCACAGCTACCTTGACCTGAGGTTGATGCGCCGCATACAGCCAGGTGATTCGCCCTCCCCAACAAAAACCCGTGATACCCAGTTTTGTTGTATCGCCACCGTTGCGCGAAGCCCATGCAACTGTGGCATCCAAATCAGACATGACCTGAGCATCCGGTACTTTAGATACCACCTCTGCTATCAACTTTCCCATGTCAGCGTAACTGCCTGGATCACCTTGGCGCTTCATTAACTCGGGAGCGATGGCCATGTAGCCCTGATGCGCCAATCGTCTGGTGATGTCTGCAATGTATTCATGCACACCAAATATTTCAGATACAACCAATACAACCGGATATTGAGAACGACCTGCGGGCATACTTCTGTAAGCTGGCATTTGAAAACCATTGACATCAATCAAGACCTCGCCGTGCAATAAATTCTCGCCTGATGTACGTATGGCCGTTTGGGCGGGCAAAGGCAAGCAAGCAGCATATCCAACACCTAATGCCGTCTTTAACAAAGTTCGTCTGGTTGAGTGGCTCAGTTGCATCTGTGTCGATTGAGAATCTTTGCCAGTTGAAGGATTCATATTGGATTCAGCCCTGGAAAAAATAATGATTAAGCATTTTCAAAAGCCAAGCATTTTTTATCTTAGCCATTAGCTTTAGCCAAGCATAGTTTACTTTTAAAAAGTAGTGATGAGAAATGAGAGTCTTTAAGACTTGGTGCTACTCATTACACCCACAAATTGCCCGCCACGTTCAATATCAATCTCGGAATAGGTAAGCTTGCCAGAAACTTTGCCCGTGTTGTGTATCTTTACCAATCCAGTGCAATTGATATCGTTTTCTAATTGACCATGCACTTCAATTAACTGTGCATGCACTTTCCCTTTGATATTGCCCTGCGGCCCCACATCAAGTTCTTTGCAAGTAATCTCACCTGTGATGTCTCCATTAATCTGAGCCAGTCCTGGCACATTGATAGTTCCTACAAATGTGACACCGCTAGGTATAAATAAATCATTATTGAGATTGGATTTTTTTGCAATAGGTTCGGTAGACATTGGGATATTTGAATTAATTAATTAAGTCTAATCATATGGCATATGTCAAAAAACCGGCTTGCAATTGCTTGCAACCCTGAAAATCGACTTATTCAGGGTTTGGCTAAGACGGTCGCTTCATCTGACACGATGTGGGTTGAGAGCTGATGTAGCTATCCCAAACCACCTCTGTTCGAAAGCCGTAACCGGTGTTCTCAGCATCGTATTTCACGCCTTTACTGCCTTGCTTGGCCCATACGCCTAAATACAAAGGCGCTTCGAGTTGATGGTCTGTCTTTCGCATTTTTACTTCGCCCAATGGACTTTGGTAGGTCATACCCTCTAACGCAAAGGCTACTTGTTTTGCATCAGTTGATTTGGCTTTGCGAATGGCTGCAAGCAGCATATTCATTGAATTCCAGTGTGCGGCAAATATAAAGTCTTCGTTAAATTTCTTTTTGTAGGCCACGTAAATTTTTTCAAGTTCAGGCGTATTGGCGTTGTGGTTCCAATTCCAAATGACATTCACTTTGCCAACACCCCAAGACCCAATTTGTGCAGGAGTCCCTGGATTGTTGGCGTTCAAAGTGAAGAAGTTCACATTCAAACCATAATCTTTCGCACTTTTTAAAAGAAGTGTTAAGTCACTGCCCCAGTTAGATGTAATGACGGTATCTGCACCAGTGGCAGCTATTTTTGCAATGTAGGGCGCAAAATCCCTGACCTGAGCTATGGGAATGAATTCATCACCTACCAGTTGTATGTCAGCTCTTTTTCTCGCCACATAT
Organism: Limnohabitans sp.; assembly: GCF_046052765.1. Classification (GTDB taxonomy): domain Bacteria; phylum Pseudomonadota; class Gammaproteobacteria; order Burkholderiales; family Burkholderiaceae_C; genus Limnohabitans. The sequence continues at coordinate 13,205 of NZ_JAVLFQ010000034.1, read as the reverse complement.
TCTTTGGCTGCCTTGGATACTTGACGACCGTGGGTATAGTCTTGGTTGAAGAGATACACTTTTTGTATATCTTTACGTCCGACCAAATACGTTGTCAGCGCCTCCATTTTCATTTCACTTGATGGATAAAAGCGGAAATGCCAGAAACTGCAACGGTCATTGGTCAGCGACGGATCCATCGCCGCATAATTTAAATAGACTACCGCTCTTTCAGGCTCGCGCTCTGCAAGTTTATTGATGGCATCGACCAGTGTCAGTGCAACACCCGATCCGCCCCCTTGCGTAATGAAATGAATGCCGCGATCTGTCGCAGCTTTGAGCATATTGACACTTTCCTGCGTGGATCCTTTGTTATCAAATTCAACCACTTCGAATTTGGGATCTGTTGGCGCGGACTTCGCATTCAGTTGATCGACCACTTCTTTCAATTGCTTCAATGACCCCTGCCCTGTCAAAGCAAAAGGCCCAGACAGCAAATCAATAAATCCGATCTTGACAGTTTCAGCTGCTTGTACATGGAAAGCTAGGATCAAGAAAATGGGGCAGATCAGAACTCGAAAAACCGATAGGTAACTCATGACAAACTCCAAAAAATTTTTTAATTAACTATCAAAGGATGTGTAAATATTTCCGTACTTATTTCTCAACTCATTTTTTTGCACCTTGCCCGTACCACCTACAGGCAAGGAATTCACAAACAATACTTCATCTGGTATCCACCATTTGGCCACCCGCTCACTGAGAAAATCTTTCACTTCTTGCTTGCCTAGCGACATCTCAGGCTTAAGTACCAATAAAAGCAATGGACGTTCATCCCATTGCGGATGCTTGACGCCAATCACCGCGGCCATCGCTATATGGGGATGGGACATGGCTGCATTTTCCATATCGATAGAGCTGATCCATTCGCCGCCAGACTTGATGACGTCTTTTGAACGATCTCGAATATGCATGATCCCGTCTGAAGAAATAGTTGCAATATCCCCCGTCGGAAACCAACCGTTGACCAGCGCCGACTTATCCGCCTTGTGGTAGTTGTCAACTATCCACTGCCCACGCACCATCAATTCACCTTGAGAAGAACCATCTCTAGGTAAAGAATTTCCTTCTTCATCTACCACTTTTAATTCAACACCAAACACTGTTTTGCCTTGCTTAGCAATAATTTCTTGGCGTTGTTGATGCGTTAAATTTGATTCTTCCAAACCGATATTGCTCATGGTTGCAATTGCAGTTGTTTCCGTCATTCCCCACCCATGCCGAACATCTACGTTGTAAACATCATTGAATTTTGCAATCAACGATTGAGGCATGGCTGAACCACCTACACCTGTTCTGCGCATTGTTGAAAAGGCGAGATTATGGTGCTCTAAATGTTGAATCAGCGCCATCCAAATAGTGGGAACGCCTGCACTGATGGTCACCTTCTCTGACTCCATCATTTCATACAAGCTTGCACCATCTAACTTAGGTCCTGGCAGCACCAATTTCGCACCAGCAATCATTGATGCATAAGGTAAACACCAAGCATTGATATGGAACATGGGAACTACGGGCAATACCGTATCTTGAGAAGAAATACACAAAACGTTAGGTGCGCATGCAGATAATGCACTCAGCGCAATGGCTCTGTGCGAATACATCACCCCTTTGGGGTTACCGGTAGTGCCTGAGGTGTAACAAAGAGCAGCTCCCGATTTTTCATCGAGCTCGGGCCATTCAAAAATTTCGCTGTGTGACGCAATGAGGTCTTCGTAGCTCATCAACTTTACGCCGTCAATGGTTGGCGTGTTCTCAGAATCACTTAAACAAATCCAATGCTTCACATTCGCACAATGGGCAACAAGTGAATGTATCAACGGCGCAAAAGTCGCATCAAATAAGATAACGTCATCTTCTGCGTGGTTGATGATGAAAGCAAGTTGTTCTGTGTGTAAGCGGGGATTGCAAGTATGCATGACCATGCCACTGCCAGAAACGCCGAAATACGCTTCTATATGTCTATAGTTATTCCAAGCAATTGAGCCAACTACGCTGCCTGGCTTTAAACCCAAACCTGATAAAGCATTAGCCAGTTTTTTTGATCTTCTGGCCATGTCTATGAATAAATAACGATGCAAAGGCCCGTGAGTTTCGCGACTGACAATTTCTTGTTGGCCAAATTGATCTGCCCCATGCTCCAAAATAGCTGAGATCAGCAGTGGCCTATCCATCATGCTTCCGATTAAACTCATTTCAGACCTTTTCGATGGATTGTCAAAAACCGTTCACATTGTAGGCATAGACAAAACAGATCTTTGATCTAGGCTTTTGTTTTTCAGACAGATGCCGTTGTGTGGGTTGATTCGACAATGATGGCTTAAGCTGCACTAAATGCTTAGCCAAGTCGTGATACCCCAGATGACAAAATACAACATAGAGCCTGAAATCAACATACCTTGAGCCAATGAGTCCATGTATTTGGCAGCTATCAAACCCCACAAAGGGATCAATTGCTGGGCATGTACGCCAAGAAAGTGTGCAGGTCGAATATCTTTAACCATGTGCCAACCAACTATGGGTAATCCTTGCCCTGCAGGTGGTTGATTGCCACCCAGCATGAAACCGCTGACCGTGGAGAGAACAAAGGTCATGGTCAATCCAATAACAACTCCCAAGGTTTCAACAGGCATGTTTGCGCCACGTTGCTCCTTCCAAATTTCCCATGCCAACCAAGCTTGTGACGCAGTCAATCCAACGGCGGCAAGCCCCATAACGCCAAACATGAACGCATGAAAGGGATCGCTGACGTTGTAGTGCGATGCAGAGGCTTGGGAAGCTTGGTAGCTGATATAAACGACTTCAAATAAAGAGGTGGATACCAACAATGCCACTATCCAGACATAGGTATTGGTTTGATCAACATGTGAATTCGCAACTTTGAGCACCCACACTGTAGTCAATGCAAACATGGCTGTTGCTGCCATGAATTTCATGGGTTTAACCCAAATACCTACCCCTCGGATAAACCTATCGTCGTTGATTGACCATGCGTAGGTCAATATCAATGCGAAAAACATCATCAACCCATAGATTATTAAAAACTTGGATGTCCAACTCAGTGACTCCAATTCCAATTTGATTGCCAAGATATGATTCATAAAAATTTTTACATTGCTTATGTCAATACGCCACAACGCTAGTTTATTCTTTTTGCTAAGTTTTCTTTCCTTTGATGCAAACTGCCAAAACCTGTTTGGAAATCCAAACTGCTCAGATTGGCAGACCCTTTCCTTTCTATTGACAAAAAAATCACTTGGCTCAATGCCTACCTTGTACCACTTAATTTGACCAACGTGTCTAGTAAAAAACCTAAGGTTGATAAATTCAGCCAATTTAACTCCGACTGGATTGGTAAAAAATGCCAGGCCATACCTTTGCCCCAGTCTCGCAAATCAACTTTGATGGCTATAGAACATATTTTTTAATGAATATTGTTTAAATCCTCATCGAACAATCCATATGCTAAGCTGTAAATCAGGTGTTTCTTGATATTAAGTTTTTAATTGGTTGATGAAAGAATGTATGAAATTTGTATTGTTCATAACAGCTTTGTTTTTTGCATTTTTCGCAGTTGCAGACGATACGCCTAACAATTTCCAACAAACGCCAACTTGGTTAACTGAGGCACGTCAAGCTATCAAAGCTAAAAAATATGAAGCAGCCATTGAAATATTGGCTAAAAACTCAGAGCAAAAGAATTCAGCTGATTGGAATAATCTGATGGGATACACCCATAGAAAGAAATCTCCACCCGATTTGGTTAAATCAGAAAATTACTATCAAACTGCACTTGACATCGATCCTAAGCACAAAGGAGCACTAGAATATTACGGTGAACTTTTGCTTTTAAAAAATGATTTAACTGGTGCGGAGTCACTACTGAAGCGACTAGACCAGATTTGCACTTTCAGCTGCGAAGAATACCGCGATCTCAAGAAGAGCATTCAAGCATTTAAATCAAACAAATAGGTCAGGCATTCTTCAATGGCCAGACGGATCGGCCCAACCTCTTAACAGGTGTCGGACTTGACGGGTCGTGGATCGCGCTGCGTGTCGATCTGAATTTGAATAATATTGAATCCAAATTGATTCAAATACATTTGATCTAAGATAAACCCTAGTAAGGATATTTTGTATGGGAAGTCTCCTTTATTGATAAGATATTCGCAGGTAATTTTGCCTACAGTAAGTTTAAGGACTATCAAGTGAGCTTTAAAAAAATCTCAGCCATGACTTTTGCTATAGCTGCGTTGGTTTCTACATCAACATTTGCTCAAGACAAAAATCTGTCCACCCTGCAACGCATGGGCAACACAGACACCAACATGAACATTCCTACCATTCCACAAGAAGGTAAGAATGCAGATGCCATCCGTGCAAACTTGAAAAAAATCAAGTTGCCCGAGGGTTTCAAAATCGACTTGTACGCTGTTGTGCCTGATGCGCGTTACATGGCTGTCGCACCTTCAACAAACATGTTGTTTGTCGGTACACGTAAAACAACTGTTTGGGCAGTGACCAACCGCAACAACGGTGACGCAGCAACTGAAGTCAAACCTTTTGCTCCAGCCATCAAATTCAGCAACCCCAATGGTGTTTGCTTTACCAAAGACGGTTTCCTAGTGGTGACTGAATCTAACCGCATTCTGCACTTCCCAGCTGCCGAATACTTCTACGAAGGTCCGGACGTTGCTGTCGGCACTATCGTTCCAGAAGGTAAGTTGATTCCTGTCGAAGAGCAGTCATTCAACCACACCGGTCGCGTTTGTAAAGTTGCCAACGACGGCAAAATCTACGTGACATTGGGCCAGCCTTACAACGTTCAGCCCAAAGACAAAGTTGCTTTGTATGACGAAGTCGGTATCGGTGGTGTTGTTCGCTATAACGGCTTAGATGGTACTGGCCGCATGGTTTACGCTAAAGGCATGCGTAATCCTGCTGGTATCACCATTGGGCCAAAGGGCGACATCTGGACAACCGACAACCAAGTCGACGGTTTGGGTGACGACATTCCTCCAGGCGAACTGAACAAGTTGACCAAGGCTGGCGAACACTTCGGTTTTCCCTTCTACAACGGTCATTTCAAAGTGGCTGGTTCTTCTGCAGCTCCTGACCTGAAAGACATGAAAGAGCCAGCAGGCATGACCTATCCTCAAGTCGAGTTCCCTGCTCACCAAGCACAATTGGGCGTGGCTCACTACACTGGCAAGGCTTTCCCTGCCAAGTACCAAGGTGGTTTGTTTGTGGCTTCACACGGTTCTTGGAACCGCAGCACACCTAGCGGATACCTGATCAACTTCGTGCCAATCAAGGCCGATGGCAACGCAGGTCCTGCAGAAGTTTTTGCTGACGGCTTCTTAGACAAAACCACCCAACGTGCGCTTGGTCGCCCAGTTGACGTGGCAAACCTGCCTGACGGCTCTATCCTGGTCTCTGATGACTACGCAGGTGCAATCTACCGCATCAGCTACACCGGTCAGTAATCAGTTTTGACACAGGCTTCGGTCTGTGTTGTGTTTACTAGCGGGGTCTCTCACGAGTCCCCGCTTTTTTACAAGAGAAAAATGAAGAAATTAGTTTTTTTATTAGCGTTTTGCGTCCTCAACAGTTTTGCAGACGACGCTGAAAACGGCCGTGTAAAAGCAGATGCCGCCTGCGCTCTTTGCCACGGACCTAATGGCCTGGCAACCATGCCCGGCGCACCGAACCTTGCAGGTCAGCAAGCTATTTATTTGAGCGAGCAGTTAAAAAACTATCGCAGTGGAAAACGTCAGCATGAAGTCATGAGTTACATAGCCAAGCCATTGACCGATGCGGAAATCAATCAACTCTCTGCTTGGTACAACTCAATCAAGGTCACCGTTGAAGCTCCCTGATCATTTTGTGCAAGCAGTTTGTCTTGCCGGCTTAATGTGCGTTGGGCCTGTAGCGTCTATCCATGCGGCGCAGAGTATCCGCTTTTTGACGGCCTCTGAATTGCAGTCAAGCTTGCTTTCCCCGCAAGAGGACGTGCGCTTCAGTGGGCGAAATTACATCATGGGTGTTGTGGATACCTTGATGCTCACGAAATCTGTACCTGTTTGTATGAATGAAAATACCGAAATCAACCAGATTACGGAGTTGGTAGTTCTTCAGTTGCAACAACGACCTGAACTCTTGCGTTACAACGCAGCCAGCGTCGTGCGAGAGATCATGGTGGCTAACTTTCCATGCGTTTGATGTTTTTGACATTGAAAGGGCATTGCAGACTTACAGCTTGTATTGGGGCATTGTTATGCTCAACTGCAGCTAATTCGCTTTGTCCAGACGACGCAACTGTTGACAAGTATTTGGCTGCTTTTGCCAAAGGTGTTTCCACCACTGGTTTTGGTTCGGGCTTAAGCGAGAGTGATGCCGAATGCGCCAAATTCAAGCTGGCCAAAAAATTGCCCAAGCACCTTGGTGCCCTGAGCGGTTACAAAATAGGCTTCGTGACTCAAAACTCACGCATGGCTTACAACACGGAGCAGCCTCGCTGGGGCTTCATGTTTGAGCGCAATTTGATCGATATCATCGCTGTCATTCCCGCTAATTTCGGGGCATACCCTTTGTTTGATGCCAATTTGTTGATTGAAGTCAAAGACGAAGGCTTGGCTGAATCGACCAGTCCGCTGGAAGCGTTGAAGCACATTGATTCTGTCATGCCATTCATTGAACTCAGCGATCTCATGCTTTCTGGGACTCATACTGCTAACGAATGGGTAGCCACCAATCTTTCATTCCGCGGTGGTATCAAAGGGGCTGAAATACCTGTTCAAGCAACACAAGATTTTGCTGATGCCTTGGCTACCTTGAAAGTGCGAATGGTGGACGAAAGCCGAGACAGTATAGAGCTTGGTTCAGGCCAAGCTGATGTATTGATGGGTCATCCTCTGAATGCTGCTATTTGGCTTGCCAAAGCCTTAAAGCAAGCGGGAATAAAACTCAAAGCCGGTGACTTACTGAGTTTGGGCAGTCTTATAGAACCGCAACAACCGCTCGCTGGGATGAAAATAAAAATCCATTATCAAGGCTTGGGGAATTCTTCAGAACTTGCCGTGGAATTCACAGAAGCTTTTGATCGCCAATAACAATTGAGAATCATGAGAAAAATACTGGCTATTTCTTTGATGATGTATGCGGGTTCGTCCTGGGCATTCAAAGACTGCTCAGAGTGTCCCGAGATGGTGGAAATACCATCTGGTAGCTTTTTAATGGGTTCAGTCTCCTTACATCAACGAGAACACAGCAACGAAAAACCACGACACAATAACGAGAAGCCTCAGCACTTGGTTCATGTACGTGGATTTGCAATGGGTAAATATGCAGTCACTCAAGCGCAGTGGTTTGCATTAATGGGAAACAACCCCAGTAAAAACAAAGGCGATTTATTACCTGTCGAAAATATATCTTGGGATGATGCCCAATTGTTTGTTCAAAAACTCAGTCAAGTAACCGAAAAAAAATACAGATTACCTTCTGAATCTGAGTGGGAATATGCAGCAAAAGCTGGAACCACATCTGATTTTTTTTGGGGTAGTGATGAAAAATTAGCATACGACTATGCTTGGTACTCAGAAAACTCGAATGGGAAAACGCAAGCGGTTGGTCAAAAAAAACCCAACCCATTTGGCTTGTATGACATGGTTGGAAACGTCTACCAGTGGATACAAGATTGTTGGAATGTAGAGTACGTTTCAGCCCCTGATGATGGCAAAGCTTGGGAGACTGGTGAATGTTCCTTACGTGTTTTACGAGGAGGATCGTGGAATCTTAGCCCTCAATTTCTTAAAACCACTACCCGATTCTTTGTCGAGTCTGAAATTTCTTATAGTTTCAGCGGGTTACGTGTAGTTAGAGAAGAATAAAACTTTAGACGGCTGCCATTCAAACCACCTGCTGCTATCCACTTCCGTGACTGTTAATGCATCCGCGAAGCCACTTGAGTACCGCTGAATGTTTGGAACTCCGTGGTCAGACAAGATGTTATTCACCAGCTGGGTAGCGTTGGCTGCTGGGCTCAGTTGATCTTTCGCTGTAGGGCTTAATTTATAAGCTAAGCACCTTATTTGTGTCGGCAGCAGGAAATTTATTCAGTAACCAAAATTTTAAGAAGATGGCAAAAAATCATTACAAAATTCAATTAACTCTGCTAAAGATTCAACTTGCATCTTTGCAAAAATTTGAGCCCTATGTTTTTTAACAGTATCTGACATCAAACCAGTAGACAAAGCTATGGATTTATTCCCATGTCCTGACAGAATCAACTTGAACATGGTTTTTTCTCTCTCACTAAGTTCTTGGTAAAGATTCGACACTTTATCTAAACGATTTTTTTTTGAAGTTCTGACGATATCAATCTGGATTCCTTTATCGATTACATCAATGAGTTGCTTATAGGAAAATGGTTTCCATAAAAAATCAAGTGCACCGTTTTTCATTGCATCTATGATTTCTTGATTCTGACTTTCACCACTCATAAAAATGATAGGCAAATCCCAACCTCGCGAGAGCAATGAATTTTGGAGTTCTAAGCCACTCATTAAAGGCATACGCATATCTAAGACAAGTACTGCTGGAGACACAGGTTTGGCTGAGTTGAGAAATTCTGCGGCATTTGAATATTCGCTTGCTGCGTAACCAAGTTGCCGCAGCATGTTTCCTAAATGGATGCGTATATCGCTATCGTCGTCAACTAAAAAAATGTGCCCAATCTTTGACATGGTCACTACTATTACACAAGAAACTTCAATTCTGATCGGGCACGGATTTCAATACACATTATTAAAAAAGCATTAGTTATTAGGGTTTACCATTGCATATTGAAATGAAATTCATCCCCCTTTAGGGATGCTGTAAATGCATCGTTAATGTGATATTAAATGATCATTTTTGAATGCTATGAGTAATCTATGTCAAATGACTCTGCATCAGACCCAGACAAAGTAATTGCGACTGGGCTTTTACTCAAAGAAGCGCGAACTTCGAAAGGTTTATCCCTTGATCAAACCAGCAAACTGCTGGGTATGAGCCGGGACCACGTTAATGCAATTGAAGAAGGCAACACAGCATTCTTCAAAAAAAGTACGCAATCTTTAATTTGGCATGCTCGGTTGTATGCAAAAAAGTTTGGTGTTGTGTTGCCAGAATTAGTATTCACCGACATTACACGATCATCCAGTACACCATCAAATCCTGCGCAGAAAATTCCAGCTTTTCTATTGAAATCGATTTCACACACTGAACCCACGAAGACCAATGATGGAAGAAATTAACCCTAAAGCCAATGATTTGTATATTCCTGAGGATCACATGACTAACAGTTCCAGATGAGACTGTTTACTTTTCTAACGCAATGGTACTCAACAGATTTAGCAATAGATCTTGGCACTGCCAATACGTTAATTTATGCTAAAAAATTAGGTGTTGTTCTTAATGAACCTTCCGTTGTTGCTATACAGCATGTTGCTGGAGTCGGTGGAAAGAAAAATGTCATTGCTGTAGGCACAGAAGCCAAGTCCATGCTGGGAAGAGTGCCATACAGCATAGAGGCTATACGACCGATGAAAGACGGCGTGATTGCAGATTTCACAATCACTGAGCAAATGCTCAAGCACTTCATTCGTACCATACATCCCAAAAGTATTTTGCGACCCAGCCCTCGCATCATCATTTGTGTGCCATGTGGTTCCACGCAAGTAGAGCGCAGAGCGATACGTGAATCAGCTATTGGTGCCGGAGCTTCCGAAGTATTTTTAATCGAGGAGCCCATGGCAGCTGCGATTGGTGCTGGACTGCCTGTGGCAGATGCATGTGGATCAATGGTTGTAGATATAGGTGGCGGAACAACCGAGGTAGGGATTATTTCATTAGGGGGCATGGTTTACAAAGGAAGTGTCCGTATTGGCGGTGATAAATTTGATGAAGCCATCATTAACTATATAAGAAGAAACTTCGGGATGTTAATTGGGGACCAAACAGCAGAATCATTGAAAAAAAATATAGGTGTTGCATACCCCAGTGCTGAGTTCAAAGAGATGGAGATAACTGGCAGAAACTTGGCGCTTGGCATACCGCAGTCTTTTTCCGTATCAACGAGTTAAATCATGGAAGCACTTACTGAGCCACTCAATGGCTTGGTGAATGCAATCAAAATGGCTTTAGAAAGTACACCCCCTGAACTAAGTTCTGACATTGCCGAGAGAGGCATAGTGCTCACTGGTGGTGGGGCACTATTGAAAGATTTAGACAAGATGATTTCTGAGGAAACTGGCCTTCCTGTAATTGTTGCTGAAGAACCTTTAACCTGCGTTGTCAGAGGATGTGGAATGGCTCTAGAGCGATTAGAAGGCTTGAGCGGAATATTCTCAAGTGAATGAATTGGCTATCATGCCATCATTGAACTGATATATGACTGATGGCATACATTAAATGATCTTATAGTCTGCTACAAATGCCTTTAGATACCCAAACAACTATTTTCATGATCTGCTTCGTGTATTTGATCTTGCACGGAGCAATTTGGCTTGCCTTGCAAGAGTACCGAAGTCTTCAAGTAAAGCTGTGGTGTGCTTCGGGCATGTTTAGCGGTATGGCGGTTGTTTTGTTAGCCATGCGTGGTCATGTACCCGATATATTTTTTTACTACGTAGCTCAGCTTTTGATGTTAATAGGAAACTGGGGACGCATGGTCGCTCTTCGAATGTACTTGCTGCCAGAACCACAGACACAGGTTTACAGGGCTTACAACATATTCAACATTTGCTATTTCATTTTTTTTGTCTACTTGATTGAATTTATGCAAGCCGATTGGGAAGCGTTGATTGTGTTCAATGCTTTTTATGCATTACTTTGCTTTGATTATTTTCGGATTGGCCTCAAGCTACAAAGAAAGCAAGATTCACTGGGTGCGAGACTATTAATGTGGGCAGGATTGATACTCACCAGCACTCTTGCTGTTCGTGCAATTGGCGTATGGACGGCAGGATCCATCCAAGATATTTATGCACCAAGCTGGCATCAAGCTCAAATGGTCATTGGGCAATTCATGGCGATCACACTTTCAAATATTGCGTTTCTTCGCATTTTTCTTGAAATTGCTGAACGAAAAAAATCAGCCGTAGCTCTTGAACTGTCACTAACAAGTGAGCGAGCAGATGCCATGCAACGTAACGGTCTTACCCTTAAAAAATTACTTGAGGAGAGAGAGGAAATCATTAGACAGCTTAGTCTCTTCAATAAAACTGCTGGTATGGGTGCACTGGTAGCGAGCTTGGCACATGAGTTGAATCAACCACTAACTGTGATTCAACTAAATACAGACATGATTGAATTGGTCCTCAATGATCATGAATCTAAGCTAAATCATGACGAAAATATTGATATTGCAATGGCTGGTTTGCGAAATGCCAATCAACGAGCAGCTACTATTATTTCCACTCTTCGAAATATGTTTGGCAGTGGTAGAAAGTCAATCTCGGAATTTGACTTAAACGAACTTGTGAATGATGTGGTTTTGTTGTGCCGCTCTACTTTACAGAAACAATCAATTCATTTAGAGGTGGATCTAAGTTCACAGCCATTAACCATCACAGGCGACAAATCCCAATTGCAACAAGTACTTTTGAACCTAATTACAAACGCCAGTGAAGCATTCACTCAAGATTTCAAAGGCTCTAAGCATATCCAAATATATACTGAATTAAATGTAGACCAAACTCGACTAACGGTTATGGACAATGGCAGTGGTATCTCACCAGAAATACAAGCCGTAGTGTTTGACTTACTTAGAACCAATAAGGATTCTGGTATGGGTATTGGTTTGTGGCTGTCAAAGACTATTGTTGAGTCACATAAAGGAACAATAAATTTTGAGACAGAAATCAATAAAGGATCCACCTTTACTGTTGATCTACCTATTACAACTACTTCTATGTGTTATTAAAAATCCAACATCAACTTTTATAGAAGTTTGAGGTGAGTTCAAATTATTTTTTTCATTGTGAAAAATTAGCACCCAGTACTTGACTTTTCAAGGTGGTGATTTTTACCCACACCAGACTTTGTATGCTTGAACCCATGACATGGCATTTGTGAAATTACTTAATCCATTAGCGGTGTATTGATAGCGAGCCTTGCAGCTCGCTTATCCTTTCACAAATCCATTTCGCTCTTCGTTGAAGGATTTTTTACAGCATATTTATTTCTTGTTTGATTCTAAAGTTTGAACAGTAAATTCAATTTGATATTGAGTTGATGTTTGAATCCATCTGCTGATGTTGGAGTGTCATTTCTCACGACACCTCCTACCACCCCTTCTACTTCTCAACCCTGCCCCGGCGGCGCAGCAAGCAAACTGTGTCTAGACCCTATAGATCTATCTACCCTGGGGCAACAGTGTCGGTTGAACCGACACCTTGACATTCGTCCAGCAACAGGACGATGCCAAAACGAATTCACCCCCCAAACTCCACGACCAGCGTCATCTTCTTGAACTAGAGATGCAACAGCACTTGAATATGTTGCGAGGAAAATAGTGCATTTCAGAGATGAATACACGCTTTAGCGTAATTGAACTATGTTTTCATGAAAGTCTTGTAAATACTTACCTGACCATTTTGCCAATGATTCAATAGCAGGCTTTAGTGCAAGCCCTGCTTTTGTAAGTTTGAATGCATTGTTTCGCGAACCTACTGGATTTGTTCGTTCAATAACTTTGAAAAATGTCAGAAGCTCAAGTCTGCTTGCCAAGATATTAGTAGAAATATGCTCTGCTGAGTCTAGCAATTGAGAGTAAGTTCGCGCACCGTGAATAATCAAATCACGAATAACCAAAAGCGACCATTTATCGCCAATGACGTCCAATGCCGAACTTATCGGACATTGAGAACGCCATTCCATTTGACTGTCTTTGTTTCCCACTTGCAACTCCTTGTTGAAGAGATATTTTATTTTCAATAGCAAATGAAGAATCCAAGCATCAATCTAACTCTAGATTGTTGACATTTCCGAGTCCATTCACATACCTTCAATTAACAGAATTTGTCCATGCTCTGTCAATTCGTTGATCCTAAGCTCCTTCAATGGCTTGTATTCTGAGGAGTTATACCAATTCTGAGCCATTTCTAAACTTGGAAACTTCAAAA
>NZ_JAVLFQ010000033.1:0-42873 GCF_046052765.1 Limnohabitans sp. | reverse complement strand
CAGCCAGCTAAAGACCGAGGAAACACATTTGGGCAGGTAGGTAACAAACGCTTGGTTTGATCCGGCCCCAGCAGAAGCGCTGATGTTGAAGCAACTGGTGGCGTCAACTGGTGTGTATTGTGGCATGAAAGTGCCCGAAGACATTCTAGGGTCTATGGGTCAAGTCAGCGGTACCTGGAAAAGCTCAATGCTTGGTGTCTGGCAACTGAGATTTGCTTGCAATCTAAGCCGAGTTTCAACTTGCCTTTTACATAGTGCCCTCGAGTGAGTTGATTCAAAACTACTCTGCAGACTGATAGAAAACCTGATGGCTCAATGTTTGTAATGATGCTGTATTCGGCTTATTTATTACTTGCCGCTGCTACAAATTCACTCCAAACATAAAGCCTTCACTTGAAGCAGAGATAATCCCCAGTTACCCGCCGCCACGCTGTGTGGCGCACCGTCTAGAGAGTCATTCCATGTCCCAATACGTTTTCACCATGAACCGGGTCGGCAAAATCGTCCCGCCCAAGCGCCATATTTTGAAAGATATATCGCTCAGCTTTTTTCCCGGCGCCAAGATCGGTGTGCTGGGTTTGAACGGTTCGGGTAAGTCCACGCTGCTCAAAATCATGGCCGGTATCGACAAGGAAATCGAGGGCGAGGCCCAGCCCATGCCAGGTTTGCGTATCGGTTATTTGCCGCAAGAGCCGAAGTTGCGCCCTGAACAAACCGTGCGCGAAGCGGTGGAAGGCGGTATGGAAGAAGTGATTCAAGCCAAGCAGCGCTTGGAAGAGGTGTACGCAGCCTATGCTGAAGAAGATGCCGACTTTGACGCTTTGGCTGCCGAGCAAGGCCAGTTAGAAGCCATCATCGCCGCCGCTGGCAGCGACAACAGCGAGCACCAGTTGGAAATCGCAGCCGATGCGTTGCGCTTACCGCCGTGGGACGCCGTGATCGAGCATTTGTCCGGCGGTGAAAAACGCCGAGTAGCCTTGTGCCAGTTGCTGCTCTCCAAACCCGATATGTTGCTGCTGGACGAGCCGACCAACCACTTGGACGCCGAGTCTGTCGATTGGCTGGAACAGTTTTTGTCGCGTTTTTCCGGCACCGTGGTGGCCATCACCCACGACCGCTATTTCCTTGACAACGCTGCCGAATGGATTTTGGAACTCGACCGCGGCCACGGCATTCCCTACAAAGGCAATTACACGACCTGGTTGGAGCAAAAGCAGGACCGTTTAGAGAAAGAACAAAAAGGCGAAGAGGCACGTGCCAAGGCCTTGAAGAAAGAACTCGATTGGGTGCGTCAAAACCCCAAAGGCCGTCAGGCCAAGAGCAAGGCGCGTATTGCACGCTTTGAAGAGTTGTCAGATTTCGAATACCAAAAGCGCAACGAGACACAAGAGATTTTCATTCCCGTGGCCGAGCGCTTAGGCCATGAAGTGATCGAATTCACCAATGTCAGCAAATCGTTCGGTGACCGTTTGTTGATTGACAACCTGAGTTTCAAAGTACCAGCGGGTGCCATCGTTGGCATCATCGGACCCAACGGCGCCGGTAAATCCACCTTGTTCCGCATGATTGCAGGCAAAGAGCAGCCCGACAGCGGCGAGATCAAACTCGGCCAAACCGTGAAGATGGCTTTTGTCGACCAGAACCGCGACGATTTGGCGAATGAAAAAACCGTGTGGGAAGACATTTCCGGCGGCTTGGACATTCTGACCGTTGGCAAGTTCGAGATGGCCAGCCGGGCGTATTGCGGACGCTTTAACTTCAACGGCGGCGACCAGCAAAAACGCGTGGGCACGCTCTCCGGCGGTGAGCGCGGGCGCTTGCACTTGGCCAAAACCTTGATTGCTGGCGGCAATGTGTTGATGCTGGACGAGCCGTCCAATGACTTGGACGTGGAAACCTTACGCGCGTTGGAAGACGCTTTGCTCGAATTCGCCGGCAGCATCATGGTGATCAGCCACGACCGCTGGTTCCTCGACCGCATCGCCACCCACATTCTGGCTTGCGAGGGCGATTCGCAATGGACCTTCTTCGACGGCAATTACCAGGAATACGAAGCTGATAAGAAAAAGCGTTTGGGCGAGGAAGGTGCCAAGCCCAAACGCATGCGTTACAAGGCGCTTAAGTAAAATAACAACACTTTTTTTGGCTTTCAGTTGAGGAAATCAAGAAATATTTTATTAATTCTTAAAAATTAATAAAATGGAGATGTTTTCATTTAAATTACAATTAAAATATTCATTTTTAATGACAAACATCTTTCTTGGTTAAACCAAGCTCAGCGGAGACTCCATGAGCCACAAAGCAATTCCTGATTCATCTGATGAGTATTGCGGAACCAGTTACGCTGCCAAATTGCTCAATTTGTCAGTGGGTTCTATTCAATCTCTGGTGGAAAAAAATGAACTCATCGCCTGGAAAACACAAGGTGGGCACAGGCGTATTTCCATTCAGTCTATTTACGAATACCAAAACCGGGCCAATATTTCCCCCAAGGCGCAAAGCCATCAAGGCAAATTTCTCAAGGTCATGGTGGTGGAAGATGACGACAACACGCGAGCCATGTACCAAGCCCACTTTGACGCCTGGGATTTACCCCTAGATGCCATATTGCAAGCGTCGGCCATAGAGGCGTTGCTCGATATTTCAGTGGTCAATCCTCAAGTTTTGTTGACCGATTTACGCATGCCAGGCATTGATGGTGTGGCAATGTTGCGCCAACTCAGCGCCCATCCCCAATACGCTCACATGTCCGTGATCGTGATCACAGGCTTGAATGAGGCGGAAATCAAGGCATATGGCGAATTACCTCCAGGCACGCATTTGTTGCAAAAGCCCATAGACATGGGCTGGCTCAAAGGGTATTTTGAAGCCATGTTGAGCTTGCGCACACCTGCCAAAAAACCGTCCATACAGCTCGATATCGTCTAAATCCAGCTTCATCACCCATTGTCAAGTCCGGCCTTGGTTATTGGTCTTGTTGCAGCAGTCATGCAGTGACCTGCTGGCGACATGTACTCAGTGCGTTTACTCTTGCTACTTCTGTCCACTGCCGCTAGCCTTGGCAGACATGAAAACTCACTACGCACATTGGCCGCTTCGCGTGCCGCACAGCTTGACACCTGCCCACACCACTTTGTGGGACAACCTAGAGATCAGCGCGAGACGTTTTCCTGACAAGGATGCGTTGGTATTTCTTGGCACCCGCCTCAGTTACAGCCAACTGGCACAACAGGCCGAGCGCATAGCCGCGTGGTTGTCCAGCTTAGGTGTTAACAAAGGAGACAGGGTATTGCTTTACATGCAAAACTGTCCTCAATGGGTGGTCGCACACTTTGGCATATTGCGAGCCAATGCAGTGGTGGTGCCTGTCAATCCAATGAACCGCGCCAAAGAACTTGAACATTACATCACCGATGCAGGTGCGGGCATTGCGATTACCACGGCTGATCTGGCGGGCTATATGGCGATGGCCAGCAACGATGTCGGAAGCCCTGGTTTGAAGCACATGTTGGTGACACATTACACCGATGCTTTTGATCCTCAGCATCAGTCAACTGAGCAATGGCCTGCAAGTTGGCAATCATGGTTGACTGCTACTCATGAGGATTTTGATTTCAAGCTTGGCCAAATTCACAATTGGCAAACGGTGATGGCGAATACAGCGTCTGCGCCTGACTACAACGTAAGGCCAGATGATTTGGCGGTGTTGCCCTACACCAGCGGCACCACGGGTTTGCCTAAAGGCTGTATGCACCCGCACCGCAGCATCATGCACAACGCCATGTCTGCCACCATTTGGCATAACGTGACGCAGGAAAACATCGCCTTGTGCGTGGTGCCTTTGTTCCACATCACCGGCATGGTTGCTGTGATGCACACCTCCATTTATGCCGGCGTCACCCTGGTGCTCATGCCGCGCTGGGACCGCGATTACGCAGGGCATTTGATTTCTAAGCGGCGCATCACCCATTGGACCAATATTCCCACCATGGTGATCGACCTGTTGGGCAGCCCTACGTTTGACCAATACGATTTGTCATCGTTGATCGCTATTGGCGGCGGCGGTGCTGCCATGCCGCAAGCGGTGGCCCAGCGTTTGCTGGATTTGTACGGGTTGCGTTATGTCGAAGGCTATGGATTGACCGAAACCGCCGCGCCTTCGCACAGCAATCCACCAGACCGGCCCAAGCAACAGTGTTTGGGAGTTCCGTTTATCGGTGTGGATGCCCGCGTGATTCATCCAGACACTTTGCAAGAAGCGGCGGTCGGGGAGCAAGGTGAGATCATCATGCGCGGTCCACAAATATTTGACGGTTACTGGCAGCGGCCCGACGCAACGCAGGCGGCTTTCATGGAGTTGGAGGGTCAACGTTATTTCCGTTCAGGCGATTTGGGTCATGTCGACGAGGAAGGGTATTTTTTCATCACCGACAGGCTCAAGCGCATGATCAATGCGTCAGGCTTCAAGGTCTGGCCAGCCGAAGTTGAGGCCTTGATGTTTCGCCATCCCGCAATTCAGGAGGCCTGTATCGTCTCTGCGCGGGACAGCTATCGCGGTGAAACCGTCAAAGCATTTGTGGTGCTACGCCAAGGTCAGCAAGGACAGGTGAGTGAGGCCGACATCATGGCTTGGTGTCGCGACAACATGGCAGTGTATAAAGCGCCTAAGTTGGTGGAATTCACAGACGCATTGCCTAAAAGCGGTAGCGGCAAAGTCATGTGGCGCAGTTTGCAGGAAGCGGAGATGGCCAAGACCGCTTAATCATCGCGACAGGATTACTGAATCGGTTTTCCGCTGCTGATCCATTCGTCAATTTGTTGTTCTAAGGTTGCACTGGTGGCCGAATAAGGATCGAACTCCGGATGTTGCATGACCACCATCGGGTCGGTGTCAGACAAGTTAATCAATGCCATGGACCATTGGCTGAATTTTCTTTGTTTAATTTCTTCATACTTGACCAGTTCCACGTCTTTGTGGCGCGAGTCCCGCACGATCCGTCCATACAACTGATTGACCACACCGCGATCGCCTTCGAGCATTTGCAGAAAAAAACCGTCGCCTTGACAAAGCACGCCGCTGATTTGGTTCACCCGGTTAAATACCATGGCCGTTTTGAGAATGGAACCTGTGACCACACTGGTTTGTGGACCGGCGCTGCGACTGATGTAAAAAGCTCTAACCAGCATGGATAACTCCTTTGATACTCCAACGAGAAATGAAGCTTCCGCTGTACAAGCGCATAGTAAACGCAAATGCAAGACTCAAAAGGGCAGGAAAGCCCTTAGTTAAATTGCTGTCCAAGGGATTGAATGACCTGAATTTGCAGACAAAGCTGCTTGCGTATGATCAATCCCATGTTGAAACTCTCTGTGCTTGATCAATCTGTCGTTTCTCACGGGCAACCGCAAGATGCCTCCATTCGCCAGACGCTGGCTTTGGCGCAGCGTTGCGAGGAATGGGGCTATGGGCGTTTTTGGGTCAGCGAGCACCACAACCTGCCCAGCATCGCAGGCACCGCGCCTGAGGTGTTGTTGGCGGCGATTGCGGCGCGCACCACGCGCATAAGACTTGGCAGCGCAGGTGTCATGCTGCCGCATTACGCACCATTCAAAGTGGCCGAACAATTTCGTGTTTTGGATGCGCTGGCCCCTGGTCGCATAGACCTGGGATTAGGACGCGCACCTGGCAGTGACGGGCGAACCTCGCAGTTGCTCAACCCGGACCGCTATGCCTCCGAGCGTTTTCCGCAACAGGTGATGGAATTGCAAGCTTGGGTCAGCAACCATGGTTTACCGGCGGGTCACCCTGGCCACGGCGTCATTGCACAACCGACCAGCGACACCACCCCTGCGCTTTGGATATTGGGCAGCTCCAACTATGGGGCGCAACTCGCAGCACACTTGGGTTTGCCTTATGCGTTCGCGTATTTTTTCAGTGATGGTGTTGGCTGTGAACAAGCGCTGGATTTGTACCGCAGCCAATTCAAACCCAGCGCATATTTGGACAAACCGCAAGCCACGATTTGCGTTTCTGCGCTGGCGGCTGACACCGAAGCGCAAGCGTGGTTCCAGTTTCAAAGCCGCGCACGTTGGCGACTCGAACGCAACCGGGGCAGGGTGACAGCTTTGCTGCCGCCAGATATGGCAGTAGCAGATTTGAGCCCGCAAGATGCTTTCGCCATGGAAGCCATGTGCGACGATGCATTGGTTGGAACTGCCGCCCAAACCGCTGACAAAATGCGCGCGTTGGCGGCGCATTTGGCACTCGATGAACTGGTGGTCTGCACTTGGGCGCACGACCCGCAAGTGCAACTGCGTTCATTTGAATTGTTGTCGCGGGTATTTTCTTTGACCGAAAGGGCGCATTGCTCGCCTGAGGTCGCGCTGGTTTGATATTTTTATAACGGAGACTTTCCATGTTTGCAACATCAATTGCGGGCAGCCTGCCCAAACCCGAGTGGTTGGCTGAAACGCAAAAACTCTGGCCGCAGTGGAAAGCCGAGGGCGATGCACTGCGTCAAGCCAAGGCAGATGCCACGCTGTTGTGGATCAAAGCGCAAGAAGATGCAGGACTGGACATCATCGGCGACGGCGAACAGGCGCGGCAACATTTTGTGCATGGTTTTTTAGAGCAAGTCGAAGGCATTGACTTTGAAAACAAAGTCAAGATGGGCATTCGCAACAACCGCTACGACGCCATGGTGCCGCAGGTGGTATCAGCCTTGAAACTCAAAGGCCGTGTGCACGCCATGGAAGCGCAATTGCTGCGGGCGCATACAAAGAAAAAAATCAAATTCACCTTGCCCGGTCCTATGACGATTGTCGACACCGTGGCCGACCGTTTTTATGGCGAAGGAAACGCTGGCCGCGTCAAAATGGCGATGGCTTTTGCAGAACTGTTAAACCAAGAGGCGTTGGCGTTGCAAGCCGATGGTGTGGACATCATTCAGTTTGACGAACCGGCTTTCAATGTCTACATGGAGGAAGCCGCTGACTGGGGTGTGAAAGCGCTGGAGCGTGCAGCCCTTGGTTTGACTTGCACGACGGCTGTCCATATTTGTTATGGCTACGGCATACAAGCGAATGTAGATTGGAAAAATACACTTGGCCATGAATGGCGCCAATACGAAAAAATATTTCCAGCTCTGGCCAAAAGCAGCATTGACCAAGTGAGTTTGGAGTGTTTCCATTCTCACGTGCCTATGGATTTGATTGCTTTGCTCGAAGGTAAAGACGTGATGGTTGGCGTCATCGACGTGGCGGCAGACGCGATTGAAACGCCCGAGGAAGTGGCCGACACCATCGGTAAGGCGCTGAAGTTTGTCAACAAAGAACGCTTGTTTCCATGCACCAATTGCGGCTTGGCGCCGATGAGCCGCGAAGTGGCGTTGAAGAAACTGGAGGCGTTGGCTAAAGGGGCGGCACTGGCCAGAGAGCGGATGTGATTTTGGACAGCCGAAAACGCTTTGGCGTGGCAATGGCTCGGCCGCCGAATGCAGCGAGTACATTGCCTTGTTGTAGCTCCCTCTCTCACCCCGGATAGCTACACTTAATTACCTAAATGCACAGATCACCGAGCAACATCTGCATCCACCAACAAATACCCCGTACTGCGTCCCGCCCCGTTTGACTTTTGCAGCACGCCAAGTGTCATCAGTTGGGTGATGTCGCGCAGTGCAGTGTCAGGTGAGCATTTAGCGATAGCCGCCCATTTGCTGCTGCTGAGTTTGCCTTCCAAGCCGTCGAGCATTCGGTTGAGCAGTTTCACCTGTCTTTCGTTCAACGCGACGCCTGCCAAACGTTGCCAGAAAAGCGCTTTGACAAGCACCTTTTCCAGCGTGGAATGCGAGCTCTCTATGGCGCGGTAGAGTGTGACCAGAAACCATGTCAGCCATTGGGTGACATCCAGGGTTCCTTTTTGTGTGCGTTCCAAGATGTCGTAATAGTCTTTGCGTTCTCGCTGTATTTGTGCGGACAAGCTGTAAAAGCGTTGCAGGCTGCTGTCTGCGCGAGCCAAGAAAAGATCGCCCACGGCGCGTGCCATGCGACCGTTGCCGTCATCAAAAGGATGCAAGGTGACAAACCACAGATGCGCCAAGCCTGCTTTGACCAGTGCAGGTTCTCCGGTGGCTGCATTAGCCCATGTGATGAAGTCTGCGGTTTCTTTGGGCAATGTGTGTGCGGGGGGTGCTTCAAAGTGAACCTTGCGCCGTCCCACTGGACCAGAAACCACTTGCATCGGTCCATCTGAATCATTCCGCCATTGGCCGGTAGTGATTTTGTTCAGCCCCGAATAACCGGTGGGGAACAATGCAGCATGCCAGCCAAACAGTCGCTCAGCGCTCAGGGGTTTGTCACTGTTCAGGGTTGCGTCGAGCACCATGTCGACCACGCCATCTATATGCCGATCTACCTGTGCCACTGCTCCGATGTCCACGCCCAGACGCCGCGCGACGGACGAGCGCACAGAGTCTGCGTTAAGCACTTCGCCCTCGATTTCGCTGGTCTTGACCACCTCATCTGTCAATGTAGCGATGCCGGCCTGATCTCGCACAGCCATGCCTACATCAGCCAATCGGCCCATCAGCAGACCTTGGGCATGACTGACGGTAGTCAATTGATTCGCAATTGCTGACAGGTCGTAGCGCCAGTTCGGCCAGGCATCTGATTGCCAGATATAGGTTTTTTCTCCGCTATTCATACGGAGATTAAGCACCATAATGACTGAGATAGCAAGTTATTTACCGTATAAATTGCGGTGAATAGACCGATTAATTGCCGCAATTAACTCTTTCGTATGAAAAAAAGGGCCCTCAGGCCCTTTTTTTTAAGCACGGAAATATCAAACCTGCGAACTGGCCTCATCCAAAGGCACGCCGCATTCACCGGCTTGCACGCCCTCGGGCAGCACCTGGGGTTTGTGCACGATGCGGGTGACCGGGTCGTATTGCACTTCTTTCAAAAACATGGCCAGTACCGCGTCCATGCTTTTGGCGTGGCCGTCAAACCATACGGCAAGTTCGCCGGTTAGTTGCCGCACCAGTTTCAAGTTGCCGTCTTCCTGACCGCGTCGCAGTGCTTCACGCATGACTTTCAAAATCATGTCGTGCTCGTCGGTATGGCAGCCGCCAGGTCCAAAGCTCACATCTTGCATCCATTGGTTTTCGCCGTTGAAATGCTCTTCGGTGTGGGCGATCAACTCGATGAAACTGTCTATCAACTTGTCTTCGGGGGCCAGTTCAGTGGCGGCCAGCAAGTCAACAAACTCGCGGTGCGTCTGGTCCATTTTGTCCATGTTCATCACCAAGTCGTCAGACCAGGTGAGCGTGGGTTGTTCGTCTAAGGTAGTCGTTTGAGTGTTCATGTTTTTAAATCCTTGGGTGGATGATAAACGCCTGAATTAATTGGAGTCTGACCCCAATTAAATATCCCTGACGTCGGCCACCGGGTTGTCGCCGAAGTCGGGGCGTTGCAAATAGGCCAATATTTGGGCTGCTGCGACTGTTGGCGTGGTCAAAGCACCGGTATCTTTCATCTGCACAAAACGGGTTTGGTCAGGAAATCCTGCACCGGTGGCTGAGCGCAGTTCGGTTTGCATGTCGGTATCTATCACGCCCGGGGCCAAAGACACCACTTTGGCAGGATTGGCGTGCAGGGCTTCGTCCAGCGCCAGACAGCGGGTGAAATGGTCTAACCCGGCTTTACCGGCGCAATACAAAGCGCTGGCAGCCATGGGGCGGCGACCCAGACCGGAAGAAATATTCAAGATCTTGCGCGGCATTTTCCATGTACGTGTGTGTTTCAAAAACACCGAACTCAACAACACCGGCGCTTGCAAATTGACGGCTATGCCTTGCAGCAAATGCTCGGCTGATGCATCGTTAATTGGCCCCAAATGCCCGATCAGACCAGCGTTGTTGATCAAGGTGGCTGATGCGAATTCTTCGGGATTGAGTGCGTCAAACCAATGCGACAGCTTCTCAGACACGGTGGCGGGTTGCGCCAAGTCGGCTTGCCACTGCACCAAGTGTGCGCCGTGTTTGTCGGCGATGGACGTCAACGCGTCGGACTGACCGCGCGATATGCACAACACCCATTGGTCGGCATGACAAAGCTGCTCGGCCATGGCCAAGCCCATGCCGCGTGAAGCGCCGGTCAGGATGGTGAGATGTTTTTTCATGTGGATGCTCCGTTAATTCAGTAGATTGTGGCAGTTGTTGTGAGCAGAGTGTGAGGGCGCTTCGCATGCGTCTTAAGCGCAAAGTCTGCAAAGAGTGTCAAACCGGCCAGGGTGGTTCGCATTGCCATTGCAAAGCTTGCTGCGTCAACGGGTGTATCAACCCAAGACGGCTGGCATGCAACATCAAGCCATGGTCACTGACGCAAGCTGGGGCGTACAACGCATCCCCAAGTATGGGGTGACCGATGGCCTGCATATGTACCCGTAACTGGTGACTGCGTCCGGTCAACGGGTGTAATTCCAGCAAAGAGGTGCTGCGATTGGCATGGTGTTTCAAGCAGCGCCATTGCGTCACACTGGGTTTGCCATCGGTATCTATTTTTTGCAACGGACGGTTGGGCCAATCGGCCATCAAGGGCAGGTTGATGGTTTGCCAACCGTCAGTCAACGGCAGCAAGCCGTCCACCCATGCCAGATAGTGTTTCTCTACTTGTCGTGCTTCAAACAACATGCTCAAGGCACGTTGGCTGTCGCTGTGCAAGCCAAACACCATCAAGCCAGAAGTCGCCATGTCCAGTCTATGCACCACCACGGCAGACGGGTGCATGACTTGTAATCGCGTCAGTACGCAATCTTGTTTGTCTGCGCCGCGCCCAGGCACGCTGAGCACACCGCCTGGTTTGTTCAGCACCACGAAATGCGCGTCTTCAAATAATACATTCATTGGTTTGTCAAAGCACTGACAAGCGCTTGAGTAATGCTTGCCATTGCTTTGGCAAATCGGGCTGGTCGCAGTTCAACACATGGCGATGCGGCATGCTGCGCAGCCAAGTCAATTGTCGCTTGGCCAATTGGCGACTGGCAGCCACTCCCGTCTCGCGCAGTCTGTGCAAGTCGTGTGCAGAGGGTATTTCGTTCTGAATGGTTTCCAGCAGATCCCAGCATTGGCGGTAACCGACACAACGCATCGAGGGTAATTCGCCATGCAAGTTCCCGCGCGCGCGTAATGCGCGCACCTCATCAAGCAAACCGAGTTGCAACATGTGATCAAAACGTTGTTCAATGCGCTGATGCAGCCAAGTGCGTTGTACGGGTTCGAGTGACACAACTGCAATCGCTGGACCTGCCTCTCGCGTCGCACCGAAAAATGAGGACAAGGGCTTGCCGCTGACACGCCACACCTCCAGCGCACGCGATATGCGTTGCGAATCGTTGGGCGGTAAACGCTGTGCTGTGATGGGATCTACCCTTGCTAGTTCGGCATGCAGTGAAGGCCAGCCCTTTGTCACTGCCTGCGCTTCTATTTGTGCTCTGACCGATGGAGAGGCCAAGGGCAAATCGTCCAACCCATCGACCAGAGCCTTCAAATACAGCATGGTGCCGCCGACCAGAAGAGGCAGTTTGCCGCGTTGTCGAATCTCTTTGATCAAGCGGGTGGCGTCGCGCACAAACTCGGCCGCGCTATAGCTTTGTGTGGGGTCGCGGATATCGATCAAGTGATGGGGCACCGATTTCATTTCATCGCGCGAAGGTTTGGCCGTGCCAATGTCCATGCCCTGGTAGACCAACGCTGAGTCCAGGCTGATGATTTCCAGAGGGATTTCTTGAGCCAGCGATAAGGCTAATGCGGTTTTACCGCTGGCGGTCGGTCCCACCAGCGCCAGTGCCTCATGCGTGGATTCAATCGGCCTTGACGGGTTCACCATGCCATTGCACCAGGGTCCAAGCGGTCAACGCCAACACCGTACCCCAAAAAGCCACACCATGCGCCAGAGGAAATAAAGTGCCGTCGATGCTGTGGCTGAGCCAAGCACCGGTGGCGAATGCGGCAAGCATCATCAAAAAACCATTCATCGCAGACGCAGCGCCGGCTGACAAAGGGAACGGGCCGACAGCGCCGCTTTGACCGATGGGTTGGTGCACACCATGGGCAATGATCATGGGGTACATGCCCAGCACCAGACTGACAGCGCTGGCCCAACCACCATAAATCATCCATGTCAACAGCAAGGCACTGGAGGCGCTGGATATGCCAGCCAATGCGATGGTGCGACGCATGCCGATTTTGCGAAGCAGGAATCGGCAAATGATGGTGCCTGTGATGTACATGATGGACATGGAAGACAGTATCCAGCCAAGTTGCAGGCTGGACAAATGCAGCACTTGAATAAACACAAACGAGGAAGTCGCCAGATAGACAAACAACACACCATAGCCTGCCAGCGACAAAAGCGCGAATGCGCGAAAGGTCGGATGGCACAACACCTGCCACCAGATGCGCAACATGGTCGGCAAATGCAAGGCTTGTGGATTGGGTTGCGACAAGGTTTCTTCAAACCGCCACGCCACCAAGCACAGCGTAGCGACAGCGTAAATCACCACTGACATCAATGCCACTTGCCAGCCCCAGTGTTGGCTGAGAAAACCACCCAAGGGAGGACTGGTGCAGGCCATCAGACCCAGACCAGTCATCGCTTTGGACATGACACGTGCGCCGGTTGCGGGTTCGTACAAATCGCGCACCACGGCACGCGCACTGGTGATGACTGCGCCCATGGAAGCGCCTTGCAAAATACGCCACGCCACCAATGTGTCAATGCTGGTACTCAGCACACAACCGATAGCCGCCACCAAATACAAACCCAATCCCAACAGCATGATGGGGCGCCTGCCCACCTTGTCGGAAAATGGTCCCCATAGCAACTGAGATGTACCGAAGGCCAGCAACAGTCCTGTGAGGGTGTACTGAACCATGCCGACACTGGCTTTCAAATCGGCTGCCAAACCGGGCAAGCTAGGCAAATACAAATCGGTAGATACCGGTTGTAAACCGATGGCCAATGCCAGCAGCAAAATCACCAGATTCGCATGCATCAGCGACCCCGTAAAAACAAGGCGTCAAGTTCACGCATGGTCAGTAGTCGCCAGGTGGGGCGTCCGTGGTTGCATTGATCTGCACGTTCGGTGACTTCCATTTGCCTGAGCAAAGCGTTCATCTCTTCTATCGTTAATTGACGGTTGGCCCGCACTGCGGCATGGCAAGCCATGGCGGCCAGTACGTCGTCGCGCGCACGTTGCAAAACCTGATGGGCATCGTGTTGCGCCAACTCGGTGAGTACGCTGCGAGCCAATGCGACGGCGTCGCCTTGTGCCAGCGATGCTGGCACTCGTCGCACTGCCAATGATTGGGCAGACAAAATCGAAATATCCAGACCCAGCGCAGCCAACACCTCGGCATGGCTTTCGGTGGTGGCGATTTCTTCGGCAGTAGCTGTGAAAGAAGCGGGGATCAACAGGTTTTGGCTTTGTAAAGAATGCTCGGCCAGTTGTGTTTTAAGGCGTTCGTAAACGATGCGTTCATGTGCGGCATGCATATCTACCAGCACCAAGCCTTGGGCGTTCTCAGCGAGTATGTAAACACCTTGTAATTGCGCCAACGCTTTACCCAGCGGCCATTCACCTTGAGGTAAAGGTAAAGAGTTGAAGGGCATGTAAGGCGATGGCTGCTGCTCAGTGGCTTTGACCGCCGAGGGTTGCCACAGTTGTCCCAGATCTTTCAAGGGTTGGCCAGACTGGGATTGCCAGGGCAGACTGGTCTGCTCTTCAAGCCGAGGGGTTGGTTCACCAAAATGCTCCAAGCGTGAGATGGCTTGTTGCCTGTCTTGCACAAAAGTATTTCTGGTTGACGCTTCGCTGTGGGCCATACCGTGTGGTGTTTGACCTGCACGCGACACAGACAGTGCACCAGTCAAGGCGTGTTGCACCGCTTGATGCACTTCACGACTGTCTCTGAAGCGCACCTCAATTTTGGTCGGATGCACATTCACATCGACTCTTTGCGGATCAATCTCCAGATAAAGCGCATACACCGGTTGGCGTTGACCATGCAACACATCCTCGTACGCACTTCGTGCCGCGTGAGACAGGACTTTGTCACGCACATACCGGCCGTTCACATAGGCATACTGTTGATCTGTTCGCGCACGTGCCACGTCTGGCACACCGGCGCGTCCACGCACACGTACCGCGCCGTGCTGGTGGTCTATCAACAGCGATGTCTCCAGAAAATCTGCACCCAGTACATCAGCTAAACGTAAATCCAAGCCTTTTTCATGCGCCTGCGCTCGCCATTGCGCAATGATTTTGCCGTCGTGCCACAAAGCAAAACCCACATCGGGGCGGGCAAGTGCATGACGCTTGAGCGATTCAAGGCAATGCGCCAATTCGGTGGCTGTGGACTTCAAAAATTTACGTCGCGCTGGTGTGCTGAAAAACAATTCCTTGACCTCGACGCTTGTGCCTACGGAACGTGCCACGGGTCGCAACTCGCCGCTGCTCGCGTCGAGTTGCATGGCATGTGCTTGTTCAGCGGTGCGTGAAAGTAGGCTCAGTTCGCTAACTGCTGCAATCGCAGCCAAAGCCTCGCCGCGAAAACCCATGGTGGCGACAGACTCGAGGTCATGCAGACTAGCGATCTTGCTGGTGGCATGCCGCTTGAGTGCCAGCGGCATCTCAAAGTCCAGCATACCGCCGCCGTCATCTTCCACGCTGATCAGTCGCACGCCGCCTTCCACCAAGCGCACGGTTACCTGCGAGGCGCCGGCATCCAATGCGTTATCCACCAGTTCACGCACCACGGAGGCTGGGCGTTCCACCACTTCGCCAGCGGCAATCTGGCTGATGAGTTCATCGGGGAGTTCGCGAATGCGCGAGGGGGTAGAAGAAAAATTCACCCTCAGATTCTAGGTGACAAGTACGAATGAAGGCGTTGAGAGGTCGTGCCTGAGACAGCCTTGGCGGGTCGAGACTCAGGGTTGTACAAAGCGTTGATAATGCCCGACATGGAAATACTCGCCTACTTGATTGAATTCATATTTCATATCGATACACACTTGACGCTGCTGGTGCAAGAACATGGCACGTGGATTTATCTGATCCTCTTTGTGATTGTGTTTGTTGAAACCGGTCTGGTGTTCATGCCACTGCTGCCGGGTGATTCGTTGTTGTTCATCGTTGGTGCCTTGGGCGCAACTGGTGTGTTGAATCTGCCCTTGGCCTTAGGTTTGATGCTGGTTGCAGCGATTGCTGGTGACCAATGCAATTACCTGATAGGCCGATACTTCGGGCAACGACTCTTAGCCAGTCAGACCAGATGGTTTAACCGTAAGGCGTATGACCAAGCGCATATGTTTTACGAAAAACACGGCGGTATCACCATCATTGCTGCACGCTTTTTGCCGTTCATTCGAACATTTGCGCCTTTTGTGGCCGGTGTGGCGCACATGGACAGATTGCGTTTTACGTTTTTCAATGTTTCGGGTGCTGTACTGTGGGTGGTTGGCGTGGGTGCCATCGGTTATGTATTTGGCAACATCCCTTGGGTACAACAGCATTTTGAAAAAATCATTTGGGCATTCATAGTGCTTCCTGGGTTGGTGTCCTTGTGGGCTGCATTCCAAGCGCGACGCAAGCCAGTGGCTTGATATTTACACAGCCCGGTTTCTGGCCATGGGTGGGTTGCGTAAAAAATAATTCTCAATGCCTTTCATCAAGGCATCCGCCAGTTTATTTTGGTATTGCTCGCTCAGCAGCAAGGTTTCTTCTTCAGGGTTACTGATGAAAGCGGTTTCCACCAACAGGCTGGGTATGTCCGGCGCCTTGAGTACTGCAAACCCTGCTTGCTCAACTTGAGGTTTGTGAAGTTTGCCTACCCGGCGAATTTGTCCGAGCATTTCGCTGCCCAGTTTCAAACTGTCGTTGATTTGGGCGGTGGTGCTCATGTCAAGCAATGCCCGTTGCACATGCTGGTCCTGCACTTTGATGTTCAGGCCGCCAATCGCGTCTGCACCGTTTTCTTTATTGGCCATCCAGCGTGCTGCAGCGCTAGAAGCTGCGCCTTGGCTCAGGGCAAACACACTGGCGCCGCTGGCCTTGGGTGTGAAAAAAGCATCTGCATGCAGGCTGATGAATAAATCAGCTTGCACTTGTTGTGCTTTTTGTACGCGTACATGCAACGGCAAAAAGAAATCTGCATCCCTGGTCATGAACGCGCGCAACGGCAATTCTCCGCGCCGTGTTTTCAATACGGTTTTATTGATTCTTTCGCGCAAGCGGTTGGCAATTTGCAGCACCACATCTTTTTCGCGCGTTCCGCCCGGGCCGATGGCGCCCGGGTCTTCACCGCCGTGACCCGGATCGAGTGCAACCACTGCAAAGCGTTCAACACTGGGTTCGGGGTCATTTTTGTTTAAGGCTTGTTTGGTAGGGGCCGTGGGTGGTGCTGCGTTGCCGGAATGCGTGCCTGCAGTGCTGCCAGGCTCTGGCCGGTTTTGCACAGGCGCTGTGCTTGGTGATGGGGGCGTTGGTTTGGGGATTGCTGTTATGGACGGCGGCAGTGATGGCGGCACTGATGGCGTGTCGGGCGCAGTGTTTGGTCGTGCTTGAGTGGGTGGTGTAACTGCGGCTGCTTTGGAATTCTCGTTAGGTTTTGACAAGGCATTGTTGTCTATCAGTTCGCCCAACGGGTCCTTGCTGATATTTGTTTTTTTGTCGTCCCGCAATTTTTCTGTGATCAAAGCTTCCAGCGGATCAATATCTTTGAATGGATACAAGTCCAGTACCAAGCGGTGTTGAAAATGGGCTTGCCCGGACTGCACCGGTTCCAGATTGAACACTTGCGGCTTGACGGGTTGACGCAAATCCAAAACCAATCGCACGATAGTCGGTGTGTATTGACCTATGCGTACCCCGGTTATGAACGGGTCGTCGCTGCGCACTTTGCCAACCAAGTCGCGCAATGCGGTGTTCAATTCAATACCTTCAATATCAACTGCCAAGCGCGGGGGTTGAGACACAAACGTATTTTTGGTCACCAGTGCAGTGTCTGACTCAATCGTGACGCGTGTGTAGTCGTTGGCTGGCCAGACCCGTACCGCCACAATGGTGGCGCCGCTTGCCAATTGGGCCTTGCCCAATAGCAATGCAAGCGTGCCAGTTTGCAGCAGTGTGCGTCTGTGCAAGTTCATGGTCGGTGCGCTCTGATATCTGTGGCGAAAAGGTATGTCATGCAAGCAATTTTCGTCCAATATCACTGTGGGCAGTCAAACGAACCACCCGACTTTCATCTGCGTTGACTTGCAAATCTATGTCAAGGTCAGCGGGTGGTAAAAATCCTGTCGCTTTGTCAGGCCATTCGCAGATTTTCAAGCCAGGTGCTGAGAATATGTCTCTGAACCCCGCATCTTCCCATTCCTGCGGATCCTTGAAACGGTAAAAATCAAAATGCCATGCTGAAAATGACCTTAACGCGTTGCTGAGTTCGTATGATTCGACAATGGCATAGGTTGGACTCTTGATGCGTCCAGTGACACCGAGCGCTTGCAGCAGGTAACGGGCAAAAGTGGTTTTACCGCTGCCCAAGTTGCCTTGTAAGCACAGCACAGCATCACGCAACCAAGGCTTGTCTGAAAGGCTGCGTGCATAGGACTGACACGCTTGTTCATCAGGCCAGTTCAGGGTTTTTACAATCGGCGTTTGGTTCAAAGGATTGATGTGTCCATTCAACAGCAGGGGTTACCAGAGCAATTACAGCTTTGGGGGCGACAACTGGGATTCTCCCAAATTGGCGTAGCCCCTGTGGATTTGTCCGATGCCGAGCCAGGGTTGCTGTCTTGGCTGGCCAATGGCTTTCACGGCGACATGGACTATATGCAGCGTCATGGGCTGATGCGTGCCCGACCCACGGAGTTGTTTGCGGGCACCATGAGCATCATCACTGCGCGCATGGATTACCTGCCGGCAAGCCATCTTGCTGAGTCGACGTTCAGCCAAACAACATCTGTTGCTTCAACCGACATGGATGGCAACGCTGAGTCAGTGACTGACACACACCGCTTTATCCAACACGAATGGGCGCGTTTGCAACAACCTGAGCAAGCAGTGATTTCTGTGTACGCCAGAGGGCGTGACTACCACAAGGTCATGCGCCAACGTTTGCAACAACTGGCGCACAAACTGCAAGAAGCAGTGGGTCCTTTGGGGCATCGTGTTTTCACCGACTCCGCCCCGCTGCTCGAAGCCGAATTGGCGGTCAAAAGCGGTTTAGGCTGGCGCGGGAAACACACGCTGGTATTGCAGCGAGACGTCGGTTCATTTTTCTTTTTAGGTGAAATTTTGATTGACATGGCGCTCACCCCCAGCGAACCTGCGAGTGAGCATTGCGGTAGTTGTCAGGCTTGTATCAGCGCATGTCCAACACAGGCCATCGTCGCACCTTACCGATTGGATGCACGACGTTGCATCTCCTACCTCACGATTGAACACAAGGGCTCGATACCTGTTGAACTGAGGCCATTGATGGGTAACCGGATTTACGGCTGCGACGACTGCCAACTGGTGTGTCCTTGGAACAAGTTCGCCAAGCGCAGTACCTTGCCTGATTTTGATGAAAGACATGGCCTGGGTTCGGCGCAATTGGTGGAATTGATGCAATGGGATGAAGCCACTTTTTTGCGAAAGACCGAGGGCAGTGCGATCCGCCGCATTGGCCATGTGCGGTGGTTACGCAATGTGGCGATTGCCATCGGTAATGCTTTGCGTTCAAAGCCTGGTGTACCGCAGGCAGAGCAACAGAGTTTGCGCTTGGCCGCGCAGGCTTGGGCTGGCCATCCCGACCCGGTGGTCAAAGAAAGCGTTGCTTGGGCGCTTGAAACCTGACAAAACGCACACGTTGGGCGCTGATATTCGGTCAAGCCAAGCCTGGAAGTTGACTTAGATCAAAACAAGTGCATGCATTCAGTTCTAAGCTTGGTTTCATGAGCTCAAACTACGCCTTACTCGACGAACCAGCCCAATGGTCCGCCTTTAGCACGCCTTCTCCGGAAAATAAAAATGCCGATCAAACACGTGGCCTGTGGCAGTCTCAGGTTGTGGTTGAAGGCATGCACTGTGGCTCTTGCGCCTTGAATGTAGAGAAAGCTTTGTGTTCAGTGCCGGGCGTCAAGCAAGCCACTGTCAATGGCGCCACTCACCGCGCCGAAGTGGTTTGGTCTGCCGAACAAGTCAAACCATCTCAATGGTTGAATGCCTTGCATAACGCTGGTTACGAGGCTGTTCCTGCCAATGACCATGTGGCGCGTAACGAGGGAAAGTGGGAAGTACGCCGTCAATTGTGGCGTTGGGCAGTGGCCGGTTTTTGCATGATGCAAGTGATGATGTATGCGCTCCCGCCGTATGTGTCAACTGACATCACTATGGAGATGTTGTCCTTATTGCGCTGGGCGGCTTGGGTGCTGACTTTACCCGTGATGTTTTTTTCTGCGGATGTGTTCACCGCTGCCGCTTGGCGCGATTTGAAACGTGGCGATATCAGCATGGATTTGCCGGTGGCACTTGGTATTCCGGTGTTGGTATTGCGTTAATTGGGGTCAGTTACCAATTTCCCAGTTTCCTCACGCCATGCCGGCTCGGTCGCCGCTCACCGCGGCTTTGCGGCAACGTTCGCGTCGGCCCGCCCGTCATGTCGTTTGTCCAATCGACATTATTCCTCCGACGACATTTCTGCGGTGATAGAAATTCCGCTTCAGCAAATTAATTCTTTTAAGGCCGAACAGAAGGGGGCGTTGATTCGATCGAAAGCAGAGAAAAAAATCGCACCGGACGGGTCTGCCTAAGCGTGACTTCAGAACAGCAGGAATGACCGCACCCACAAGACGATTCGGACTAAGCTATACGACCAACTTAAACGTCATCAAAACGCTGACAACCCGCGATACAACATGGTGCAGGCCAGCACATAGAGTAAAAATGCAAATCCTCGTTTGAGTTTGGCAACAGGTAGTCGCTGCGCATACCTTGCACCCATAGGTGCGGTGAACACAGTGCAAACACAAATAATGAAAAATCCAGGTAACCACACATAACCGAAACTGTGCGCTGGCGTGTTGGTCACTGACCAACCGCTGACCACATAGCCGATGGCGTTCGCGAGTGCTATGGGAAAACCTAAAGCGGCACTGGTGCCGACTGCTTGTCGCAATGGTATGTTGCACCACGCCATGAATGGCACACTGATGAACGCACCGCCTGCGCCCACCAGTCCTGAGATCAACCCAATGACGCCGCCCACTATCGATTGACCTGCAGCACCTGGCATTTGGCGCGAAGGTTTGGGTTTTTTATCCAACAGCATTTGCGTGGCTGAAAATGCGGTGAAAAAACTGAACAACAAGGCCAGCACAGAACCTTTGATCACGGCAAACAACCACAGGCTGGAGATGGCACTTCCCAACACAAGTCCTGGCGCAATCCCTTTGAATAAATCCCAACGAACAGCACCTGCTTGATGATGAGCACGGGTGCTAGCCAGCGATGTGATGACGATGGTTGACATGCCAGTGGCAATCGCCATCTTCACTGCCATGTCGGTGGATATATCCAAATGGTGAAGCAAAAAGGTGAGAAAAGGAATCATCACCAATGCGCCGCCAACGCCAAGTAAACCCGCCAAAAAACCGGCGCACGAACCTAGCGCCGCAAGAGCCAGCAACAACAACGGCCAGTTGGACATAGGCACTTAAGCGAGACCGAGTTTTTGTGCCATGCCTATGCGTTGCAATTTACCGGTGGCGCCCTTGGGGATTTCATCGAGCAGCAAAATTTTGCGCGGTACTTTGAAATCTGCCACACGGGTGGCGACGTAATCGCGCAATTCTTTTTCAGTGGCTGCTGTGCCTTCACGCAACACCACTGCAGCGCCAACTTCTTCGCCGAGTTTGTCGTGCGGGATACCGAAGCACACCACTTGAGCGACGGCCGGGTGGTCCATCAATATTTCATCGATTTCGCGCGGGCTGATTTTTTCACCACCCCGGTTGATGATTTCTTTCAAGCGCCCTGTGATGCTGATGTAGCCGTCCGCGTCCATCACGCCCTGGTCGCCGGTACGAAACCAGCCGTGGGTGAAGCCTTCAGCGTTGGCCTTGTCGTTGTTCTCGTAGCCGGGTGTGACGTTGGGGCCGCGAATCACGATTTCACCGGTCTCTCCGGCTTTGAGCAAGTTGCCGTCCAAGTCCATGATGGCGACTTCAGGGCCTGCGGCAATACCGACGGTGCCGGGTTTGCGTTGAGCAGGGGGCAGCGGGTTGCAAGCCATTTGGTGAGCGGCTTCTGTCATGCCATAGGCTTCAATCACAGGCGCGTGAAATGTGGCTTCCAACTCTGCCAACACTTGCGGCGGCAGCGATGAAGACGACGAACGAATAAAGCGCAAAGGCACGCGTGCGATCACTTCTTTGTTGTTTGCAGCGCGAGACAATATGGCTTGGTGCATGGTGGGCACTGCGGTGTACCAACTGGGCTTGACTTCGTCCATTTGCGCAAAAAATTTCAGTGCATTGAAGCCGCCGGTGCAATGCACTTCACCGCCTTGAGACAACGGTGCCAAGATGCCAGCGATCAAACCGTGGATATGAAACAAAGGCATGACGTTCAAGCCCCTGTCCGTGGATGTGAAGCGC
Source organism: Limnohabitans sp. (assembly GCF_046052765.1). Classification (GTDB taxonomy): domain Bacteria; phylum Pseudomonadota; class Gammaproteobacteria; order Burkholderiales; family Burkholderiaceae_C; genus Limnohabitans. Next base: position 21,177 of record NZ_JAVLFQ010000033.1, on the reverse strand, counting down.
GTGCTGGTCGCAATGTGTTGGGCTGATGCGCAGACGTTGCGTTGCGTTAAGGGCACGATCTTCGGGCGCGATGTGGTGCCGGATGTGTGAAGCACCAGTGCCACATCGTCAGGCAACGCCGCACCGGGATGCGTAGGGGCAGAAGTCGTACGCGCAGAGGTGTCCAAGGTGAATGAACCTGCGCCATGGGCAGGTGAGGGATGCAATACCAAAATAGACACGCCGAGCTTGCGTGCGACTTCAATGGCGGGAGAAATTGAACCTGCTTCGACGATCAATGCCTTGGCGTTCAAGTCGTTCAAATAAAACTCAAATTCGTCAGCCCGGTAAGAAGGGTTGAGCGGTGCAGATGTGGTACAGGCTGCTACTGTGATGAACGAGGAGGCCATGTCCGCGCCGTTGGGAAGTACCAGCGCCACACGATCGTTACGTCCAATACCGACAGCATTCAATGATTGCTCTACGTAGGAAGCCAGCTTACGCAAACCGGCATAAGTCAAACGGGCAGCGCCAGTAGCACTCAGGCAAGTGTCAGCGTCTTGGCCTGCGGCCAACCATTCGGTCAATGTTTGCATGGTGTGTCCTGTTTAATTCAAAGTGAGTCCGTGTCCACTGCGCAGCACCGATTGCTGCAGCAACAAACACAAATGGTGTACGGTTTTCAAGGTGGGGGTGGGTAAGCCGACGATGTCACCGAGTTCGATCACGCTGCCCAGCAACGCATCCAGTTCAAGCGCTTTGCCTTGTTCAATGTCTTGCAACATGGAAGTCTTGTGTGCGCCCACAGCCTGAGCGCCTGCGATGCGTTTGTCTAAGCTGATTTTGAATTGGATACCAGTGCGTTCGGCTACAACCTGCGCCTCTTGCATCATCATGGCCACGACTTCACGAGAAGGTGCAAAGCTGGCAATGTCTTCAAGCGTTGCATGCGTGAGCGCAGACACCGGATTGAAACTCAAGTTACCCCATAGCTTGACCCACAGCTCGCTGCGTATGTCGTTGGATACTGGTGTTTTAAAACCTGCACCAATCATGGCTTGTGCCAGTTGGGTCACGCGTTCGGTTTTTTCGCCGCTGGGTTCACCCAAAGTGAAGCGGTTGCCCTCAATCAGACGAACCACGCCGGGTGCAATCAATTCAGCTGCAGGGTAGACAGCAGCGCCGATGATGCGCTCGGGCTTGAGTAATTGCCACAACTGACCTTGCGGATCGAGGGTTGAAAGTTGTTTGCCGTTGTACTCGCCCGGCCATTGATGGAAATACCACCAAGGCAATCCGTTTTGCATGGTGACTATGCAACTGTTGTCATGACACAGCGCAGCGATGTCGGCAGCGACGGCGGCCACTTGGTGTGACTTGAGTGTGACCAACACATAGTCATAGGTAGCCGCACTGGATATATCACTCGCTTTGATATTGGCAGCGTGCAATACATTGCCGTCCTCTGTTTGCAATTTCATACCGTGTTGTGAGATGGCTTGCAAATTGGCTCCACGTGCAATCAGGGTGACATCATGGCCAGCCAATGCCAGTTTGACACCGAGGTAGCCGCCAATGGCACCGGCTCCGACGATAGCGATACGCAAACTCATGAATAGGTGGGGATTAAAGGGTGATCAGTGTCTAAGAAGGTGTCTGCAAGGTTCTACCGGATTGTCATCCTGAACAAAAGGTTCAGGTGGGCGAGGGCAGTAAGGTGTTGGGTTCATCTACGCGAGATGATCACGCTCACCAAACGATGTTCCAAGCCCGGGGCTCCATAGAGCATTGGTTCAAGAAATATAAACCCGGCAGACTTGCAGACAGTTACATTGTAGGAGCAAGTGTCATAACAAATGACCATCCTGTCCTAAAGCCGAGTCAAGGCGGTATAAGAGGTTGTTGAGGTTGTGGTTGGAGGTGACAGGCTCCGATGGGGCGGACGAAAAATCGGAGAGCTCAAAAGCCAGGTTGAGCGCCGCCAACACGGCGATGCGGTCGCGTGCCTTGATTTTCCCTGCATCGCGAATGCTGCTCATGGCCGAGTCAACTTTTTTGACAGCGGCGTGAAAGCGTTCTTCTGCGCCGACAGGGCAACCCAGTATGTAACTCTGCCCCATGATTTGTACTTCAACCTGGTTCATGCACCGTCCTTGACGTCAAGCGGTAACCGGTCAAGCAAACCGTCTATGCGACTGCGTGCAGCCTGGAGTCTTGACTTCAAAGAGTCGCGTTCGTGTGTCAACGTATCTACTTGAGTGACCAGTAAATCGTTGGTGCGCTTGAGTTCCTCATATCGGACAAGCAAACGTTCCACGCGCTCAAGTACGGCATCCAATGTAGTGTTTTCAGACATGGAAAGTATTTTAGGGGTCTAAACCAAGACTTGTGGCTAGAATCAACCCGTTGGTGCTCGCGGTGTGGTTCACATACCGCAGTTCAACGGGAAGCAGAAGTTTTCACTCTACCAAGTACATCTTTTAGGTACATGGCATGAGTTGATGACCAGCCTGCGCTGCCCCCGCAACGGTCAAGCGAACGAAACACGGTAACGTGTTTCCGCCCTATCCTACATAGCCACTGGATGCCTTGAACAAGCAACTGGGAAGGCGGACAAGGTTGTTTTCGCCAGCCCGGATACCGGCCAACAAAGTGGAGTCGCGCGAGTCGTGCCTCCGTAACGTCCATGCACTGTCGGGGAAGGCGGTGAGGGCACTTGGCTGGTCATTTTCATGAAAAAAACTCTTCTTTGGGGTTGCTGTTTGAGCATTCCAATTTGTGTCTTTACATTTGCATCCGCTGCAGAACCAGAAACTCCAACATTGGCACCTTTTGTAGTGACTGCGACGAAATACCCAGATGATCCTTTGAAAATCTCATCTTTCACAACGGTACTTACAGCAGAAGAAATTAAGAATTCCGGTGCAAGAAACGTCAATGAAGCAATCATGCGCCTAGGCGGCATTATTGGGCGTTCAAGCTTGTATGGAGGAAATGAATTCACCATGGATTTGGGTGGTTTTGGGGAAGCTGCTGCATCTAATATGGTTTATGTGATCGATGGGGTGGTTTTCAAGCATGGAGATGCAAGTGAAATCCGAATTGGCAACATTTCACTGGATGAGGTTGAAAGAGTTGAAATTCAAAGAGGTGGTTCAACTGTGTTGTATGGTGAGGGTGCTGTGGGCGGAGTGATCAACATAGTGACGCGCGCTTCAGGACTGTCTACAACAGCACAAAACACAGGAAAACTAGAGGCTGGTTTTGGCAGTTATGGCAACAGGGAAATAAAGACAAATGTCAACTATGGAAAAAATGGCGTGAATTTATTTGCCTCAGGTGCCAAGTCTCAAGCAAATGGTTTTAGAAGCAACTCAGCAAGTCATTCCGATAACGCTAGCCTGGGACTGCAATTGGTTGGAGACAAATCAAGAGTTGGTGTAAACATTTCAAACAGCAATGAATTTGCACAAACGCCTGGCTCGCTAACAGTCAGCGAGTATCAGGCAAACCGAAATCAAGCAGATGCGACCAATCAATCGCTGCATACATTGATAGATTCCAATTCAAAACACTACGGCTTCTTTGCTGAAACAGATTTAGCTGGACATACATGGCGAACCGATATCAAGCGCAGAGATAGAGACTATTATTTTTTAGAAAGCAATAGCGGTGCAGCAAGCACTGCTACATTTGATACTCAAAATTACACATACGCAACTACCATAAGTAACAAATTACCAACCCAATGGGGTAAGTTCAATTATTTGATCGGATTGGAAAAAAACCATTGGACCCAATCAAGAGATACTTCTGACTTTGGTATTTATAACAACAGTGCAGACAGTAAATCTGTTTTTTTTAAAAATGATGTTGACATCACAAGTCTCGAGACCAGGTTAAGTGCAGGACATCGAACCGAATCAATGGATAAACAATCCATAGGTTACAAATCCAATCCAGATGAATATTATCAAACGCGAAAGAGCATGCATGCATCTGAAATTGCAGCTACAAAGCAAATTTATTCAAATCAATCTTTTTGGGTGAAATGGTCTAAAAATTACCGATTACCAAATATTGATGAGTTTTCAAATGCCTACAACGATTCTTACGACTTCGTAACTCTGCTGCCTCAAACTTCGACGGATAAAGAAATCGGATGGCATTTGCTTCAAGGAGCAGCACAGGCGGACGTTAGATTATTTCAAAGTAATTTACAAAATGAAATTGCCTACGATGCTTCGGCCTCGGCCAAATATGGATCTAATGTCAATTTAGATCCGACCAAAAGGCAAGGCATTGAATCGAGATTCAAGCAGGAAATATCTAAAGAAATTGATATTGGCGGATTTGCCTCCTACCGAAAATCCAACTTTGTTTCTGGTAACTATGCGGGTAAAAATATCCCGCTTGCGCCACAAAATCTTTACAGTTTAAGAGCCAATTGGCGATTTGTTCCCAATCAAAGTCTGGGTTTAAACATCAACTACACAGGTAAGCAGCAAATTGGAAGTGATTTTTCAAATTTGAATGCAATTCCCTCGTTCACGGTTACTGACCTCCTTTATAAATATGTATCTCCACAGTGGGAAATGCAATTGGCAGTGAAAAATGTTTTCGATAAAAGTTACTATTCATATGCTACCGATGCGTACGAATCCCAAACTACAAGATACACGGCCATCTATCCCGACATGAGGCGTAATTTTTTTGTGAATTTCAAATATTTTTTAAAGTAATTAAATTCCATGCTACCCCAACGCATCATTTGCCTGACCGAGGAAACCACCGAGTGGTTGTATCTGCTCGGCCAGTCGCATCGCATTGCGGGCATATCGGGTTACACGGTGCGCCCCAAAATCGCACGCACAGAAAAGCCTAAGGTATCTGCATTCACCAGCGCAAAGATTGACAAGATATTGGCGCTGCAACCAGACTGTGTGTTCGGGTTTTCTGATTTGCAAGCTGACATTGCGGCTCAATTGATTCGACACGGCGTACAGGTGACAGTGTTTAACCAGCGAAGTGTGGATGAGATTTTTTCCATGCTCTACCAAGTGGCCGCCATGGTGGGTGAAGCAGAACAGGGCATGCAACTTATTCAACAGATGCAAGCGCATTTGCAAGCTATTCAAGAAACTGCCAAAGCAATGCCGCGCCGCCCGCGTGTGTATTTTGAAGAGTGGGATGAACCGCCTATCAGCGCCATCCGCTGGGTGTCTGAACTCATTCATATCGCTGGCGGGGACGATTGTTTTCCCGAGCTTGCTAAAGAGTCGCTTGGTAAAAACCGCATCATTGCCGACCCCATGGAGATTGTCAGAAGACAACCCGACATCATCATCGGTTCATGGTGCGGCAAAAAATTTCGCTCATCACTTGTGGCTGCGCGTGATGGTTGGCAAGATGTGCCTGCAGTTAAAAACGAACAACTGTTTGAAATCAAATCTGCTGACATACTGCAACCCGGCCCTGCGGCTTTGACAGACGGTGTGAATCAATTGCACCGCATCATCACAGATTGGGCCAAGCGCTATGCCTAAGCTGATGCTGTTGTTGCTCATGGCGGTGCAAAGCGCAGTTGCAGTCACGGTAGTTGATGACCGCCAAGTCAAGGTAGACCTCAGTCAACCACCGCAGCGCATCGTTACGTTATTGCCTTCATTGGCTGAAACTGTCTGCGAATTGGGGGCTTGTCAGTTGCTGGTGGGAACTGATAACCACGCCGACTGGCCTGTATCCGTCAAAGCCTTGCCCAAGCTTGGCGGACTCTACGATACGTCCATTGAAGCTATTGTCAGACTTAAACCTGATGTGGTGCTGGCGGGTAAATCAACGCGTGTGATTCAAAGACTGGAGTCACTAGGTATCAAGGTCGTAGCTTTGGAGCCGCTGTCAATGGCAGATGTGCAGCGCAGTATGCGAACCATAGCGCTTTTATTGCAAATGCCTCATGCAGAAGAAACTGCTGATCGTTTATGGCGTAAAAATATGCAGGCCATTGCGCTAGCTGCCAAAAAAATTCCTACCTCTGTGCAGGGAACGGGTTTTTATTTTGAAGCCAGCACCGGCGGTTACGCAGCTTCTGAGTCCTCTTTCATCGGCGGCATCATGCTGCAACTTGGTTTGCGAAATATTGTCACTGCTAACAAGGGTGCTTTTCCGCAAGTCAACCCTGAGTTTGTGGTGCGCTCCAATCCGCAATGGATATTTCTGGCTGAACCGATGGCACAAGCCTTGGATAAAAGGCCTGGTTGGTCTGCAATACAAGCTGTCAAAAATGCACACGTTTGTGCATTTAGCCCCTCACAGGGACATATTTTGGTACGTCCAGGTCCGCGTATGGGTGAGGCCGCAGAAATTTTGGTCTCTTGCATAGAAACAATGACTAAGCCATGAACTATTCACAGACAAAAACTTTTCGATTGACTGTCATATTGCTGCTGGCAACACTGGTTTTGTGGATGCTTGGATTGACGGCAGGAAGCGCAGGGTTTGAAACGGGTTTGGGTTGGACAGACTTGATCGTGCAACAGATTCGACTTCCGAGAACACTTGGCGCTTGGCTGGCGGGTGCATTGCTGGGTTTGTCTGGCGCTTTGGCGCAATCGTTGTTTAGAAATCCGTTGGCTGACCCTTATTTATTGGGCAGTGCATCTGGCGCTGCATTAGGTGTAGCGCTGGTATTGACGCTGGGGTCTTGGGCAGGATTTCAACTGACGTTGGACGTGCAATGGGTAGGTCCATGGGTATGGCGATTGGGTTTGACTGGAGCAGCATTCTTAGGCGCTTGGATCGCAGTGTTATTCACGCTGTTGCTTGCGCGTGGCGCCAGACACACTTTGCGCTTGCTATTGGCTGGTGTCGTGGTGGGTGTGGTGCTGGGCGCGTTGACTTCTTTATTGAGTGCTACGCAACCCCAATTGCTGCCTGCGATGCAATCCTTTTTGTTGGGCAGCACCAGCATGGTCAACGGTTCAGCTTGTGTGCTCATGGGCGTCATGTTGTTGCTGTGTTGGTTGCTTGCATGGCGTCTGAGTCCTGTGCTGGATGCTTTGGTGTTGGGTGAGGATACGGCGCACAGTTTGGGTCTCCCTGTCGCTCCCTTGCGTCTGTTGTTGTTGGCAGTCATGGCCTTGTGCACAGCGACTGCAGTGGCGCAAACCGGTTTGATTGCGTTTGTCGGACTGGTAGCGCCGCAATTGGTGCGCTCTCAATTGCGCGTGCGTTTTGCAACTTCCTCGTTGCTGTCTGCATTGACTGGCGGCGTGCTTCTGTGTGCGGCAGATATTTTTGCAAGAACCTTGCTTGCCCCTCAGGAATTGCCGGTAGGAATCTTGACTGCTGTACTAGGTGGCGGCTATTTGATGTGGCGTTTGCGCTCGTACCAACTTCTTCATGAAGGGGGCTGAATGAAGGTTTTGCGGACACAACATGTGAATGCTTGGTATGGTAATCATCATGTACTCAAGCAAATCGACGTCTCCGTTGAACAGGGCACATGGACGTGTGTGGTCGGACCGAATGGCGCTGGTAAAACAATGCTGCTCAAAGTGCTTGCCGGTTTATTTCCATTTGAAGGTGAAGTCTGGCTCAACGGGCAGTCTTTGTGTACATACCCCCTGAGCGAGCGTGCCAAACAGCTGGCTTGGTTATCTCAACACGACACTGCGGTTGATGATTTGACAGTGCAAGATGTGGTGATGTTGGGACGTTTGCCATACCAATCATGGTGGGGCTCTGCCTCACCATCAGATCGTGACATTGTTGAGGAATGTTTGCTCACGCAACATATCTCGCAATGGCGTGAACGAAGCCTGTCCACCTTGTCTGGCGGTGAAAGACAACGGGTGTTGCTCGCCCGAATGTTGGCTGTGCAAGCTCCATTGATGCTGATGGATGAACCCATCGCCAATGTCGATATTCAACATCAATCGAAATGGTTTCATGCGGTCCGAGAAACTACCCGTCAAGGCAATACGGTAGTGAGTGTGTTGCATGATTTGAATTTGGCTCTGCGTGCAGACCAAGTGATCGTCATGCAAGACGGGCGTGTGGTCTTGCAATCGACGACGGACGATCCGCAATTGCATCAGTGCTTGCAACAGACGTTTGAGCAGCGCTTGCGCTTTCATCGATTGGCTGACCGATGGGTGGTAGTGCCGGACTAAGCGCCGCCTTGAGGGTAGATGCAATCAAGCATAGTCTGATGTCTTAGTAAGTCTCAAAATTTGCTAAGCTGTGACCAGCAACGCATTGGATACCAGTGATGTCAGATTTAAATACACAGCCCAATTTTCACGACAGTCAATCCTCCGCGCGAGGCGACTTCGAACCCGGCGATGCTTTTTACGAAGCATTGATGAAGGCTCACGAAGGTTTGAACGAATCTCAAAGCCAGTTATTGAACGCCCGTTTGATATTGGTGTTGGCCAACCATATTGGCCATACCGAGGTACTTAAACAAGCCATCAAACTTGCACGTAATCATCTGGATGATTGACACCTGACAGCGACTGTTTCAGTCCCGCAAAGTTTTTGGCTTGAAATCGCACCATGCGGACACTTGGCATTGCCAGCACTGCGGTTTGCGTGCCTGGCACACATAACGTCCTAGCAATATCAACCAATGGTGTGCATCCACCAGATACGCTGTTGGAATGCGTTTGAGTAACCCCATTTCAACTTCATAAGGCGTTTCGCCCGGCGCCAACCCCGTGCGGTTACCGACCCTGAAAATATGCGTGTCCACTGCCATGGTGGCTTCGCCAAAAGCCACATTCAACACCACGTTGGCGGTCTTGCGACCGACACCGGGCAAGGCTTCTAGGGCTTCGCGGGTGCGCGGCACTTCGCCGCCGTGTTGTTTCAATAAGATGTCACAGGTTTGCATCAAGTGCTTGGCTTTGCTGCGAAACAAACCTATGGTTTGAATGTAAGACTCCAGCTTGGGCAGGCCTAAGTCCAAAATAGCTTGCGGTGTGTTGGCCACGGCAAACAAGCGTCGCGTGGCTTTGTTCACGCTCACATCTGTGGCTTGAGCGCTTAGCAAAACTGCCGCGAGCAATTCGAACACGCTGGTATATTCCAATTCAGTATTCGGCTGTGGATTGGCCGCTTTCAGCGTGGCAAAAAACCGTTCGATGTGCTCTTTTTTCATCATTCACTTTATTCGGGGCAAGACCCGATTATCTTCACATGCAATTTGCCCAACGTCTTGACAAGGTCGAAACCTCGGCCATACGTGAACTCTTTAAGTTGCTAGGCAAGCCCGGCATCATCAGTTTTGCCGGTGGCTTTCCCGACAGCGCCATGTTTGATGTGCAAGGCATTCGCGAAGCCAGCGAACGCGCTTTGCGCGATGAACCGGGCGCCGCTTTGCAATACGGTGCCACTGAGGGCTATAACCCTTTGCGCGAACAACTCGCGACCTTCATGCAATCCAAAGGTGTGACCGGTTTGCAAGCCGATGAATTGATTGTCACCACTGGCAGTCAGCAGGCGTTGGATTTGGTGGGTAAAACATTGCTCGATCCGCAAGACACGGTGTTGGTGGAGTCGCCCACATTTTTAGCCACTATTCAGTGTTTCCGTTTGTACGGCCCCACTGTCATGGGAGTACCCGTCGATGAGGATGGCGTGGATGTGGACGCCTTAGAGCAAATGATTCAACAGCACCGCCCTAAGCTTGTCTACCTCGTGCCGACCTTTGGTAACCCCAGCGGCGCCATGACTTCTTTGCCGCGGCGCTTGCGCGTGCTTGAGTTGGCAGTGAAATACCAAACCGTGGTGGTTGAAGACGACCCGTATGGCGATTTGTATTTCGCCGATGCACCACCACCATCTTTGCTGGCGCTCAGTGCGCAAGTGCCGGGCAGCCGCGATTGGCTGGTGTATTGCGGATCGCTGAGTAAAGTTTTATCACCTGGCTTGCGCATTGGTTGGATGGTGGCACCGCCAGACTTGCTGGCGCGAGCCACCATGTGCAAGCAATTCAGTGACGCACACACTTCCACATTCGCGCAAGCCACGGCTGCGCAGTATTTGCAAGCCGGGCGCATGCCGACCACTTTGCAGAATGTTCGCCAGGTTTACGCAGGGCGCGCCCACGCCATGTGCGAGGCCTTGCAACAGCATTTGGGCGAGGGATTGTCATTTCACAAACCGATGGGTGGCTTGTTTGTCTGGGCCAAACTCACCGGCCACACACGACTTACAACGGACGGCAATATGTTGGCTCAACGTGCGATTGAAAAGGGTGTGGCTTTCGTACCTGGAGCCCCATTTTTTGCCAACAACCCTGATACAAGCACCATCCGTTTGAGTTTTGCGACTGCGGATGAAAGCAAAATTGCTGAAGGAATTGAGCGCTTGGGGCAGGCTTTGCGCGAAACGTCTGCGTAATCAGGTGCGAGGTGTCTGTTGATCAAAGATAAAAAAGCCTGTTTACACAAGCCACCTTTTCATGGCGACAGACTGGAATCGCCTAGCTTATCAATGCCTGATAAGCGGCCGCATCCATCAAGCCGTCCAATTCTGCAGGGTTGCTGAGACTGACTTGGTAAAACCAGCCTGCACCCTCAGGGTCGGAGTTAGCCAAAGAGGGGTCGGCACGCAAATCTTCATTGACAGCCAATACCGTGGCCGAAACAGGCATGTGCACATCGGCTGCGGCTTTAACAGATTCAACCACGCCGGCTACACCGGCCTGCGCGAATGACTTGCCAATCTCTGCCAGATCGACAAACACGATGTCGCCCAAGGTGTCTTGCGCGTGAACGGTAATGCCGACAAACACCCTATCGCCTTCAACCCGAACCCAAGTGTGTTCTGCGTGGTATTTGTTCATGGTTACATGCCTGCATAGTTAGGGCCGCCACCGCCTTCTGGCGTCACCCACACAATATTTTGTGTGGGATCTTTGATGTCACAGGTTTTGCAGTGCACACAGTTTTGTGCGTTGATTTGCAAGCGGTCCGCGCCATCGTCTGATTTCACATATTCATACACGCCTGCCGGACAATAACGACCTTCCGGTCCATCGTATTGGCTCAAGTTGAAGGCAACAGGAACGCTCTCATCTTTAAGCGTTAAGTGGGCGGGTTGGTTTTCTTCGTGATTGGTATTACTGATGAATACGCTGGAGAGTTTGTCAAAAGACAATACGCCATCGGGTTTGGGATAGGCAATACGCTTGCTTTGCGCCGCTTGCGCTAAAGACTGGTGATCTGCTTTGAAGTTATGCGTAGTCCACGGTGGGGTGTCGATACCGATTTTAGGTAAGAACCATTGCTCGATACCCGTCATCAGCGTGCCAACGAGCTTGCCTTTTTTGAACCAGTTTTTGAAATTGCGGGTCTGGTGCAGTTCGGTGTGAAGCCAGCTTTTTTCAAATGCCTCGGGGTAGGCAGTTAATTTGTCGAACGAGCGCCCGGCTTGCAAGGCATCAAACGCTGCACTCGCGGCCAGCATGCCGGATTTGATGGCGGCATGGCTGCCTTTGATACGCGCTGCATTTAAAAAGCCTGCGTCGCAGCCCAGTAATGCGCCACCGTCAAACACCAAATCGGGCAGGGCTTGCGGTGTGCCGTTGTTGATGGCGCGTGCGCCGTAGCCCAAACGCTTGCCACCTTTTAGATGTTTGGCAATCGATGGATGCGTTTTCCAGCGTTGCATTTCATCAAATGGGCTCATGTAAGGGTTGCGGTAATCAAGACCCAGCACAAAGCCCAGAGTTACTTTGTTGTCTTCCAAGTGATAGAGAAAACCACCGCCAAAACTGTTGTCTTCAATAGGCCAACCAGAGGTATGTACCACCAAGCCGGGTTTGGCCAAAGCAGGGTCAACTTCCCAGAGTTCCTTGATGCCAATGGCAAAGGTTTGCGTGTCTTTGCCCTTGTTCAGACCGAAGTTTTGTATCAGTTGTTTGCCTAAATGGCCGCGTGCGCCTTCGGCAAACAAAGTGTATTTGGCTTTCAACTCCATGCCGAGCTGAAAATTGTCTGTAGGTAAGCCGTCTTTTCCCAGACCCACATGTCCGGTTGCGACACCAGTGACTGCACCGGCTTGGTTGTAAAGAACTTCGGCTGCTGCAAACCCAGGAAAAATTTCGACACCCAGATGTTCCGCTTGTTGCGCCATCCACTTGACCACGTTGCTGAGAGACACAACGTAGCAACCATCGTTGTGAAAGTTGCGCGGCATCAACCAAGCGGGCGTACGGGTATGGCCTTTTTCAGACAAGACCCACAATTCATCTGCGCTGACCGATTGGTTCAGTGGCGCTCCCATTTCTTTCCAGTCAGGGAACAGTTCATTCATGGCCTGCGGATCCATCACTGCACCGGAGAGAATGTGTGCGCCAGGCTCTGAACCTTTCTCTAGCACCACTACCGATACCTCTTTGGATTGAGCCGCCGCAAGTTGCTTGATATGAATGGCCGCTGCAAGTCCGCCAGGGCCGCCACCCACCACGACCACGTCATAGTCCATGGTCTCGCGCGGGCCGAATTGCTCAATGAGGGAGGTAGGTGTCATGGTGCTGGTCAGGGTATGTCAACAGAGCGACAGATTCTATGCGTTGTAGATCCATCGGGTTAGTGATAATGCAAACCTGAGGTTAAGAAATTCTTCGGGCCTTACAGAGCCCATTCAGTTCCCTGCTTTTAATTTGGAGATTCTCATGTCCTACAGCCTTGATTTATCTGGTCGTGTTGCTTTGATCACTGGCGCCTCCAGTGGTTTGGGTGCGCAATTTGCCCGTACCTTGGCATCTGCAGGAGCTGCGGTTGTGTTGGCCAGCAGACGGGTTGAGATGCTCAAGTCTTTGCGGGCAGATATCGAAGCTGAAGGTGGAGACGCGCATGTGGTTAGCCTGGATGTGACCAGCCGCAAGAGCATAGACGCAGCAGTTTCATTTGCGGAAAAGGAAGTCGGTCAGATTGATATTCTTGTCAATAATTCTGGTGTCAGTAACACCCAGCGCTTGGTTGATGTGACCGAGCAGGATTTTGATTTCATTTTTGACACCAATGTCAGAGGTGCATTTTTTGTAGCGCAAGCTGTAGGTGCACGCATGCTAGCGCGTGCAAAAGGCCTAGAGCAAGGCAGCTTTGCTGGTGGTCGCATCATCAATATTGCTTCTATGGCCGCCATGCGCGTATTGCCGCAAATCGGGGTGTATTGCATGAGTAAATCTGCCGTGGTGCAAATGACCAAGGCCATGGCTTTGGAGTGGGGCAAACACGGCATCAATGTGAACGCCATTTGCCCCGGGTATATCGATACTGAAATTAACCATCACCATTGGCAAACCGAACAAGGCCAAAAACTGGTCAATATGCTGCCGCGTAAACGTGTAGGCCATCCCAAGGATCTTGACGCTTTGCTTGTCATGTTGGCCAGCCCACAAAGTGATTTCATCAACGGCGCTGTGATCGCCGCAGATGATGGCTTTGGCATATGAGGATAGAGATTCCTGAAAAGAAAAAATGGGTCTACGAAAAAGTCATTCCCATTCGTTGGGGTGACATGGATGCCATGGGGCATTTGAACAACGCCAGTTATTTTCGCTACCTAGAAACTGTACGCATCGATTGGTTAACTCAGTTGGGGTGCTCACCCTTGCCCACGGGTCAAGGGCCAGTCATCATCAATGCTTTTTGTAGTTTTTACAAACAATTGGAGTATCCGGGTGATGTGCTCGTCAAGATGTATGCGAGCGACCCTGGCAAAACAAGTTTTGAATCATGGGCGACCATGGAACGCGTAGACATGCCTGGCGTGGTTCACGCGGCAGGTGGAGCCACAACCGTCTGGGTTGACTTTCCAGCGCAAAAGTCAGTGCCGCTGCCGGATTGGCTTCGTCGACTTATTGAATAAAAATCAAGCCACGAAAAAATGATGGAGATAAATTTAATAACAATATAGTAGCTAAATATTTTTAAATACCATCCTAAATAATTAATTTAGGTATAAGATTGTTTATCAACAGTCTACTGATGCAATCACCCTTAGCCATGCGTAAGCAACCCGTTCAAAAAAGAGCTCAACTCACCATTGAAGCTATTTTTCAGGCTACAGCCCAACTGGTCGAGCGAGAAGGCATGGCCCATCTGACCACCAACAAGATTGCGCTCAAAGCGGGCTTTTCAGTGGGTACGCTTTATCAATATTTCTCCAGCAAGGATGAAATCTTCAGGGCATTGGTTCAATTCTCCAGAGAACAGGTATTGAAAGAATTGAGCAGTTACATGTACCGTATCGAAACCAAAACCGATAAGCAATACAGAGATCCAGAAGATTTTTTCAAACACTACATAGCAATTTGTTGCAAAGGTTTTGCTTTTGGTGATGAAGATCTTCGCTGTGTTCACCGACTGTGCTGGATGGTTGAGACGCCGGAAGAGTGCATCGCCACTTTAAATCTCATGATCGAAAGATTGCATTCATGCCTGAACTACATCAAGCACCCCTATTTTTCTAAAATGTCTGGAATGAGATGTTACGTGTTGAATAGATCCCTCATGGGATGTTTACGAAGTGCATCACTGGAAAAGATGAGTTTGGAAAATGCCAAAGAGTTTGAGGATGCATTGTTGGAAATGACTTTGGGTCAACTGCAACAGTCCTTGTCAACTCATTGACGCTTATTTCACTTTGGGTACACGTCCCATGAGATAAAACTCTGGATTCGGAAGCATGCCTGAAAAATTGGCAATGCGGTTGGACATGCCAAAAAACGCAGTGATGGAAGCAATATCCCAGATATCTTCATCGTTGAAACCATGCGCATGCAACATTGAAAAATCTGTTTCATTGATTTCATGGCTGTGCAGGCAAACTTTCATCGCGAAGTCCAGCATGGCACGCTGTCGTTCTGAAATATCAGCTTTGCGGTAATTGATGGCGACTTGGTCAGCAACCAGCGGTTTTTTTTCATAAATTCGCAAAATCGCACCGTGAGCAACCACGCAATACAGACAGTGATTGGCGGAACTGGTGGTGGTGACAATCATTTCGCGATCACCTTTGCTCAGGCCTGAGTCTTCTCGCAGCATCAGCGCATCGTGATAGGCAAAAAATGCTCTCCATTCAGCAGGACGTCTGGCCAATGACAGGAAAACTTGAGGTACAAAACCGGCTTTTTCCTGAACTTCCAATATCTTCTCGCGTATGTCTTGCGGTAGGTTGTTGATATCAACTGGCGGGTAATGTTTCATGATGATTCCTAGGTGGGCGAATGGTGCAAATCGATTTCGTTCATTCGAAAAATCATGCAACGTAGAATGCAAAACTTGACTGGGAGAAATGCGATTGAACAAAGTGTACCCAAGTGCTGCTGCGGCACTCAAAGATATGGTGAAAGACAACCAAATGCTGGCCGTTGGCGGTTTTGGTTTGTGCGGAATTCCTGAGGCTTTGATCGATGCTTTACGCGACAGCGGCGTCAAAAACTTGACGGTGATTTCGAACAACGCTGGCGTCGATGATTTCGGTTTAGGCAAATTGCTCGCTACGCGTCAAATCAAAAAAATGATTTCTTCTTATGTCGGTGAGAACAAGGAGTTTGAACGCCAATACTTGGCTGGCGAACTCGAATTGGATTTCACACCGCAAGGCACATTGGCTGAAAAATTGCGTGCTGGTGGTGCCGGTATTCCCGCTTTTTTCACCAAAACCGGTGTGGGTACCATGGTGGCAGACGGAAAAGAATTGCGTGAATTTGATGGAGAAACTTACGTCATGGAACGCGCCTTGTTACCCGATGTGTCTTTGGTCAAAGCGCATACCGCCGACAAGGCTGGTAATTTGCAATTCCGATTGACTGCGCGGAACTTCAATCCAGCCGTCGCTATGGCTGGAAAATTGTGTGTGGTCGAAGTAGAGCATGTCGTAGAAATCGGTGAGTTGCAACCAGATGATATTCATTTGCCTGGCATTTATGTGCATCGCATCGTGCACAACCCGCATCCCGAAAAACGCATTGAAAAACGCACCATCACCGAGAAAGCAGGAGTCTGACCATGCCTTGGACCCAAGACCAGATGGCGGCACGTGCCGCCCATGAATTGCAAGACGGTTTTTATGTGAATCTCGGCATAGGCATTCCTACCTTGGTGGCCAACCACGTTCCCTCCCACATGGAAGTCTGGCTTCAATCAGAAAACGGCATGTTGGGCATTGGACCTTTTCCGACAGAAGAGCACGTGGATGCCGATTTGATCAATGCTGGCAAACAAACTGTGACAACATTGGCTGGAACTTCCATATTCGGCAGTCACGACAGCTTTGCCATGATCCGTGGCGGAAAAATCAATTTATCCATACTGGGTGCTATGCAAGTCAGTGCTTCAGGCGACCTGGCCAATTGGATGATCCCTGGCAAGATGGTTAAAGGCATGGGCGGAGCCATGGATTTGGTGGCTGGCGTCAAGAGAGTCATCATATTGATGGAACATGTGGCCCGTCGAAAAGACGGCGGTGAGGATTTGAAAATACTGCCCGCCTGTACCTTGCCGTTAACAGGCGTTGGCGTGGTTGATCGCATCATCACCGACTTGGGCGTGATGGATGTCACACCGCAAGGATTGAAGTTGGTCGAACTCGCTGATGGCGTGACCAGGGACTTCATCCAAAGTAAAACCGGCGTCCCCTTGATGTGATTGGGAAGTGCGGTCTAGTAGGCAAAAAACACCTTGATCAGGTGTTTTTGTGTATGCAGTTGATCAATTAATTCGTCATCACGCTGGCTTGTCCGATAAAGCTTCCCAAGGTGTTGAAGTAGTCGTAAGCCTGATCGGTCGGTCGCAAAAACTTGGTGCGTCTGTTACCCGCTTCATAAGCTGAGTAAATCATGCCGGATTCCCGTAACACATCCAGTTTGCGGTGGATGGTGGCGGGTGAGGCAATGCTGCTCATGGACATCGCGTCTGACACCGTTAAGGTTCTGCCCTCAAAATGTCTGACTGCAATCAATTCAAGCAAGCGCTTGGCATCCAGCTCCAGTGATGGCAATTCACCTTTTTCCTCAATGGCATGGATGTGTCCTAAAAATCTCAAATAAATGTGTTGGTTTGAAGTTTGCGTCATAAAAAAGAAGCATTTTTGATTAGGTTTTTAATATATCACCAATACAAATATATTTCATCTCTAAATATTCATTCATGCCGTGGCGTGACCCCTCCCGACCCAAGCCTGACTGCTTCATGCCGCCAAAAGGCACATGTTCAGTCGCCAAAATACCCACATTGACACCGACCATGCCGTATTCCAGCGCTTCACTGACCCGGTAAATACGACCGATGTCACGCGTGTAAAAGTAACTGGCCAGGCCGAACTCGGTGTTGTTGGCGGCGGCTATGGCTTCTTGCTCGGTTTCAAATTTGAACACTGGCGCGAACGGACCGAAGGTTTCTTCGGTGGCGCACAGCATGTCGGCGCTAGCGTCTGCGACCAGCGTAGGTTCGAAAAACTGACCATGCAAGGCGTTTCCTCCCGTCAATACGCGCGCGCCTTTGGCCAATGCGTCAGCCACGTGTGATTTGACTTTTTGCAAAGCCGCGTCTTCAATCAGTGGTCCTTGTGACACCCCATCTTCAAACCCGTTACCGACTTTCAAGGTTTTGACCTTGGCAGTGAATTTCTCTACAAATTCTTCATACACCCCAGACTGCACATAAAAGCGGTTCGAGCAAACACAGGTTTGGCCAGCGTTGCGGTATTTGCTGAGCATGGCGCCATCAACTGCTGAGTCGATATCGGCGTCATTGAACACGATGAACGGGGCATTACCGCCGAGTTCCAGCGCCAATTTTTTAATGCTAGGTGCAGACTGCGCCATCAAAATACGACCGACTTCGGTGGAGCCAGTGAAGCTGATGTGGCGTATTGCGTCGCTGGCGCAAAACACCTTACCGATGGCAATGCTGTTGCTGCTGTCGGCACATAACATGTTCAACACACCAGCGGGAATACCGGCGCGAACCGCCAGTTCAGCCGCAGCCAGCGCTGTCAAAGGGGTCAGCTCGGCTGGTTTGATAACCACTGGACAACCAGCGGCCAGCGCAGGTGCGACTTTGCGGGTAATCATGGCCAGCGGAAAATTCCAGGGCGTGATGGCCGCGCAAACGCCGATGGGTTGGTTGAGCACCAGCAAACGGCGGTTATTGTCAAATTGAGGCAGTGTTTCGCCATTAACGCGTTTGGCTTCTTCGGCGTACCACTCGACAAAACTCGCGCCATAAGCGATTTCACCCTTGGCTTCGGCGTAAGGCTTGCCTTGTTCGGCGGTAAGTATGCGTGCCAAATCGTCGGTGTTGGCCATCAGCAAGTCAAACCATTTGCGCAAAATTTGACTGCGCTCCTTGGCGGTTTTGTGACGCCATGCTGGCCATGCTGCATCAGCCGCAGCAATCGCTTTTTCTGCGTCTGTAGGTCCCAAGTTCGCCACATCCGCCAGCTTCAGGCCGGTGCTAGGGTCGTTGACATCAAAACGGCTACTGCCTGCGACCCATTCGCCGTTGATCAGTGCATCGGTTTTGAGCAAGGAGGGGTCTTTGAGCAAGGCAAGCGGAGAGGTTTTCATGTCCATGGGGTGACTTTCTGGGGTTTCGGGGGCGAAGGTGGCTGAGCGGAAATTATGCCCCTGAGAGGCCGCCTCACTCAAAGGCAAGGCCAATGACGGTCTTGTGCCCGACAGACAAAAGTTGAAAACCTATAATTCGGTTTCATTCGCCAAAGCTATGGCGCCTGTGGTTTGCGCTGCGCTGACTGCCCTGAATTACCGCTTTATTGACGACTCCATCACTATGAATGCAAGCACCTCTTCTCTGCCTAAACTGTCGGTGGCCGACATACGCAAAACCTTTTTGGATTTTTTTGCTGATAAAGGGCATACCGTCGTCGCCTCCAGCCCATTGGTGCCGGGTAACGACCCGACCCTGATGTTCACCAACTCGGGCATGGTGCAGTTCAAAGCTGTGTTTCTGGGCGAGGACAAGCGCTCGTATGTACGCGCGGCCTCGGTGCAAGCTTGTTTACGCGCGGGCGGCAAACACAATGATTTGGAAAATGTCGGCTATACCGCTAGGCACCACACATTTTTCGAGATGCTGGGTAACTGGAGTTTCGGCGATTACTTCAAACGCGACAGTTTGAAATGGGGCTGGGAATTGTTGACACAGGTGTACAAACTGCCGCCTGAGCGCCTGATGGTGACGGTGTATATCGACGATGACGAGGCCTACGACATCTGGCACAAAGACATCGGTTTGCCTGCCGACCGCATCGTGCGTATCGGTGACAACAAGGGCAAAAAATACGCCTCAGACAATTTTTGGATGATGGCCGACACTGGCCCTTGCGGTCCTTGCTCTGAAATTTTTTACGACCACGGTGCGCATATTCCCGGCGGCCCGCCCGGCAGCCCGGACGAAGACGGCGACCGTTTCATTGAAATCTGGAACCATGTGTTCATGCAGTTCGATATGCAGCCCGACGGCAGCCTGCACAAATTGCCCGCGCCTTGCGTCGACACCGGCATGGGCTTGGAGCGTTTGGCCGCCATCTTGCAACACGTGCACAGCAACTACGAGATCGATATTTTTGATGCGCTGATCAAAGCCGCTTCGCGTGAAACCGGTTGCGCTGATTTGCACAACAACTCATTGCGCGTGATCGCAGACCACATACGCGCGACCGCGTTTTTGGTGAGCGACGGCGTGATCCCCGGCAGCGAAGGCCGCGGTTATGTGCAGCGACGCATCATTCGCCGCGCCATTCGCCATGGCTACAAGCTCGGGCAAAAGAAACCGTTTTTCCACAAACTCGTGCCCGACTTGGTCGCGCTCATGGGCGAGGCGTATCCGAATTTGGCGGCGCAGGCCGACAAAATCACAGCCGTATTGAAAACCGAGGAAGAGCGGTTTTATGAGACGCTCGCAACCGGCATGGAAATTCTGGACGCCAGTTTGCCGCAAGGTGCGCGTGTGCTTTCAGGTGAGGTGGCTTTCAAATTGCACGACACCTACGGCTTTCCGCTGGACTTGACCAACGATGTCTGCCGAGAGCGTGGCTGGACTGTAGACGAAGCCGGTTTCCAAGCCGCCATGGAAAAACAAAAATCCCAAGCGCGCGCAGCAGGTAAATTCAAAATGGACAGGGCGCTGGAATACAGCGGTGTCAGCAACGAATTTGTCGGCTACGAACACTTAAGCGCCGAAGCCAAAGTCACGGCCTTGTATGTCGATGGTGTGTCGGTGAAAGAAATGCAAGCCGGACAAGCCGGTGTGGTGGTGTTGGACCACACACCGTTTTACGCCGAGAGCGGCGGCCAGGTCGGCGACCAAGGGCATATCAGCGGCGGCAGCGCGGTGTTTGAAGTGGAAGACACGCTGAAAATCAAAGCCGATGTGTTCGGTCACCACGGTCAATTGGCCAAGGGCAGTTTGAAAGTTGGCGACAGCGTGGAAGCGCGGGTGGACACAGCGCTGCGCGCCGCCACGGTGCGCAACCACTCGGCCACGCATTTGATGCACAAAGCTTTGCGCGAAGTGCTGGGCGCACATGTGCAGCAAAAAGGCAGTTTGGTGAACAACGAGCGCACCCGCTTCGACTTCGCGCACACCGGGCCGATCACCGACGAGCAAATCCGCGAGATTGAACACAAGGTGAACGCCGAGATATTGGCCAACGCCGACACGCAAGCGCGGGTCATGGACATTGAGGCCGCGCAAAAAACCGGCGCCATGATGTTGTTCGGCGAAAAATATGGCGACACGGTGCGCGTGCTCGACATAGGCAGCAGCCGCGAGTTGTGCGGCGGCACGCATGTGCACAGCACTGGCGACATAGGCTTGTTCAAAGTGGTGGCGCAAAGCGGCGTGGCCGCAGGCGTGCGCCGCATTGAGGCCGTCACTGGCGAACACGCGTTGGCCTATGTGCAGCAGATGGAAGATACGGTCAATCAGGCTTGCGCTGCGCTCAAAGCCACACCGGCTGAACTCAATCAGCGGCTGGCGCAATTGCTGGAGCAAATGCGCAGTCTGGAAAAAGACATGGGCGCGTTGAAAGGCAAATTGGCTTCATCGCAAGGCGATGATTTGCTGGCGAAAGCGGTCGATGTCAAAGGCGTGAAATTGCTGGCAGCGTTGCTGCCCGGTGCAGATGCCAAAGCTTTGCGCGACACCTTGGACC
>NZ_JAVLFQ010000032.1:0-21252 GCF_046052765.1 Limnohabitans sp. | reverse complement strand
TTGACCCGAACAACATCATCCAAAGTGCAACCTGCCTGCGCTAAGGCAGACGCTATATTTTTAAAACATTGATCTGCTTGTTCGACCACATTCTCAGAAATGGTCATGCTGGCATAGTCAAAACCGGTCGTGCCCGATACAAAAACCCAATCACCTGCGACAACTGCGCGTGAATAACCTATGCGTTTTTCATATTCAGAGCCAGAGCTGATCCATTTTCTTTGCATGTTGGATTCCTTTTGAACCATTCACCTAATCAAGGCGCTTAATTTACATGCCCCACGCCATAAGCCTTCATCGCCGAAGCGATTTGACTGGCTTCTGTGGTGCTATCTGGATAAAAACGGTAACTGGGCGCGAGGATTCTTTGGGCTTGCTCAACCCTAATAAGCATCACACCTTGAATCTTGAATTTTTCTCCCGCCAATGCATTCAGTGGCTGAGCATATTTTTGAAACACCTCATCACCAGCACCCACATACTGGGCATGACCCTGGCATTTCCATCCTTTTTGGACAAAGATATCAATCATGCTGACGCATACCTTGGGGTTGTGTTGAATATTTCGAACGCTTTGAGGCGAGGCAATATGGGCGATGACCAGATGCTGATCATCAAAAACCGCAAACACTTCTTTCGGCGACACATTCGGCTGGCCTTGCTCATCGACAGTGGCTAACCAACACAGCACACAGCCACCAAGGTCTTCATGCTAATTTAATGCGTGTTGTGGTTCATAAGCGGACATACGCGGCTCCTGTTTATCCGGAATATAGCAACACTAAGCATTATTTTTATTAGAGGAAAGGAAAATTTATTGTAATAAGTTTTATTTTTTAACGCGCCCCAAACACCGCCGTCCCCACCCTCACCATGGTGCTACCGGCCTGTACCGCCGCTTCCAAATCAGCGCTCATGCCCATAGACAAGGTATCAAAGTGCGGCAAGGCCAGCGCTGCATGCAAGTCATCAAACAAACGCTTGGCTTGCAGGTGCACCGCCACTTGTGCGTCAAAACTCTCTAGCGGATCAGGAATCGTCATCAGGCCACGCAACACCAATCGCGGCAACGCAGACACGGCTTGCGCCAGCGCCAATGCTTCTCTTGGTGACACACCGGCTTTGGTCGGGCCGCCGTCAATATTCACTTGCAAGCAAATATTCAGCTGCGGTAAATTTGCCGGTCGTTGCTCGCTCAAGCGTTGCGCGATTTTCAAACGATCGACGCTGTGCACCCAATCGAAATGCTCGGCCACCGGTCGCGTCTTGTTGCTTTGCAAAGGGCCTATGCAATGCCAGACCAAGCCTTGCACATCTTTCAAGGCAGCGATTTTGTCCACGCCTTCTTGCACATAGTTTTCACCGAAATCGCGTTGCCCTAAAGTGGCCACTTCGCGCACTTGCTCAGAGGCAAAGGTTTTAGACACCGCCAGCAACTGCACTTGTGCTGCCGGTCGGCCTGCTTGCAACGCCGCTTGTGTGATGCGTTCACACACGGCTTGGTAACGCTGTTGAATCTCACTCATCATGTGGCTAACTGTAACAAGCAAGCGCCACGCATGAACCCGCTTTTGCTCGAATGGCTTTCACACACGCGCCACTTAGGTGCCTCCGACCTGCACTTAAGCGCAGGCCTGCCGCCCATGGTGCGCCGACTCGGGCAATTACAAGCGCTAGACGCTGCGCCAGTCAATGCAGACAGCATGCACACGCTGCTTGCCAGTGCATTGCCCGATTGGCCATGGGCATCCCGGGCTGTGTCCGATTCACACGTTGACGATAAGCACAACCAAGACCATGACACCGCAGTCTCGGTGCCTGAACTTGGTCGCTTTCGGGTCAACGTGTTCGCGCAACAACGCGGCTGGTCCTCGGTATGGCGCGCGATTCCCTCACGCATCCCGGCCTTAGCTGACACAGGCGCACCTGCAGTGCTAAGCGATTGGGTGCGACAACCCAACGGATTGCTGCTGGTCACCGGCGCCACCGGTTCGGGTAAGTCCACCACCTTGGCCTCACTACTTCACCACATCAACACCACGCAAGCGCTGCACATACTCACACTCGAAGACCCGATCGAGTTTGAACATGCCTGCGCGAAAAGTTTGGTGCAACAACGTGCCGTACCTGGACACAGCCACAGCTTTGACATGGCTTTGCGAGCCGCGTTGCGCCAAGACCCGGACGTGATCATGGTCGGGGAATTGCGCGACCTGACCACCATTCGCCTCGCACTGAGCGCCGCCGAGACCGGCCATTTGGTGTTGGCCACCCTGCACACGCGCAGCGCCACGCAAGCGGTGGAGCGACTGGTCGATGTGTTTCCGGCCGAGGAAAAAGCTTTGGTTCGCAGCCAACTCAGTTTGTCCCTGCTGGCGGTCATCACGCAAACCTTGTGTTTGCACAGCGACGGGCTACGCCGCGTCGCCGCACATGAAGTGCTTTACGCCACACCAGCGGTACGAAACCTGATTCGCGAAAACAAAACCGCGCAACTGCCCAATGCTTTGCAAACTGGCGCACAGTTCGGCATGCAAACCATGGCGCAGTCGCTGGAGAAATTGGTGAAGACCGGCGTAATCAGTGCTCACGAGGCGGCCCGACATGTGTCATGAAAGTGAGTGTGGCGTTGACAACGCTCGTTGGGTATGTGAATCGAAGCGGTGTGGGCTGTGGTGGCTTAGATAAAGGCGTGACGGAATGTATGCATCGAAGCGGTGCGGGTTGTGGTGGCTTAGATAAAGGCGTGACGGAATGTATGTATCGAAGCGGTGCGGACTGTGGGGGCTTAGATAAAGGGCGTGACGGAATGTATGCATCGAAGCGGTACGGGCTGTGGGGCGGGGCTGACGACGTTACGCCAGTGTGGAGGAGGCCCCGCCCCACAGCCCGCACACCCGCACACCCGCACCCACACCAACATCCACACCACACAGACACATTAAGATCAGAAAAACCACAAGGACACTGCCATGCCCCGCACCAACCCCAAAACCTACGAATCCACCACACCGACCCAAGTCGCTTTCATCGGTCTCGGTGTCATGGGCTACCCCATGGCCGGTCACCTGGCACTGGCTGGTCACCGTGTGACGGTGTACAACCGCAATGCCGCCAAAACCAAAGAATGGTGCGCCGAGTTCCCCGGCCATGCGTCAGCCGCCACGCCGCGTGAAGCCGCACACGGTGCAGACATGGTGTTTTGCTGCGTCGGCAACGACCATGATTTGCGTGCCGTCATGTTGGGCGCAGACGGCGTGCTTGCCGGCGCCCAAAGCGGCGCCTTATTGATAGACCACACCACCGCATCCGCTGATGTGGCGCGTGAACTGTTCGCCACAGCCAAGGCCAAAGGCGTGCATTTTGTCGACGCACCAGTCTCTGGCGGCGAAGCCGGTGCCATCAACGGCATGCTGACCGTCATGTGCGGCGGCGAATCTGCGGCTTTCGAACGCGCCAAGCCGGTGGGCATGGCATTCTCCAAAGCCTTTACCTTGATGGGCGACAGCGGTGCCGGTCAACTCACCAAAATGGTCAATCAGATTTGCATTGCTGGACTGGTACAAGCTTTGTCGGAAGGCATTGCCTTCGGCCAAAAAGCCGGTTTGAACATGGAGCAAGTGCTCGAAGTCATTGGCAAAGGCGCCGCCCAAAGCTGGCAAATGGACAACCGGGGTAAAACCATGGTCGCAGACAAGTTTGATTTTGGCTTTGCGGTGGACTGGATGCGCAAAGACTTAGGCTTGGTCATGGACGAGGCCAAACGCAACGGCTCACGCGTACCAGTCACGGCATTGGTTGACCAGTTTTATGCCGATGTACAAGCCATGGGCGGCAACCGATTTGACACATCCAGTTTGATTAAACGCTTACGCTGAAACAAAACAGCCACACCCGCTTTCAGGTGTGGCTGTTTGTTGCACAAGGGTATGTTTATTGTTTAGGTTTGTCTGAAGAGCTTTTATCGGCTGGCGGAGGCAACATACGGCTGAGCTCTTCTTCAGAAATAATTTCAAACAAACGCACCACTTTGTTCACGCCGCTGACATTGCGGATCACGTTGGTTGCACTGTTGGCTTCACGCTGCGTGACTCTTCCCATCACATACACCGTGTTGCGCTCGGTGACGATTTTGAAAGCGTTGGCAAACAAATCCCGGCTGTCCACCAAACTGGCTTTGATCTTGCCTGTCACGATCAAATCGTTGGATCGACTGCTCAAGTTGGTAGGTGGCATCACGCTCAGTTCATTCACCACGGCTTTGACGTTTTCCACCTTCTCCACCAGGCTGACCACTGATTGTTTATCACGCTCTGTGGCCACCTCGCCTGTCAGCAATACCTGGCGGTTGTAACTGGTGACATTCACATGAACTTTTTCGCCCAAATTGTCACGAATTCTGGCCGAGCTGCGTAATTCAATGGTTTCATCCTCGAGCTGGGCGCCTGAGGTGCGCCTATCCGTTGCCACCATGGCGCTACCAGCAAAACCGGCAACCAAGATGGGCGCGCATGCATTCAAGCACAGCGACAACAACAGCGCAGCACCGCTGACTTTGAAAGATGGTTGGTTCATTCGTTGTTCTCCTGTTCACCCAGCAATTGACTGTCCACACCGTCACACAATCCGTGCAACACCAATAAATAAACCTCTTGTAAGCGTGCCGCTTTGTCACTCGGCACACAAATATGCACATCTGTTTCATGCAAGAGCTGCCGAATTTTGCCGCTGCTTTGTCCGGTGATGGCGACCACACTTAACTCGCGCTCATGGGCTGCGCGGATCGCCTCCAGCAGATTCTCTGCTTGTTCACCCACAGAGAGCACCAACAAAACATCGCCCGGTTGACCCAAAGCACGAAGTTGTTTGGCAAACACCTGATCCAAGCCGTAACCAAGTGCAGCAGCGGTGAGCAACACACCATCGGTATTCAACGCAATCGCACCAAGTTCAGGCCGCTCTCGTTCATAGCGACTGACGAAGGTGGCGGCAAACAACTGCGCCAGCGCCGCGCAACCTCCATTGCCACATGCCAAGACTTTGCCCCCGCCGGTGACGCACACCAAAATCGACTGCACCGCAGCAACCATGGGTTTACTGAGGATTTGCGCGACTTGGTATTTCAAGTCTGCGCTGTCTATGAACTGTTGCTCAATGCGATGCTCTAGCATGAAGTGATCATACCTTTGACTTATGTCTGCTAAGTTAATATGGTTTTATGAATCAACTCTCAAACGCTGCTTGCAGCCATTGCATCTCACCCGACTGCACCACCACCACATCAAAACGACACGCAGGTGAATGTCGCCAACCGCTGAGATAGCACCGCGCGGCGTACACGATGCGCTGGCGCTTGCGTGCGCTGATGCTAGCGAGTGCACCACCATGCCGGGCATTGCCTCGACTGCGCACCTCAACGAAAACCACCGTACCTTGCGGGTCGCGCACAATCAGGTCTATCTCACCGCCGCCGCGACCCGGCGTGCGGTAGTTCCGTTGCAGCAATTGCAATCCCCGGCTTTGCAAAAATGCCAGCGCTTCGTCTTCGGCCGCATCGCCTTTGCTTTTGCTGCTGTGCCCACGGCCAGACATGTGATGATGTTGAAAGGTACCCATTGACTCCCCGATATGAAACCGCCTTGTCAGCCGCGCAACTTGCTTGCGAAGGCCAAGCGCATCCCGGCGGGTGTTTGTATGTGTTGGCAACGCCCATCGGCAATCTGGCAGACATCAGCTTGCGCGGTTTGCATGTGCTGCACATCGCTGACCTGCTGGCCTGCGAGGACACGCGCCACAGCCAGTCGTTGTTGCGGCAATACGGCATAGACAAACCCGGTGGCAGTTGGCTGGCGGTGCACCAGCACAACGAAGCCAGTGCAGCAGCTCAGGTGATTGTGCGTTTACAGCAAGGCCAGCGGGTGGTTTATTTAAGTGATGCAGGTACACCGGGTATCAGCGATCCAGGCGCACGTTTGGTGGCGCTGGTGCAGCAAGCTGGATTGCGGGTCATGCCGCTGCCGGGTGCGAGCAGCATCACCACCTTGATGAGCGTGAGCGGTTGCACAGGAGAAGACGGGTTTGTATTCATCGGATTCCTGCCAAGCAAATCCACTGAAAGGCAACACCGTTTGCAAACCATGGCGGCAGAGCCACGGGCGCAGGTATTTTTGGAAGCGCCACACCGCATCGAAGCTGTGGCCAAAGATTTGCAAACCTTGGGAAACCGAAGTTTGACTGTAGGTCGAGAATTGACTAAACAATTTGAGGAGGTTGCCACCATGCCCGCCAACGGCTTGACTGCATGGTTAAACGCTTCCGCGCAACGCAGCAAAGGCGAATTTGCTTTGGTCTTGCATGCACTGGCGCAAAGCACAGACCACATGGCCGAGGCTGAACGGGTATTGGATATGTTGCTGGCTGAGTTACCGGTGAAAACTGCGGTGAAGCTGACCGCGGACATCAGCGGTGCGCCGCGCAATGCCTTGTATGCCTTGGCGTTGCAAAAAAAACCTTCAGCTGATAGCCACTGACTGCATCGTTGACACTGAATGCGCACAGGCAGCGCCGAGAGTATCCGTCGTTTTAAGTCACCAGGTGTTGCGGTTTGCCCGCAACAAAGGCTTCAATGTTGTCTATCAACTGGTTCGCTAAAAACTGCATGGCCTGTGTTGAAGCCCAGGCCACGTGCGGTGTGAGTATGAAATTCGGCGTTGTGATCTCGAGCAAGGGGTTACCATTTTTAGGCGGCTCTTGCGTCAACACATCAAAACCCGCGCCGGCAATCACGCCGTTTTCCAGCGCGGTTTTCAGTGCCTGTTCATCGACCAGACCGCCACGCGATGTGTTGATCAACAAAGCGCTGCGCTTCATTTGCTGCAACTGCGCCATGCCTATGAAATGGCGTGACTCGGGCGTCAGCGGACAGTGCAAACTGATGATGTCGGATTCGGCAAATACACGCGCAGGATCGACGAAATCCACACCGGCGGCTTTAGGCGGCGCATGGTCTGCAAACAAGACTTTCATGCCCAAAGCCTGCGCAATCTTGGCAGTGGCTTGACCCAACACACCTTCGCCAAAAATACCCAATGTGCTGCCGTACAAATCGCGGATCGGGTAATCGAAAAAACAAAACTGTTCTTCTGTTTGCCAGCGGCCTTTGAGCACATCATCGCGGTACGCCATCAAATTTCGGCGCAGTGCAAATATCAACGCAAACGCGTGTTCAGGCACGGTGTGCACCGCGTAATTGCGTATGTTCACCACCGCCACACCGAGTTCACGACAAGCTTCGATATCGATCACGTCATAGCCGGTCGCAGCCATGGCAATCAACTTCAAATTCGGTAGTTGCGCCAGCGAATCGCGCCTGAGAGGCACCTTGTTGCTGATGGCTACTGTCGCATGTTGCAAACGCTCGACCACTTGATCTGGCCGCGTTTGCTCATGCTCTGTCCATGCGTGCGCAAACGATGGCGGGCGCAGTTCAGCTTTTAACGACTGTCTGTCCAGAAAGACTATTTTTTGCATGATCGTCCTTGTTGAAGACCGGTGCACCCAAGCCAGAGGGTGCCGTATGCTTGCGCCAATAGTTACCAGCTGCTGCCGCGCCACTGCCTGGTTGCACTTGTACACCGCAATCGAGCATAGCCATTTCAGCGCCATTGATAGCGGCCATCAAGTGCACTTCATTCATGTCGCCAAGGTGGCCGATGCGAAACAGCTTGCCCGCTACTTTAGACAAGCCGCCACCCAAGGACAAGTTGTAGCGGCGGTATGCGCGTGCAATCACTTCGGTACCTGCAATGCCTTCGGGCAGCATGACGGCAGTGACCGTGTCCGAATGCCATTTCGCCTCAGAAGCACACAGCTTGAGTTGCCAGCCTTGCGTCACGGCTGCACGCACACCCTCTGCCAGGTAATGGTGACGGGCGAACACATTGTCCAAGCCTTCTTCGCTCAGCATCTTCATCGACTCGATCAAACCGTACATCAATGGCAATGCAGGCGTGTAGGGAAAGTAACCGGTGGCATTGCTTTGCAACATGTCTTGCAAATCGAAATACGCGCGACGCAGCGTGGCCGTTTTGTGCATGGCCAGCGCTTTGGCGCTGACGCACAAAATGCCCAATCCAGCGGGCAACATCAAGCCTTTTTGCGAACCGCTGACGGCCATGTCAACGCCCCAATCGTCAAACCGGAAATCGATACAGCCCAAGGAGGACACGCAATCGACAAACAACAATGCGGGGTGTGCGGCATCGTCCAAGGCCTCACGCACACCGGCGATGTCAGATGTCACACCGGTAGCGGTTTCATTGTGACAAGCCAGCACCGCTTTGAACTGGTGTTGGGTGTCGTTTTTCAAAATGTCGGCGAATTGTTGCAAGGGCACGCCTGTGCCCCATTCGCATTCGACGATATGCACGTCCAAGCCGAGGCGTTGGCACATGTCAATCCACAAATGACTGAACTGCCCAAAACGCGCTGCCAGCACTTTGTCGCCAGGGGACAAGGTATTGGTCAGCGCCGCTTCCCAGCAACCGGTGCCAGATGAAGGGAATATAAAAGGAGTGCCTTGTTTCGAGCGAAAAATGTCCTTGAGACCCGCCATGATGGTGTGGGTCAGGTGAGGGAAATTGGGTGATCGGTGGTCTTCCATTGACACCATCATGGCGCGTTGTATGCGCTCTGGCACATTGGTAGGACCGGGGACAAACAAAAAATTACGACCAGCCATGTGAGTACTCCTTTGATGAATCAACAACGCTAAAAAACTTCTTCGAAAAAAACTTACGGGTGCAATACCGTGTCGCCGTACACAGGGAATGGGGCAACCAATTCGGCCACTTTGTCACGCACTTGGGCCACGTGAGCAGCGTCTTCAGGCGCTTCGAGTACATCAGCGATCAAATGCGCGGTCATGCGGGCTTGTTCTTGGCCAAAACCACGCGTGGTCATGGCGGGGGTGCCCAAGCGGATACCGCTGGTCACCATGGGTTTTTCCGGGTCGTTCGGTATACCGTTTTTGTTGCAAGTGATGTGCGCTTGGCCCAAGGCCAACTCAGCTGCTTTGCCAGTGATACCTTTGGCACGCAAGTCAACCAACATCACATGGCTTTCGGTGCGGCCACTGACGATGCGCAATCCGCGCTCCACCAAGGTCTTGGCCAAGGTGTCCGCATTCAATAAGACTTGCTGTTGGTAGTTTTTGAAAGCGGGTTGCAGCGCTTCATAGAAGGCGGTGGCCTTGCCTGCGATCACGTGCATCAAAGGACCGCCTTGCATGCCGGGGAATACCGCGCTGTTGATTTTTTTCGACATCTCTTCGCTGTTGGTCAAGATGATGCCGCCACGGGGTCCGCGCAAACTTTTGTGGGTGGTGGAGGTAACTACATCGGCATAAGGCACAGGATTGGGATAAGCGCCGCCTGCAATCAAACCAGAGTAATGCGCCATGTCGACCATCAAGTACGCGCCAATGCTTTTGGCCACTTGCGCAAACCGTTGCCAATCTATCTTGAGTGCATACGCAGACGCACCCGCAATGATCAGTTTGGGTTTGTGCTCGTGGGCCATGCGCTCCATGGCCTCGTAATCGATTTCTTCGGCTGCGTTCAAACCGTAGCTGACAACATTGAACCATTTGCCACTCATGTTCAAGTGCATGCCATGGGTCAGGTGACCGCCCTCAGCCAGACTCATGCCCATGATGGTGTCGCCGGGTTGCAGCAAGGCCAAGAACACCGCTTGGTTGGCTTGCGAGCCTG
The DNA here is from genome assembly GCF_046052765.1 of Limnohabitans sp. Classification (GTDB taxonomy): domain Bacteria; phylum Pseudomonadota; class Gammaproteobacteria; order Burkholderiales; family Burkholderiaceae_C; genus Limnohabitans. Next base: position 11,482 of record NZ_JAVLFQ010000032.1, on the reverse strand, counting down.
AATTGGCTTGCACATTGACGAAACTCGCGCCGTAAAGTTCTTTGAGTCGGTCAATACACAGTTGTTCAACGATGTCGACGAACTCACATCCGCCGTAATAACGCTTGCCCGGATAGCCTTCGGCGTATTTGTTGGTGAGGATAGAACCTTGCACCCGCATCACTGCTGGACTGGTGTAGTTTTCAGATGCAATCAGTTCAATGTGTTGCTCTTGACGATGTGCCTCTTTCAACACGGCCGACCATAACTGCGGGTCGCATTGAGAGATATCACCATGGTCTGGAAACGCGGTCAATGGGGTAGTGGTTTTGTTTAGCATAAATGGGAAGAATTGAAAATAAAAAATGGTGGAAAAATCAGTGGTAGCGGCTGGCCATGGCATCCATGCCAATGGGCTTGATGCTGTGCGCGTGACCGGCACAACCAAAAGCTTCAAACCTTGCCTTGCAAATAGCGCGCGCGGCTTTGCGCGCGGCAATCAAGGCTTTGCGTGGATCGAATTCACTTTTGTCTTGCGCGAACGCCTGACGCATGGCGCCGGTCATGGCCAATCGGATGTCTGTGTCGATATTCACCTTGCGCACACCAGAGCGAATGCCGCGCTGGATTTCTTCCACCGGCACGCCATAGGTTTCTTTGATGTCTCCGCCAAATTCACGGATGATGGCCAGCCATTCTTGCGGTACGCTGCTAGAACCATGCATCACCAGGTGCGTGTTAGGCACAGACTGATGGATAGCCACGATTTGCTCCATGGCCAAAATATCGCCCGTGGGTTTACGGGTGAATTTGTAGGCGCCGTGGCTGGTGCCAATCGCTATCGCCAATGCATCTACACCGGTACGCTCGACAAAATCTTTGGCCTGAACCGGGTCTGTCAATAACATGTCATGGGTCAATTTACCCACCGCACCGATACCGTCTTCTTCACCCGCCTCTCCCGTCTCAAGCGAGCCTAAACAGCCGAGTTCGCCTTCAACAGACACGCCAACCGCATGAGCCATTTCACAGACACGGCGGGTGACATCGACGTTGTAGTCGTAACTGGCCGGTGTCTTGCCGTCTTGCATCAACGAGCCATCCATCATCACGCTGGAAAAACCCGAACGAATCGATTGTTGGCAAACGGCTGGTGACACGCCATGGTCTTGGTGCATCACCACCGGAATATCCGGATGCGATTCGATGGCAGCCAACACCAAGTGGCGCAGATAGGCTTCACCTGCGTATTTGCGAGCCCCTGCAGACGCTTGCAAAATGACCGGGCTGTGCGTCTCTTGCGCAGCCTCCATGATGGCCTGCACTTGCTCTAAGTTGTTGACGTTGAATGCAGGAATGCCATAGCCGTGTTCGGCAGCATGGTCGAGTACTTGGCGCAATGAAACGAGAGCCATAGATCTATCTCCGGAAAAATGTGATTAAAGGGATGGCCTCAGGCCTTTTTCTTGCGTTCCATCATGCGCCAAACAAACGGCGTGAAGATCAGTTGCATCGCTAACTCCATCTTGCCGCCAGGTACCACCACAGTGTTGGCGCGCGACATGAAAGAGTCTGGAATCATGTTGAGCAAATACGGAAAGTCGATGCCTTTGGGATTGGCAAAGCGGATGACCACCATGCTTTCATCCGGCGCTGGAATTTCACGCGCAATGAAAGGGTTGGATGTATCGACGCAAGGTACGCGTTGGAAATTCACGTGTGTGTGTGCGAATTGCGGGCAGATGTAATTCACATAATCAGGCATGCGGCGCAAGATGGTGTCGGTGACGGCTTCGGTGGAATAACCGCGTTTGGATTTGTCGCGCCAGAGTTTTTGTATCCATTCCAGGTTGATAACGGGCACCACGCCAATCAGCAAATCTGGGTGTTTGGCGATGTTGACTTCGGGCGTGACCACGGCGCCATGCAAGCCTTCGTAAAACAGCAAGTCCGTGCCAGCAGGTACATCTTCCCAAGGTGTGAACGTACCGGGTTCTTGTTTGTAAGGCGCGGCTTCTTCCTGGTCGTGCAAATACTTTCTGCGCTTACCGGTGCCTGTTTCGCCATAAGTGCGGAACAAGGTTTCTAGTTCTGCGAATAAGTTGGTGGTCGGACCGAAATGGCTGAAGTTTTTGTCACCTTGCTTTTCAGCTTCAGCCGCTTTTTTTCGCATCTCCAAGCGGTCGAAACTATGGAAACTGTCACCTTCGATGATGGCGGCCGTCACTTTTTCTCTGCGAAAAATATTTTCAAACGTGCGCGTGACCGAAGTTGTGCCTGCACCTGAGGAACCGGTGATAGCGATGATGGGGTGTTTGACAGACATGGCTTGTGGACCTTTTTTTGTTTTTTTAAATTTTCAGACCCGAAACAAACTGCGCTCTGAGAACAAGGGATTGGCGTTGGCAGTCTCGTCTGGCTCACTGTGGTAACGCTCAATGCGCTCTACTTCGTTTTTAGACCCGAATACCAAACCTATACGCTGGTGCAAATTGTCTGGTTGAACTGACAACATGGGGTCGCGTCCGGTACTGGCACGACCGCCTGCTTGTTCCATCACCATGCCAACCGGGTTGGCCTCGTACAGCAAACGCAAACGGCCAGCTTTGCTAGGGTCTTTGTTATCGCGCGGGTACATGAACACGCCGCCGCGCATGAGTATGCGGTGCGCTTCGGCGACCATGGATGCGATCCAGCGCATGTTGAAGTCTTTGCCACGCGCGCCGGATTTCCCTGCCAAACATTCGTCGACATAGCGCTTGATAGGTGCCTCCCAGAAACGGCTGTTCGAGGCGTTGATGGCAAACTCTTGCGTGTCCACGGGCACCATCAACTTCGGGTGGGTCAACATGAACTCGCCCAAATTGGGGTCGAGGGTAAAACCGGCTGCGCCATTGCCCACGGTCAATACCAACATGGTGGTCGGACCGTACAAGGCATAACCAGCGGCAACTTGCTGTTGGCCGGGCTGCAGAAAATCTTTTTCGGTCACGTCCCGACCGCTGTCGATCACGTCTTGCGGTGCGCGCAATATAGAAAAAATACTGCCCACAGACACATTCACGTCGATGTTGGAGGAGCCGTCCAGCGGGTCGAACACCAGCATGTATTTGCCGCGCGGAAACTGCGTAGGTATTTGATAGGGATGGTCCATTTCTTCGGAAGCCATACCTGCCAAGTGGCCTGCCCATTCGTTCATGCGTATGAACAAATCATTGCTCAACACATCGAGTTTCTTCTGGGTTTCGCCTTGCACGTTGATGGATTTGCCGCCTTCGGCTGCTTGGTCGCCGTACACGCCGCCCAATTCGCCCATGGCAACCGCGCGGGCAATCGCTTTGCAAGCCAGTGCCACATCCAGAATCAATGCATTGAAGTCGCCACTAGAGCCGGGAAAGCGGCGGCGCTCTTCGATCAGGTATTGGGTCAGTGTGGTGCGGTGTCTCAAAGGCATGATGTTCTCTCTCAAGCGGCCTTGTGCCAGCTGCGCAGTTGTTCGACGGAAGTGTTGCCCAAGTCTGGCAACACTTTCAATGCCCCATTGAATTCATGGTGTGCGGTATAGCTATTGGGCGTGACGATCACAGCTAAGCCCGCGCTTTTGGCAGCGTTCAAGCCGTTGGCAGAGTCTTCAAATGCCAAGCAATCTGTGCCTGTCAAACCTAAGCGCGTGAGGGTTTGTGTGTAAACCTGCGGATGAGGTTTTTTCTTGGGCGCGGTAGACGCGTCTTCGATGACAGTGAACAAGTCTTTCCAATCCGGGCCTATCGCGTTGCGCAACAGCACGGCGATGTTGACAGGTGAGGTGGTGGTGGCAATGGCCAAACGCAAACCTGATTGGTGCGCCTGCTGAATCAAGTTCAACACGCCAGGGCGCAATTGCACCGCGCCAGATTGCACCGCGTGTTCATACGCCGCTGTTTTCATCGCATGCAAGCGATCAATAGTGTCTTTCAAGCCGCCGCCGTCAATGTCTTTGATATCCGGATGCACTTGCTTCCAGTAATGCAACATACGCTCTTTGCCGCCGGAGATTTCCAACAACTTGGTATAGCCGGGCACGTCCCACTGCCAGTCCAAGCCTTCTTCGGCAAACGCTTGGTTGAAGGCTGACAGGTGCGCGCTTTCTGTGTCGGCCAAGGTGCCGTCAACATCAAATATCAGCGCTTTAAGCATCAGATCACTTCCAATATGTTTATTCATCCGGGCGAACATCCGCTTGCTGAAAGACCCGACTGGCAGCAAAGTCGGATGCAGTCAGGGTGCGTAAATCATCTGCGCTGAGTTGCCGGTCCCGATCGGCAAAGAGCCGGCTGGCTTGGCGCAGACGCGCACGGTCCAGTGCATTGCGCACGCTGCGGGCGTTGGCAAAGTGGGGCTGCTGCACCCTCAAGCCTAGGTAGCGCTGGAACACCGTGTCGGCATCCGGCGCAAACACATAGTTTTGCTGGACCAGCATCTTTTGCGAAATCTGTAACAACTCGTTAACTGAATAGTCGGGGAAGTCAATGTGGTGAGCGATGCGAGAACTCATACCGGGGTTGGATTCGAAGAAAGTATCCATGCGGTCTTTGTAGCCTGCCAGGATCACCACCAGGTCATCGCGCTGGTTTTCCATGACTTGCAGCAGTATTTCGATGGCCTCCTGCCCGTAGTCGCGTTCGTTTTCCGGGCGGTACAAGTAGTAGGCCTCGTCAATAAAGAGCACGCCACCCATGGCTTTCTTCAGCACTTCTTTGGTTTTAGGTGCGGTGTGGCCGATGTACTGGCCCACCAAATCATCGCGGGTCACTGCTACCAGATGGCCCTTACGAACATAGCCCAGACGGTGCAGGATTTGCGCCATGCGCATGGCCACCGAGGTTTTGCCGGTGCCAGGATTGCCCACAAAGTTCATGTGCAAGCTCGGCGCCTCGCTGACCAGACCCAGGTTGATGCGCAGCTTGTCAATCACCAGCAAGGCCGCAATGTCGCGGATACGGGCCTTCACTGGAGCCAGCCCCACCAGATCACGGTCCAACTCAGCGATGACTTCCTCCACCTGTGACTGCGCCAAAACCTCACCCACGCTGCGCGCTTGGCCCAGGGCCGCAACAGGTGGATCTGAGGTTTGCGCTGCCGCTGGCACCGATGAATCGGCGAGTGCGCTTGGTTTTGAATAGTTGCTCATGGCTGTAGCGCTGTCCGGGTGCGTTTAGTAACGCTCGCCTTCGGACTTGTCAGTGGCATAGCTGTGTACCGTGTACTGGATCTGACGCCCGCCGATTTCTTGCCTGGTCAGACCAAAGCCAGGTTCTTTCTTCGGCCGGTTCACGATGTATGACATTTGCACAGACTCAACGCCTTGTGTTGCATCAAACGCCGTGACACGAATGTAGTAATTAGGAAAGGTCTTGCGACAGGCATTGACCTCCGTCAATATGGCTGACGCGTCCTTCAAGTCAAACATCGGGTTACCGTACATCTCCCAGTAGGTGTTACGGGGATGCGGGTCGTCAGTGTATTCGACGCCGAGAGCCCAGTTTTTGCTGAGTGCGTACTCTATCTGAGCGGTGATCTGCTTGTCAGTCAGGTCGGGTAAAAAAGAAAACTGGCCTTGTGTGAGGCGACTGCCGTGGTTGGTCATCATGATGAGGTTTCTCCTTAATTGGATACCGTCGGCGTGACGGCGAAATCGGCGGTGTCGGTGGATTCGTAATTAAAGCTGATATCGCCCCATGTGTCGATGGCGGCCTTCAAAGGCGAGCACCACTTGGCGGCATCCTGCAGGATCTGCGGACCTTCGTTCCAAATGTCGCGGCCTTCGTTTCGCGCCAGCACCATGGCTTCAAGGGCGACGCGATTCGCTGTGGCTCCCGCCTGGATGCCCATGGGGTGGCCAATCGTGCCGCCGCCGAACTGCAGCACCACGTCGTCGCCGAGGTAAGTCAGCAGCTGGTGCATTTGGCCGGCATGGATGCCACCAGAGGCGACCGGCATGACCTTGTTCAGTGAAGCCCAGTTTTGCTCGAAGAAGAGACCCTTTTCGAGCTGCACGGGTGTGTGTGTGTCGAGCAGCGTGTCGTAGAAACCGCGGATCATCATCGGGTCGCCTTCCAACTTGCCGACCACCGTGCCGGCGTGGATGTGGTCCACACCCGCCATGCGCATCCATTTGCAGATGACGCGGAAGTTCATGCCGTGGTTCTTCTGGCGCGAGTAGGTGCTGTTGCCTGCGCGGTGCAGGTGCAGGATCATGTCGTTTTTACGCGCCCACAAGGCCATGCTCTGGATTGCCGTGTAGCCGATCACCAGGTCGATCATGATAATCACGCTGCCCAAGCTCTTGGCGAATTCTGCACGGGCGTACATTTCTTCCATCGTGCCGGCAGTGACGTTCAGGTAGTGGCCTTTGACCTCACCGGTTGCTGCGCTGGCTTTGTTGACGGCTTCCATACAGTAGAGGAAGCGATCGCGCCAGTGCATAAAGGGCTGCGAGTTGATGTTTTCGTCGTCCTTCATGAAATCGAGACCGCCTTTGAGGCCTTCGTACACCACGCGGCCATAGTTACGGCCCGACAGGCCGAGCTTGGGCTTGGTGGTGGCGCCGAGCAATGGTCGGCCGAACTTGTCCAAACGCTCGCGCTCTACAACGACGCCGGTCGCCGGACCCTGGAAGGTTTTCAAGTAGGCGACGGGGATGCGCATGTCTTCCAAGCGCAGCGCTTTCACAGCCTTGAAGCCAAAGACGTTGCCGATGATGGACGCAGTCAGGTTGGCGATCGAGCCGCCTTCAAACAGGTCGATGTCGTAAGCGATGTAGGCAAAGTACTGCTGTTCTGTCTTGGTGCCGGGACCCGTGTTTGGCACGGGATCGACGCGGAAAGCTTTGGCGCGGTAAAGGTCGCAGGCGGTCAAGCGGTCGGTCCATACCACCGTCCAAGTGGCTGTCGAGGATTCGCCGGCGACTGCTGCAGCGCACTCTTCGGAGTCGACGCCTTCTTGAGGCGTCATGCGGAACATGGCGATCAAGTCGGTTTCTTTGGGCTGGTAGTGTGGGTCCCAATAGCCCATTTGCTTGTATCTCAAGACGCCAGCGCTGTAGCGCTTTTTGCCGTCGGTGATTTGACTGTCTTTATCGCTCATCTAAAAACTCCGCAGTGTTGAAAGGATGGATGTACTTTAAAAATTCCTGCACAATAAGTAAATTCATTATTATTTGAATTTGGATTAAGGAATACTTAATTGAAAAACGCCACCTTTCGACAACTTCGATTTTTTAACGCAGTCGCCAGACACCTGAGTTTTGCCAAAGCAGCCGTTGCCATGCACGTGTCCGCACCAGCTGTCACTATGCAAATCAAGGACTTAGAAGCGGAAATTGGCATGCCGCTGTTTGAGCGTCAGGGTCGCAAAGTCAGTTTGACCACCACCGGCGAATACATGCTGGTTTACAGCCGCAAGATGCTGGCGCTGCTCAAAGACGCGGAAGACGCTGCAGCCAGACTGCAGCGCATTGAGACCGGCACGCTGACCATTGGTCTGGTTGGCACCACCACCTATTTCGTTCCTGCTTTATTGAATCAATTTTTAAAAGAGCACGAAGGCATCGAGTTGAAACTGATGGTGGGCAACCGCAGCGAGTTGGTGCAATGGCTTCAAAACAGCGAAGTAGATATCGCCATCATGGGCAAAGCACCCGATGAATTACCTACACGCGCTGAACCTTTTGCCGCCAATCCTTTGGTGTTTGTCGCCTCGCCCGAACACCCGCTGGCCGGGGAAATGGGACTTCGCGCCGAGGACTTGCGTCAACAGGCTTTCATCGTGCGCGAACCAGGCTCAGGCACGCGCAGCGCCATGGAAAGTTTTTTTACGCAAGCCCGCTTGCAACCTCGCTACAGCATGGAGTTGCAATCGAATGACGCGATCAAACAAGCAGTGATGGCAAATCTGGGTCTGGGATTTTTATCGTTGCACACCATTGCGCTGGAATTGCAAACCAAGAAGCTGTGCGTGCTGCCGGTCACCGGTGCGCCATTGGTACGTGCATGGAACGTGGTGCACCCCTTGTCCAAGTTATTGTCACCAGCGGCCGAGGCATTCAGGTATTTTGTGCTCGAACATGCGGAAACAGCATTGGCCACGCGTTTTGCCGACCTACATCAACTGCCGAGCTGAAAAATTGGCTTCATAAGTGGGTATGAGCCCCTCAAACCAATACTTCACTTTGACATACGGTTTATGTCTTATCGCTATCTATTGGTTGATTTTTTTTTGGTGCGGCTGGCGGGGATCGAACCCACGACCCTTGGCTTCGGAGGCCAATACTCTATCCACTGAGCTACAGCCGCATTTAACCCATTGTAGGTGGCGCCGACAACTGTGTTTTTTCAACCCCTGTCAGTTTGTAGGCTGAAGGTCGCTGGCTATAATTTGTGATTGCTTTACACCAAAGAGATATCTCCCATGAGCGACCATCACGAAGAAGACCACAGTGGCCCTGTCAAAACACCTAGACAATTTCTGACCTTGATGGTTTTGTCTTTCATGCTTCCTGTTTTTATCATTATTGGTTTGGTGTACTTCATCACATCACAACCCAAGCCCAGTGCAGGCTCATCGAATTCGGCTGAAATGACAGCTGCTCGGCTGCAAAAAGTCGGCGTTGTCCAAATCAAAGATACCAACCGCCCCATGAAATCCGGTGAAGAGGTATTCCAAGGTCAATGTGCCGCTTGTCACGCCAACGGTGCCGCCGGCGCACCCAAATTCGGCGATGCCGCTGCCTGGAGCCCACGCATCAAAACAGGTTATCCCGCTTTGCTTAACTCTGCTCTCAAAGGAAAAAATGCCATGGCCGCCCAAGCGGGTGGCGAGCACGAAGACCTTGAAATCGGCCGCGCCGTGGTTTACATGGCCAATGCAGCCGGTGCGAAATTCGCTGATCCTGTCAAGTAATCTGTGACGCCCGCTGTTGCGGGCTTTTCACAAAACCATAGGTGCTTTCCAGTTCGCTAGATTGCACTTTTTTTTCGTCCCATCGTTGCTGATCCAGCGCCTCAGCCGCCAGCCAAACATCTTGCGTATGGACAAGCCCTAAACCTTGTTGGGTCAGCAAATACACCTGACCGAGTTCATCCACCGCGCAGTGCTCGACCAGTTGCAATTCATCGGCGGCTGACCAAGCACTGAAATCATCTTTAAGACGCCAGACAAACGGTGCGGTTTGTAATTCAACAAACACACGTTGCGGGCCATTTTGAAAATACCACTGTCCGTGCTCGTCGGCCAAGTAATTGCGCTGTATGAACTCGATCAATTTGGTGTGCACGAGTTTGCTGCCCTTGGCCTGTGAAAAGTTGCCTAAGGCTTGGGTCTGGTCGTCCCGCATGTACCAGTCGCCGCGTTGATCCAGCCCGAGCCAGCCGAAGCAATGCGGCACATTCGGCCATTTGCGCATAGCTTGTTTGACCAGTTCATCCATGGGTGGCATCCTGTCAGCCAAAGTGTAGGGATTGCTTGCGAGTGAACTTCAGTGCAAGACCGGCGGCAAAGCATCAGAGCGTGCGTGTATTTCCTGCGGCGTGCCTGGGCTGGCATGGTGCGCCACCATGCGCCAGCCTTGGGCAGTACGCACATAGACATTGGTGGTCAACACATAAGCCATTTGCATGCCCTCTGGCATGCTCAATTCAATGCGTTCGACCACATTGTGCATGGCGCTGGTGACGGTTTCGACTTTGCGCACGTGTTCTGGATGCGCGGCGATGACGCCATTATTGAACATGGTTTCAAAAGATTGGCGAATATTCTCTAGGCCGACGAGTCGCGGGCCACCGGGATGAACGCAGACCACGTCTTCATCGTCGGACCAGCAGGCCATCAAACGCTCGATATCGCCCTTTTGCAAAGCCTCATAAAACGCAGCTTCAATGTCATCAGCGGTACCGCCGACGGTGGCTGCCTGAAGCTTTGCCTTGCTCAAGGTATTATTTTTTACTGCGGAATTTACGCAATGCAGACAACTGTGCGGCAAAAACGGCGAGTTCAGCCTGCGCCGCAGCAATGTCGACGCTGGATTTGGCGTTTTTCATGTGTTCTTCTGCGGCTTTTTTGGCTGCATTAGCGCGTTCTTCGTCCAGGTCCTTGCCGCGCACGGCGGTGTCGGACAGCACAGTGACAGAATCTGGCTGAACTTCCAAAATGCCACCCGCGACGAAGACAAATTCTTCTTCCCCGTCAGGCTTTTGGATGCGCACAGAACCGGCGCGGATGCGCGAGATCAGCGGTGTGTGGCGCGGATAAATGCCAAGTTCGCCGACTTCGCCAGGCAATGCCACGAAAGTGGCTTGTCCAGAATAAATCAGCTCTTCGGCACTGACCACATCAACTTGCATGGTTTTCATGGGGCTTCCTTGTCAGGTGCAGTTGCAGCCCGGATTAAATTTTCTTGGCCTTCTCAATGGCCTCGTCAATCGTGCCGACCATGTAAAACGCCTGCTCGGGCATGTGATCGCACTCACCGGCGACGATCATCTTGAAGCCGCGAATGGTTTCAGCCAATGTGACGTATTTGCCGGGCGAACCGGTGAACACTTCAGCCACGTGGAATGGCTGGCTCAGGAAACGCTGGATTTTGCGGGCACGTGCCACAGCCAGTTTGTCTTCGGGTGCCAATTCATCCATGCCCAAAATGGCGATGATGTCGCGCAATTCTTTGTAACGCTGTAATGTGCCTTGCACAGCGCGGGCGGTGTCGTAATGGTCGTTACCCACCACCAACGGATCGAGCTGACGGCTGGTGGAGTCCAAAGGATCAACCGCTGGGTAAATACCCAATGAAGCAATGTCACGTGACAACACCACCGTGGAGTCCAAGTGTGCAAATGTGGTGGCAGGTGACGGATCGGTCAAGTCATCGGCAGGCACGTAAACGGCTTGGATGGAAGTGATAGAGCCGACTTTGGTAGAAGTAATACGTTCTTGCAAACGGCCCATTTCTTCGGCCAGTGTAGGCTGGTAACCCACGGCTGAAGGCATACGCCCCAACAGCGCGGACACTTCGGTACCGGCCAATGTGTAACGGTAGATGTTATCCACAAAGAACAGCACGTCTTTGCCTTCGTCGCGGAAAGATTCGGCGATGGTCAAACCGGTCAAAGCCACGCGCAAACGGTTACCGGGAGGCTCATTCATCTGACCGTAAACCATGGCCACTTTGGATTCGGGGAGGTTCTCCAGATTCACCACACCGGAATCGGCCATCTCGTGATAGAAGTCGTTACCTTCGCGGGTACGTTCACCCACACCGGCGAACACGGACAAACCGCTGTGCGCCTTGGCGATGTTGTTGATGAGTTCCATCATGTTCACGGTTTTGCCCACACCGGCACCGCCGAACAAACCGACCTTACCGCCTTTGGCAAACGGGCAAACCAAGTCAATCACCTTGATGCCGGTTTCCAGCAGTTCTTGAGAAGGGCTGAGCTCGTCGTAAGCAGGGGCTTTACGGTGAATAGAA
>NZ_JAVLFQ010000031.1:0-53348 GCF_046052765.1 Limnohabitans sp. | reverse complement strand
TAAGCGGTTTCGCCGTGACTGCTAATGTCCAAACCTTCGCGTTCTTCTTCTTCGCTGACGCGCAGACCCAGCACCAAGTCAACCAATTTGTAAGCAATCAAAGACACCACGCCAGACCAGATGATGGTGGTGATAACGGCTTGTAACTGGATCCAGACCTGACCACCAATGGAGTAATCTGGGCTGGCAGCGTTGGCCACATAGTCATAGATGCCTGTGCCGCCGAGTGATGGTGCAGCAAACACACCGGTTAACAACGCACCGACAATACCGCCCACACCATGTACACCGAACACGTCGAGTGTGTCGTCAGCACCCAGCATGCGTTTTAAGCCATTGACACCCCATAAACACAGGAAGCCGGCAACCAGACCAATGACGATGGCGCCCATGGGACCCACAAACCCGCAAGCAGGTGTGATGGCAACCAGTCCGGCGACCGCGCCAGAAGCTGCGCCCAACATTGAGGCTTTGCCTTTGCTCAGTGCTTCACCTGCCATCCATGCCAACGTGGCCATGGCAGTTGCTACCAATGTGTTCATGAAGGCCAGTGCGGCGACACCGTTGGCTTCCAAGTTGGAGCCAGCGTTGAAACCAAACCAACCCACCCACAACAGCGCAGCACCTACCATGGTCAATGTCAGGCTGTGCGGTGCCATGGATTCTTTGCCATAGCCGATGCGTTTACCCACCATGTAAGCACCGATCAAGCCAGCGACAGCTGCATTGATGTGAACCACGGTTCCGCCGGCGAAGTCGAGTGCGCCTTTGGCCCATAACCAACCGGCAGCGGCAGTGACTTTGTCGAGCGATGCGGCGTCTGTGATGGCGTCAGGACCGTCCCAATACCAGACCATGTGAGCGACCGGTAAATAGCTGAAGGTGAACCACAGCGCACAAAATAACAGCACGGCGGAGAATTTCATACGCTCTGCGAACGATCCCACGATCAACGCGCAGGTGATGGCAGCGAAAGTTGCTTGGAAAGCCACGAAGGTCAGTTCAGGAATGACCACACCTTTGCTAAAGGTAGCAGCGACCGAGTCGGGTGTGATGCCTTTGAGGAACAGCTTGTCCAGCGAACCGAAGAACGGGTTTGACGCCGAGAACGCCAGTGTGTAGCCGTACAAAGTCCACAACACATAAATCAGTGCGGAGACGACAAACACTTGCATCAGCACGGACAACATGTTTTTCGAACGAACCAAGCCGCCGTAAAACAATGCCAGACCAGGGATGGTCATCAGAATCACCAACACAGTCGCCACCGTCATCCAAGCGGTGTCGCCTTTGTTGGGCACAGGGGCTGGCGCAGCCTCAGCCGCAGGCGCTGCCGCTGGGGCCGCCGCCGCCGCCGTCGCCGGTTGGGCGGGCGCATCTTCGGCCATGGTAGCGCCTGAGGCGAAAACCAGACCCAAGCCTAAGGCCAGAGTGGCTAAGAATTTTTTCATGGTATGTGTCCTTGTTCGTGAATCAAATGGCCGCAGTGCCGGTCTCACCGGTGCGGATGCGCACAACCTGTTCCAGGCTGGTCACAAAAATCTTGCCGTCGCCGATCTTGCCGGTGCGCGCCGAGTGTTCAATGGCTTCAATCACTTGATCGACCAGACCGGCAGCCACTGCTGCTTCAATCTTGACCTTGGGTAAAAAGTCCACCACATATTCCGCACCCCGATAAAGCTCGGTGTGTCCTTTTTGTCGACCGAAGCCTTTGACTTCAGTAACGGTAATGCCTTGTACCCCGATGGCAGACAAGGCTTCGCGTACCTCGTCGAGCTTAAAGGGTTTGATGATGGCCGTGATCAATTTCATAGGTTCTCCTAGAGTCAAGGGTCTGCGCAGTTTGAAAGCAGGAAGCCCAAAAAAACGCAGTGCACGTAACCCTTAGCAGTCTCTGTGCCAAGCAGAATTCAGGAGCGGTTCGCCCTAAATAGGGGCTTGCCACCGAGCGAAACCGATAGCAAACACTGTTTTGGTGCGAAAAGCCAAGAGCGCGCGCACGCTTTTGGTGAAAAATAAGGAATGGAAGGAAATCAGATGGCCTATGCACAGGTACACAGTTGCACTGTATTGGGCATCAAAGCCCCGACTGTCACGGTAGAGGTGCATTTGGCCAATGGACTGCCCCAATTTGCCTTGGTGGGCTTGGCTGATACAGAGGTGCGCGAAGCCCGTGAGCGGGTACGTTCAGCCATTATCAACAGCGGCTTGGAATTCCCCACCAACAAACGCATCATCGTCAATTTAGCACCGGCAGACTTGCCCAAGGAATCTGGGCGGTTTGATTTAGCTATTGCTATCGGCATCTTGGTCGCCAGCGAACAACTGGACGCCAAAGCGGTACAGCAACATATATTTGCGGGTGAATTGTCCTTGTCGGGTGAATTGCGCCCAGTGCGCGGGGCCTTGGCCATGGCACTGGGCATGCAACAGCAGATGCCCGCTTTGGCTTGGGTGCTGCCTGCGCACAGTGCCGAGGAAGCAGCATTACTGCCGGATGCCAAGGTGTTTCGTGCACTGCATTTGAAAAATGTGGTGCAGGCGTTTGCATTGCCTTCACAAACCAAGGAACTGGCCCCGCCAGACGACGGATGGGTCAGATTGCAACCAGGTTGGCAGACCACGCAATCGCAGGCGCAGACAGGACCTGAATTACAGGATGTTCGTGGTCAAGCAGGACCCAAGCGAGCGCTGGAAATAGCCGCAGCCGGTGGTCACAGCTTATTGATGATTGGTCCACCTGGCAGTGGCAAATCCATGTTGGCGCAACGCATGGCCGGTTTGTTGCCGTTACTCAGCCAAGCGCAAGCCCTTGAATCTGCAGCCATGCTCAGCTTGGCAGGGCAATTTCATCCCAGTCGCTGGGCCAAGCCGGCGTACCGACATCCGCACCACAGTGCCACCATGGCTGCGCTGGTGGGAGGAGGCGCGCCGCCCAGACCGGGCGAAATATCGCTGGCCCATCACGGGCTGCTGTTTTTAGATGAATTGCCCGAATTTTCAAGGCTCGCGTTGGAGGCTTTAAGAGAGCCGTTGGAAAACGGGCACATCAGTTTGTCGCGTGCCAGGCACCAGGCAGAGTTTCCAGCGCGGTTCCAATTGATCGCTGCGATGAACCCATGCCCCTGCGGTTATTTGGGCTCTGTTCAACCGGCATGCCGCTGTGCGCCGGAACACGTGACTCGCTACCAAAGCAAACTGAGCGGCCCATTACTGGATCGCATGGATATGTGTGTCCATGTACCTGCCATACCCGCAGAGTTGTTGATGCAAGCCTGTGAGGGAGAAAGCAGTGCGGTGGTGCAACAGCGGTGCCAGCAGGCACATGACCGCGCCATCCAAACAAGAGGTGTCAGCAACCACCGCCTGTCTGCGGCGCAGTTACAAGACTTGACCATAGATACGGCGGCCGAGCGCGTGCTGCAACAGTATGCGGCCAGACAAGCTTGGTCTGCGCGTGCGGTGCATCGGGTGCTGCGTGTGGCGCAAACCATTGCCGATTTGGCGCAATCGCAGGAAATAGAAGTCACACATGTCATGCAGGCCATGCATTTCAGAATGGCGTTGAAACAATGAATGCAAAGGATCGTACCAACGTGCAAATTTCTGGGAAGATGCGAAATTCTGAAGTGCCTGGTTCACGTTTCAATCGGGCTTTGCAATGGAAGAAGGAACAATCATGGCCCGCAAACACCGCATTGCCGTTATCGCCGGAGACGGCATAGGCACCGAAGTCATGCCCGAAGGCTTGCTGGTCATGGATGCTGCAGCAAGAAAATTTGGCATCGACTTACAGTTTGACCATTTCGATTTTTCCAGCTGGGCATATTATGAAAAGCACGGCAAGATGCTGCCTGACGATTGGAAAGACCGCATCGGCGGACACGATGCCATCTTCTTTGGCGCAGTCGGTATGCCCGACAAAATCCCTGACCATGTTTCGTTGTGGGGCTCATTGTTGATGTTCAGGCGTGAGTTCGACCAGTACATCAACCTGCGCCCGGCACGGCTCATGCCCGGCATCATCGCGCCGGTGGTGCGACGAGACGGAACGCCACGGTTACCCGGTGAGATCGACATGTACATCGTGCGCGAAAACACCGAAGGCGAATACTCCAGCATCGGCGGGCGCATGTTTCAAGGGACAGCGCGTGAAATCGTCATGCAAGAAAGCGTGATGACGCGCATCGGCGTAGACCGTGTGTTGAAGTTTGCCTTTGAGTTGGCCATGGCGCGACCCCAAAAGCACTTGACCAGCGCCACCAAATCGAATGGTATTGCGATCACCATGCCTTACTGGGACGAGCGCGTGGCTGAAATGGCCAAGGCCTATCCAGACATTCGGTTGGACAAATTCCACATTGACATTCTCACTGCCCATTTTGTTCAACGACCGGATTTCTTTGACGTGGTGGTCGCCAGCAACCTGTTCGGTGACATCTTGAGTGACCTCGGACCTGCTTGTACCGGCACGATTGGCATTGCACCGAGCGCCAACCTCAACCCTGATCGTATGTTCCCGTCATTGTTCGAACCGGTGCATGGCTCGGCACCCGACATCGCTGGCAAAGGGATTGCCAACCCTATCGGACAAATTTGGTCCGGCGCCATGATGCTTGAATTTCTCGGTCACAAAGACGCACACGACGCTGTGCTGGCGGCGATTGAAAAGGTGCTGGACCCGACAAGCGGTGCACCTAAAACGCCGGACATAGGTGGTAATGCCAAAACCACGGATGTGGGCAAAGCGATTGCGGCGGTTTTATCCATCTAACGCACTGAGGCTGTCTGAATAGAGCGTCAATTGTTCAAGACATGGTTCTGGGTATGACGCTTTTCAACTCCACATATCGGCCAAGCACAGTGACTTGATCACAAAGGGCAGGGCCATCGGTATCATCTGGGCAAATGGATCAAAGGCGTTGCTTTGAGCGACTGAATAATGAAAATAATTTTTAACACGGGCGTGTTTGGAAAAAACGGCATAGAGCACGCGTTGGTCAACTTATTACTTGAACTCGACCAAACCCATCATCAATTCATACTTCATCAAATTTATGAATTGGATGAAGACAGTCTACTTTTAGACAAAATCAAACACATGGTTGTAAAAGACTGCAGCTTGCCCAGAACCAGCTTTTGGGGGCATACACACATGCATCGAAAAAAAAGTATTTTTTACAAACTACTTGATGCATTCGGTATATTGAATATTCACCGCTTGATTGCCAACCATATCAATCAACAGCAGGCGGATATGGTGGTTGACTATGATTTATCTTTATTAAGGTCAGCGCATTTAATCACAGCCCCCAAAATAGGCTTTTTCCACTTTAGACCCAAGCGATTTAGAAATGGTGGCGTCAAAAGATTACGCCGCATTGGCAAGAGACTGAAGCACTATCAAACCCTGGTGGTGTTGTGCGACGAAATGTACCAAGAAGCATGCGATGTGTGGCCACACCTGAAAGATAAGTTAATTGTTTTGCCAAACGCTATCAATATGGGCAGCTTAATTAAAAAATCCCAAGAAACAATTCACTTGCCACCCGGCATCAATTCAGGTTCATACTTCATCTCCATTGTCAGGTTAACGCATCAAAAAAACATTGAATTGCTGCTAGCCGCCTATCAAAGAGCCAAAAACCTGGGTTGCTCATGGCCTTTGCTGGTGATAGGAGATGGTGAAGACAAAGAAAAACTGATGCAATTAAGCATAGGATTAAATATTGAAGAAAGTGTTTTCTTTTTAGGCTACCAAACCAATCCTCACCCATACTTGGCACAAGCAGGCACACTCGTGATGAGCTCTCGAGAGGAGGGATTCCCTGTTAGCTTATTAGAAGCCCTGGCCCTTGGATGCCCCATCATTTCATTAGCCTGTCCGACGGGCCCCACAGACATACTTCAACACGGCGTATTGGGCAGACTGATCCCATTCACCGAAGACAATCCGGCGGAGTTAGGTTTGGCTATGTTTGAAATGAGTGAAAACAGTCTTCTTAGAAATGCTTACACACAAAAATACGCGACAGCAATTGAAAATTACGCGGCCGACGTCATCGCTCAGCGGTTCGTGGACATTTTGCGCAATACCGCATTTGCTCAGGGATCTGAATAAAGCGTGAGGAAGATGGGATGAACCCAATGGCATTTAAAACGGGATATCGTCATCCATGTCATCAAAACCTGACTTGGCTGGTGCCGGCGCTTTGGCCGCCGCAGCAGGTGTTGATGCGCGCGGTGCACTGCGTGCGCCGCCATCTTCACTGGCAGGAGCGCCCATGCCTTCGCGTCCGCCGAGCAACTGCAATTCAGTGGCAATGATGTCCACGGTGTTTTTTTCGACGCCGGTGGTTTTGTCGGTGTAGACGCCGTATTTCAAGCGGCCTTCCACATAAATGGGGCGGCCTTTTTTCACGTACTCGCCCGCGATTTCGGCCAGACGGTCATAAAAAGTGACCCGGTGCCATTGCGTGTCTTCCACAGTTTCGCCGCTGGTTTTGTCTTTGCGCTTGGTGCTGGTGGCGATGGATACATTGGCCACGGCTTGGCCGCTGGGCAAATAGCGGACTTCGGGGTCCCGGCCGCAATTGCCGAGCAGTATGACTTTGTTGACGGATGCCATGGTGTACCTCTTGTGTGACAGTGAATAAATGAAGTCTTGAGGTGGATTATGCGTCTTGCTGACAGGCCAATCAGTGCGCCGTGCCAGTTGTAGGTGGTGCGCTACGCACGTAGCGTGTGCCCCAGGACACCGCCAACCAAACCAGCATCAGCAGGCTACTGGCCAGAAACACCCCGTGAGCGCCAACGCGTTTGACCAGCCAGCCGCCGAACGCTCCGCCGGCAAAAATGCCCAGCGACTGCAAGGTGTTGTACACGCCCAGCGCCGCGCCGCGTGAGCCTGTAGGAGCGAGTCGCGAGGCGAGGCTGGGTTGGCTGGCTTCCAGCACATTGAAACCGCAGAAAAACACAAACAGCAACACTGCCATCAGCCAAAGCTGCGGCTGACCGGCCCAGGCCATCCAACCCCAGGCGGCTTGCACCGTCAGCACCAGCGCGATGCAAGCCAGAAACAGAGGCCGCAAATGGCCTTGGCGTTCCAGCGGAAACAAGGTCATGCCCATGAACACAAAGGACAGCAGCACGGCGGGCAAATACACGTAGCCGTGGTCGGTGCTGGCCACTCCGGCTTGCACCAACAGTGCGGGAATGGCGACCCAGGAGGCAAGTTGCACCGCATACAAAGCGAACACGCCAAAATTCAATCGAATCAAATCCGTATGCACCAGCAAGCCCCACAGGCTGTGTTTTGATGTTGTGTGGTGTTGCAAAGGCATTTCAACCGGCGTCCACCAGCGAACAATCACCATACCGCCCAGCGCCAACAACAACGTCACGCCGAAGATGGCTGACAAGCCGCCCCAACCCGAGAGCACCGGCCCGAGCAACAGGGACAGCGCAAACATTAAACCGATGCTGCCGCCGACCAGCGCCATTCCCTTTGTGCGAACCGCGTCGCGGGTCTGATCGGCTAACAAAGCCGTGACCGCCGCCGAAATCGCGCCGCTGCCCTGCAGCGCACGGCCCCAGGCCAAGCCGTTGACGCTGGTGGCCATGGCGCCGATGACGCTGCCCAGCGCCAGCAAGGCCAATCCCAAGTAGATGACTCGTTTGCGGCCCCAGCGGTCAGCCGCCAAGCCGAAAGGGATTTGTAACGATGCTTGCACCAAGCCGTAAATGCCCATGGCAAAGCCCACGGCGGTCGCATCCTGTCCACCGTCGTACTGGCGCGCTTCGATCATGAAAACTGGCAGCACCATGAACAAGCCCAGCATGCGCAATGCGTAAATACTGGAGAGTGAAAACGCCGAGCGCTTTTCGGCCGGCGTCATGCGCGCGTCGGCAGGGGTGTCTGAAGAGGGAAGTGAGGACAAGAGCGGGTTACCTGTGAGAAAACCAAAGTGAACAACACACATTGTCGCCCATGACCCGCCCGTATCATGCAAGCCATGGCCAAAGACAAAACCCTCTTCAGTTGCAGCGAATGCGGCGGCACCAGCCCTAAATGGCTGGGCAAATGCCCGCATTGCGAGGCTTGGAATACCTTGGTGGAAAGCCGCGTCAGCGAGAACGCCGCAAGCAAAAACCGTTACAGCGAACGCTCCGGTTTGGCGCCTGCCTCACCAGTCATGGCGCTCAGCGACATCGAAGCGCAAGAAGTCGATCGCACACCGACCGGCCAGGACGAACTTGACAGGGTGCTGGGTGGCGGCATGGTCGAAGGCGGCGTGGTGTTGATCGGCGGTGATCCGGGTATTGGCAAATCCACTTTGTTGTTGCAGGCGCTGGATGGTTTGCAGCGCAGCGGTCAAAGCACTTTGTATGTGACCGGCGAAGAATCCGGTGCGCAAGTGGCTTTGCGTGCGCGCAGGCTGGGTTTAGACAACAGCAGGGTGAACGTGTTGGCTGAAACCCAGTTGGAAAAAATCATCAGCACTTTGCAATCGCAAGCACCGCATATCGCGGTCATCGATTCGATTCAAACGGTGTATTCAGATCAACTCACCAGCGCCCCGGGTTCGGTGGCGCAAGTACGCGAATGCGCCGCGCATTTGACGCGCTTGGCCAAGTCCAGCGGTACCGCCATTGTGCTGGTCGGTCATGTCACCAAAGAAGGTGCCTTGGCAGGCCCGCGTGTGCTCGAGCACATGGTCGACACGGTGCTGTATTTTGAAGGTGACACGCATTCCAGTTTCCGACTGGTACGCGCCATCAAAAATCGGTTTGGTGCGGTGAATGAAATCGGCGTGTTCGCCATGACCGAAAAAGGCCTCAAAGGCGTCAGTAACCCAAGTGCGATTTTTCTCAGCCAACACGCCGAACCGGTGCCAGGCAGCTGCGTCATGGTGACCTTGGAAGGTACGCGTCCGCTGTTGGTGGAAATACAGGCGCTGGTCGACAGTGGCGGGCCGTCACCGAGGCGTTTGTCCGTAGGCTTAGACCGCGACCGCCTCGCCATGTTGCTGGCAGTGTTGCACCGCCATGCGGGCGTGGCTTGCATGGACCAGGATGTGTTTGTCAATGCGGTGGGAGGCGTGCGCATCAGCGAACCGGCGGCGGATTTGGCGGTGTTACTGGCCATACAAAGCAGTTTGCGCGGCAAGCCGCTGCCTAAAGGCTTTTTGGCGTTTGGCGAAATCGGCCTGGCCGGTGAAGTGCGGCCCGCGCCGCGCGGCCAGGAGCGCTTGAAAGAAGCCGCCAAGCTGGGCTTTAGCGTGGCACTGATTCCTAAAGCGAATGCGCCTAAAAAACCCATAGAAGGCATGACAGTGCATGCGGTAGAGCGGGTTGATCAGGCGATAGCGGTGTTGCGACAGTTGGATTGAGACGGTCTACTGCGGGGTGTCATGCCGCGTACCCCAAGCATCAGCGGGCGACAGGGCCGGACAAGGCCGACAACCCATTGGTTTCTTGCGATGTATCAACATCACATGAGTATTTCATCTTGACAATGGACTTTTGTTTTGCAGAAAAGTCAAAATGTCACCTTTCCCAAAAATCGCAATACTGGCTGTTTGTCAGAGTGGCTTGATCTTGGCGCAAGCGCAGGTCAGTGTGCCTATGCCGACATTCACACCATACACGCAGCAATGCACGGTGTGCCACATCGCTTATCCGCCGGGCATGTTGTCAGACCAGGCTTGGCAGAAATTGATGGCTGACATGCCTGCACATTTTGGCGGCAGCGTCATGGTGAATGTAGACACACAACTAGAAATTTCTGATTGGTTACAAAAAAATGCGGGGACTTATGCGCCAGCACACACGCAAGACCCGCCGCAACACCGCATCACCCAATCAGACTGGTGGCAAAACATTCACCGCAGAAGTAAAAAAATCCCGGCCAGTTTCTGGAAACCCCCGGTGCGCTTAAGTGCATCCCATTGTGCGGCTTGCCACAGCCAAGCCGCATCGGGTGAATTCAGCAGCAAAACAGCCAAACTGCCTAAATAAATGAGCCAAGGCTGATTGCGTCAAAATCAGCGCATGAACTGGCGAAATATTTTTTTACCTGCTGGCCTGGCCGGCCTCTTGTATCTTTCCTTCCGCGCATGGGGCTGGTGGGGTTTTTCGCTTGTCTCTAGCGGCATCATTTTTTGGCTGTTGCAACACGTGACCCGTTTGATGAAAACCATGGAAAGCGCGGCTGAGCGCCCAACGGGTTCGTTAGACAATGCGGTGATGTTTCATGCGCAGTTGCACAAGGGACAACGCTTGCTCAAGGTCATCGGTATGGCGCAAAGTTTGGGTAATTTACAAACCGCGCAAGGCGAACAACCCGAAATTTTCGCCTGGCAAGACGCGTCTGGAGACCGGGTCGAATGCACCTTTCAAGAGGGCCGTTTGACCCATTGGAACTTGCAACGGATGGCTCATACACCCTAGCCCTTTGCGGGACGTAAAATCGTCTGCTTTGACTGCTGAACTGCCACCGAAAGGATATTCATGAGCGCCCTGCCACCCCCGATGCACGACCGAGACGGCAAAATTTGGATGGATGGCGAATTGGTTGAATGGCGTGACGCCAAAATCCACGTGCTGTCTCACACCTTGCATTACGGCTGCGGTGCTTTTGAAGGCGTACGTGCTTACGAAACCGTCAACGGTACCGCCATCTTCCGTTTGCAAGAGCACACCGAACGGTTGTTTAACAGCGCCAAAATTCTGCGCATGAAAATCCCGTTTACCCAAGACGAAGTGAACGAAGTGCAGCGTACCGTCGTGCGGGCTAACAACTTGAAAAGCGGTTATGTCCGTCCGTTGACTTGGATAGGCTCACAAAAACTCGGTGTCAGCCCCAAAGGTAACCGCATACACCTGATGGTGGCGGCTTGGACCTGGGGCGCTTACCTCGGTGAAGACGGCATGAAGCGCGGCATCCGTGTCAAGACCAGTAGCTACACACGCCACCATGTGAATATCACCATGACGCAGGCCAAAGCCGTCAGCAATTACACCAACTCCATATTGGCCAACATGGAAGCGCTGGACGATGGTTATGACGAAGCCTTGCTATTGGATGCTTCGGGTTTTGTTTCTGAAGGCGCTGGCGAGAATCTGTTCATCATCAAAGGCGGTGTCATTTATACGCCCGATTTGTCGGCCGGTGCGTTGAACGGTATTACCCGCAACACGGTGTTTCATATTGCCAAGGACTTGGGCTTGGAGATCGTGCAAAAGCGCATCACACGCGACGAAATCTATATCGCGGACGAGGCTTTTTTCACCGGCACAGCAGCTGAAGTCACCCCCATACGCGAACTCGACCGCATCGAGATCGGTATCGGCAGCCGTGGCCCGATCACAGAAAAAATCCAAAGCGCGTTCTTTGACATCGTCAACGGCCGCAACCCCAAGTACGCCCATTGGCTGACAGCCGTTTGATCACGTGAACGCCAACACCCTACCTATCGAACTCAAGGCGGCCGACTTGAACAGCCACGGCGGCGTGTTTTGCCCCAGTCCGCTGGCGCACATGAAAACCTGGAACACCCATCCCAAGGTATTTCTTGACGTGGCCCGCACTGGCGAGGCCAAGTGCCCTTATTGCTCCACGGTTTACCGCTTGAAAGACGGTGAACATGCGCACGCGCATTGAATTAAATGTTGTTGACCTAGGTGGGCGTATGGCCAAGCCATGACCCGAACATTGTTTATTGCCCCGCAATGGATTGGTGACGCGGTCATGACCGAACCGCTGCTGCGTGAATTACACCGCAGGGGCGAACAAATCACCGTTGCCGCTTTGTCCTGGGTAGCGCCTGTCTATGAGCATATGGCGTCGGTCTCTGAGGTAGTGACCTTGCCGTTCAAGCATGGCCAATTGCAATGGTCTGAACGCAGGGCTTTGGCGCGGCAATGGCGCGGTAAATTTGACAAGGCCTATGTCGCCCCCAATTCTTTCAAAAGCGCATTGATCCCATGGATGGCAGGCATTCCTGAGCGTATCGGCTACCACGGAGAGTCACGCTATGGCGTATTGACAAAGCGCTTAGCTAACCCCGACCCCAAGCAACTTGCGCCAATGGTGGCTTTTTACTTTGGCTTGGCCAGTGGCAAAGCAGAAGGTGGCAGTGGCTGGCGCCCGGTGTTGCAACGACCGACCGAAGCCGTGCGACACACACTGCAAACCTTTGCTTTGCATGCGGGAGGGTATACCGTGATAGCACCCGGTGCAGAGTATGGACCCGCCAAAATGTGGCCAGCCCATCACGTGGCCCGATTGTGTCAATTGACAAACAACCCGGTCGTGCTGCTGGCTTCCGCCAAAGAGCGTGACCTGTGTGTTTCTATTGCGGATAAAGCGGTTGGTGCTCAGGTTCAAAACCTGGCCGGCATCACCAGTTTGAGTCAAGCGCTTGATCTGATTTCTGCTGCGCATGACATGGTGAGTAACGATTCAGGATTGATGCACGTGGCCGCGGCACTCGGTGTGCCGCAGGTGGCTGTGTTTGGTTCAAGCAGTCCAAAGCATACCCCGCCGTTGAGTGATAAAGCACAGGTGGTCTGGTTGGCAGATGACCCTAATTACTCACCCGCATTGGACTGTGCACCGTGTTTTGAGCGTATTTGCCCATTAGGCCATACCCGTTGTTTGAATGATGTGAAGCCCGATCGGGTCGCGCAACTGCTACAGGCTATGTGACAACGCATCAAGCGCGTGACGACAAAATTTTCAGACGCGATTTAACCAGTCGAGATAAGCGCTGACGCCCTCGTCAACTGTCATGAATCGCTCGCCATAACCCGCTTGTCGCAATGCAGATATGTCTGCTTGCGTATAGCTTTGGTAAGCGCCTTTCAAATGGGCAGGAAACGGAATGTATTCGATGCGGTTGTCGGTTTGCCGGTGTTGCTTGTGCCAAGCGATAACAGCGTTTGCCACCTGATTGAAACTGTGAGCTTGACCGGTTCCTAAATTGAATATTCCGCTGACATGGGCATGGTCCATGAACCAAAGATTGACTTTGGCACAGTCGGCGACATAAACAAAGTCCCTCAACTGTTCTCCGTTGGCATAACCATCAGTGCCTTCAAACAAGCGGCATATTCCATCGTTTTGCAATTGTCGATTGAAATGAAAAGCAGTCGATGACATGCTGCCTTTGTGCGCTTCACGCGGTCCATACACATTGAAATAGCGCAGGCCCACCACCTGATGCCGCAAGCGCCCTTGCAGACTTCGTACATATTGATCGAATTGAAACTTCGAGTAAGCGTACATATTGATCGGCAGTTCGCAATGGCGTTGCTCAGAAAAGCCATGCTTACCCAGTCCATACACTGAGGCTGAAGACGCATAAATATAAGAGGCATTGACACGCTGGCACCAGTCCAGCAGTTGTTTGCTGTATTCAAAATTGTTGCGCATCATGAATTGCCCGTCCCATTCGGTGGTGGCGGAACACGCGCCTAAATGGAACACCGCACTCACATGACCCAAGTCTTGGTTGGCCTGAATTTTCGCCATGAAATCATCACGGTCTAGGTAATCACGGATGTGCAGATCGGCCAAGTTATGCATTTTTTGGCCGTTTTTTAAATGGTCAACAACCAGTATGTCGGTATGACCGCGCAGGTTGAGTTGCTCGATCAGGTTACTGCCGATAAGGCCGGCGCCGCCAGTGACGATGATCATCGTAGATAGGGTTCGTTAACAGGTTGAAAGAAGACATTTTGAACAACCAGCAACCAATGCAATTATTTGATGGGGTTGACAAATGACGCGTTGTAAACAAACCCTGACAGTATAATGCGATGCGAATTTAAAGAATACAAACCCATCACAATTCGACAAAAAACAAATAACAATTATTTTTATGAACCAATCAATGTTTTTGCAGCATGTGACAGAACATCAAGCCATTTGTGAGTGGGTCAAAAGCCTGGAGGACGACGTCAATCGGGTATCTCAAGTCATCTCAGCCGCGGTTAAAGACGGTGGAAAAATCATGTTGTGTGGCAACGGAGGATCAGCCGCTGACAGCCAACACATTGCTGCCGAGTTCATAGGCAGATTTACACAGGACAGAGAACCCATAGCCGCCTTGGCATTAACCACTGACACATCCGTATTAACCTGTGTTGGAAATGACTATGCGTTTGATCAGATCTTCGCCAGACAGGTTAAAGGCCTGGGGCGTCAGGGTGATGTTTTGATGGCTATTTCCACTTCAGGCCATTCGGCCAATGTCATAAATGCAGTCAAGCAAGCCAAGCTGCTGGGAATTACGACCATTGGACTCTTGGGAAAAGATGGCGGACAACTTGCCAAAGATTGCGACTTGTCGTTGGTTATTGCGCACCAGCAAACAGCGCGAATTCAGGAAATGCATATTCTCATAGGACACATTATTTGTCACAGTGTTGAAACCCAATTAGGCTTGGTCTGATTTCACCATCCATCATGATTGACCCCAACAAAGCAAGTTCTTCAGGACCCTACGACTTTTCTAAGGTCAGGGTATTGGTAGTGGGCGATGTCATGCTGGACCGCTATTGGTATGGCCAATCCAACAGAATCTCTCCAGAAGCGCCAGTTGTGGTGGTCAATATCAACCAAGAGGAAACTCGACTGGGTGGGGCTGGTAACGTGGCGGCCAATGTCGCCTCTCTCGGCGCGAATGCATTGTTAATGGGCTTGATGGGCGACGATCAGGCAGGTGTGCAATTGGAAACATTGCTGAGCCAAAAAAATATCATCTCGCATTTATTCAAGTTGCCCAACAAAACCACCATTGTGAAAAACCGGGTGATGTCAAGGCAGCAGCAAATGATCCGGCTTGATTTTGAAATGCCATATGGTGATTGGCCGCAAGATACATTTCTTGCTGAATACCAAAAGTTGCTCTCATCAGTAGACGCTGTCATATTGTCTGACTATGCAAAGGGCACGTTGGCAGACTTGAACCAACTGATTTCATTGGCTCGTCAAAAAGAAAAACCTGTTCTGATAGACACCAAGGGAAAAGATTTTGAAAAATACAAAAACGCTTCGGTCATCACGCCAAATTTAAGCGAATTTGAAACAGTAGTCGGTGTGTGTTCAAACTTATCGGAGATTGAAAGCAAGGGCGAGAAATTAAGAGAGGCATTAGGACTTGAAGCCGTATTGGTCACACGAAGCGAAAAGGGCATGAGTCTGATTTCCAAAGAGCAAATTCCTTTACATATCCCCACCGAAGCCAAAGAAGTCTTTGATGTCACAGGGGCCGGTGACACGGTGATCGCCACTTTGTCGGTGGCGATGGCATATGGTTTTCCTTTGAAACAAGCCGCGGTTCTGGCCAACAAAGCTGCAGGCGTGGTAGTTTCTAAATTGGGAACCGCCGTCATTCACATTGATGAATTGAACGAGCAAACACAATCTCATACCCAATCTGATCCTATTTACACAGCATCGCAACTGAAACTAATCATCCATAAAGCCCAGTCTGAGTCATTGTCCGTCGTGATGACTAACGGTTGCTTTGATATTTTGCATCCAGGGCATATAGATTATTTAGAAAAAGCCCGCGCCCTTGGTGACATGTTGTTTGTTGCTGTGAATGATGATGAATCTGTGAAACGTTTGAAGGGCGAAAAAAGACCCATCAATTCGTTGGCTTCGCGAATGAAAATGTTGAGTTCACTGGCTTGCGTCACAGGCGTGGTTGCATTTTCAGAAGACACCCCGGAATCGCTTTACTGTGATTTGTTGCCAGACGTGTTGGTCAAAGGGGGAGACTACAGCATTGATCAAATTGCTGGCGCAGATTGTGTATTGAAAAACAACGGCAAAGTCATGGCGCTCGACTTTGTAGATGGTTATTCGTCTTCACAGATCATCAACAAAATTAAAAACAGCTAGCCATGGAGAAACTATCAATAGATGCTGTTTTTATTTTATCGGTGAGAACGTTTGAGGACAGAATACATCATGTCAAACAACAAATGGCATTGCATGATCTTTCTTACCAATTTATCTTTGAATTTGATATACCAGTTTTACAGTCAGAAATATTAATCAATACCTTTGAGACCGAGGATGTTCTTGAAAAGCCACAGCAATCGCTGGTTTTGAAACACATACATGCTTGGCGATTGTGTGTTGAAAAAAATTATAAAAACATACTGGTATTCGAAGATGATGTCATTCTGAAAGAAAACTTCGTCACTAGACTCAATGACGCAGTCATAAATTTAGAACATAAACAGAATGCCTACTTGCTTTTTTTGGGAGGTGCAGATACGAAGGTGCCCGATGCATTTTTATTGAGTAACGATGCCATTGTGGAGCAACCCATTGCCACTGCTGAGGCTTACGTCACCAACTTATCGGCCTGCAAAAAAAGAATAGATTGGTTGGGTCAACATAAAGTCAACTTACCGGCAGATTTTTTGCTGAGGGCCATGGATCCTTTGTGTGGAATCACGCAGTATTGGCTGAAAGAGCATCTTGCCGAGCAAGGAAGTGTGACAGGCATATTTGCATCTAGCCTTGACAAACAAAGACAAAAGCATTCTTTGTTATTTAACTATCTTCGCTACCAGTGGCAAAAGATAAACAGAAAAAAACTTAGAAAATACTACGCCATTATCAAAAGCAAATTCAAATAAATAGCAAATGAAAATAGTTAAATTAGCACAATTACAATTTTTATTTACTGCGGTGATTGCGCTCAGCGTGGTTTCTCCGCCTTTGGCCAATTTATGTGAAGTGATTCTTTTTTTGGGCTTGTTTTTTTGTACTGCTGTCAATGAAAACTTGTTGCGTTATATAAAAACACCAGACTTTAAAATCCATGCCAGTTTTGTTGCGATGCTGATGGTAGGGGTGTTTTATCCCTTAGTAGATACGCAAACCTATTTGTCCAGCATTTTGAATTGGAGAAAATTTTTATTATTGCCTATAGGATTTATTTTATTTAACGAAAGTCAAAATCAAAATCAAAATCAAAAAGCACTTAAAGTAATTTTTTACTTGATACTGGCGCTGACGATTTTGAACGTAATTTATAAATCGCATCTGCTTTTCTTTTTTAATAAAGACGTCATTGCGTACCAGCTAGGAACCACATCATCTGAAGGTATGTTTGTTTCAGTTGCACTGGCAATTGTGCTGTCATCAATTTTGAAAAAACCTAAATTATGGGCGCCGCAAAACTTCATTGAAATAGTATGGGCCTGTTACTTGGTTTTATACATTGCAATATTCACAACCGGTAGAAGCGGGTATTTAGCGATGTTGGTTGTATTGATTTTTATGTCTATCAAATACATAAAAACACACGATCAAAAAATTGATATTCGGTCTTGGTTAGTGATGGCCGCAGTAGCTTTCTCGGCAATTTTTCTGCTCATCAGCAGTAAAACTTCATCGGATCGTATAGAACAAGCCGTGGTTGAATTGCAGCAATCTGAAAAAAACGCGAATAAAAATGTCGTGACTTCCATCGGACAAAGGGTCATATTTTGGAAAAATACTGTCGAAATGATCCCCCAATATTTTGTATTGGGCGCCGGAACCGGTGGATTTAAAGCGGCCTATACCAAGCAAGTGGCAGACAAAAGCGGATTAATTGCAGCAATCACGCAAGACCCACACAATCAATACTTGAAAATCTTGATAGAGCAGGGAATATTGGGTTTGATACTTTTCATCACAATGATCGTAAGGAGTTTGATGCAGACGCATAGCAAAGATGAAAATTACCTGTTAGGACCAGCTATTTTGTTTATATGGATACTGACCAGTTGCTTTAATGCGCACTTTTCGACGTTCATGGAAGGTACATTTATTTGGGGATGGATGGGTTTGATGAACAGGTTCGCGGCAAAGGTATGAAAATATTGGTCATTTGTATCCAAAGAATTGGCGACGTATTACTGACTACCCCTTTGATCCACTCGCTCAGGATGGCGTATTCACAAGCAGAAATAGATGTATTGGTGTGCCAAGATAGCGCACAAATTCTGCATGGCAATGAAGATATCAACCAGGTGATTGAGATTCAAAGAAATTCAAAAAAGTCAGAAAGACTGAAAGAAATCAAAAAACTTTGGAATCAGTATGACATGTCAATCACCACCATGCCATCTGACAGAGCCCGTATTTACGGTTGGGCAGCATCCAAGCTTCACTATGGAACCTACCTTGAAAGCGACAGTTTTCTTTTTAAAAAAATGATGTCGCATGCTGTCAAATTTGACAATACATCTATCCATACAGTTGAGATGAATTTAAAAATATGCGAGATGATTGGCATAGCAAAGCTTGAAACAGTTGTCACACCTCAATTACTCAATCACAACACTGTTCCTAAATTGGCTAAACCTTATGCGGTCATCCACCCTTACCCAAAATTTATATACAAGGAATGGCATAAAAGTGAATGGAAAAAACTCATCAAGCATTTGCTAGAGCAAGGCTTAAATATATACATCAGTGGTGGCAATGAAGCCAAAGAGATCGCATACTGTGAAGACCTTGTGCTGTCTGATAAGACCCTTAATTTGTCTGGGAAAGTCAGCTTTTCTGAGTTGGCAGAAATGATTAAAAATGCTGAAATTTACATAGGGGTGGATACATCAGTCACGCATTTGGCTGCAGCCACAGGTGTCAAAGTTATCGCTATATACGGCCCAACCAATCCTGTGAAATGGGGACCATGGCCATCGATCAGAGACGCACAAAGACCTGCGATTTGGTTGCGTCATGATCAAGTACCGCAACACCATTCAAATATCACGCTGATACAAGGCCAGCAAAGTTGCGTCCCTTGTGCCGAAGAAGGGTGTGAAAAACACATAGATAGCGAGAGCAAATGCTTGACATCACTGACAGGTGCATATGTGATCCAAGAAGTGGATAAATATTTAAGATCAAGCCGCGCGGCGTATGCGCTCTAGCAATTTGGATTTATTTTGCTCGGCCTGCGAACGGTTATTTTCGGGATGGTACAAATGCAATACCTCTGTGGCAAATGAGCCAGATTTGCGTTTTATGCCCGCAGAATGTAGGCGAAAAACCATGTCTGCGTCTTCATGGCCCCATCCTTCAAAAGTTTCGTCATAGCCGCCCACAAACTCAAAATCCTGACGCCAACAGGCAAAATTACAACCCTTGATCCCACGCCATTTAAATCCTGAATAGTAACGAACAGAAGATTGACAAAACTTGATATAAAAAGCTAAAAATTTATTGACAGATCCGTTTAAGCGTTTCCATAACAAATGGCGGCGAAAGCCAGAAATATCCCAGACTTGTTGTGCAATCAGTGATTGTGTGAATTTCTCATTCAACAGCACGCGACTGCCAGTCACCATATGCGCATCTTCGCTTAAGCAACGGTGTCTTGCGATAAAGTCAGGTTGAACAATACAGTCACCGTCTAAAAAAATAAAATACGAACCACGGCAATGCTTGACAGCCAAGTTGCGAATAGCGGCAAGACGAAACCCCAGATCTTCATGCCAAACATGTGTCAGTGGTTGCGAGAAATTTTGAATCAAAGCATCTATCAGTTGACGGGTTTCATCTTTAGAACCATCATCTGCAACCACGATCTCGAAATTGGTGTCGGTTTGCTGATTTAAAGATTGCAAAACCAAACTTAAAGCATCAGGTCGGTTGTATGTGCTGACAATCACACTAATTAGCACGGTCCACCTTTTGGTTCAAAAGCCATAATTTCAAATACCGATAATAACTACCTTCCGCATTCGACATAGACAAAGCAAGTCCATGCGAGCCATCTAAAAACCCCAATTTGAAAATATATGTTCTGATAAATGCCCACACACCATGCAAAACTGCATTCAATACACTGCTTTTTTTGCCAGCTAAAAAAGCTTGTTGTGCAGAGTCGGTTGAATACCGATCTATCTTATTCAGTACTTGGCTGAAATTGATGACGCTGTAGTGAAACATAGGTGAGTGTAATTTTTGGGCTTGCGTGTTTGTCAATAGTTTTTCGTGCACCAGATGGTCAGAAAATCGAGCGGTTCCACGTTTAAATAAACGCGTGACGTAATCAGGATTCCAACCCGAATGGTTGATCAAACGCCCACAATAAAAAGAGCGGCGCGGTATGTCGTAACAGTCGCTTAAAGGATGAGAAATAACCGATTGAATTTCATCCCGCAGTTCTTTGGATAATCTTTCATCAGCGTCAATAGACAGCACCCAATCCTGAGTGGCCAAATTTAGCGCACGATTTTTCTGCGCGCCAAAACCAGGCCAATCAGTGGGCGAAGAAATCACCGCGTTGTATGACTTGGCAATAGATAAAGTTTCATCTGTACTCGATGAATCGACAATCACAATTTCATTGGCAATCTCGCGAACCGACGACAAGCAAGCATCCAAATTGGCTTGTTCATTGCGTGTGATGACGATGACAGAAAGTGTGTGCATTGAAAAAATATCCGATAAATCAGTGAGGGGTCGAAATCATTGACGACGCAAACCCAGAAAAATGACAGCAGCTACAACGATCAGCGCACCAATGATTTGAATGGGTTCTATGCTTTGCCCCAAGATGGACCAACCCAACACCAAAGCGAACACCGGCTCCACATTCATGATGGCAGTGTTGCCAGCCACGCCAAGTTTGGGCAGCACCGTGAACATGAGTGTAAAGCCGCTGCCATAGAAGCAGGTTAAACCCAGCAAACCCAGCCAGCCGGTATCCGTTTGCGGCCAATGTGGGCCACCTTGCCAGCCGATCACCGCCAGTGCAACGCAGGCAGCGAGTAGCAAACTGAACAAGGTGCGAACCCTGCCATCAAGCCCAGTCGTTTCGTGCTGTGTCCATACCAACACCATGCCAAAACTGGCTGCAGCGGCCATGGCATAAGCCACACCTTCACCCATGACGGCCCATTGCTGCTGTGCACCCAAGCCAGATGCGGCACCCGCCACATCCAGCGCCAATGACAAACCTAGCAAAATCACCGGCATGGTCAACAGCACTTGGCGTTCAGGCGGTTGACGGTAAATCAAAAAGTTCCACCAAGCTGCCCACAGCGGGTAGGTGTTGAATGCCAGCAAGGCCAATGCCACCGGTAAGCGAGAAACAGCACCATATAACAGCTGACTTTGGGTTCCTATCATCACACCAATCATCACTAAACCGCGGATATGTTGGCGCGATAAACGCAACGGCACTCGAGCTAACAGGACCAATAAACCGACTACCAATGCCGTGGAGCCACTGCGAACGGCGACAGCAGTGGCCACGTCCAAGCCGCTATTGAAAGCCAAACGAGCAGAAATGTGATTAGCTGCCATCAACCATGCAACCAGTAACAAACTGGCAAAGCCTTGCAAAGTCAATGCTTTTGGATTATTCAATGAAAACATCTCAAGTAATGCGATGGGAATCTCAGTTGGACATGCATCTGAAATAACAGAGTGGCTATGATCGCAGGTTGCCCAAAATAAAACAGAACACGTGAATTCTCCCTCAGATGCCAATTACTTATTGAACCATGTCGGCGGACGTGGTGCGTTTGGTCAAATCAGCATACGCGGTGCGCGCACCCACAATCTGAAAAACATTGACCTGGATATTCCACGCAACCAATTGGTGGTGATCACCGGCTTGTCTGGTTCAGGCAAATCCAGTCTGGCTTTTGATACCTTGTACGCAGAAGGTCAGCGTCGTTATGTGGAGAGTTTGTCGGCTTACGCCAGACAGTTTTTGCAGCGCATGGACAAGCCCGATGTCGACTTGATCGAAGGATTGTCACCGGCGATTGCCATTGAGCAAAAAGCCACCAGCCATAACCCGCGGTCCACGGTTGGCACTGTCACTGAAATTCACGATTACCTGCGCCTGTTGTTTGCACGCGCTGGCACACCGCATTGCCCAGAGCACGGCATACCATTGCAGGCTTCCAGCGTGGCACAAATGGTGGATGCGGTGCTGGCATTGCCAGCAGACACGCGCATTCTTTTAATGGCACCTGTCGCGCGTGAACGCAAAGGCGAGTTCACCGAGGTCTTCGCCCAGATGCAGGCCCAAGGCTTTGTGCGTTTTCGGGTGGACGGCAAAGTGGTCGAATTGGCCGATTTGCCCACGCTGGTGAAAAATGAAAAACACGATATCGATGTGGTGATTGACCGCTTAAAGGTACGCCCCGACATGATGCAACGCATCGCAGAAAGCATGGAGACAGCATTGCGCTTGGCGGAAGGTCGTGCCTTGGTGCTGGACTTGGACAAGGGCGTGGAGCATGCGTTCAATGCCAAATTCGCTTGCCCGCATTGCAGCTTCGCCATTGGCGAACTCGAGCCGCGTTTGTTTTCTTTCAATTCACCCATGGGCGCATGTCCGGACTGTGAAGGCTTGGGCGAACAAAGCTTTTTCGATCCCGCGCGTATTGTTGCGTTCCCAGACATCAGCCTGGCCAGCGGCGCCATCAAAGGCTGGGACAAGCGTAACGCCTACTACTTCGCCATGCTCGAGAGTCTGGCCAAGCACTATGGCTTCGATTTGGACACACCGTTTGAACGTTTGCCGGAGAACGTCAAACAAGTGCTGTTGTTCGGCTCTGGCGAGGAAGAGATCAAATTCAGTTATGTGCTGGAGTTGGGTGCCAAGGCGGGGCGCAAAACCAGCAAGTCG
Source organism: Limnohabitans sp. (assembly GCF_046052765.1). GTDB lineage: Bacteria > Pseudomonadota > Gammaproteobacteria > Burkholderiales > Burkholderiaceae_C > Limnohabitans. The sequence goes on along the minus strand of NZ_JAVLFQ010000031.1, from coordinate 30,669 downwards.
CATCCGTTTGAAGGCATCGTGCACAACATGAGCCGTCGTTACCGTGACACCGATTCTTCGCTGGTGCGCGAAGAACTCTCCCGTTACCGCGGACACCGCGCTTGTTTGGCCTGCGACGGCACCCGTTTACGGACAGAGGCGCGCCATGTGCGGCTTGGCAGTGGCTTGCAAGCGCGCACATTGCATGATGTCAGTCACACTACCTTGTCAGAATGTCAGACCTATTTTCAAAACCTCAAGTTAGATGGCAACAAAGCCGATATCGCCGACAAAGTGGTGAAAGAAATCGCTAACCGGTTAAAGTTTTTAAACGATGTGGGACTGACTTACCTGAGTTTGTCGCGCAGCGCAGACACCTTGTCCGGTGGAGAAGCGCAACGCATACGGCTGGCTTCACAAATCGGCTCAGGACTCACCGGCGTGATGTATGTGCTTGACGAGCCCAGTATTGGATTGCATCAGCGCGACAACGACCGTTTGATCGACACTTTGAAACATTTGCGCGACATCGGCAACAGCGTGCTGGTGGTCGAGCATGACGAAGACATGATCCGCGCAGCAGACTTTTGCATAGACATGGGCCCGGGCGCCGGCGTACACGGCGGGCGCGTGATGGCACAAGGCACGCCTGCGCAAATCGAGGCCAACCCCGCCTCGCTCACCGGTCGTTACATGAGTGGCGATTTGTCCATAGCCATCCCTGAAAAACGCAGAAATTGGCTGGTACAGCAAACGCAAGCAGCCAAAGCCGCACCTGCCAGCAATGTATTTGGTAACCCTTTGCCGCAAGCCGCCGTCAACAGCGCCAAACAGGCGCTGACTGTCGTTGGCGCCCGAGGCCACAACCTGCAAAACGTGACGGTTGAATTCCCTGTTGGATTGTTTACCTGTGTCAGCGGCGTTTCCGGTTCGGGCAAGTCCACTCTGGTGAACGACACGTTGTATGCGGCTGTCGCCAGACAGATTCACCGTGCGCACGAAGAACCGGCCGCGCATGATGACATTCTTGGCCTCTACCATTTCGATAAAGTCATCAACGTCGATCAGTCACCGATCGGCCGTACGCCACGTTCCAACCCTGCGACCTATACCGGCTTGTTCACACCGTTGCGTGAACTGATGGCCGAAGTGCCGATGGCGCGTGAAAGAGGTTATGGCCCTGGGCGGTTTTCGTTCAATGTGGACGGCGGGCGTTGCAGTGCTTGCCAAGGTGACGGCATGGTCAAAGTGGAAATGCATTTTTTGCCAGACGTTTACGTGCCATGCGATGTATGTGTGGGACAGCGTTACAACCGCGAAACCTTGGCCGTGCAATACAAAGGCAAAAACATTGCTCAGATATTGAATATGACAGTGGAAGATGCGCTGGCCTTTTTCAAGGCAGTGCCGACGCTGGCGCGTAAATTGAACACCTTGATGGAAGTGGGCTTAGGCTACATCCGATTGGGACAGTCTGCTACGACCTTGTCTGGTGGCGAAGCGCAGCGGGTCAAGCTGGCGCTGGAACTCAGCAAGCGCGATACAGGCAGAACGCTTTATATTTTGGATGAGCCGACCACAGGTTTGCATTTTGCCGATATCAATTTGTTACTCAAAGTGCTGCGACAGTTGGTTGACGCGGGCAACACCATGGTCGTGATTGAACACAACTTGGACGTGATCAAAACCGCCGATTGGGTGATAGACATGGGGCCGCTTGGGGGCAGTGGTGGCGGGCAGGTGGTAGCTGTCGGTACCCCTGAGCAAATTGCACACAACCCTGACAGCGTGACAGGGCGTTATTTGCAGCGTTTATTGCACAAAGAGCTTTAACTCAGGCTAGCCGAATAAATCTTTGCAGCAGCATCGGCCAACGAATCTGCATAGTTCAATGCAGTAGATGTAGGAATCAGGTATTTCGTGCGCCGGTTCGTGCCTTCATACACCAGTTCGAGCAGACCTAATTGCAATAAATCATTGATCTTGCGATACAGCATGGCAGGTGAGCCTATGCTTTTCATGTTCATTGCTTGGGTGACGTTCAGGGGTTGTTTTTTTCCATGGGCAATCAATACTTGCATCAACAGAATTTGTGCATCTAAGTCGGGTAATTTGTCTTGATGTTGATGCTGAATGAGACTGACAGTTTCTAAAAAAGAAAAAAAAGGAGATCGGTTCGATGTCATATACACATTATTTTTTTAATAGCGTAACCATATCGCATAATTCGAAAACACACATTAACCTATTGATTTGAATTACTTTTTTATGAAAATAATGATTAAAAAAACAAATACGATCAATAAGCCATCCTAAATTAAGAAATAACTTCTGTGGCCAAAGCCAAGGTGTTTCTGGCTTCCATCGCTGCATGTCTGGCGGCTTGGGCAAACGTTGAATCCGCGGATGCGTACAAAATGGCGCGTGATGAATTGACGATGATGGGGCCTGTGATTTGCTTGCCTTGCTGACGCAGTCCGGCCCGCACGGTTGAAACGGGGTCGCCCCCTTGTGCACCTATACCGGGAATCAATAGCGGTAAGGTGGGTGCAAGTTCGCGAACACGTGCAATGTCTTGAGGGTAGGTGGCGCCCACCACCAAGCCCAGTTGCCCGTTGGTGTTCCACGGGCCCTGGGCCAGTAGCGCAATATGTTCAAACAAACGCGGCTCACCCGCCACATCTGCCAAGCGTTGGGTTTGCAAGTCATCACCGCCAGGGTTGGATGTGCGACACAGCAAAAAAGCACCTTTGCCATGGCGTTTTACATAGGGCTCAACAGAATCAAAACCCATGAAGGGAGACAAGGTCACCGCGTCGGCGCCGTAACGCTCGAACGCTTCAATCGCATATTGTTCGGCGGTGCTGCCGATGTCACCGCGCTTGGCATCCAAAATCACTGGCACCGCTGGCGCCACTTGGCGTATGTGAGCGATCAATTGTTCAAGTTGTGGTTCAGCACGGTGGGCTGCAAAGTAAGCGATTTGAGGTTTGAATGCACAGACCAGGTCGTGCGTGGCGTCCACAATCTGAGCGCAAAAATCAAAAATATGCGAGGACTGATGGTGAAAATGTGCGGGAAATTGAGAGGGCTCGGGGTCTAGGCCGACACACAACATAGACGCATGTGCAATGCTGGCTTGGTGTAGTTGTTCGATGAAAGTCATGGCCTTGATTGTAGGCAGTCAGCTTGTGTAGCAAGCTGACTTGTTAAACGCAGCTTCAATGGTTAGAGCCACGTAAGCGGTCCATGGCTAGGCATAAATCATTCCAGGTCTTTGCTTTGTCTGCAGGTGTTCTGAGCAGAGACGAGGGGTGGTAGGTCACCATCACCGCATGGCCGTAGGCTTGGTGAAACTGCCCGCGCAATTTGCCCAGCGGTATCTGGCTGACAGCTTCCACACTGTCATGCAGCACGGACTGAGCAGCCAATCGACCTAACACCAGAATCATGCGAGGTTGTAGCAACTCGATCTGCCTTTTCAAATAATGTCGGCATTGGGACAATTCGAAGTCGGAAGGATGGTGATGCGCTGCCGGCCGGCATTTCATGGCATTCACCAACACCACCGTTTCGTTGGCCGCTCCCATTTGTTGGCGTTTCAAACCCATGGCGTGCAGCATGGCATCAAGCAGCACACCCTCGGGACCGCTGAAAGGAATACCGCTGGCATCTTCAGCGTCATTGGGCGCATCTCCAATCACCAACCAGTCGGTCTCGCGGTTGTCACTGGCAGGCATGCCATCAGAAAACACACTTCGCTGGCGGCTATGGCAGACATCACAAGCGGTGCATTGAGCCGCAGCAGTTTGTAAATCCTGCCAACCCATTTGGGCCAGACCTGGGGGCAGCGGTTGGGCGCTTGGGCTGGCAGCAACCGCAATGGGTTCATCGCTTACCGGTTGCGATACCACCGTCTTGGGTCGGCTTGGAGGCATACGGACAGCGGGCGATGGGGTCGCTTCAAAAGCGGGTTTTGACTGCAAACGCTGCGAGTCGTTGGCTTCGGAGCTATCAGGCAAGCTTGGCGCAACAGGTTGCCAGACACGCACGCCGATTTCTGCCAGCATGGCGCGTTGTCGGGAATCTAAAAGAAGTGTCATGGTGCGTAAGTTACCACTGATGCTTCACCAATTCAGCGACATGACCACCGCGTCTTCGCGTTTCCCGTGATGGGCGGGGTAATAGCCATGGCGCACACCATCATGGACAAAGCCGAAAGCTGTGTAAATGGCGATGGCACGCTGATTACTTTGACGCACCTCTAGCCAAATGCTGTGCAAGCCTTGTGCCGAACCCCATTCACGCAAATGCGTCAGCATGGCATGCGCCAAGCCCTGGCGTTGGTAATTCGGTGAAACGGTGAAATTGAGCAGGTGTGCTTCGTCTGCGCCGCGCATGGCAACCAAATAACAGCGCAATGTCTGGTCTTGAAACCATGCGGGCATGTAATAACCGCTGATGATGGAGTCGACAAAATTTCCATGGCTCCAAGGGTGTGAATAAGCGCTTTGTTCAATACCTATCACTTGATCCAACATGTCATGTGTCATGTTGCAAGGTATGCCTGGCCCGTTGGCTGCTGCGCCATTCTCTCGGTCTTTAAATGACGGTTTGTGAAACAGATTCATGGTCTGTTTAATTTATCAGCCAAACGTTGCACTGTGGTGCGAGCAACTTCATCGCGGACATACAGTGGCGCCGCATCATGCGCAGACACCCAGTCGCCACGATCCCACGCGGCACCAGCCAAGCGCAACATGGCGCTGGCATCCGGCCATAGTTCTTGGCTGGTGTGAGGCGGCAAAAGTAAGTGCTGCAAGTCTGCCTGCAGACTGGTGACTGCATTACCGGCCAACAACGCAGAGCTGGACTGCCAATGTGAGGGCCAAGTCAGTTCATCGGGGCGGCTTAGTTGCGCTGGATACAAGCCAGTCCAACCACGCGTCGAGTATTCATAAGCAGCGTGGTACACCTGTCCCATGCGGGCATCCAATACAGCAAGCACCCGCTTATGTTCAGGTCGCGTGGCTTCTGCCATACACATCAAGGTATCAACAGGTAACAACGGAATACCCAAACCCAAGGCCAAACCCTGAGACACCGAGCAAGCGGTACGCAAACCAGTGAAAGCGCCTGGGCCACGGCCAAAAGCAATGGCTTGCAAACTGTCCAAAGACAGATGGGCTTGTTTCAATACATCCAACACCGCTTGAATCAAGCCTGCGGAGGCTTGTGCACCTGCAGCGCCTTGATGGGTGGCTATGCGTTGTCCATTTTGCGCGGCCAGCGACAACCGTTCGGTGCTGGTGTCGATAGCCAATAACTTCATGCAGGCACTTTCAACACCGAAGCGCGGGACGATTGCACACCGAATACGATGCCTAAAGTCACCAAGGACAAGCCAATCAAGACTTGCCAATTTAACGGCTCCTTTAAAAACAGCACGGCACCTAGCGCTGACAGCCCGGGCACCAGCGAGGTCAGCATGGTAGAGCGCACCGGTCCATAGGCACGGATCATTAAGTTAAAACTGATGCCAGAAAGTACCACGGAGCCACCACCTTGGAACAAGGCTTGCCAAAGCACTTCGCTCCACGGCGCGGTCCATAAATGTGTGGGTAACACACCGAACGCACACAGCAAAAGATAGGCAGGCACAAAGCTAAAAAAAGCAAAGCAGGTGATGGCGGTGGTGGCATACACCGGCTCGAGTTGGTAGCGGCGGCTGAGCACGCTGTAAGTAGACCAACAAAAACTTGCACACATGAACAAAATATCGCCCACCCAAACGGTGCCGCCGTCAAACGCATGCAGCAAGCTGCTGCCACCGACCAACAAGTCGCCGCCAATGATCATGGCCAGCCCGATCAATCGGTAGCCATGCAAGCGTTCTCCCAAAATAAAGACAGCCAGCACACTGGTCCATAGAGGCAGGCTGCCCGGCATAAGCACAGAGCCATGCGCAGCAGGCGCATAAAAGAAACCGCTGTAGGCAAACACGGCATACGCAAACCCGCCGAAAAACCCCGTGATGACCGTGATGCGCCATGGCAATGGCGACAAGCCCCCAAACGACCCCCTGTCGGGCTGGCTCAAGCGCACTTGTCGCATGTTCCACCAGGACCAAGGCAACAACAAGGCGCTTGCTCCCATGATGCGTGCCCAAGTGATATCCAACGGCAGCAATTGATGCTGTGCTGAAGCACGCGCGATGATGATGAAGGCGGTCCAAATCGATACCGTGACCACGGCAGCCCATAAACCGCTGCGGCGTGAGGCGCCACTGAGCAGTTGCTTCATGAAAGTTTGCATGGCCTCATTATCTGTGCTGCATACACAAGGGTTTGATAATGAGGGGATGAATTTCCGCCCATTGAGAAACATCTTCATCGCTGTTGCCTACAGCTTGCTTTGTGTGACCGCCTGGTCACAAGTGGCTGTAGGTTTGCCCGCGGGGGTTCAAGAGGCCCTGAAAGCCGCCCGTTTACCAGCGGATGCGTTAAGCGTGGTGGTGTTGCCGGTACAAGCGGGAAGCGCCCGCTTGCAGCACTTGGCAACGCAACCGCGCAACCCGGCCTCGCTGATGAAACTGCTCACCACCACGGCTGCCTTGGACATGCTGGGCATACCCTTTACATGGCGCACCTATGTATACATGGATGGTCCGATCCGGGACGGTGTTTTGCTGGGCAATCTTTATGTGCAAGGCAGTGGCGACCCGCGTTTGGGCGTGGAACAGCTGTGGTTGTTGATGCGCCGGCTGCAGGGGTTAGGGCTGCGTCATATCCAAGGCCAAATCGTGCTTGATCGCACCGTTTTCAATCTGCCGGCGCAAGACCCCGGTGGTTTTGACGGTGAGCCCCTGCGCCCCTACAACGCAGCGCCTGATGGCTTGCTCATCAATTTCAAATCTTTGTTGTTGCAATTCACCCCAGATCCTGTCCGTAAAGTAGCCCATGTGCATGTCGAGCCGCCGTTGGCCGGCGTCAAAGTACAAACCTCTGTGCCCTTGTCTACGGCCGAATGCGGGGATTACCGCAGCGGCTTGAAAGCGGATTTTCAAAACCCATTGAACATGGTGTTTGCAGGCAGTTATCCCTTGTCATGCGGAGAAAAAACCTGGCCCTTGGCCTACACCGACCCCGACCGATTTGCAGCACGCGCGATCCACGGTATGTGGTTACATCTGGGCGGACAACTCACCGGCAGCGTGCGTGACGGTTTGGTGCCTCAGGGTTTAAAGCCAGTCTTGTTCCATGAGTCACCGACCTTGGCCGAAGTGGTTCGTGACATCAACAAGTTCAGCAACAACGTGATGGCCGAGCAATTGTTTTTGACCTTGGCCGTGCAAAAACGCAACAGCGGCACGCCAGCCATGGCGGTGGAGGTGTTGCAAGACTGGTGGCGAGATCGCATACAAGCAGATATCCCGCAACTTGACAAAGGCTCTGGTCTGAGCCGTGAGTCGCGCATCAGTGCACAAGCCTTGGCCGCATTGTTGCAATGGGCATGGACGCAGCCGTTCATGCCGGAATTGTTGGCTTCGTTACCGCTGACAGGACAAGACGGCACGTTGAAACGCAGCAAAAGCAGTGCGGCGGCGCATTTGAAAACCGGAAGCCTGCGCGATGTCATGGGGATTGCGGGGTATGTGGATGCAGCTAACGGCCAACGCTATGTGTTGGTCGCTATGGTTAACCATGCCAACGCCTCTCAGGCGCGACCCGTCATGGAAGCCTTGATCGACTGGACTGCAGGCAAAGACAACCGCTGATACACCTGTCAAAGAAAAAAATTGAAAAATTAATCGACAAAATCGCTATGTTCGATATTACTAATGAGAAATTGAATGAATTTGATCGCTTTAAACGCCAAGCGGGTGGCCCTTACAGTGCTGCTGTGTCTGATGGGTTGTTCGGCCGTGAAAACGCCTATCAGCAGTGAGTACACGGTGGACCCTAACACTGTCTGGCAAACCGTTGAATTGACACCCGAAGGCACCCATTACGGCGTGGATTTGGACGGCGTATCTCGCAACGGACCCTTTCGCACGGTGTGGCTACAAATTCGCTCAGCCAACCATCCCTACTTGTACGATAAATTGCAAATCAATTTCAACTGTGTTGAAAAACGTTTCATGCTGATGCTGCGTACCGTGATCAAAGACAACCAAGTGATCGCTGTTCAATACGACCTGCCATTGGCCTATGTGCTTGAGCCGTCCTTGCGACCGCCATTTTTGCAATGGCGAGATGTCGAGGCCGGCAGCAGGGAAGACAAAATCATGGCCAAGGCGTGTCTGTTGGCGCAATGACGCAGCGGTGCTTGTGTGTGCTTAGTGCTTTCGAGTGTCAAGCGCTGGCGCGAAGCAAACGGTCGCGCACGCCTTCCCATTCGTCGCCCGTCGGCGGGGTTTCAACCCAGATCTGATCCACCCCCAGCGTATCAAGCGCACGCAAGGTGGCAAACAAGTCATGCGCACAAGCTGCCGCGTTGTCCGGCATGGCACCCACATGGATATGCGATGGCAAACGCGAACGGGTGCGCGCCCAGACAGCCATCGAGCCCATCCATTGGGATGCATGTTGCTCAATGTCTGATGCTGTACCCAAACAAACTTTGGCACGCGGTGCGTAGTGCGACTGCAGCATGCCGGGGGCGGCTGGTGCTGCGGCAGAAACACGTAAACCGCCATTCGAGTTAGTAGCTGAAACCGGCTCACGTTCCACCGGTTGACCGCAAGCGGCACTGAGTTGCGCGGCGCTCAACATGCCGGGGCGCAACAGCACGGGCTTAGCGCGACTGGCATCGACAATGGTGGATTCAATACCAACATCACAAGGGCCGCCATCTAACACCGCCAAATCTGGAAAGGCTTCGCGTACATGCATGGCGGTGGTGGGGCTGACGCGACCGAACACATTGGCGCTGGGTGCAGCAACTCCGGCGACGCCCAGCGCCAGCGCTTGTTTCAATACTTGTTGCGCCAACGGGTGTGACGGACTGCGCAAGGCAATCGTGTCATGCCCCCCTGCCGTCGCCTCCGCCACCCCGGCGCGGCGCTGGAGAATCAATGTCAGCGGACCGGGCCAAAAAGCATGCATCAAGGCGTAGGCAAAGGCAGGCACATCGGTGGCGAACAGTGGCACTTGCGCTGAAGAAACCAGATGGACGATCAAAGGGTGGTCTGCGGGCCGCCCCTTTGCTTGGTAGATGCCGGCCACGGCTCGTGGGTTGAGCGCATCTGCCGCCAGTCCGTAGACGGTCTCGGTAGGCAGTCCCAGCAACTCACCGCTGGCCAGCATGCGCGCAGCCAATGCAATATCTGTCGCAGCACCGGTCAAAAAGCAGGTGGCGCTCATGGGGTCATGGTCTGACATGGAAATGCGCGGCTTGAGGGGAGAAGCGCCGACATGCAATCGCCACCAAGCTTCACCATGGCGCAATGCCTAGCGAGGCTGCCGCTTCTAAGGCACGCTGACGCGCCAGCGCTATGCTGGTCGCCGTGACGCTCAGGTGTCCCATTTTGCGGCCTTTGCGAGCTTGGGTTTTGCCGTACAAATGCAAGTGTGTGCCGGGTATGCGCAGCACTTGCTGCCAATCTGGTTCCATCGATGCTTCTCCTTGGCGCAGCCACAGGTCGCCAAGCAGGTTCAACATCACGCAAGCGCTGTGCAAACGTGGCGGCAACAGGGGCAATCCAGCCATGCAGCGTACTTGCAATTCAAACTGGGAAATGTCACAACTGTTGATGCTGTGGTGTCCACTGTTGTGTGGACGCGGAGCGATTTCATTGACCACCAACGGGCCGCTCAGCTGGCTTTGCGCACCCGGTTGCAATACAAAAAATTCAACGCATAAAACCCCGTGGTAATCGAGTTCGCGTGCAATGCTGTAAGCCGAATCGATAGCCAAGCGAGCAATGTCTTGCGGCAGTGCGTCTTCATACACTTCGGTCACAGCCAGAATGCCGTCACGGTGTAAATTGCTTTGCAGGGGCAAATGCACTGTTTGGCCGTCAAAACCGCGTGCCAGCACCACCGAACATTCGCCCGCCAAGGGCAAGCGTTTTTCCAATAGACATACCACCGGCGTGGCGCCGGTTTGCAGTTGCGCAAAAGCCTGACTCAATTCGTCACGGTTGTTGACCGCGCATTGACCTTTGCCGTCATAACCCCATCGCGTGGTCTTCAAAATACCTGGCAGCAAATCGTCAGCCACTGAAGCCAGATCAGCCGCAGTGTGCAGCACGCAATGGGGTGCAACAGGAACGCCGCATTGCACAAAATGGGCTTTTTCCAACGCCCGGTCTTGGGCAATATGTACGCTTGCAGGGCCTGGGGCGCAAGCCATGTGATGTTGCAATTGCGCCAGTGCTTGGGCCGGTACGTTTTCAAATTCGGTCGTGACGGCTTGGCATTGCGCCGCCATCTGCGTCAACCCTGCGGCGTCAAGGTAGTCGCTGCGCACATGCACATGGCTGACCAGCCCGGCAGGGCTGTCTGGGTCAGGGTCCAACACGGCCGTTCGGTAGCCCAGACTTTGGGCCGCGTGCGACCACATGCGCCCCAGTTGTCCACCGCCCAACACACCCAACATCGCGCCGGGTTTCAAAGGCAATGCATTCATGCGATGGGCGGCAAAGTCATTTGTCGTGCAGCCTCGGTTTGGCGACGGCGAAATTGCTCTAGCGCCTCTTGCAAATCAGGACGATGCAAGGCCAGCATGGCAATCGCGAACAAAGCTGCATTGGCGGCGCCCGCTGCACCGATGGCAAAGGTGGCCACCGGTATCCCTTTGGGCATTTGCACCATGCTGTGCAGTGAATCCACGCCTTGTAAATGTTTGCTGGCTACCGGCACACCAAGCACAGGTACCGTGGTTTTGGCGGCCAGCATGCCAGGCAAATGGGCGGCTCCACCAGCGCCTGCGATGATGATTTGCAGCCCGCGTGACAGCGCTGATGCCGCGTAGGCGAACATGTCGTCCGGCATGCGGTGGGCAGACAATACCTGGGCATGGTGGGCGATACCGAACTCATCTAAGATTTGCGCGGCATGTTGCATGGTGTCCCAGTCGGAGCTGGAACCCATGACAACACCGACTTGAACTGAGGCCATGGTGTGGGGCAGTTGAACTGCGGGTAAGCTTACGGTTAATGAAGAGCCGGGCAAACACGACGCCCCGCCCAGAGATGTGTAGATTTTATTACTGTGGATCCAAGACCGATGATAGATGTGACTGTTGAGAATTTTGAAGCTGAAGTTATCTTGGCTTCCACCCAAACGCCAGTTTTGTTGGATTTTTGGGCGCCTTGGTGCGGCCCGTGCAAATCACTCGGGCCGGTGCTGGAAAAGCTGGAGACCGAGTATGCAGGACGATTCAAGTTGGTGAAGATCAACTCGGATGACGAGCAGCAACTCTCGCAAGCTTTTGGTATTCGCAGCATACCAACTTGTGTGCTGATGATGGACGGCAAACCCGCCGATGGGTTCATGGGCGCTTTGCCTGAGGGCAAAGTCAGAGAATTTTTGGACAAACATTTGCCAGGTGCGGATGAATTGCTGGCCGAAGAAGACTTGAATGCCGCCGAAGAACTGTTGGCCGAAGGCAATGCCGATGCAGCGCTGGCCAAATTGCAAGAAGCGCTGGCCATCAACCCGGCTAATGACGATGCCCGTTATGAGTATGTCAAGTTGTTGATGGCAACAGGTGAACTCGACAAAGCGCGAGCAGCGTTGGCGCCTGCGCTGGCACAAATCCCATTGCAATTGCGTTTTGAAGCGTTGAACCATTGGGGGCAAGCCCTGCATTTTGCCCAAACCGACGAGCGCGGTCATTGGCAAGTGGCGCAGTTCGATGCATTGATCGATAAGAACAAGCGCGACTTTGACACGCGGCTGGCAAAAGCGCGATGGTTGATGGCTGCAGCCGAGTGGACCGATGCCATGGACGAGTTGCTGGAAATCGTCATGCGCGACAAGACCTGGAACGAAGAGGCGGCGCGTAAAAACATCGTCGCTATTTTGGAATTATTGACACCGCCCAAAACCAAAGCGGAGCAACCAATTCCCGGTAAAAGTGCCGGTGGCATTGAGCTGACCGGTAAAGCCACGGCTTTAGATGACCCGCAAGCAGAACTGGTGTCGAAGTACCGCCGTAAATTGAGCATGGCATTGAACTGAGGCGCGCACCGGTTTTCGCCGGAAAAAAATGCGCGATAAAACGGTTACTCTTTGGTGTATGCCACCCATGGACCAACCGCTATTGAGACAGCATATGCACGCAGATCGCTTCATTCTTTGCATACAGCTATGTCTCACTTTGGCCTGTGTGTGGTTGGCAAGTTTGCGCCTGAGCTGGGGTATGGCTGCTTGGATGGTGGTGGTTGTGGGCTTGGGTATTGGGTGGCTTCAGCAAGCCAAGGCGGCGGCGCAGGCTTTACCAGCGCCAAGCCAACAATCAGAGGTAGCGCAGGTATCTGATCAGACCGATCTGAAGAGCCGCTTGCAAACAGAAGTGTTCGCCAAACTCAGCCATGACATTCGCACGCCCATGCACAGCATGTCTGGCGCTTTGGAATTGCTAAAACAAACCGAGTTGACCGAAAAACAGCGCAACTATGTGCAACTGGCGCAACACAGCAGCGATCAATTGCTGGCTATCCTGCAGCAAGCATCGGCCGTGCCGTGCGCCGACTCAGGTGACGCGCAACACCCGTTTTCAGGCAAAGAAGCTGGCAGCCAAGCGCTAAGCATCTTGTTGGCTGACGATCACCAGGTCAATCAAATGGTGACCCAATCGATGTTGACGCGACTCGGTCACTCGGTGGTAGTGGCGGACAACGGCCGTCAAGTGCTGGAACTGCTGGATCACGCCCACTTTGATGTTTTGATGCTGGATGTGACCATGCCGCAGATGGACGGATTGCAGGTTTTGTCAACCCTGCGCAAAGAACAAGCCCATACTGGCTTGCATCAGCGTATCGTGATGCTGACCGGACACGCCATGCCAGGCGATGAAGAGCGGTTGTTGGCGTTGGGTGCTGACGCCTATGTATCCAAACCTGTTGCTATGGCTGCGTTGAAACACACACTGCAGGCGCTGATGGCCGCTAAGCCGACTGAAGTCGAGACCAAGCCTCTTGGTATTTAGCGGCGGTCAAAGAAATCACCTCTGCGGGCAGCCCGGGCGCAGGCGCACTTTTGTTCCAATTGACACCATCGATTTGCGCTGTTTCCAGCCAATCGCGTAAGTACTGTTTGTCAAAACTCGGCGGGTTGGCACCTTCTCGGTAAGCATCTGCAGGCCAATAACGGGATGAATCGGGTGTCAGCACTTCGTCCATCAGCACCAAGGTGCCTTCGGGGCTCAGGCCGAACTCGAACTTGGTGTCGGCAATGATGATGCCTTTGGTGGCGGCAATGTCATATGCCGTTTCGTACAAAGCAATACTGACGCTGCGGATACGTTCTGCCAAATCCGCGCCGATCATTTCTGCGGTTTGCGCAAAGCTGATGTTTTCGTCATGTTCACCGACAGCAGCCTTGGCTGCGGGTGTGAAGATAGGTTCGGCTAGCCGTGAGGCATTGCGCAAACCTGCAGGCAGGGGCACACCACAGACAGAGCGGCTTTGTTGGTATTCCTTCCAGCCGCTGCCAGCCAAGTAACCACGCACCACGGCTTCCACCGGGATCGGTTGCAAGCGACGCACCAGCATCGAACGCTGAGTGACAAAAGGTCGCTCGGCATCCGTCACCACCGACTCTGGCGCATCACCGGTCAGGTGGTTGGGGCAGAGGTGGTGTAATTTGTCAAACCAAAACAAGGCCATTTGAGTGAGCAAAGCGCCTTTGCCCGGGATGGCATCGTTCATCACGACATCGAATGCGCTGATACGGTCAGACGCGACCATCAAAATGCGGTCTTCACCAACAGCATAGTTGTCACGCACTTTGCCGCGCGCCAGCAATGGCAATGAACCCAGGGTATGGGTGTGCAGCGCAATACTCAATGCACCACCTGTGCGAGCATGCCTTGCTGGTATTTGGCTGCCATCATTTGCAGCGGGGTTGGGTGGATTTTGCCGGCCTGACCTTCGCAGCCGAACTCGATATAGCGTTGTTTGCAAATGTGTTTGGCCGCCTCGCGTGCGGGCTTGAGCCATTCGCGTGCGTCGAATTTGTCCGGATTCTCAAACAAGAACTGGCGCACTGCTGCAGTCATGGCCAAACGGATATCTGTATCGATGTTGATTTTGCGCACGCCGAATTGGATGGCTTTTTGAATTTCTTCCACCGGAACACCATAGGTTTCTTTCATGTCGCCGCCGAATTGGCGAATCTTGGCCAATAAGTCTTGCGGCACGCTGGACGAACCATGCATCACCAAATGTGTGTTTGGAATGCGCTTATGGATGGCTTGGATGCGGTCGATGGCAAGAATATCGCCAGTGGGTTTGCGCGTGAATTTGTAGGCGCCGTGGCTGGTGCCGATGGCAATGGCCAATGCGTCAAGTTGGGTGCGGTTGACAAAGTCCGCGGCCTGCTCGGGATCGGTCAGCAATTGTTCGCGCGTCATGGTGGCATCGGTGCCGTGGCCGTCTTCTTTGTCACCCTTCATGGTTTCCAATGAACCCAGACAACCGAGTTCGCCTTCGACGGTGATACCCAACTTATGCGCCATTTTGACCACTTCACTGGTCACACTCACGTTGTAGTCATAGCTGGCAATGGTTTTGCCGTCGCCCTCCAAACTCCCGTCCATCATCACCGACGTAAAGCCCAAGTCGATCGCACCGCGGCACACCATCGGCGATTGCCCGTGGTCTTGGTGCATGACCAATGGCACATGCGGATACTCTTCGACGGCCGCTTGAATCAAATGTTTGATGAACGCTTCGCCGGCATATTTACGTGCACCTGCGCTGGCTTGCAAGATCACTGGTGCGCCAACTTCGTCAGCTGCCGACATCACAGCTTGTACTTGTTCCAAGTTGTTGACATTGAAAGCGGGAATGCCGTAGTTGTGGGCCGCAGCGTGGTCCAGCAGTTCGCGCATTGAGACTAAAGCCATGGTGATTTACTTTCCGGTGACAAAGAGTTAGAGCCGAAGATTATCCTACTTGGCAGATTTTCAACATATTTGTGCCGCCAGGCGATCCCATAGGCTCGCCGCAGGTGATGGCATACACATCGCCATGGTTGACAATGCCGCGCGACTTCAAGTGTTGTTCTGCTTGTTTCAGCGCAGTGTCGCGGTCGGTGCTGGTGTCCAGCAATAGCGCGTGCACGTTGCGGTAAAGCGCCATGCGGCGTTGCGTGTTTTCGCGCTTGGTCAATGCATAAATAGGGATATGGATGCGATGGCGGCTCATCCATAAAGGCGTTGAGCCCGAGTCTGTCAACGCGACGATGGCCTTGGCGCCGAGGTGGTGCGCGGTGAATAAGGCGCCCATGGCGATCGTCTGGTCTATATGGGTAAAAGTCTTGCCAGTGAAATCAGCATCTAGCGCCACTTCCTCTGCATCTTCTGCGGCGGAACAAATTTGCACCATTTGTTCCACTGTCTCCAGCGGGTATTTACCGACCGCGGTTTCGGCGCTCAGCATGACCGCGTCGGTGCCGTCGAGCACGGCATTGGCCACGTCGCTGACCTCGGCACGTGTAGGCACCGGGTTGGTGATCATGCTCTCCATCATTTGGGTAGCGGTAATAGCCACTTTGTCCATTTCACGCGCCATTTTGATCATGCGTTTTTGCAGTGCGGGCACGGCGGCGTTGCCGACTTCCACCGCCAAGTCGCCGCGTGCGACCATGATGCCGTCGGAGGCGCGCAAAATCTCCTCTAAATGGGGAATCGCCTCAAAGCGCTCGATCTTGGCGATCAAACCCGGCTTGTGTTTGAACGGTTCGGCAGCAACATTGCATAACTGCCGCGCCATTTCCATGTCGGTGGCATTTTTGGGAAAGCTAACGGCCACGTAATCGGCCTGAAAAGACATGGCAGTTTTGATGTCTTCCATGTCTTTTCCCGTCAATGCTGGCGCAGTCAGGCCCCCGCCTTGCTTGTTGATGCCTTTGTTGTTAGACAACTCGCCGCCCATTTTGACCGTGGTGAAAACCTGCTCAGCAACCACTTTGTTGACGGTCAAGACAATCAACCCGTCATTGAGCAACAGCAAATCACCCGATTTCACATCCCGAGGTAATTCTTTGTAATCCAGCCCAACGCCGTTGATATCGCCAGGTTCAGTGCGAGAGGCATCCAAAATGAAAGTCGCACCTGCTTGCAACATGACTTTGCCATCGGTGAATTTGCCCACCCTGATTTTCGGACCTTGCAAATCGGCCATGATGGCGACCACACAACCGGCGCGCTTGGCTGCTTCGCGAACCAGTTGGGCCCGCTCCACATGGTCCTGCGCTTTGCCATGGCTGAAGTTGAGCCGCACCACATTGACACCCGCTTTGATCATGGCCTCCAACATAGCAGGGTCGCTGGAAGCAGGACCCAAGGTGGCGACAATTTTGGTGGCGTGGTTTGACATGTGAGTTCCAAAAATAAGGTGAGCTATTGTCACATGTGGCATGTGCGGTCAATGTGACATTGACAAGACTGGCACTGAATTTCAAGCCACAGTTTCAAGTGATAGGCATCAATATTGTGAGTGCGGCTCACACGGTTCGCTCGCGTGTTTATCTACAGTGTGGCGGATGAACAAAAATCAGCCGACTGTCGATCATTTATGGAGCGAAACTGGCCAAGCGGGCTGGCTGGCACTGGCGCGGCAAGGGCAAGTTCGTCATTACCGCAAACATATGTTGTTGATGCAACAAGGCGACATGGGTCACCAGCTTTATTTGGTCATGGCTGGTCGTTTGCGAGAGTTCAGTGTGTCTAACGACAGCAAACCCAGGGAAATCACCTTGTCCCTGTATGGCCCTGGACAACTGGTTGGCACACCTGCCTTAGATGGTGGGCCGCATTGCGCTAGCGTCATGACTTTGACCCCGGCGGTTTGTGCCGTGGTGTCGCGCGAATCTGCCTTGGCGGTGATTCAGCACACACCATCCTTGACCATGGATTTGTTGAAAATAGCATTGCAACGGGTGCGCATGGCCACTGAAACCACACGTTTGGCCTTGTTCTCAGATGCTTACAGCCGCTTGAGTGCCTTATTGCAAGCGCAATCCGATGGCTGGAATGATCCGCATGGCCCCATGCGAAATTTACCTATGACCCATGCGCAAATCGCCCAGCAGATCGGTTGTAGCCGGGAAATGGTCAGCCGCATCATGAAAGAGCTGGTCACCGGTGGCTATGTGGTGCGTGAAACCGACCGTGTTTATCGGGTTTGTAAGCGCTTACCCGAGCGCTGGTAGGGGTAAGCGGGTTTTCAGGCTTGATTGGCTACAATATCAGGGAGAGCTGAGCAGACGCCATGAGGCCAGATGAGACTCAGTGCACTTGCCTTTTTTGGTGCCCTTTACCCTAGCCCTATGAACCCTACTGAACAACCGATTCCTCTGGAACAACCCATGCCCCACCGAAAGGTGATTCGCGAATGGTTGGTGCCGCTTTCTGAACGCGTGACTTTGCGGGCCATGCTGTTGCTGGTGATGGATTTCGCCATCTGGGCTGCCTTGCTGAGCGGCACCGTGTTGTTTGAGGCTTGGTGGGCCAAATTATTGTGCGCCGTTGCCATGGGATTCACCATTGGCCGTTTGTTCATCATTGGCCACGATGCCTGTCACCAAAGCCTGACGCCGCACCGCGGCCTCAATAAATGGATAGGCCGCATCGCCTTCTTGCCTTCACTCACCACGTTCAGCCTGTGGGATATTGGTCACAACGTAGTGCACCATGGTTACACCAATCTCAAAGGGTTTGACTTTGTCTGGGCGCCGTTGACCCGCGAAGAATTCTCCAAACTGTCGTTTGCAGGCCGCATGCTAGACCGTGCTTACCGCAGTGGATGGGCGCCCGGCCTGTATTACATGATTGAAATATGGTGGAAAAAAATGGTATTTCCTACTGCCAAGGAAATGCCGACCCGCCGCCCTATTTTCATCAAAGACAGTTGGCTGATCACTGGTTTTGCTGCGGTATGGGTGGGCGGCATGGTTGCGGCGGCTTTGGCGACAGGTCAAAACGTCGCATGGGTGTTGTTGTTTAGTGTGGCGATTCCATTTTTGTTCTGGTGCGCCATGATTGGTTTTGTGGTGTACGTCCACCATACGCATGTCAAAGTATCTTGGCATGATGACCGCAGCGCTTGGGCCAAAGCCCAGCCTTTTGTGTCCACCACCGTGCACCTGACTTTCCCGTTCAATATCGGTTCATTGATGCACCACATCATGGAGCACACTGCCCACCATGTGGACATGAGCATTCCTTTGTACCGCTTAAAGCAAGCGCAAGCTAAACTGGAAAATTTGTTGCCTGGTCGCATCATCGTGCAGCGTTTTTCATGGCGTTGGTACTTCCAGACGGCACGTTCATGCAAGCTGTACGACTTTACCCGCCAGTGCTGGACCGACTACAAAGGCCGCGCCACCAGTCAGCCTGTATTGATACCGGCTTGATGACCGGGTTGATTGCAGATGAAAAGCATGCGCTGCAATCAGATACCTACAGTGACGCACTTAAATTGGTGAAGTAGCCAACCAAAGACAACCCGACCAATCAGCCTGCAGCACGCTTCATCAATATCTCGAACGCGGGCAGGGTCTTGCCCTCGAGCACTTCCAAGAATGCGCCGCCGCCGGTAGAGATATAACCAATATCTTTGTCAATACCGTACTTGGCAATCGCCGCCAGCGTGTCGCCACCACCAGCAATGCTGAACGCCTGAGAAGTGGCAATCGCATGCGCCACCACCTTGGTGCCGTTCTCGAAAGCGGCGAACTCAAACACACCCATGGGGCCGTTCCACACAATGGTGCCGGCGGCTTTGAGTTGTGCGGCCAGGCGCGCGGCGGTGTCCGGGCCTATGTCCAAAATCAAATCATCGTCTGCCACTTCGTTGGCTGGCTTCACCGTGGCCACTGCGTCGGCGGCAAAGGTTTTGGCGCAGACCACATCGGTGGGAATCGGCACCTCGGCGCCACGCGCTTTCATGGCTTCGATCACCGCTTTGGCTTCGCCCACTAAATCGGGCTCGGCCAAGCTTTTGCCAATCTTCAAACCCGCGGCCAACATGAAGGTGTTGGCAATACCGCCGCCCACAATCAACTGGTCCACGTTGCGTGCCAGCGCTTGCAAGATGGTGAGTTTGGTGCTGACCTTGGAACCGGCGACGATGGCGGCCAGCGGGCGCTTCGGATCTGCCAGCGCTTGGCTGATAGCGTCGATTTCGGCTGACAACAAAGGACCGGCGCACGCCACAGGCGCGAACTGCGCGATGCCATATGTGGTGCCCTCGGCGCGGTGCGCGGTGCCGAAGGCGTCGTTAACATAAATGTCGCACAGCGCGGCCATTTGCTTAGCAAGTGCTTCGCTGTTTTTCTTTTCGCCGACATTGACCCGGCAGTTCTCCAGCATCACCACCTGACCGGGGGCGACAGAAACGCCGCCCAGCCAATCCGCCACCAACGGCACCTCGCGTCCCAGCAACTCGGCCAGACGTTGGGCTACCGGCGCCAGAGAGTCTTCGGGTTTGAACGCACCTTCGGTCGGGCGACCCAAGTGCGACGTGAGCATCACGGCGGCACCGGCGTCTATTGCCATTTGAATTGCGGGTAGGGATGCGCGAATGCGCGTGTCCTCGGAAATGCGGCCGTGGTCGTCAAAAGGCACGTTCAAGTCGGCGCGGATGAACACGCGTTTGCCACGGGCCAAGCCCTGTGCGCACAGATCGGCGAAGCGGATGATTTGCATGGGGTTTGTCTCCGTGTGAATGTTTTATGACATTTTAGGCAGGTGTCCTCCATCAGGTGGTCGCACATACAACAACATGATTTTGCTAAGGCATTGAAGATACAAGTTAATTGACGCTCGAGCGCAGTGCATAGTATCGAGCGCACTGAAAAAACCTCAC
Source organism: Limnohabitans sp. (assembly GCF_046052765.1). Lineage (GTDB taxonomy): Bacteria > Pseudomonadota > Gammaproteobacteria > Burkholderiales > Burkholderiaceae_C > Limnohabitans. The sequence goes on along the minus strand of NZ_JAVLFQ010000031.1, from coordinate 10,646 downwards.
CACCCCCAGCCGACATGCAGCGGCAAATACACCGCCATGCCCACGATGATGGTGCCCAGCACCGCCTGTCCTTTGCCACGCCTGTAAAAATAAAAGCCCGCACCTGCGGCCGCGCCAAACAGCCGTGCGTCTTGCCAAGTCGTCACCAAAGTACCTTGGCTCACCACAATCTCAGGCACAACCACCGCAGCCAGCGCGGCGATGGGTGCGTATTGCAAACCGCGTTGCGCCCAAGACGGAAACGGCAATGCACGATCGGAGATAAAGAAAAAACAGCGTGTGACCAGCGTGATCACGCCCAATCCAACGGCGGTGAAAATCTCAGACCATTCCATCAAGAGCTTGCCTCGTTGTTTGCGAGTGAGGTTTGCTCCATCACCAGGCATACAGCAACAGACGCCGCAATCGCCACCAAAATATTTAAGCGAAGCGGCAAACCGAAAGCCGCAACAGCGGCCGCGCCTGCGACTGCCAGCGAGACCACGCGCAAACGTGTGTGGCTTAGCGAACACAAAATACCGACCAGCGCCAACACACCAGCAAACCCCAGTCCCCATTGCAGCGGCACTTGCGCGGCCAGCACAATACCCAGCAGACCCGCGATTTGCCAGCCAATCCAGTTCAAAAAACAATTGCCGCTGAGGTAGGCCATTTCGCTGCGCTGCCCGTCGCTGTCTTCAGATGGTTGCGGGTAAGCATGGACAAATTGCACATAGTTCAAGTCTGCAATGAAATACCCGATAGACAAACGCTGCCAACGCGGCCAGACCATCATGTATTGGCGCAAATGCAAGCTGAAAACTGCGAAGCGCAAATTCACACAAAACGCCGTGGTCAATATCACCCACACGGGCGCGCCAGCGGCGAGCAGGGGAATGGCGGCCAGTTGAGCGCTGCCGCCATAAATGACCAAGGTCATCAAAGTGGCCATGGCCGGGCTCAAACCGGCTTGCACCATGGCCACGCCGGTCATCAAGCCCCAGGCCCAGATGCCGGGCGCGACTTTGAGGGTGTCGACCATGCCTTGGCGAAAAGCGGGATGGCGAAAATTGGCGGGGTCGAAAAACATGAATCAAGCCGCAGCCTGTCCCAATACCAAGCCAACCGTCAATGCCTGGCTGTGCAAAAACTCGGCGGCACTGATGCGCTTTCCGCCCGGGCGCTGCACTTGCGTGACGCGCAACACGCCCTCGCCTGTAGCGACATCGAACGCATCTTTGTGCATTTTCAAAACAGTGCCAGGTGCGGCGAGGCTTGTACCTTCAACAGACAAACCAGACCATAACTTCAGCACCTGTCCGTCGCATAAGGTGTGCGCGCCGGGAAACGGATCGAAAGCGCGTATGCGTTGCGACAAACGCAGCGCAGGCAAATGCCAATCGATCAGCGCTTCGTCTTTCAAAATTTTGGCGGCGTAAGTGACGCCTTCAGCGGCTTGCGTTTGAGCCTTGAGTTGCGGCAACGCAGACAGGGTGTTCTCAATGAGTCGCGAACCCAGTGCAGCGAGTTTGTCGTGCAAGCTGGCGCTGGTGTCGGTGTCGCTGATGGAGAGGCTTTCGCTCATCAACACCGCGCCGGTGTCCAGGCCCGCGTCCATTTGCATGATGCACACACCGGTGTGGTTATCACCGGCTTCGATGGCGCGTTGTATGGGCGCCGCACCACGCCAGCGCGGCAGCAAGGAAGCGTGGATATTCAAACAACCTCGGGGCACGCTGTGCAAAGCCCAGTCGGGCAACAGCAAACCGTAGGCGACAACCACCATCAATTCGGCGTTGGCGTTTGCGATGGCAAGTTGCGCTGCCAAAGCTTCATCGGGGTAGTTGCCGTCTAAACGCAAGCTGTGCGGCTGATACACGGGCATGCCATGCTCAAGTGCGTAGTGTTTAACGGCAGAGGATTGCAGTTTCATACCGCGACCAGCGGGGCGGTCGGGCTGGGTCAGTACCAATGCAATCTCGTGACCGGCGCTGTGAAGCGCAGTCAGTGCGGTACGTGCAAATTCCGGGGTGCCGGCGAACACAAGGCGCATGTATCAGCGCTCGAGTTCGCGTTGGGCTTTGAGCAATTTGCTTTTGATGCGCATGCGTTTGAGGGTCGAGAGGTATTCGACGAACACCTTGCCCATCAAATGGTCCATTTCGTGTTGAATGCATATGGCCATCAAACCTTCGGCTTCGATGGTGACGGCTTCGCCATGTTCATTCAGCGCTTGCACTTTGACGCGCTCAGGTCGCTCGACGCCATCAAAAATGCCTGGGACTGACAAACAACCTTCTTCGTTTTTGATGCGCTCTTTGCTGGCCCAAAGCAACTCAGGGTTGATCAGGACCATGGGCTGATTGTGCTCTTCGGATACATCCATCACCAACAGGCGCTCGTGCACATTGACTTGTGTGGCGGCCAAGCCGACGCCTTTGGAGTCGTACATGGTTTCGATCATGTCGGCGGCAAGCGCACGGATACGGTTGTCCACGACGGCCACGGGTTTGGCTATGGTGTGCAGGCGCGGATCAGGGTAAGAAAGAATGGGTAGTAAGGCCATGTCCGTATTGTCGCTTTTTTGTATTAACGGGGTAAAGACGCGCTTACAAAAACCCACGGTGTGACTTGACTTCATTTCAAGCCATGCAAATTACGCTGGCTGTGTGTAAATAACCATGGAAATACCATGCAAGCCTTGTCACTGACTGAGCCGGTCAACGCCACCACAGAAGACGCCATTTGGCATGACTGGTTACGTTTACAAATGACGCCCATGGTGGGACTGCAAACCCAGCATAAGCTGATCACCGTATTTGGCAGCCCAAGCGCTGTGTTCACGCAAACTGCGTCTGTGCTGCATTCCTACGTCAGCGAAGAACAAGCCCAGTCATTGTTGCGCATACCTGATGAATGGCATGCCGTTTGTGCGCGCACTCGCCAATGGCTTGAACAGTCGCTGCCAGGCATGGAGCAAGCGGTGTGGACCTGGGACCATCCCATGTACCCGTCCTCACTCAGAGACATTGATGATCCGCCGTTGGTATTGTTTGCGCAAGGACAGTTGCATCTGCCGTGCTTGCATGCGGTGGCTATTGTCGGTAGTCGCAACCCCACACCACAGGGCGCGCACAACGCCAAAAGGTTTGCCCATCAATTGCAGCAAATAGGGTGTTGCGTGGTGTCAGGACTGGCCATGGGAATAGATGCCGCAGCACACATGGGTGCGCTAGAACGCAGCTTGCCAGATCAGTGCGCCACAGTCGCTGTGGTGGGCACCGGCTTGGACCAGGTCTATCCGAGACAGCACCACGTCTTGGCTCGTCAAGTGGCCTTAAATGGTTGGTTACTCAGCGAACTGCCACCCGGCACACCGCCGCTGCCGCATCACTTCCCCAGACGCAATCGGTTGATTGCGGGATTGAGTCAAGGCGTGTTGGTGGTAGAGGCCGCTTTGAAGTCTGGCTCATTGATCACCGCAGACATGGCGTTGGCGCAGGGCAAAGAAGTGTTTGCGATTCCTGGCTCTATCCATTCTGTGTTGTCGCGCGGCTGTCATTTGCTATTGAGACAAGGCGCGAAGTTGGTGGAGAGCGTGCAAGATGTGCTCGAGGAGTTGCCGATGTTCAGCCATGCATCCATTCAGATTGACAACAAGCCAACATTGCCATTGAAAGACGTTCACCAACAAATTTTGTTGGATGCTTTAGGTCATGAACCTCACAATTTAGAGGTGTTGCTCATACGTACCGGTCTGTCTTTGGAGGCGGCCATGATGGGTATACAAGAACTGTCTGAAGCTGGAAAAATTGCGGTAATGCCCGGCGGTTTGTACCAGCAATTGTGTGATTGATATGTGCCCAAGACAACCAAAACCAGCCATGCAAAACCTTGGCATCCAAAGCAAAAATGAAGCGGTTGAAAAACAGGGTATATTGCACCCATGTTCGATGTCCTTGTTTACGTTTACGAACACTACTGGCGTGGTGACGTTTGTCCCGAATTGCCGTTACTGGGCCGCAAACTCAGTGCAGCAGGATTTGACGCCGACGAGATTGAGCAAGCTTTGTCTTGGCTGGCTGGCCTCAACAGCGCTGCACAGCATGCGGATTTGATACAAGTGCACCAACAACGCCTTCAGCCTGCCTATGTGCAGTCACCCTTGAGCATGCGCGTGTATTCCGACGCAGAGCAGCAGCATTTGGGCGCAACCTGTCTGGGCTTCATCACCTTCATGGAAAGTGCCGGCATCATGTCTGCGCAAATGCGCGAAATCGTGGTCGACCGCGCCATGGCGGTCACCGATCATCCGGTGGGTTTGGACGACTTGAAGATCATTGTGTTGATGGTGTATTGGAGCGCAGGCATTGAACCAGATGCCTTGGTGCTTGATGAATTGTGTGACGACAACGTCGGCCGCATTGCCCATTGATCAATAAGACGCAGGCATGAAAAAAGCAGCCCGCAGGCTGCTTTTTTGTTGTGCGCGTGGTTTAAACCACGGCACCTGCGTTCGGATCGTTCGGGTCTTCTTCGGGACCGTCTTTTTTCACATGCTTGATCAGGTCTTCACGCTTGATACCCAGCCACATGGCGATGGCAGCAGCCACGAACACCGATGAGTAAATGCCAAACAAAATACCAATCGTCAACGCCAGCGCAAAGTAATGCAGGGTGGCGCCACCGAACAACAGCATGGACAACACCATCAGCTGGGTACAACCGTGGGTGATGATGGTGCGGCTGATGGTGGAGGTGATGGCGTTATCAATAATTTCCACCGTGTTCATCTTGCGAAAGCGGCGGAAGTTTTCACGCACCCGGTCAAAAATCACCACCGATTCATTCACCGAATAACCGAGCACAGCCAAAATTGCGGCCAGCACAGGCAATGAAAATTCCCATTGGAAAAAAGCGAAGAAACCCAGAATGATGATGACGTCATGCAAGTTGGCGATGATGCCGGCCACGGCATATTTCCACTCAAAGCGCACGGCCAAGTAAATCATGATGCCGATCACCACAAAACCTAATGCTTTGAGGCCATCCATCGCCAATTCATCGCCGACTTGTGGTCCGACAAATTCGGTGCGCTTGAGCAAGGCTTGTGCGTCGGTTTCTTTCAATGCTGCCATCACGCGTGCGCTTTGTTCGGTCGCCGTAGCGCCTTTGGCTGCAGGCATGCGAATCAGCACATCACGTGCCGAACCGAAGTTTTGCACTTGCACATCGGTGTAGCCCAAGGCGGCAATACGCGCGCGCATCGGGTCGAGCGCCACTGGCTGCGAAAAGCCAACTTCCATTAGTGTGCCGCCGGTGAATTCCACCGATAAATGCAAGCCGCGACTGAAGAGAAAAAATACCGCTGCCAGAAAAGTGATGAACGACACTGCATTGAACACCAGCGCATGGCGCATAAAAGGTATGTCGCGTTTGATTTTGAAAAATTCCATGGAGTTCCTTGTGTGTCAGGGCTGCAACGGCAACGTCTTCAATGTCGTTGTGTCAATCAATCGGCTTTGGCGCGTGCAATCGCTTTGGCGGTCACATCATCAGGCCGCCAGACCGTGCCAATCGACACGGATTGCAAACGTTTTTGACGGCCATACCAAATATTGACCAAGCCGCGCGAGAAAAACACGGCCGAGAACATACTGGTGAGAATACCCAGGCAATGCACCACGGCAAAACCGCGCACAGGGCCTGAGCCGAAAGCCAGCAATGCCAGACCGGCAATCAGCGTGGTGACGTTGGAATCCAGAATGGTTGACCAGGCGCGGTCGTAGCCCATATGGATGGCGGATTGTGGCGCCGCACCGTTGCGCAGTTCCTCGCGCACGCGTTCATTGATCAGCACGTTGGCATCGATCGCCATGCCCAGCACAAGCGCCATGGCTGCCATGCCCGGCAAGGTCAGCGTGGCTTGCAGCATGGACAACACGGCCACCAGCAGCAGCAAATTGACTGCCAGCGCAATACTAGAGATCACGCCGAACAACATGTAATACACGCACATGAATGCGGTGACGGCGACAAAGCCCCAGGTGACGCTGTCAAAACCTTTGGCGATATTTTCTGCGCCAAGGGATGGTCCGATGGTGCGTTCTTCAATGATTTCCATTGGCGCGGCCAGTGAGCCGGCGCGCAACAACAGCGATGTGTCAGCCGCTTCGACAGTACTCATGCGACCGGAAATTTGCACCCGACCACCGCCGATTTCGGTACGTATAACCGGTGCGGTGACGACCTCGCCTTTGCCTTTTTCAAACAACAGAATCGCCATGCGCTTGCCCACGTTTTCACGCGTCACATCTTTGAAAATGCGTGCACCCTTGGCGTCCAAAGTGAGGTGTACGGCGGCTTCTTGCGTTTGGTTGTCAAAGCCGGGCTGGGCATCGGTCAGGTTCTCGCCAGTCAGCAGGACTTGTTTTTTCACAATCACGGCTTGGCCGTTGCGGTCCAGGTATTTTTCTGCACCAAAGGGCACCATGCCGCTGCCGATTTCGGCTTGACGGGCTTCGCTGCTTTCGTCGACCATGCGGATTTCAAGCGTGGCAGTGCGACCCAATATGTCTTTGGCCTTGGCGGTGTCTTGCACACCTGGCAACTGCACCACGATGCGGTCCACGCCTTGTTGTTGAATGACTGGTTCAGCCACGCCGAGTTCGTTGATGCGGTTGTGCAAGGTGGTGATGTTTTGTTTCAGTGCCTGCTCTTGCACCTTGAGTCCAGCCTGTGGTTTGAGCGAGGCCGTGAGCAAAATGTCGCCACCTGATGGCGCTGAGACTTGGGCGTTCAAATCTGTGAATTGGTCACGGATCAATACCGCGCTTGCATCTGCACTGGTCTGGTCTTTGAACACAATGTCAATCGATTGGCCATTGCGGTTGATGCCGCCGTGGCGAATGCTTTTTTCACGCATGGCAGAACGCAGCTCACCTGCCAGCGCTTCGGCTTTTTTGGTCAACGCAGCTTGCATATCCACTTGCAGCATGAAATGCACACCACCGCGTAAATCCAGACCTAAATACATGGGCGCGGCACGCAAGCTGCTGAGCCACAGCGGTGTGCGTGCAATCAGGTTGAGTGCAACCACATAGGACGGGTTGTCCGCTTGCGGGTTGAGTGCGTGTTGCACTGCATCTTTGGCCTTGAGTTGCTGGTCGGTGGATTCGAACCGCGCTTTCAAGGAGTTGTTCTCCAGTGTCAGCATGGAGGCACTGAGCCCAGCAGCCTTCAATGCCTCTTCGACTTTGCCTTGGGTATCTAGGTCAACCTTGACGCTGGCGCGTGCCGGCGAGATTTGCACTGCAGGTGCTTCGCCAAAAAAGTTGGGCAAGGTGTAGACGCTGCCCAGCAGCACGGCGATCAAAATGACCAGGTATTTCCAAACAGCGTAACGGTTCATGGCGATGATTTATTTGATAGAGCCTTTAGGCAGGACTTGCACCACGGCGCTGCGCTGCAGCTGCAACACCACACCATTGCCGACTTCCAAGCCGATCTGGCTGTCGCTCAATTGCGCGATCTTGCCCAGCATGCCGCCCGAGGTCACCACCTCGTCGCCCTTGGCCAGTGCGTCAAGCATGGCCTTGAGTTCTTTTTGCCGCTTCATTTGCGGGCGGATCATGACGAAATAGAGCACCACAAACATCAGCACCAGCGGCAGCATGCTCATGAGGGATGAAGATAAATCGCTGGCGGGCGAAGCAGCGGGGGCGGATTGGGCGTAAGCAGTCGATATCAGCACAGAATTTCTCCTCGTTCAGGCAACCGGCGATTGTATGCGGTTGGTTTTAGTGCGTCATAGTTGGGACAAATGCCTTGAGACATCCCTTGCTATTGAAAAAAATACACCAGACCGCCCAATCCCAGCCAAGCTTCATCCGACTTGCTTTGGAAGCGTATGGACGCGCGCATAGCGCCGAATCGACAAGCTTGGTTCATTCGGAGAGAGCAGCGCCTTGAATTGTCGTGGACGCACTACCGAAACCTGATCCGCATCGACAACCCACAAGCCCGCGACTGGTACGCCAAAGACGCCTCCTCTGACCCGCGCGACTTCATCCGCGACCCCTATGTGCTGGAGTTCTTGGGCGCACCCGCCGTGCCCGCCCTTTACGAAAAAGACCCGGAGCAAGGCCTCTTGGACCAGTTGCAGACCTTTTTGTTGGAGCTGGGCAAAGGCTTTGCGTTTGTCGCAGGCAGCTGCGTTCAGCCGCTACCCATCAAAGGCGTCTGAAGCAGGTCGTCCGCAGTCGACATTGCGTTAGTAGGAGGCGAGGCCGAGCCTGCTTTAGGCGCGGAGACAGGCTTTAATCACAAATGAACGTAAGTGTTTGGACGGAGAAACTCCATCAACTTCTCGCAAACGCCAACAAGTCTCCCATGTGTCCTTGATCCGCCGCACGCAATCCTGCAATGTATTGCTCGCGCAGTTGGCCCGCAGAAAAAGTGGCTGATGAATTTGAGCCCCAACTCAGTCGGGGGCGACCAAGCCGCATGGCTAGCAGATCCGACATCAAGCGTGCATGTCGACCGTTGCCGTTTGGAAACACATGAATCCAAACTAATTGATGGTGAAACCGAATAGCTATTTCATCAGCTTCAAAGACTGCGCGATCAATTTGATAGCGGGTGTTGTCTAACAACTCCCGCAGTTTCACAGACAGTTGAGTCCAATCGACACCGATGTTTTTGTTACTGCTTCGAAAAGTTCCCGCCCATCGCCAGGTCATGTTAAACATCTGGCGGTGCAAGTCGCGAACAAAGCCTTCATCCAGCAGTTCGCGCTTGGTTTGGCGTGCAGCCCAACGATCACCTTGCACAATATTCAACTGTTCCCAAGCGTTCAGGTCCCCTTGGGTGGTGATGTGTATGGGTATCAGCCCGGCAGCTTCATCCGGATCAAGCGGTGTTGCCCCTGGCGGGTAAACAAAGTCCATGTGTGACAACTCACCAGAGTTCGCGGCGTGAACCTTCAAGCAATGACTTGGTGGCCATTGCCAGTTGAAGCTTGTGCAGTGATGCCTCCACCGCCTGGTCTTCCAGCGCCATCGAATGTGCAATCGGTTGCATACGCTCATGCGCAACCGTTTCAGCTTGGCTTTGAAGCATGTTTTTCAAACTGGTGCGGGGTACCAAGGCGTATTGCAGTTCGCAATCCAAAGCCTCGGCCAGTTTGCGCAGACTGCCCAGAGTGATTGCGTCCGAAGCCTCAGAACTTTCTAATTTGCGAACCCCCGCGTGCGACATACCGAGCCGACGTGCAAATGCTGCCGCTGTCATGCCCAATGACTCTCGTATGGCGCGTACCCAACCCGAGCCGGGGCGAGGGCTCAAGCGGGCCGCTTTCCAAGTGGCCAATTGGTCGTGGATTTGCTGGAGTTGCAGGTCACGGAAAGGCGTATTCATGGTACTCACAGGTAATATTTCAATTCAATAAATATAACCTATGAGAATCATTAATACAACTCAAATAATACTTATAAGTATTATTAAATCAACATGATGCTCATAGAAACTGTGGGTTGAGGGCAAAAGCGCCTGAAGCAGGTCGGCCGTAGCCGACGAAGCGCTAGCGTGGAGGCGAGGCCGAGCCTGCTCAGGCGCCGTTGGTGAGGTTGCTTCGTCGCTTTGCTCCTCGCAAAGACGGCAGATTGCTTCGCTTCGCTCGCAATGACGCGTGCGAAAAATAACAGATTCAACTCAAATGCGCCCCAATCAACCCCGCCAGCTCAAACATCCCCACCGAATCCTTGCCAAACACAGTTTTCAGTTTCGCGTCGCACTGAATCGTGCGTTTGTCTTTCGGGTCTTGTAGGTTGTTGGCCTTGATGTAGTCCCAAAGCTTTTTCATCACCTCGGTGCGAGCTACAGCATCGGGTCCGATGACCGCTGCCAAAGCCGCGCTAGGTGCTTTGCCTGCCGCTGGTTTGCGCGGGGCTTTGGGCTTGGCGTCTTTGACCGCTTTGGTCGCCGCTTTCTTGGTGGCAGGCGTTTTCTTGCCGGGCAGGGTTTTGCCCGCCGCTTTGGCCAAGGCGCGGGTGGTGGGTGCGCCGCCTTTTTTCGGGTACTTGCTGGGCTCGAAGGCAAAGCTCACCTTGCCGGCCTCGGCGTCGTAGGTCAGGTAGGCCTTGAAAGCGCGGCGGGTGCGCATGGAGACAAACTTCTCCAGCAAATCGGTTTTGCCTTCGGTCAAAAGCTTGCGCACCTGTTCCAACTCAATCGGCTGCTGCAAGATGACCCGCCCTGTTTTGAAGTCGCAGCTGGGCGTGGGCTGGGCGTTGGTGGGCACGGATTTGCTGCACACATAGTTGGCGCCGTGCTCATGCACCGCAGAGCCGCACTTGGGGCAAGCGCCCAAATTCTCGGCATCGCCAAACGCCACGATCTCGCCGCTCTCGGCGTTCTTGTCGTCGCCAAAGTCAAACTCCAGCTTCCAGTTTTTTTCTTCTTCGTTGAACTTGAGCGCAATTTCGGCGGTGAAAGGCCAGCCCGCTTTGGAGCGGAAACCTTCCAAGGGGCCAATCTTTTTGTCGTGCAAAAACTGCTCTACTTCGGCAGGCTCAAAGGTGCGCCCGGCCGGGGTTTTGCCAAACGAGAAGCCGCAGCCTGGGCCTTCGATCTCCCCGTCGGCGTTGGTGGTGGCCACCGCACTGGCC
>NZ_JAVLFQ010000030.1:0-14146 GCF_046052765.1 Limnohabitans sp. | reverse complement strand
GGGTGAGCGTGGGCGAACCCAAGGACGAGATGCTGCGCATCATGGCGCACACACCGCACCGCTTGCCCGCGCACAAACCGCGTTACCTGATGGGCGTGGGCACGCCGGAAGATTTGGTCGAAGGCGTGCGCGTCGGTGTGGATATGTTTGATTGCGTCATGCCCACGCGGAACGCCCGCAACGGCACTTTGTTTACACGCTATGGGGACTTGAAGTTGCGCAACGCGCGCCACAAAAGTGACCCGCAACCCATAGACCCGAGTTGCACTTGCTATGCGTGTGCGGGCACGTCAGGAGTGAGTTGGAACGATAGTGGGAGGGATGGTTTCAGCCGCGCTTATATGCATCACTTGGACCGCTGCGGTGAAATGCTCGGCCCCATGCTGGCCACGGTGCACAACCTGCACTACTACTTGAACCTGATGCAAGAAGTGCGGGACGCGCTGGATGCGGGGGACTTTGCGGGTATGGTGGGGAGGTTTAGGGGAGATAGGGCGAGGGGGGTTTGAGGGCGGCTGCTTTAACGTCATCCCATGCAATCACATCATCGGGATTTGCCAGATGGTGTGCGAGACGGCGGTCTCATTCTGATTTTGGTGATTGCGTCAACGACGGCCTAAACCACGACTGACGATACCCGTCCATATAGCCTCGGTCAGTTCGATCTGTTCGTCAATATGTAGCGTACTTGCTTGCTGTAAGAGTTGCGCTTTCATGATCGCAGTCCTGTCCAGATCCGTTGAAATTATTCCAGCCAGCCTGAATGTTTTGTTTCTGCAAAACCCGTATCCGCATCAAGCAGAAACGATTCAATCGAGTTAACGCTCCAGCCGGTGGTAATAATCCAGCCTGTCCGAGTCGATCAGCGCCACATAGCTCTCGCCGTTCTTGGTGATGATTTTTTCGGCGCCTGCTTTGGCCTGGTCGGCCAACTCAGACAGATTGTCGCGGGCCTGTGTAAATGGCACCACATCGCTGGCTGCAAAACCCATGGCCGACTTCTTGAGAACAGATGACAGAATTTTGTGCATTCTAAGATGCTGCCTAACTGACTTGCAAAATCATTTCCCACATCAAGCATGAACCCGATAGTCTTGTAACAGCCTCCCACTGGCCAACACCTCGGCATCGTGCGCAGGCTCTGTCCAAGGTTCTGCCAAGGCGCTTGCATACCAATCTTGCATGGCCGGTAAGTTCAACAAAGTTTTCACATAAGCCATGCAAGCGGTTGACAGCGTGAGGCCATAGGTCTGCACCCTGAACGCCACGGGGCAGAAAAATGCATCGACTGCGCTGAACACATGACCCGCCAGAAACGGCCCGCCAAAGCGTTGTAAACCGTCTTGCCACAAAGCCTGTAAACGCTGTAAATCTTTCAACAAGCCCTCTGGCAAAGGCGTATTCAATTCAACCCGCACGCCGCAACTCATAGAACATACGTTGCGCAACCCCATGAAGCCAGAATGCATCTCTGCCGATGCACTGCGCGCCCAGGCGCGGGCAACGCTGTCGGTCGGCCAGACCTGCGGGTGTTGCTCGGCCAAGTATTCGGCAATGGCCAAGGTGTCCCAAATGACTTGCTCTCCATCCTGCAACACGGGTACCTTGCCACTGGGTGAAAACGTGTCAAAACCTGTTGCACCACCACCCACAGGAAAAGGATGCACACTTTCTTCAAAAGGCAACCCCAATGTCGTCATCAGCACCCAAGGCCGCAGCGACCAAGACGAGTAATTTTTATTCGCTATATGCAGTTTCATTTGAAGTCCCGACAGCATGCACAGGTCAAGTTCAAGCAGACCCAATGGCATTGATTGTCGCTGACCTGTATGGGTGTGATCCCTTTTTTACTGTGCTTTCAGCGGCAAAAAGGTGAATGTGTACGGCAAGGGAAATGCAATCATCCCTGAGAAGTTCATAGGGTGGTGAACACGGTCAACACCCCGGTATAGCCGTACACCTGTTGGTAGGCAATTTCTCCTGCTGCAAAAAACCCCACCAGTGGCACATCGCCCAAGGCGCGACGAATGATATTCAATTCAGCATTCGGCGCCCCGAAATGCGGCCCGCCGCGACCGGTACAACTCACGTAAATCGCACCGGCGATGCGTCGACCCGGATGCGGTTGGCTGAGAAGGCTATCGGCCAAGTCTTCGGCCTCTTGTGCGCTTTGCTCCCAGGGTTCAAGCGCCTCGCGTATCTCTGTGGCAATGCGCAGCAAATCTGCTTTGGCTGATACCGCATCGCGTTTACAAAACGCCACTTTCATGCCCTCTTTGACATGGTAGGCAATCGCTACCCCATGGCGCACCGGGTCCAAGCCGATGATGTGCCGCACGATAGCCGCATCATCCAAGCCACCGGTCAGGCGCAACAAAGGCTGGTCGGGTTGCGACAAGCCAACCAGCGTTTCACGCACCTTATCGACCGCCGATCGCGGGTTGTCTATCGGCACATCCAAATCCTGCATCAATGCGTACAAGGCTGGTGCGTTGTCCAAGGTCAGCACCACATGGTCTTTGACCTCGGTGATGGTCCGCATGTCTGAAAACGGCACACAACCCTGCGTCACCCGCGTCAGCAAAGACACCTGCGAGCTGAAGGCGACGCCGCTTAAGCCGCCGACATACACACCTTTGCCACGCTTGGAAACGGGTTGGGAGCGATCGATGTTGAGTGCAATCTGCACATCACTTGCACGGCTTGAAGTCAAGCCTCCAAACACAAAACCGCTGGCTGTGTTGTCCGCCACATCGAGAATCAATTCACTTAACTCCGGCGTGTTGGGGTCTGCATGAACCAGCGCTGTGTGTACGTCAAAGCCTTGCATGATGGATTGGCTCAAAGGTGTGGCACCGCTGAAGACACGGTAGTCTTGCGGATCGATATCACACAGCATGACCGTCAGCGCAGGCTCGTCGAAATACTCGGCGCTGTTGGCACAAATACCGACACCGACCGTTCCGCTCCAGTCAGTCACGCCAGGCAACTCGTCTGCCAAATAATCCAGTAAGGCTTTGGCATGGTCAGCGAAATGGTCTGTGATGTAGAGCAAACCCAAAGACGGCCTGGCGGCATACGCATCTGTCTTCATACAAGCGCGCAGTTGCGCCAGCACCATGTCCGCGGCCATTTGCCAATGCGGGTGGGTAGCGTGCCCGTTAGGAAACAGTTTCATTGACGCGATGTTTTGCGGGGCTTGGCGGTACTGCTTTTGCGTGCGGCGGTTTGGCGCGTGGTCGATTTACCGGGGGCGGCGGGAGAAGCGGTACGCGCGGTTTTGGCAGGCTTGGCGGCAGCGGTGAAAGCCTGCGAATGTGTTTGCATGTCAGCCACGGCCTGGGATGCAATGGTTTGAAACTGTTGTCCAATGACATTCCACCATTGCATAGGATCTATCGGGGACTGACCGGGCGCATCGGATTTTTTGTCTGATGCCGCAGCGGTTTTACCGCTCATTGCAGCAGCCACGTCGGCCATGCCGACGTTCATGCTTTGCAGGGTTGTCAAGGTCATGCGCTGAACTTCCAGCGCCTGTATGGTCGCACTCAATGCTTTGGCATTCTGGTCCAACCAGAACTGCACCGATTTCAAATCCTGAATGCGCTTATCCAACTCGGCAGGATCCAAGGTAGGTGTCACCCATTGCGCGGCTGTGGGCATGGCCGCTGCTGGATTCGCTTGCGCGAACTGCTTTAAAAAATCAAAGCCGGGTAGAAAATTATCGAAATGAAAACCGCTGTTGTCTGCCATGGTTTGCCTTGTGAGGGGTTCAGGTAATGGGTTATTCGCGTTCAGTAATGAAACCGATCTGCGTCATCCCCGCGCGTTGTGCGGCTGCCATCGCCTGCGCCACACGTTCATAGCGTACAGCGCGATCGCCTCGGATATGTAACGGGGATTGCGGTTTTTTGGAAGCTGCTTCCTTCAGCAGTTGACGCAACTGCTCGTCTTCCACGGCTGTGTCGTTCCAAAAATATTTTCCTTGCGCATCCACTGTCAGCCGAATGGTTTGCGGTTTGGCGTCCTGCGGTTGGTTGGAGGCACGCGGCAACTCAATGTTCACGGAATGCTTCATCACCGGAATGGTAATGATGAAGATGATCAGCAGCACCAACATCACGTCCACCAAGGGGGTCATGTTGATTTCGTTCATCACCTCGTCGGTGTCGTCTTGGGTACCAAATGCCATGTTTACTCCTTGGCTTTCACTCGTGCACCGGTCACCAACAAGGCGTGTAAGTCATGGGCAAAACGGTTCATGCGGCCGATGATGAATTTATTGGCTCGCACCAATGCGTTGTAACCGAGCACGGCAGGTATGGCCACCGCCAGTCCCAGCGCAGTCATGATCAAGGCCTCACCGATAGGCCCCGCAACCTTGTCGATGGTGGCTTGTCCGGCCATGCCAATTTGCATCAGCGCGTGGTAGATGCCCCAGACCGTGCCGAACAATCCGACAAACGGGGCGGTCGACCCGACCGAGGCCAATACCGCCAGCCCTGCTTGCAACTGGGCGGTGGCGTCGTCAATCGCGTTTTGCAAACCGCGCGTCACCCAGTCGCTGGTGTCGAGTTGCTTGGCTAAATCTGCGTGTGCGCTGCCGGTTTTCAAATGCGCCAGCGCTTGCATGCCTTGCTGTGCAAGTTGGCGAAACGGGTTGTCAGCCTCCTCACCCAGCGCCTTCAAACCGGTGTTGACATCCGTGCTGTGCCAAAACGCTTGCACACGTCCCGCTTGCTTTTGCGCGGTGAACAGGTTGAGCGTCTTCAAAATGATGACTATCCACGACGCCAAAGACATGGCAAGCAACAGCAGCGCCACAAAGCGGGTGACGGCGTCGCCCTCTACCCATAAATTGATCAGTCCATAGTCGTTGTTCATGTTCACTCTTTTTTCAGGTTGAATACCATCGGTACCTGGTACCACATCGCCTCTGCCACGCCGCCGCGCTTGCCCGGCACATAGCGCCATCGCATGGCTGCCTCCAAGGCAGCCTTGTCTAATCTTTCAAAACCACTGCTACTGAGCAGTTCAACTTTTTGCGGTAAACCGTCTGCGCCGATCAACACTTTGAGCAACACTTGGCCTTGCTCACCTCGTCGCACACTCATCGGCGGGTACTCAGGCGGTGGATTGTGCAAGTAATCCGCTTTGCTGTTGGGCAACTCTACTTTGACAGGTGCGGAGGGCGCGGCGGCCAGCGTCGGGGCGGGGGTAGCCACCGCTGGCGCTGGGGGCGGGTTGGGCACGGTGGCGGTAGCGGCAGGCGCGGCAGGTGCGGCCAAGACAGGCGCGGGTTCGGGCGCGACTGGTGCGGGTGTTGTCGGCGGTGGCGACGGCGGCGGCGTCATGACGGGCTGCTGTGGCGGCGGCTTTGGGGTGACAGGGGGCGGCGGTTTCAGCGGCTCTGCCGGTTTGACCACCGGCGGTGGTGGCGGCGGTTCAGACTGGCTGACCATCATCACTGGCACCACCACCTCGGCCATGCGCCTGAGCAAGCCGGTATGCAACGCCCATAACGCAACCAAGTGAAACATCACCACGCTGCTGACAATGACCAAGGTGCGCGTGTTCATGTCAACCGAAATGCGGAGGCCTTTTTTCTTTCAACGAGGCCAGGCCCTCGCGCACATCGGGTCCGCCAAAGCCCATGAACTCCAGCGCCAACGAGGTGTCGAACGCGGGTCCGGCCTGGCGCAACCAGTTATTGAGCGAATACTTGGTCCAGCGAATCGCGGTTTGGCTTCCTGCGGCGAGTTTGTCTGCCACTTCATACGCCTTGTCGAGTAACTTGTCATCTTCCACACACAGCGACACCAAACCTATGCGCTCGGCTTCTTCGCCACTGACGGGTTCGCACAACATCAAATAGTATTTGGCTTTGGCCATGCCACACAGCAAAGGCCAAATGATGGCTGCATGGTCTCCCGCCGCGACGCCAAGGCGGGTATGCCCATCGACGATCTTGGCGCTTTTGGCGGCAATCGAAATATCGGCCAATAAACCAGCAACCAGTCCGGCGCCGACCGCTGGGCCATGCATGGCGCTGACCACCGGTTTGTCGCAATTGATGATGTTGTAGACCAAGTCGCGCGCTTCTTTCCACACGCGGGTGCGGGTCTCGAAATCTTGCGCCATGTCGTTCACCAGTTGCAAATCGCCGCCGCCGGAAAACCCCTGACCCTCGCCGCGCAACACCGCGCAGCGCACACTGTCATCGCGGCCAATATCGCGCCATATCTCGCACAAATCGGCATGCCCTTGGTGGCCTGCGGTCGGCAGTTTTCCATTCGCCGCTTTCATCTGAATATCGAGCACGCTGTCATGCGGGCCGCGGCGGGTGATGTGCAAAGTCTCGTAAATGCTGTAGTCAATAGGCTTCATGGTGAACCGTCGTTAAGCTGGTCATGGAGCATGATTGTGCACTGTGCCACGCCACAGTCCGCTTTATTGATCAAGATCAAGGCCTGCAGCTTGTCTCAGGCGCATGATGGGTTTTTGTTAACCCAAGCTCCCACAGCCATGACACTCCACCTGTTGCAACCCCGTGTACATACCCAACTGACGATGATGCGCCACCAACTGCTGGCACGCATCGAACAACAACGTGACGGCAAAGTCAGTCGCGCAGAGGCGGCTAATGCACACTTTGACCATGTCCAAGACGATGAGGGACAGCGCAATAACGAGCGCGATGTGGAATTTGCCATCAATGAACGCGAGACAGCGCAACTTCAAGACATCGATCTCGCCCTGCAAAGACTGTCCGACAAGGTTTATGGTTTGTGTATCAACTGCGGCACCCACATTGCCGAACAACGCATGGAGGCGGCGCCGCTTTGCTTGAGATGCGTCACATGCCAAACTGCTTTTGAAACACAACCCAGCGTCATCTGAGAAAGCTTGCCAT
Organism: Limnohabitans sp.; assembly: GCF_046052765.1. Lineage (GTDB taxonomy): Bacteria > Pseudomonadota > Gammaproteobacteria > Burkholderiales > Burkholderiaceae_C > Limnohabitans. Next base: position 7,233 of record NZ_JAVLFQ010000030.1, on the reverse strand, counting down.
GTCCACTTACCACGCCATCGTCTGGATAGACCAGGAACAAGCCCATGTGCTGATGTTTGACCGCGAGCATGTGCAAGCGCAACGCATACATTCACGCAGCCACCACAGTCACCAAGGCAAGCACGCGGATGCCCATTCGTTTTTCAAAGAAGTCAGCCAACAACTAGAAGGCACGCATGAGGTGTTGTTGACCGGCCCGGGTCTGGCGCGCACCGAATTTCAACATTGGTGTCAACAACATGCCAAAGGCTGTGCACAAGCCATCATCGACAATATCGCCTCAGACCACCCTAGCGACCCGCAATTGGTGGCCATGGCGCGTGAGTATTTCAAAAAATTTGACAATATGGCTGCCGACCCTGGTCTCATTTAAACGGACAAGGCGCGGCAGTTGGCATCTACAGGCTGATATACGGTGAATCTGCGCGTCAAGCCAGAAGCAAGCGGGTAAGTCATCGCCATGAACCCGCCACTCAGGCACGCCAAGGGGCTACCTTTTGCTCGATAGCGCCAAACACACTGTGGCCTTCTTTGTCTTTCATTTCTATGCGCACGGTATCACCGAACTGCATGAAGTCGGTCTGTGCCTTGCCATCCAAGATGGTTTCTATCGCGCGTTTCTCGGCAATACAGCTATAACCCTTGGGCCAGTCCTTGCGTCCATCGGTTTCAACGGCCTTGTTGCTGACCGTGCCGCTGCCGATGATGCTGCCCGCGCGCACGTTGCGGGTTTTGGCCAGGTGAGCGATCAACTGGCCGAAATGAAACGTCATCTCTGGTCCGGCATCACACATACCGACGCGCTTGCCGTTCCAATCCACCCGCATGCTCAAATGCAGCCTGCCATGTTCCCAAGCGCTGCCAAGCTCATCCAAGGTGACCGCCACTGGACTGAAAGCTGTGGCCGGTTTGCCTTGCAAGAAACCGAAGTTTTTCGCCAACTCGGCGGGAATCAGGCGACGCAGTGATACATCGTTGGCCAGCATCACCAAACGAATTCCTTCGAGTGCCTCGTCTTGTGTGGCTTGCATGGCCACGTCACCGGTGATGACAGCCACTTCAGCTTCGAAGTCGATGCCGTGCTCGGTGCTGACGGCAATGATGTCATCGCAGGGCCCGATGAAATCATCGCTGCCGCCTTGGTACATCAAGGGATCATCGTAAAAATTGGTGGGCACTTCACTGTTGCGTGACGCCCGCACCAGCTCCACATGGTTCATATAAGCCGAGCCGTCTGCCCATTGGTAGGCGCGTGGCAACGGAGCCATGCACATGGCGGGATCAAAAGGAAACGCATGTCTGGCCTTGCCCTGATTCAAGGTGTGACTCAAGTCTTGCAATTGCGGCGAAACGAAATTCCAATCGTCTAGCACTTGTTGTAATCGTGAGGCGATACCGCTCGCATAATGGGCGCTTGTCAAATCGCGTGACACCACCACTAACTGTCCATCGCGTGAACCATCTTTGTAAGTCGCTAATTTCATGCAGCCATTCTATCCACCGCCTTTGAATCACCATCGCGTGCTGGTCACGCTGGTGTTGCTTGTCGCGTGTCTGCATCTGGCAGGTCTGGGATCTTTGGCGACCGTCTGGCCGGCGCATTCATCGCCAGAGTTGCCTGTGTCTGTCAGGCTGCATCAACCCTCAGTGGAGGCCCTCAGCACAAGTGATTTGCTCAACAAGTCGCCAGCCCCTCAAGCCAAGCCCCGCAAACACCTACCACGCACGGCGACCCCCGAAGGTTTTCACGCCACACCCTCGGCTGTGCTGGACCAGCCTGTGGCTGCATCTTCGTCGAGTGAAGAAGCAGCCATACCCGCCGCACCAGCACCCAGTGAGGCACCGGCGTTAGCAACGCCTGCTCCGCTTGCACCGCCGTCTGCTGAACTCACACCGCCAGCCTCAACCCCTGCGCCGGTGGCTGCCCCCGACGCCGTCGAACCGGCTGTGTCGGTCAACCCAGAGTCGCTGGCTGCGCCATGGTTGGCAAAGGCGAAGTTCGTGTTCCCCGCCCCACTGAAACTCTTGTATGACGTGATTGGCGAGAGCAAAGGCATTCGCTATAGCGCGGATGGCGAACTGGTCTGGCAACACGACAGCGTGAATTACAAAATGAGCTTAGATATTCGCCATGTGCTGATGGGCTCGCGCAGCCAAAACAGCATCGGCGAACTGGGCGCGCAAGGCCTACTGCCCAAGCGGTTCGGCGACAAGTACAAGCAAGAAGTGGCGGCGCATTTTGAGCGTGACAAAGGCTTGGTGGTATTTAGCGCCAGCAGCACGCCGCAAGTGCTGCAAGCGGGCGCACAAGATCGTTTGAGTTTGTTTGTGCAACTCGGCGCTTTGCTGGCCGGTACACCCGAGCTCAGACAAGCCGGTCAGCAAATACCTTTTCAGGTGGTGGCGTCCAAAAGTGCAGACAACTGGGCTTTTCAGGTCGACAAAGAAGAGTTGCTGAACTTGCCTATAGGCCCACTCAACACCTTGAAGGTCAGCCGTCTGCCGTTGAAAAATTATGACCAGACAGCAGAGATATGGCTGTCACCCGCGCACGGCTTCTTGCCGGTCAAAGTGCGGATTGCCCAAGCCAATGGCGATGTGCTCGAGCAACAATTACGCAAAGTACAAGCCCCTTGATTTACTGCGAATGAATTCAACGGCTAATCTGTTATCGGGTTTGCAAAGCGCAGCCGCAGTACCTGCAACGGAACAATACTTCTTCAAGCCTGCTGGCGAATAGCCTGCGCCAGCACATCGACCATCTGCTCGATCTGCGGTTTCTCCACCACATAAGCAGGTGCCAGTACCAAGTTGTCACCTGCGCTGCGAACCAGCACACCGTGCTTTAAGCACGCCAAGAAAACCGCATAGCCGCGCGCGCCTACGCCTTTGTCCGAGGGGCTGAGCTCTACCGCTGCAGCCAATCCCAGCGAACGGATGCTGATCACATGAGGCAAGCCTTTGATACTGGCATGTACCGCATTACCCAGCACTGGCGCCATGGCTGCAGCGCGTTCAAACAACTTCTCATCGGCCAATAATTTCATGGTGGCCAAGGCTGCCGCACAAGCCACAGGGTGACCGGAGTAGGTATAGCCATGAGAAAACTCAATCGCATGCGCAGGTGTTTGAACATCGGTAACGGTGTTGTAAATGTGTTCGCGACAAATCACCCCGCCCATGGGAATCACACCATTGGTGACGCATTTGGCGAAATTCAGCATGTCGGGCACGACACCGAAAAAGTCGGCAGCAAACGGCACACCCATGCGCCCGAACCCGGTGATGACTTCATCAAAAATCAACAATATGCCGTGCTTGTCGCAAATCTCACGCAAGCGTTGTAGATAGCCTTGCGGAGGTATGTACCAACCGGCGCTGCCTGCCACCGGTTCGACAATGATGGCCGCCACATTGCTAGGGTCGTGCAACGGCAAGATACGCTGCTCCAATTCCAACAACCAGTCCTCTGCAAACACCGGTGGCGCACCATGGATGTAAGCATGGTTTACCGGGTCGTGGATGAAACGCAAATGGTCGACATGCGGCAACATGGCCGAGCCAAACAGCTTGCGGTTACCGCCTATGCCGCCTACGCTCATGCCGCCGAAACCCACGCCGTGGTAGCCTCGCTCGCGCCCGATAAACACACTGCGCTGACCTTGACCACGCGCGCGGTGGTAGGCCAAGGCGATCTTCATCGAGGTGTCTGCAGCCTCTGAGCCTGAAGTGCAGAAAAATACTTTGCTCAAGTCGCCTGGTGCCAGCTCGGCAATTCTGTGTGCGGCTTCAAATGCGCGGTCATTGCCGAACTGAAAAGCGGTGGAATAGTCGAGTGTTTGCAATTGCTGGTAGATGGCTTCATTGATTTCACGCCGGTTATGGCCTGCACCGACACACCACAGGCTGGATACGCCATCTAACACTTGGCGTCCGTCGGCTGTGGTGAAGTACATGCCATTGGCGGCAGTGAATACCCGAGGCGTCTGATGAAAATCGCGGTTGGGGGTGAACGGTAACCACAGGTTGTCAAGTTGCATGTCGCCAGCGCCCATGGTCTGTGTCTCCTTGCGTATTTATACAAAAGCGCCGTGCGGCGCAAACGGTCAAGGCATTCTAGGCTTCATGCTGTCAGGCAATTGCAAATTGACGGTTTCTGTTGCCGTTACCAGCCCCAGTGTGTAGGCATCGAGGCGCGGGTACTCGGTACATTGCCAGCGCGGGGTGCCAGCGGTCGGGCAATGCAAGGTGATGCGATCGCGTGCGTTGTTGCGTGCCATCTCGCGGATCAATACAAAACCGGTCGCATCTTTCATTTCGTAAAGCGCAGCATGCAATAAATCTGCATCGTATTTCACCCCCATGCGTTCTTTGTAAAACGCCATCATTTCAGCCGCACGCTCAGGCAACATTTGGCCCGTCAGCGGCATGCTGGGCCATGTATGCCTATCACCGTCAGGCGCGGTTCAAACCCGGTCGCATATTGACGTTCTGCACCTGCCATGAATATCAATGAACACGCCGATAAACACGGTCCCGCCACCAAGGTGGTGACAGGTCGCGTGCTCAACCAACGTGCAATGCTCAGACTGGCCGTCAAATGCCCACCGCGGGAATTCACCAGAATCAACCGCTTGACAGGCGCGGCATCAAACTCGTTACGCAATTTCACATCATCATTGGCGACGATGTCACCAGACACAAACACATCTGTTTCCACGCGTTGTATTTGTAGTGCGTGTGCCTGTGAAATAGCAACTAACAACAGACTTAGCACGCCGACAGCATGCCGCCCTGTGCCTGCGCCGAGCGAATACCGCAGTTGCATGGCGTGCTGTTTGAGCGCGACAACTGCTGCTTTGATGACGTTGGTTGAATGAATACATTGGCGTACATACAAGACGTTGAACATGAAGATCTCCAAACATTGACTGATGGGTCTTCATGGGCAAAACGAATGCCATGGTGCGTGTGTTTTTTATGCATGCTTTCAGAATAAAAAACTATTGAAAAGCACACCTTGGCACTCACGCTGTGCCGGGTGTTTTTCGACAGTTGCTCAACTAATGGAAGTGACTCGCTGTGAATTTATTGACACCGACATGCAAGCAGGATGGCTTGTATAGAGCTTGATTGAATGCCTCTTTCTTACACGCTCGCAGGGTGAGCCTTGTGTGTTTTCTCTGTAAGAGAACAAGGTGAATAGGGGCCATGCGATCAAGCAAATGCGCAGAAGGTTTACAGTAGCGGTATGAACGCTATTACTTCATCAGAAATTCAAAGTTTGCACACGGACTCCCGTGCGCTGGCCGCAAGAAGTGCGCAAGTGCTTGCGGCCTTGCGCCAGGTGCTACCCGCACATGCCGTGTTGTCATCTTCTGAAAACACCACACCTTATGAATGCGATGGTTTGACCGCTTACCGCCAACGCCCTTTGTGCGTGGCCTTGCCCGAGACCTACGAGCAAGTGCAAGCGGTTTTGCGCACTTGCCATGCACTGTCGGTGCCTGTGGTCGCGCGCGGCGCAGGCACCGGTTTGTCGGGCGGCGCCATGCCGCATGCGCAAGGTGTCACCTTGTCGCTCGCCAAGTTCAACCGCATTTTGAAAATGGACGCGCACAGCAGAACCGCGGTGGTGCAAAGCGGTGTGCGCAACTTGGCCATCAGCGAGGCCGCAGCGCCATTGGGTTTGTATTACGCGCCCGATCCGTCCAGCCAAATCGCTTGCAGCATTGGCGGCAACGTGGCAGAAAACTCCGGCGGCGTGCATTGTTTGAAATACGGTTTGACCTTGCACAACGTGATGAAGGTCAAAGGCTTGACGATTGAAGGCGAATGGATAGAGTTCGGCGGCGATGCGCTGGACGCGCCCGGTTTGGATTTACTGCCGCTCGTGGTCGGCTCAGAAGGCATGCTGGCCATCACACTTGAAGTCACTGTCAAGCTCACACCCAAGCCACAACTCGCGCGATGCATCATGGCCAGCTTTGACGATTTACGCAAAGCCGGTGACGCCGTCGCCGCGGTGATTGCGGCCGGCATTATTCCAGCGGGTTTGGAGATGATGGACAAGCCCATGACTGCTGCTGTGGAAGATTTTGTGCATGCAGGCTACGACTTGAATGCCGCCGCCATCTTGCTGTGCGAGAGCGACGGCACACCCGAAGAAGTGGAAGAAGAAATCGGCCGCATGAGTGCGGTGTTGCAAAGCTGCGGCGCGACCGCGATTGCGGTCAGCAAAGACGAGGCCGAGCGATTGAAATTTTGGAGCGGACGCAAAAACGCGTTTCCTGCGAGTGGTCGCATCAGCCCTGACTACATGTGCATGGACTCGACCATTCCGCGCAAGCGTTTGGCAGACATTCTGTTGGCGATTGCCGAGATGGAAAAGAAATACGGCTTGCGCTGCGCCAATGTGTTTCACGCAGGCGACGGCAATTTGCACCCGCTGATTTTGTTTGATGCGAACGACCCCGACCAATTACACCGCTGTGAACTCTTTGGCGCGGATATTTTGGAAACCAGTGTGGCCATGGGCGGAACGGTGACAGGCGAGCACGGTGTGGGTGTGGAGAAACTCAACTCCATGTGCGTGCAGTTTTCAGCGGCGGAAAACGAGCAAATGTTTGGTGTGAAACGCGCGTTTGACCCCAGCGGATTGCTCAACCCCGGCAAAGTGATTCCGACCCTGCAACGCTGCGCCGAGTACGGCAAGATGCTGGTGCGTGGCGGTCAGATGAGTCACCCGGAGTTGCCGAGGTTTTGAATTATTTGCGCCGACGAACACGTCGCGCAATTTTGGCTGCATCTTGAATAGCCATAGCCTCATCTAGTGCTGCTTGATCTGCTATTTGCGCATAGGTGGTCGCATCCACTTTGGCTTTATTGATCCGGCCAATGCGTCTAAGAGACGCGGTTGCGGGGTCAATTTTGATGCGCATTGTTTTCATGTTTTTTATATGCAGTCACTTCAATTTCGATTTTCATGCGAGGGTCCAGCAACCCGGCAGTGATCATCATCGCTGCAGGTTTTGAAAAACCTAAGTAACGAGCAAAAACAGGCCAGCAAGGTTCAAAATCTTTGCCATCCGGCAGCACATAGTTGACCCGAACAACATCATCCAAAGTGCAACCTGCCTGCGCTAAGGCAGACGCTATATTTTTAAAACATTGATCTGCTTGTTCGACCACATTCTCAGAAATGGTCATGCTGGCATAGTCAAAACCGGTCGT
>NZ_JAVLFQ010000029.1:0-17348 GCF_046052765.1 Limnohabitans sp. | reverse complement strand
TCTTTTTGTGAATGGAAAGGTCCTGCCCTTTATTGGGATCTGTTTGATAGCGAACGATGTTTACCCAGAGTGGCTTGGAGCTATCCGCAACCGTTGACAGGCGCAGAGCCACTTGCTGATTGCATTGCTTTTTATGCACACCATCTTGACTGCATGATAGATGGAGCAAAGGTTGTTCCACAGTCTGGTGGTTTTTATGGCGGATGGATCACGCCTGATCTGTCAGGACCCTTTAAGGGTGAACCAGGTAGCAGCGGCTGGTAAGGGATATATTTTTTTGTTATCTGGCAATGCCTTCGAGCTGCGTTGCAGCCAAGGGCGTAAGCGCACAAATACTCTAAGCAAGCGCAAAACATCATTTAAGTGGCCAAAAGCTTGCGATGTGTCCTGCATTTTTTCAAGCCCTTGGTAGTTAATTCATTGTTTTTGTCCCCCACTTACAAACTCAAAGCATGACCATACATTGAGTTAACCTAACATAAATTCACAAAAAATTGTATTATTCACAGGGTCAATACTCATAAATCTAGTCAGAATTTTTCAATCCTTCACCTCAGATCTCAACCTACTACTCTCAATGTCAGTCCTCAAATTCATTAATCACAAGGGCTTGACTGCAGGCGACATATCCCATGTTATACAAATGGCATGGGAAGACCGCACTTCTTTTGAAACTATCAAAGAGCGCTTCGGGATGACAGAAGCAGAGGTCATACGTCTCATGCGTTCTGAATTAAAGCCCCCTTCTTTTAGGATGTGGAGAAAGAGAGTTACTGGTAGAGCAACCAAACATCGTGCCTTGAGAGATCCATCTATGAAGTTCAATGACCGCCACATTGCAGATCACCGAAGAGCCAATTGCTAAAACTTACACCTGAGAAAAAGGAGCAACCATGAGCGAAGACCCAAGATGCTGTGGTACTGGTACTTGCATCATCAATACTGAAGGTGTTTGTTGGTGTGGCCAAGTTTGGGACGGCGAAAAAATGTGCATGCCCACATTATCAACATATGAAGCCGCCCCAGAAACAAAAAACCCAGTCGATATTACTGAGCATGGTTTTCAGAGCAGTCGCAACCCCTCTCTTAAATTGGATTAAAAATGACTTGTGGTCTTTATTCACTATCGGCGGTAAATCCATAGATTTGATTGGGAGTCTGAACAAAGTCGTGTCCAAAGTAACACGCTATGGTAAGCGTGTTGTTATTGAGTGGTTACACCAAACGGCACAAGGCCGCGTCTTTCATCCGTGAATTCCTGTCTCACAAAGTCTGTACCGTAACTACGCTGCCAATCAATTGCTTGGGTACTCCTTTTAAATCATTCAATTGAAACTACTACATCATGCATACAAATCCCTCATCACCGTCGTTGATAGCTAAAACCATTGGATACGCAGGACTCATTCCATTTATTTGCTTATCTGCACTGTCGGTTTTATTGAATGGCATACAACAGTCAACCAACTTGTTCAGCTTACTGGCTTATGGAGCAACCATTATCAGTTTCTTGGGCGCTATCCATTGGGGACTGGCCATGCGTGAGGAACAGCCTGATCCTATTGCCATTATTTGGGGCGTTATTCCTAGCCTCATGGCATGGGGCAGTTTGATTGTTGGCACCCATTGGGGACTGGAAATTCAATTCATTACCCTGTGGATTTGTTTTTTTGTAGACTTCAAAAGATATCCGCAATTTGGTGTGTCGCAATGGTTGAGCATGAGACTTCAACTCACAGTAATTGCTGGTATTTGCTTGGCAGTACCGGTTGTCATGCCAAAAATTTCCTAACGCTTCTAACTGGTAGGTATTTGAAATGAGTTATGCCTTAGTCTGGTTCAAGCGCGATTTACGATGGCACGACCATGAAGCGCTTACGCAGGCTAGCAAACAAGGACCCGTGCGCTGTATCTACGTCGTTGAGCCAGAACTCTGGCTTCAACCCGACACGGCACTTCAGCACTTTGAATTCATCCGCGAGTCCTTGCAAGATGTGGATGCATATTTACGCAGTTTGGGTGGCCAAATTGAGATTCATCATGGCGACATGGTCACAGTTTTGTCTGACATTTGGAAAGAGGCGCCATTCAATACTCTGTATTCACATGAAGAAACAGGTAACGGATGGACTTATTCGCGTGACCAGAAAGTAGCTGATTGGTGTCGACATCAAGCTATTCCTTGGCATGAATTTGCTCAGTTTGGCGTTGTACGTCGTCTAAAGAATCGTGACGTGTGGCAAAGCGCATGGGAGCAGCATATGCGCACGCCTCAAACACATTGTGAGGTCATGCGTTTTTGGCGCCCGCCCAGCACAGGTGGTCTGACAATCAACGCCCCATCACACTTGCAACATAACCCACCTCAGCGACAGCTCGGGGGCCGCACACTCGCTTTGAAAACTTTACATAGTTTTCTACATGCACGCAGCATTGGTTACCGAGGCGGTATTTCCTCTCCTCTGTCGGCACCCGATGCATGCTCGCGAATATCCGCATACTTGACCTATGGTTGCATCAGCATGCGCGAAGTGGTGCAGCAAACCCGAGCACAACTTGCTCAAATTCCACCACAGGCCAGTCGACACCGTGCTGGCCTAACCGCTTTTATCAGCCGCCTTCACTGGCATTGTCATTTCATACAAAAACTGGAGAGTGAGCCTGCTATTGAGTGGCAAAACATGCACCGTGGCTACGATGGACTTCGGGAGAAAGATTTCAATGACGAATATTTTGAAGCGCTCAAAGATGCAAGAACTGGTTGGCCTATGGTTGACGCCTGCGTAGTGATGCTCAGGGAAACGGGATGGCTGAATTTCCGCATGCGTGCCATGTTGGTTTCAGTCGCAGCTTATCCGCTTTGGCTGCACTGGCGTGAGGTGGGGAATTGGCTGGCTACACAATTTTTAGATTACGAACCCGGTATCCATTGGAGCCAACTGCAAATGCAGTCCGGAACCACGGGCATCAACACGACCCGGGTATATAACCCTATCAAGCAAGCGCAAGACCATGATCCGAACGGCAATTTTGTCAGGCATTGGCTACCCCGAATGAGAGCTGTTCCACAACCTTGGTTGTTCCAACCTTGGCTGATTCCCCAAGACTCACCCATTCCCAGAGTTAATGAAATCGACATCGTTGAACCTGTGGTGGACTTGGCCATGGCCACGCGGGAATCTAAACAAAGACTTCACCAGCTCAGACAAACCCCATCAGTCAGGGCTGGCAAAAAAGAAGTGGTTGAAAAGCATGCATCTCGTCAAAAGCACAAACCCGTTGTCAAACAATCTCGGCAACCCCCAAAAGACGACATACAACTCGGATTTGATTTTTAACTTTTCGTAAAAAAATGAATGATCACAAACTCAAAATACTGTTTGTTTGCATGGGCAATATTTGTCGCAGTCCTACTGCTGAAGGCGTATTTAAAACAAAACTGAAAAATAGCAAACTCGATGAACAAATCCATGTAGATTCAGCTGGTACGCACAACTATCATCCTAACTCTCCTCCTGACTCGCGCAGTCAATTGCATGCACTGAAACGTGGATACGACCTTTCCAATTTAAGGGCGCGGGCTGTCAACGAAGGCGATTTTGAAAACTTTGACTTACTGATCACCATGGATTGGGACAACCGCGCCTTACTTGAGCAACGTTGTCCTCCCCTTCTACACCACAAAATAAGAGGGTTTGCAGAGTTTTTAAAAACTTCCGATGCCACTGTGATTCCTGACCCCTACTATGGTGACGAAAAGAATTTTGAATACGTTCTCGATTTGGTTGAGGAAGCTTGTGAGGGATTGATGGAATTTGTGATCAAGAAAGTGCACGCTCATGATTAAACAAACCCTCAACGTACTTGGTACTGAATTGATTCCATGCTCTTATGACCCGCTGACTGGATTTTTCAGAGATGGCTGCTGCAAGACTGACAGTCAGGACCATGGAAGTCACGTCGTTTGCGCCCGTATCACGCAGGATTTTTTAGATTTCACCCTCAAGCAAGGAAACGATTTGAAGACACCGCGGCCTGAATACAGATTCAAAGGACTTAAACATGGTGATAAGTGGTGCTTGTGTGCCTTGCGTTGGAAAGAGGCCTTTGCAGCTGGTGTGGCACCTCCTGTGATTTTGGAAAGCACGCACTCAAAAGCCCTTGAATTTGTCACGCTGGATCAACTGAGATCTGGGCATTGAGCTTTTTTTCTTGAAGCCTAAAGAACGCTATCTGCAGATTGAATGGATTGAGCCGTGGCATGGGTGTCGCACATCACCTTGGTCAAAATGAGTGACAACATATCGGACGAGGATTTCATGAAAAATGTCTTCTTCTAGCTCAAAACCAACACGTTGTTGAGTCGAGCCATGGGAAGCGGAAAAGTCAAATCCATCACTGCCTGTCCCCCCGTTCGCTTGAGCAATGCAGCGAAGCGTTGCGACGCCTCGGATGACATTGCATGCACTACATTCTGCGTTAATTGAAACAACCACAAGCCATGAACTGCACTAGCGCGTTGCACACGAATACCTCGCCATTCATAGCTGACCATGCCCAGTGTGGGGTGAACCAATCGACTGTCGTTGACGTTGATGAGATCTCCAGTTTGTTTGTCAGGATGGGCGTTGATCCATCGCTGGTAAATGGAAAGGTCAGCCACAAGCTGTGGCCCCCAGTCCTTGAAAATCAATGCCAGCAGCGGCTCCAACGTCATCGGAATGGCGTCTTCCGATAACCAATCAGCAACATCTGTTGTGTATTCGCCATCTGGCATATTAGGCATTTGCATGCGCTCTACCCAACGTGCAACATTTGGCGCACGCTTTTTCATCAACGCAGCAGGGTATGGATCTCGCCCGAGGTGAGCGTACAAGGGTGCGATGAGGCCAAGGTCGGCAATACTCACGCGATATCCCATCACATAGGGGTAACGCTGAAAATGAATATCTAATATTTCCAGCAGTTCCTCGTATGCAGTTTCAATCAAAGGGGCTGTCTGTGGATTGATACCCAGCGCTGGCAAACTGGAACTGAAGAAATCCATCACCCGCCTGCCAGCCGCACGCCTTGCTTCGCGATCCTCAGCGCCATACAGTCCCCGCCCAAATTCGGTCTGTAAGTACAGCTCTTGCTCATCGCGGTAGCTCCATCGGTAATGCATTGCAGGCTGCAACATACCTTCAAGACCAAAACCATCGATCAATCGTGCCACCACCAGTTGTACAGGTGTGGACGGCCTCATGCTAGTAGGCGACGTTATATCTTCCAACCCGTCAAGATAAGTAACGATGTCTGTAGAGTCTTGAATGAATTGCCCCTCAGGCGTTTCGAGCACAGGAAAAGTCACCATTCCAACAGCTGGTCGAACGCGCTTTTTGTAATCAGGATGCGAGGGACATTTTTCCTGAAAAGACAGACCTTTCTTGATCAGACAAGACCGTGCCTTACCCGTGTACAGCGAGTGCGGTGTGCCCCAAAGTATGAATGGCGCTTTTGTATCAACGGCAGTGGTCATGGTCATGAACTTTGGATCGGTAATCGACCCATCCAAGGATGAAAGCGTCCCTCTGGGTCATACTTTGCTCTGGCTTGATCGAGACGCGCCATGTTGGCGTCCGACACAAATTTGGCGGGCCGACGTGCGAGGTTTTCATCAGCGAGTTGGATGCCTCGACTCCATGACTCCAATGCCTTCATGTGGTCTGTTGCCCAATTCACGTGTTGGGCTTCATCAACGCCATTGCCCAAGCCGCAATAAAGCGCAAGATAGGTTCTGTGTTCCACCGAAAAGGCCATGTCAGGTCGCTGAGCGGGACCGTTCCAGTTAAGCCACAGCACATGGCTGGGATGCGGTGGTTGGGTGTTTGCAATTTCACGCATCGCTGGCAACAAGGGCTCTATGGGATCGTTCATCCACATGTTGTCTGCGCTCCAACGCGTGTTGGAGAGAAACAGCGTTTTCTCACCGGTCTTCATCATGAATTCCAACGACATAGGCAACAGTGGCAGATGCAAACTTGACAAATGTCGAACCGGACTGCGTGTCATGAAACTCACTAACTCACGCGCCTCAGACCAACTATCGGCCATCACTGGCGCAATCACTTCCATACCGTGAGAATTGATCAACAAGGCCTTGGGATTCATGACGATTTGAAATTCCACCTGTGGCGACACCTGTGGCCCCACTTGGTCTGCCCAGCGCATGACTTGCTCTAAATGCTGGATACGAAACACCTGTGTTTTCAAGCCTATGAATTTAGCGCGTTTGTGCAGTTGTAAATGGAAACGCACCACCACACCGAAAAAACCGGGTCCGGCGCCTCTGGCAGACCAATACAACTCTGGATGCTCTGTGGCGCTGGCATGAACCAATGTTCCATCAGCTAACACCACATCAATACCGATCACGTTTTGACAACCCATGCCTACATTGCGACTGTTCCAACCAAAGCCACCTTGCAGCAAGAACCCCCCCATGCCCACGGTATAGGCATGGGCAGTCGGAAAAAAGAGTTGATGCTTGACAACAGCTGCATTCAATTCACCAGCCAATACGCCTGGGCCAATCACAGCGGTCATCTGGGTGGCGTTGATATCTATACTTTTGAGACGAGATAAATCGAGCATCAGCCCGCCGTCTCGAATATGGTTTTGCGCCCAGCTGTGGCCGCCCGAGCACATGCCAATATGCATGCCGTCTTTTGCTGCATGCCGCACAGCTGCCATCACTTCATACACGTCATTGGCTTGTACTACAAGGTCTGGTCTACGCCCAGGGTCGCGCACCGTGAAACTGGTGCCCAACACCGCTTCTTCAAAACCAGCATCTGAGCGTCTGATCACGCGTCCTTGGGAATGACTTTTGTTCATGGTGTATTCCTTGGGTCGCGTCAAGCCTTTGTAGGGCCAAATGTTTGATAGAGATCTGGCAACAATGCGGCCAAATGGGTCATTTCCTGAGCGCAGTGCACCAAGAGTTCTGAGGCCTGTGTAGGACTCAATGGGTTGAAGTGGGCAGCCAGTCCACCCAACCACCTCCCCCATCGGTTGTCCATACCTCTGGCGCAAACATTCTGGCCGCCTAACCAAAAACGTGAACGCATCTCACACCCTCCTTCGACAGGACGCAAGTGATGAACCAACCAACCGGTTTCCATGGGTGTACCAGCGATGCCGCCACGAGCGCAAATCGCGACTTCGCCTTGCTGCTTTAATCGGTCTTCATTCAATCCCATGCTGGAAGGAGGTACAAATCGGATAGTGAGGCTTAACAGTTCACGACCAACGTACTCAACCACATGAGAGGTACGGCCAACGTAATGGTTTAAATCATTTCGGCCATCGGCCCATGCCACATGGATATGGGCACGTGGATGCCACAACTTATAGCGTTGTGCTTGACTGCCGTGCCACGCAAACCACCAATCCCACATGGTAGGTGTCACCCCGGGCATTGGCGTCAACACAAACACCTGCACCGAGCCATCTAAGCCAAGTCCATAACCCGTTTCCACCGGCCAGTAACCAGGGTCTGACAATTCAGCCGCACGGTCTACCAAGGGAAACAATTCGCTGGCCTGACCGCCAATCAGCAAAGCCTCTTTGACATGATCAGCCAATATGGCCATGTCGTTATGAAAAAAAGAGGCATAGGGGCTGCTTGCCATTTCTTCCGGTGTATAGCCCAAATGCATTCCGCGCGGCATTTGCATGGTTTAAATCCTGATCAAGCTTGATTGCAAATAATTATGTCGCTTGGCATAATTAAACAGCAAGCTAGGGACTTCCCTAGTCTTCATCCGTTAGAGTTCGAACCAAATGACCATAGCTGTAACCAAACGTAAGCCAGGACGACCCGCACGCACCGACAGAGATGCGAGTGCGGTCATACGCACCGCTGCATTGAATGTGTTTGCAGAAAAAGGGTTCAACCACGCCAGTATTTTAGAAATTGCGAAGGCAGCAAATGTGGCAAAACCGCTCATTCACTACCACTACGCCACCAAAGAAGCGCTGTGGCAAGAGGCGGTCAGTCAAGCGCAACTGGCATTGATGGCTGAATTGAATTCAGTGCAGGTCTTGATGTCTAATTTGAATGCCATGCAAGCAATCGCGCTCATGGCCAAAAAGTTGATTGAGTTTGCAGCGCACCATCCCCAGTTAGTGCGTATTGTGGTGGACGAAACTGGCAAAGGCGGTCCGAGGGCCGAATGGCTTTACGAGCAGTTCTTATTGCCCAGTTACACGATGAGCAAATCGATGATTGAAAAAGTCAGTAAAGACTTGAAATTAGCAACTCGCAAACCCAAGGCAGAACATCTTGTGCCAACGGTATTAGGTGTGATGTACTTCCCGTTTTTAGAAGCTGAAATTATTAAACGCGCATATAACACTGATGTATATTCGCCCGCTTATATTCAAAGACAAAGCGAAGTTTTGCACAAAGTGTTGCTTTCCTTTTTTGTTCCCACCAAATAAAGTTTTCATAACCATCCTATCTTTTGTAACCAGTGAAATACCCATAGATTACGGAATAAAGTAGTTCAAGTTAGCACGGAAGATAGGCGTTATGAGGACATCGCAACCTTTGATTCATTCAATCCTTTTGAGCAAGAAACTCTAAGTGCCTTTTGCCTTCTTAAATGGAGCTTCCAGCAGAGCGAGTAGTAGAAACAAATTTAACAGCACTGCTGAAAAGCTCAGCTTTAAATGCATGGGCGATTGGAGAAAGTTGTTTTTTTGAAGGATTGACGACGTGCCAGTGAGAGCTGATTGGAAAACCTTTGATGTCAATCATCGAAACGCCGTGTTCTTTTTGACGCCCGTGCAATGCGTATTTTGATACCACACCAATTCCAAGACCTCCAGCCACAGCTTCTTTGATGGCTTCATTGCTTCCTAGTTCCATGCGTATATTAGGACAAAACTTAAATTGTTTAAAGAATTTATCTGATGTCATTCTTGTACCAGAACCTTTTTCACGAAGAATGAACCTATCGTCTTTAAGAGTGCTGAGTGGAATAGATTTTTGCTTTGCAAGGGGCGAGTTTAGTGCTGCAATAGCCACAAGTTGATTGTCCATAAAAATATCATCATCTAAATCGATATCTTTCGGGGGTTGAGACATGATGTAAATGCCATCCAAGTTATCCAGCATCCGAGATACGACACCATCTCTATTCAAAATTTCAAGAGAAACGTCTATATCAGGGTATTTTTTACAAAACTGACCAATTAAACGAGGCATGAAATATTTGGCTGTGCTGACTACTGCAATTTTTAATTTTCCTCTTGTGATTCCATTTGTTGAATCCACATTTTGTTCAAATGCAGCCCATGTATTGAGTATCTGTCTTGCTGTATCAGCCAATTCTTTACCAGTATCTGTCAGGTAGATTTTTTTTGAAATCATTTCATACAACGGCAATCCCACCGCATTGGTAATTTCCATAAGTTGCATGGATGCTGTCGGTTGGGTAACAAACATTTGTTTTGCGGCGGCACTGACACTTTTAGTTTCGGCAAATGCCAAAAATAATTTTAATTTTTTGAAGGTAATGTTCATAGATTTTTATCTATATCTAAATATTTAAAAATTGATTTTACAAAGAAAAAGAATATACATAAAATTTTTTAAAAGGAAATTTTATGCACTCATTACTTGACCCAGCCATACTTTTTTTTATATTTGGCGTTGTGGCAGCCAGTTTGAAATCCAATCTTGAAATTCCTCCCGCAATTTCAAGATTTCTTTCTCTCTATTTATTAATGGCTTTGGGACTCAAAGGCGGATTTGCATTATCAAAATCAAGCTTTACACAAGAAGTAGCCGCAAGTCTCGGCGTTGCAATCGCGCTTGCCATTGTCATTCCGTTGATTGGATATTTCATACTCAAAAGAGTGTTACCACATTTTGACGCAGCAGCCGTCTCCGCCACCTATGGTTCAGTCAGTGCTGTTACTTTTGTCACCGCAGTTCAATATCTAGATAATCATGAAATAAGTTACGGCGGCTATATGGCAGCGGCTATGGCTTTGATGGAATCCCCAGCCATAATCTTAGCCGTTTTGTTAGCGAATAACTTGAGACACCAGAGCTCAGAATCGAGCTTACATACTCAAAATATATCAACAGATCAGTCAAAGCTCACGGAACCAATTTCTTTTAGAAAAATACTCCATGAATCTTTCACCGATGGCGCCCAACTCTTGCTTTTGGGTTCGATGCTCATTGGTTTAATTACTGGCGATACAGGAAAAATTG
Source organism: Limnohabitans sp. (assembly GCF_046052765.1). Taxonomy (GTDB): domain Bacteria; phylum Pseudomonadota; class Gammaproteobacteria; order Burkholderiales; family Burkholderiaceae_C; genus Limnohabitans. Next base: position 7,078 of record NZ_JAVLFQ010000029.1, on the reverse strand, counting down.
CAATGCAACCATTTTCTGGGGATTTATTCAAAGGAATGTTGGCTTTCTTTTTGTTAGACATGGGATTGATGACAGCTAGAAATTCACACCAATTGAAAGGAATGCCTGTCAGTTTGATTGCTTACGCTGTTTTTGCACCAATCATTCATGCATGTATAGCTCTTATATCCGCATTGATCATTGATGCATCAGCAGGTGACGCAGCACTTTTAATGGTTTTGGCTGCAAGTGCTTCATACATTGCCGTACCTGCTGTATTGCGAACAGCCATACCTGAAGCCAGACCTTCACTTTATTTTGGTATGTCGCTAGGTATCACTTTTCCACTGAATTTGTTGATAGGCATTCCAGCCTACACCTATGTCGCGCAGTTTGTTGTTCAATGAGGAGGCATCATGAAAATAAATTACAGAAACAAAACAGTTTCTTTATTGACCAAGCACGGTAAAGAGAAGATCTGACATGCCAGGCTATTGGAAAACCAAAGCTGAAACCGGCTTACCTTGCAGAGCCTGTGGATTCCCAACCCATGTACCGCGTGTGAAACTTGGTCCTGCAACTATTGCGAATTCAAGTCTCATTTGACAATGAATCTAGTTGAGACTGCTGAGCCAGCAGAATGCGGGATATGCAACCCTTAAAGCGATAGGTCAATCACGCCATGAGCATTTCATCAAGCTGTATGCAAGCCTTGAAAAAAACTAATCAGTATCTGTTGTAAATTTCCAGAGCTTTGAGCATAGATTTTTCTTTTTTGATGATGGGCATCATTTTTGATTCTTTGTCGTCGTACTGTTTCAGCAACTCGATAATTTTTTCTGCGTGCGCAGCAGGTACCACCACAATGCCGTCGGTGTCTCCTACGATGTAGTCACCTGGATGGACCATTACATCACCGCATTTGACGGGCACTTGCTTTTCAGAACTCACCATGCGACCTACCGATGTTGCTGGCGTGATGCGACGAGACCAAACAGGAAAACCAATTTGTCTGAGCTCAGCAACATCGCGAACAGCACCATCAATCACTGCTCCAGCCAAATTGCGAACTTTGGCTGTTGTACCCATCAAGTTACCCATGGCGGCAATGTCCAGCCCGTCTTGCATGACGTACACCAACACCGATCCTTCGGGGGCTTGATCTAAAATTTCCAGAGCATAGTTGGGATATTTGCGGGTATCGCCTTTGAGTACAGGCCGCAATACAGCAGTAACCGCGCGACCCACGATACGCGCATCAAAGATAGGCTTCATGTCAGCAGACATCCATCCCCTGGCGCCAGTGGCTTCATCCACTGCATCTGCAATATTGCCTGTGCTGTTCTCAGGCAAAGACAGCGCTTTGATAATTTCAGCTTCTGTCATGGCCGCGAAAGCCGGAGTTAAAGTCAGTAGCACCCACAGACTACACCATTTGAAAAAACGTTTCATGGCAATTCACTCCAAGGTTACTCAAAGAAACGGTACTTTAAACGAGTTTCAAAGTACGCACAACGTTATTGAGGCCAAGAACTTTGAGGCAAAGTTTTGGGATTCAAATTAACGACTTACCCCATTGACATACTCATAATGTAAAGAATAGTATTTGCAACAGCGTCAGTCAATTTTAATTGCTTAAAGCAGGTCAACATATGCAAATGCCGTTTGGACTTACTGTTTTCTTTGGTGCATTGGTTGTTTGGGTGGGTTTACTGTTGCTGGGATTGACCCGCAAAAAATTTACACCATTTATTATTTTCGGCATTGCATTTTTGCTGTTCATGAATGTCCGCTACTTGATTGAGGGCGCTCCGGCAGCCATCGCATTTTTTATTGGCATCTACGATGTACTTGATAACCTAGGTTTGCAAGCTGGCCAAACGGCAGCCGCACTGGCCACTTGTCCATCCAATACCTGCACTGTGTGGGGCGCCACTTATGAATTGCATCCTTCTTGGGGCACAGCTTTTTATGATCGTTTTCTCAATGGGACCGAATTGAGGACAAATCTTCTTTACGCTCACCTGAGCTTCAATTCCATCGTTTTTGTACTCATGCATATCCAGCTTTCGCGACCTGGAACAGGTGCTAATGCCGCAATGCACAGTTACCTTGGAAAAATATCTTTTGCTTGTTTGACCGTCGGTACAGTCTGTGCTATTTGGTTAGCCGCCTCCCACGGTTCAGTCAATGAATATGGCGGAAACCTGTCCATGTATGGTTTTTGGTCAATGTCATTTTTTGTTTATGGCTGTGCCGTGATGGGGGTGTTAGCCATTCGAAGAGGCGACATAACCAGCCATAGAATTTGGATGATTAGATTTGCCGGCTCTATGTGGGGCGCTTTTTGGCTGTTCAGAGTCATACTGTTTGTGATGGGCCCTGTGCTGCGCGATTACCCTTCTGCGAATATTTTGTTGTGTATTTGGGTGTCTGCTCCCCTTGGCATACTCATTGCTGAAATAGCCAGAAGAAAAATACTGGATGTGCGATCGAATACCCCGAAGCAAACGGGTGATTTAGCTTATGACTAAATCATCTCTGCAAAACCGAACTGGTATCCTTCCCTTGGCTTAAAACTCTAAGGACTAACCATTCCGCTAGTTCACCCCACGCAGAAAATTTATTCATGTCGAATACAGCTTCATTTAAAGGCAATAAAAAAATCTTCCCAGCAAACCGTGTAAAGTTTGTGGGCGAGATATGAGCTGGCGCAAGGCATGGGCTAAGAATTGGGATCAGGTCTTGTACTGCTCTGAGGCTTGTCGACAAGCTAAATCAAGCCACGCTACATAATCATCAATGCACAGCCATAGATGCACCAGCGTTATTCTTAGCCGATCTTTCTGCTAAAGAATTTCGAATAATATGTACATGTTTGCAAGTAAGCATCAACAGTACTGCGAGCCGACATCAAGCAACTTAGTTAGGATTCCATGGCATTCCCTGTACGTCATCTGGTGGTAGTTCTTGGCGACCAACTGAATGAAGATTCATCAGCTCTGGTAGATTTTGATCCCGGTCAAGATGCGGTATGGATGGCGGAAGTGGATGAAGAATCTACGCACGTTGCGTCTGCCAAACAGCGAATCACTGTATTTTTAAGTGCTATGCGTCACTTTGCGGCGGCATTAAGGGACAAAGGTTGGCATGTCATTTACAGCGAAATTGATGCCCCAGACAATCTTGGTACTTTGGCAAAAGAACTTGAAAAAACAATTAAGCAATGCAATCCGAAACACATCATCTTGACTGCGCCAGGAGATTGGCGCGTCTTGCAAAGCATACGCCACATCACCCAACAGCTGGGTATACCTATAGACATCAGGGATGACACGCATTTCATCAGCACCGTTCGCGAATTTTCAGCCCACGCTGAAGGCCGTAAACAATTGCGTCAAGAATTTTTCTACCGAGAGCTCAGGTTAAAGACTGGTATTTTGATGAATGGAAAACAACCCATCGGTGGCAAGTGGAATTTTGACTCGGACAACAGAGGAAGCTTTGGCAAAAAGGGGCCGGCCCATTTACCAAAGCCATCGCGATTTATACCTGATGCAATAACCCAAAAAGTCATTGACATCGTTCAATCACGTTTCAATAAACACCCAGGTTCTTTGGAGATTTTTGCTTGGCCAGTGACACGCGCACAAGCGCTTGAAGCCTTGGATGATTTCATCAAGATGCGTCTTCCTAGCTTTGGACTTTACCAAGACGCCATGTGGGAGGGCGAGGTTTGGCTTTACCACTCTCACCTTTCAAGCGCGTTGAATCTAAAGCTATTAAATCCCCGAGAAGTTATAGATTCAGCTTTGACAGCTTTCAACAATGGCCATGCACCCTTGGAAGCAGTGGAAGGGTTTGTTCGTCAAATACTTGGCTGGCGGGAATATGTCAGGGGTATTTATTGGACGCACATGCCGACCTATCTTGAACTCAATTCAAACAATGCACATGCATCGCTTCCAAGTTTTTACTGGACAGGGGACACACGAATGGCTTGTTTGCGGGATGCTATTGAGCAAACACTTACCCATGGCTATGCCCACCACATACAGCGCTTGATGGTGACTGGTCTGTATGCATTGCTTTTAGGCGTTCATCCCAAAGAAGTACATCAGTGGTACTTGAGTGTTTATGTGGATGCCGTTGAATGGGTAGAGTTGCCCAACACCTTAGGGATGAGTCAATTTGCAGACGGCGGCCTGATGGCCAGCAAGCCCTACATAGCGAGTGGCAAATATATCGACCGCATGAGCAACCATTGCAAAGGCTGTCAATTCGATCCTGCCGAATCAGTCGGCGAAAATGCCTGCCCTTTCACAACTTTGTACTGGGACTACTTACACACGCATACTGATACCTTAGCCAAAAATCCACGTATGTTGATGCAATTAAAAAATCTAAACAGGCTCACAAAGGAAGACCGAACGCTCATTCACGAACAAGCAATCAAGCATCGATCTTCGGTACAGTGAATAATGCATCATGTATTCAATACTCCATCGATTCAGTTGACAGGAAACAATATGATGACAGCAACAAAATTTCTCTTTTCTGTGTTATTAATTTACTTATGGTCAGGAAACGTGATGGCTATCGAAGAACCCAAGTATGAAGTTTTGCGGACAGAAGGTTCCTACGAAATTCGAAAATACGCACCTTACTTAGTGGCTGAAACATTGGTCGATGGTGACATGGACGAGGCATCTAGCAAAGGTTTCAGGCTGATTGCTGACTACATATTTGGCAACAACCAAGCTGCCAGTTCATCACAGAGTGAAAAAATAGCCATGACTGCACCCGTGACCTTGCAACCCCAGCAGGAATCAGTGAGTATGCAAACGGCAAAACAGTGGCTTGTTAAATTCGCAATGCCCAGTCAATACACGCTTGCATCTATTCCTAAACCCAAAAACAATGCTGTCACTTTAAAAGAAATCCCTGTGAAATACTTTGTTGTCCTAAATTATTCAGGCTTGAACACACTTTCTAAAGTTCAGAATAAAAGTATGGAAGCCTATGAATGGGCCCAAAAAAATAACTTAAAAACCCTAGGCTCGCCGCAATTGTCCAGGTACGACCCACCGTGGACATTGCCCATGCTCAGACGCAATGAAATGATGATTGAAATATCTGCTCCATAGTTCAGATATTGAAACTATTTCTGATCTTTGTGGGTAATGTCAAGACTTGAAACATTCAAAAATGAAAATCAAAACCGCCCTTTTTACTATTGTGAATTCATTCGGTCAGTGAATGTTCAGTACACAACTTAGCCATAAGGTCGGGGGAATCTTTACATATAAATAATACTTAGATGATCATTTTTTGATCCAAGAATGTCAGTTGGTGCTGAACGGGCACTCCAGTTCGAAAATATGGTCTCACTCTAAATGCATTAAAGAATTAGCCCATTCGAACCGAATCTAGGGGTATGAGAGCTGAACAATTTATTCAATTTGCCAACGATTTTGCAAGTGCCAGTGCAAAAACTTCTAGCAATGAAATTCAAGATGCGTATGAAAATAACTTGAAATGTCTGGCGCGGCCTGGGGACCATGTCATCGTGATGAAAAAGCCTTGGCCGATCGGGCGTTGGGCAAAAGTCATTGCATTTCGTGAATTCAACCCCTGCTATTTCAGAGTAGAAGTGGAATTAGAAGGAAAGCATATACAACTTCCTGCCCATGCTTTATCACGCTGGGTAGGTGGTCCTGATTGTGAAAAGGCAGAAATGAAAAATATTTATTTGCTGATGAAGATCAATGGTTTGAAGTTAGCGAAATAAATGCTTTGTCAACTTTTAATCATCTAGATTATTTATTGAACTTATCTCAGCCCATTTGTATCGCAGTAACGTCCCGCACCATTAAATTAGTACTCAGGACTGTACCAGTTGCCCAGCTCAATCGCCATCTTCATTCTCATTCGCGAGTTCCGACTTGAGACGATAGACATCGATATCAAAGTCGGTGCTGTCCGATACAGCTGCCAGTACCAGGGGTAGAACTTGCTCCCGCTCCTCCTCTGACTCGGCTGTCGTGAAGCCAGCAGTGACCGCTTCATCAAACAGTTTTTCCGTCAGCCGCTTTGCTTTTACTTCGTGGCTTTCAATGTCGGGATTGGCACCGGGAAGGATGTTTTCCTCGATCCATGTTTCAACCCACCTGATAAATCGTTTACTCATGACGTCCCTTCCATCTACTGAATCATCAGCAAAAAAAGTTTTTAACCCAAGGGGCTTGCCCTGTAAACCAGACCAAGACTTAAGCATTTTAATGTACAGCGCGGCGCACGAACTGAGACCTGTCAGGAACTATCGATAGGCCAATGCGTTTAAGTTTTTGAATTGAATGGGGATTTTCTGGTGCGTGGTGAGGGTTTCGAACCCCCGACCCCCGCCGTGTGAAGACTCCGACAACATGCCAATTTCCCCTTTGAAATCAATAAGTTAACGCATCATGTCGGAGCCAAAGTAGTATGGTTGTAGTATAATAATGAATAATTAAATATTACTTTTTATAATATCTTAGAACTTCTGGGACAGCAAGCGTAAAGAGTCTTTACGCTTGTGCGTTTTAGAGTCCAGCCGAAGTGTCGGCGAATATTCAGCTCGGGCAAAGTATGTGGAGTTTTCGCTATGCAATAGACTGCAAGACATTGCCAATCCATTTAAGGAGGTCACCATGTGCAGATGGGTTGCTTACGCGGGTCCAGAAATTTACCTAGAAGACTTGGTATTTCACCAAGAGCACTCGATAGTGAGTCAAAGCCTTGCTGCTAACCAATCTAGTTGGGTCACAAATGGCGATGGATTTGGTGTTGCTTGGTACACCCAGCGCACCACGCCTGGACTATTTAAAGATGTACTGCCAGCTTGGAACGATGCCAATCTTCGCTCGCTTGCAGCACATATTCGGACAAGTTTGTTTTTCGCTCATGTACGCGCCACCACTGGCACTGCAGTCAACAGAAGCAATTGCCATCCGTTTATTTGGCAAAACTGGACCTTCATGCACAACGGCAAGATTGGCAATTGGCATAACTGCCGCAAAGATGTAGAAGACTTAATTGACCATGTGCACTACCCACACAG